>JADLBX010000052.1 GCA_020847435.1 Anaerolineales bacterium
TAGACCTCTTGCGAAAGTCATTTTCGCCACAGAGAACACACCGTTCGTGCCGCGAGCACGACGGTGCGAGACGGCAGAGAAAAAGAGAATTTCCACCTGCCCCGAACGCAGGTGCGGGGTCAAAGGTCTCTGTGGACTCTGTGGCTGAGCAAGAAACGCTTATGCAAGAGGTCAAATTATGCTTTTTGCCTTGTTAACTTAACATACTCCGGATTCGCCCGAATGTGCGTCGCAACGTACGAGCACATCGGAATCACCCGCAGGGATTTCTCTCGCGCGTACGCCAGCGCGACGTCCGTGATTTTGCCTGCAAGCCCTTGGCCGCGATCCTGCGGGTCTACACCGACGTGCGTCATCACGATGGTGTTGCCGGCTTCGATGTAATCCAACTTCGAGAGCCGACCTTCGACCCATGTCTCGAAACGGTTCTCAGCCGGGTTGTGAGTGACTTCAAGTTCATCAAGGTTGATCTGCATCGGCGCCTCTTTATCGGTATTGTAGTCCGATTAAATGAAAACGGACAGCTGGGAAATCTTACTGTCCGTTCGCAAATCGAAGCGCTTACTTTGAATTGATGAACGCGATCAACGCTTCGATCTCAGTGTCGGATAACCCCAAATTCGGCATTTGCGTATCCGACTTTGCCAGCGCCGGGTCTTTCAAGCGAATCCGCAAAATTTCGGGACTGGCGGAAAAATTGGAGAGGTTTGGCGCGCCCATTTCGATCGTTCGATACGCATGCCAATCCGGCACGTTCGTGTTGGCATGGCAGGTAATACAGCCCTTTGCGACGAACAACCGCTGGCCCAACTCGACTTGCGAAACAAACGGATCGGCAATCGCCTGCCTCTTCGCTTCTACCGCAGGGACAGCCGACTCGACAAACAACGAGCCAATTCCCACCGTCAGGCAGAGCGCGGCAAGCACGAACACGCCCCGACTCTTCGTCCGCCATGCGAATATCAACGCAAGCGCCCCCATAGTTAAACTTGCCAATGGAACAACGGGCGATGTTGGGAGCGCTTCTGTCTTCGCAACCGGTAGGTTTGCCGCTGTGGTTACCGCGCCAGTCACGCGTAAGTTCGGCATGGGTTGTTCGTACCCAAACGCGTCGATCTCCCATATCCATTCGCCCTCAGTGGGAAAATTCAATTCAGCGACATAATGACCGGGCAAGCCCTCTTCTTTCGCAATGAAAGTGAGTTTATCAAACCCGGTTTGGATCGTGACGGTCGCGTCGATCCCAACAAGCGGAGTCTTGCCGTGTTGACGGACGGTGAAACCGATCTGCACCGGTTCGCCCGCGATAACGGTTGAAGGCAATTCGTCCAGGGTGATAACTGCCCAACCGCCGGCAAAGACCGGGATGGCAAGCAAGAGCGCGAGCGTCAAAGCAAGAACGAGCGAAATTCTGAAGCGAGAAATCATGTCTGCCTCCGTGTTTATTGATGTACACCGACTGTGGAGGTTTGGTTCCAAAGCTAGAGACTGAGGACTGGACAAGTCTCTAGTTCCCAATTGAGTGAGCTTAGTAACGCAATTTGCTAAATTGCGTTTGGCAAATTGGCAATTTGCTCTACAACTTATGTTTGTAGATCGGCTAGATTCCAATTCACGGAACAGGTTGGAGCGACTCGGCAACTTTAATCGCTTCCTCTAGCGGTAGAACCGTTTCAAGCCGATAGGTGACGTTGCCTTCCGCCCAGATCAGCACGTAGCCGTCAATCAACCGCGTGAACTCGAGGTTGCCGTTGGAATATCTAAGCGGGTATGGTCCCACCGCCCACACCGCGCGTTTATCGTTGACAAGTGTTTCCTCGATCGTGACCGGTTCGGCTTTGCGAATCGCCCAACTTCCCTCTGGGATGAGGTGCAGGCTCAACAAAACTTTTTCCAAATCATTTGGATCGAGCCAGATGAGGATGGTCATCGCGCCGTCGGCGTCTTGCACAAAGACATGGTCAGGCGCGCCTAAATCGGATGGATAGGTTGGCAAGAGAATTTGATACTCGGACGCGACAAGCGACTGCGCTTGCGAAAGAGTCCGTTCACCGGCGAGTTTACTGAGGTCAACTAGAAGGGTTGAGGTTTCTAAATATGGCGTCGCGATTACAGGCGCATACGATTGAGGAGTTGTCGCTGTGGCTGTTTCGATCGGCGATTCGGTCGGGCGCGGGAAGATGCGGACGATTCCAATCTGGATGAATTCGAGGATGGCGGCGCGCGCCGGCGGGATGAGCATGAGGCTGAAGAGGAGGACAACGATGAGGGTTAGCGACCAAGCCCACCCTTTGGAAAGGAAGCGGGGTTTCGTCGCTGGAATGATGCGCGCCATCACACGTCCTGCAATATCGGGCGTGCGCGGATACGTTGTCTTTTTCGCGAGCGCTTGTAGTTGATTCTCGAAATCCATTTCGCTCATGCTTTACGTCCTTCGACCAATACGGGGAAATCGTGACGAATAACGGTTCGCAATTTTTCGAGGGCGCGGCTCAACCGCGATTTGACGGTGCCCTCGGCAACCTGCAAGGTTTCAGCAGTTTCAACAACAGAGAGTTCGAGGAAATATCTCAGGTAGATGATTTGCTGGTCGGACATGTCCAGGCGTTGAACGGCGCGCCAGAGTTCGTTGGCGTCTGAGCGCTGGGCGCTGGCTTCGGCGAGCGGCGTCTCTGTTGGTTGTTCGCGAAAAGCGCGGGCTAGGGCAGCGAGGTAGCGCCCCGCGGAACGGCGGCGGTTGTGCGCGAGATTCGACGCGATGCTCAACAGCCACGGGCGCAATGGGCGCGTCGCGTCGAAGCGCTTGAGATGTTTCCAGGCGCGTAAAAAGGTTTCCTGCGCGATGTCTTCCGCATCGTCGGCATCGCCGAGGAGCAGGTAGGCAAGCCGGAAGACCGCTTGTTGGTGCGCCAACACGAGCGGTTCCCAAGCCGCCGCGTCGCCGTTTGCGGCGCGTCGAATTAGTGTGGGTTCATCCAATCATGCCTCTGCAGAGGTCCGGTTTATCAGTTATACACCGCCGGAGAATTTCAGGTTCCGATTTCGATTGATCCACTAATCTTCGCTAATCCGCGCTAATCTATCAAGAGTTTGCGAAGATTTGCGCGGATTAGCGGATGAATGACTGCCAACTCGCCAAAAGGGACATTGACCCGATTTTTGTTTCCCCGTACAATTCAATTCAAGATGAACGCCTGTGTGCATAACGCCGGGTTTTTCAGACCCGACCACGATCCTCCGTTTCACTCATTTGCCGTATCTGTTTGAGTCGAATCCAAGCAATTACCCTCGGAGGAAAACCCCATGTCTGAACCTTTTGTTTCAAAGCGAGCGCCCATTTACGCCGACGTTCCCGATGAGAAGTGGAACGACTGGCGCTGGCAACTCAGCCACCGCATGAATTCGGTCGAGGAGATCGAAAAAGTCCTGCCGCTCACCGACTCGGAACGCAAAGCCCTGCAAACGCAAGGATTGTTCCGCGTGGACATCACGCCCTATTTCATTTCGTTGATTGACCCGAACGACCCCGACGACCCGACCCGCAAACAGGTCATCCCGCTTTCGGAGGAACTGCAATCCTTCACTGCGATGATGGAAGATTCGCTGGCAGAAGACCGCCACTCGCCGGTACCCGGGCTGGTGCACCGCTACCCGGACCGCGTCCTCATGCTGGTGACGACGCAATGCGCCTCGTACTGCCGCTATTGCACACGTTCGCGCATCGTCGGCGACCCGGGTCAAACCTTCTCGCGGCAGGAATTCGAGATGCAGATCGAATATCTCAAACGCACGCCGCAAGTGCGCGACGTCCTGCTCTCCGGCGGCGACCCGCTGGTGCTGGCGCCGAAAATTCTCGAGGAGATTCTCAGCCGCCTGCGCGAAATCCCGCACATCGAGATCATCCGCCTTGGTTCGCGCGTGCCGGTCTTCATGCCGATGCGCGTCACGCAGGAACTGTGCGACATGCTCGCCAAGTATCACCCGCTGTGGATTAACATCCACGTCAACCACTCGAACGAAATAACGAAGGAACTAGCCGAAGCCTGCGACCGTTTAACGAAGGCGGGCATCCCGCTCGGTAACCAGTCGGTGCTGCTGGCGGGCGTAAACGACAACGTGCATATCCAGCGCAAACTGGTGCAAGACCTTGTCCGTATCCGCGTGCGCCCGTACTACCTCTATCAGTGTGATTTGGTCGAAGGGGCTGGGCACTTCCGCACCCCCGTCGCGAAAGGAATCGAGATCATGGAAGGCTTGCGCGGGCATACCAGCGGCTACGCCGTCCCGCAATATATCGTCGACGCGCCGGGCGGCGGCGGAAAAATCCCCGTCATGCCGAATTACCTGATCAGCATGTCCGACCATAAAGTCATCCTGCGGAATTACGAAGGCTACATTACCACCTACGAGGAACCCACCAATTACCTGCCATCCGACGCGGCGAAGTTTAAAGGCGAAAAACGCCTCGAGCCCGGACAAGCCGGCGTACTCGGCTTGCTCGACGGCAGTGAGATGTTCATCAAACCTGAAAGTTTCGACGAAGTGCACGACCGTCACGGCATCCAACATCGCCTCAAGGATGAAAAGAAATGGCAGCCGCTTGGCATCGGCGACGGCGGCACAACCAAACCCAACGAAAAGTAAGTCAACGAAGGAGCAATAGTATGGCAAACCACACGAAACGAATCCTGTTCACCGCGTTCAGCATCCTCTTTTTGGTCAGCGCCTGCCTGCCGCAACCTCAGGCGACACCCAACCCGGTGGATATCGCCAATCAAGTCGCGACTTCGGTCGCGCTGACCGTCTCCGCCGCGCAGGCGCAGACGGAAGCCGCGCAACCGGTGGCGACGAACACCACGCTTCCCACCCAGACGGAGGCTGTCCCGCCCTCCCCGACCGTGCTCGTCCCTTCGGCGACTCCGCTCATCATCGTTCCCTCCACGCCCACGCTCGTCGTTGGCGGCGGTGGTGGAGGCGGGGTAGTGATTCAACCGGACTACGATTGCACCCCCGTCAACAATAAGCCGCGCGACCTGACGGTCTTCAAAAAAGGCAACGAGTTCGATATCGTTTGGACTATCGTCAACACCGGCAAGAAGATCATCCCGGCGAAGCACGATATCAAGTATTACAGCGGCACAAAATTGATGGAAGACCCGAACGACACCGTCCGCGAATTCGGCGTGGACCTCAAGCCGGGCGAATCGGTGACGATCATCATTGACGCCATTGCGCCCGCCGAAAAAGGCAAGCACGTGATGACCTGGCGCGTAGAGGGCGACATGTGCTACCCCTACATCGCGATCGTCGTCGAATAAAACCCGCGCGGCAGTCTTGAGCAGGCATGCAGAAAAACAAACTTTTGATCTGGTTGGGAGCCATCGCCCTGGCGCTGGCTTGCCTGCCAACTTCCAGCGTTTCACTTCCGACCGCTGAACCCGGCGCGGTCAATACCTACATCGTTCAAACAGCAGACGCCGCCGCCACGCAGACTGCCGCGGTCGCGCCCGCACCGGTCACTCCATCGTCAACTGCCAAGCCGACGTTCACGGTAACGCTCTCGCCCTCCCCGACGATCACGTTTGTGTTCATCCTGCCGGGCTTGGGCGTTTCCGGCACCCCAACCCTGCCCGGGATCGCCAGCGGCACGGATAAATCCCAATATGGTTGCAAGGTCTTCAGCGTCGAACCGGCGGATGGGACAGTTTATGAAACCCGCGAAGACTTCAGCGTCAAGTGGGGAGTAAAAAACATCGGCCGCGAAACATGGTATCGCGCCACCATGGATTACGTTTACTACAGCGGCGCCAAATTACATAAGGTGGCTTCGTACAACCTACCCAAGGGCGCGGAACCCGGCAAAAACGTATACCTGAGCGCAGATATGGAAACGCTCAAGGAAAGCGGCACATTCACAACCAAATGGGCGCTTAAGATTGATAACCTCTATTTCTGCCCCATGACCCTCACCGTTATCGTAAATTAAAACAGCGGCGACCAAAACGGTCGCCGCTGTTTTTTTGGCTCGTCCTTCTTACATAACGGGAAAGCCAATTCTTTTATTCGACACTGCTTTCCGGGGGAACCAAATCGCTCGCGTCCGGCTTCTTCCGCAAGGTGAAGAAACCGACGGCGACCGGCACAAGAATCATCAGGAAGGACAGACACAGGAACACATACCCATATGCCGTGGGCATCTGCTCGGTTGAATTTCCCAGCGTGTACGTTCCGCTGCCGGTGATTGTGCCGAAGCCCATGATGCAGGCGAACAGCGCGCAACAACCGCACAGGATCGCGGTCGCGACGGTCGCGATCATTCCAGTATTTTTGTTATTCATTTCATCTCTCCTAATTTAATTTTCCAAATTATATCAAGACTTATCTAAAACATGATTCTGCGGCAGTTGAACTGCCGCAGAATCATGTCAATCAGCTTCGCAACTTCGCGCCGACTTCGTGCTCCAGCCGTTTGACGATCTTCGTGCGGATCGCCGCGGCTTCGGCGTCGGTCATCGTTTTGTCCGATTGATAGGTCAGGTTGTACGCCAGCGACTTCTTCCCCGCGCCGATCTTTTCATCGCGGTAGACGTCGAACAGGCGGACGCGGGTCACGGTTCTTCCGCCAGTCTGCCTGATGAGGCTCTCGACGCGTTCCGCCGCCACCGCTTCATCCACAATGACGGCGATATCCTCGAACACTGGCGGGAACTCGGAGACGGGCGTGATCCCATACGTCGGAGCGGCGTTTCGCAACGCGTCCAAGTCAAACTCAGCGACGATCACCGCTGTTTCAAAATCGTATCTTTCTTTCGCCAGCGGATGCAATTCGCCGAACACGCCGACGGTCTGCCCGTTCACTTTCACTTCGGCGGCTTTGCCCGGGTGGAGGTATTCCGCGCTGAGCGGAGCCGAGGGCGAAGACGAAGCGGGGGCTGGGGCATAGGAAATGCCGCTAAGGCGCAGTCCGCTCAACAGGAGTTCGATGCGGCCCTTCATGTCGTAGAAATCGTACGAGGGGGAATCCTTCACATCCCACGCGGAGGCGAGACGTGCGCCCGTCATGACTATTGCAAGTTTGCGCGGTTCGTTAGGGAGTCCATTTTGTTGCGGCTCGAAAACGGGACCAATCTCGAACATGGCGAGCGAACCGCCGCGCGCATTCTTTTCAGCGGTCTCAAGCAAAGACGCGGGCAGACTGCGCCGCATCACACTGCGTTCGGGCGCGATGGGATTAGCCAATACTACGTGTTCCCGAAGGGTCTGAGACCCTTCGGGAGCAAAGAGGCGGCTCTCGCGTTCGCGCGAAGTCATGCGATAGCTGACAACCTCCTGCAAGCCAAGCGCGACGAGGAGATCGCGGGTGCGCTCCTCCCACTCGTGTTGAGGGTTGCCCAACTGCGGCGGGAGCGAATCGGACATGCGCGTTTCGGGGATGCGGTCGTAGCCGTAGACGCGCGCAACTTCTTCCAACACATCCGCGAGACCGACCGCGCCCTCGCCAATATCGAGGCGATGCGGCGGAGTTTTCGCTTTGACAATATTCTTTTCGACCGTGCATTTGAATTCGAGACGCGTGAGCAGTTCGGCAATCTGTTTCGCCGTGAGTTCGATACCGAGCAAGCGTTTGACGTCTTTCGGCGTGATGGCGATCATCGGGTCTTTCGGCTTGAGCGGATATTCGTCCACCAGCCCGGGCGCGATAACTCCGCCCGACCACTCTGCCATGAGTTGAAGTCCGCGCTTCACGCCTTGCTCCGCCAGTGCAGGATGCACGCCGCGCGAGAATCGAAATGACGCTTCAGACTGCAAGTTGTGCTGTCCCGCCGTCTTACGCGTGTTGATCGAATTCCAGTTCGCGCCTTCGAGCAAGACCGTCTTCGTTTTGTCGGTCACTTCGGATTCAAGCCCGCCCATCACTCCAGCTAGCGCGAGCGATCCTTTTTCATCACAGACGAGCACATTTGCCGAGGTGAGCGTTCGCTCGTTGCCATCGAGCGTGGTGAGTTTTTCGCCGTCCTGCGCGGCGCGGGTGATGATTTTGATCTTGTAGGGCAAGTTGCCAACTTGCCCTACGCGTCCTACTAAAACATCATAATCAAACGCGTGCAACGGCTCACCGACATCGAGCATCGCGTAGTTGGTCGCGTCCACAATATTGTTGATGGGACGCATCCCCGCCAGCCTTAGCCGTCGCTGAATGTGATACGGACTGGGTTTGATTTCGATGTCACGAATCAATCCCATCACAAAGCGCGGGTTGAGTTCGGGAACGGTGATTTCGATTTCAACGAGGTCGGTTACTGATTTCTGCGTACTGCGTACTGCGTTTTTTCCCTGCTTACCTGTCTCCTTGTCTCCCTGTTTACCTGTTTCCTTGTTTACGTGTTTCCGCAATTCCCGCCCAGTCAACGCGGCGAGTTCACGCGCCACGCCAAGCACGTTCGCGTTGCGCGCCATGCTCGGCAAAATGGAAATATCCAACACGGCGTCGCCCATGTAATCGGTGAGCGGCATCCCCACAGGCGCATCGTCATCGAGCAGGATGATCCCCTCGTGTTCCTCGGAAATGCCGAGTTCTTTTTCGGAGCAGACCATCGAGTAGGATTCCACACCGCGAATCTTGGCGCGCTTCAGTGTGGTTAACACCAACCCGTCCACGTGACCATCGTAAATTGTTGAGCCTTCCTTGGCATACGCGGCTTTGATCGGTTTGGCGAGTTTTCCAGTCCCTTTGAGGTGGAAAATATTCGGCGCGCCTGTCAGCACGGTTTGATTCTGTGTGCCGTCGAACAGATCGAGCAAGGTCAATCGGTCCGCGTTGGGATGCGGCATCACCTCGCGGATCTCCGCCACGACGAGTTTTTCCTTGTCCCAGCCGATGCCGCTGGTCTTGAACTCGTGCTTCTCGCCGTCTTTGTATTCGGGCATCGGCAAGCCCGCGTACTTGATCTCGTCCACTTCGAGACCTGCCAGCGTCAACTTGCGGGCGATGTCTTCAACGGAGAGACCGTCGAGGTCAATGTAATCTTTGAGCCATGAAATAGGTATTTTCATCTTCAAATTCCTTTTGAACCGCTAAGCACGCAATGAACGCAAAGAAAACCTTTTCTTTTTCTTAGCGGGTTTCGCGCGCTTCGCGGTGAGTCAGTTTGAACCGCTAAGAAGGCAACGAACGCAAAAAAAATCTTTTTCTCTTTCTTAGCGCACTTCGCGCTCTTCGCGGTGAGTCAGTTTGAACCGTAAAGCACGCAAAGTACACAAAGAAAATCTTTTGTTTTTCTTAGCGACCTTCGCGCTCTTCGCGGTAAATCATTTTTAGAACTGATCCAAAAACCTGAGGTCATTGCCCCAGAAATAGCGGATATCGTCAATCTTGTACCTCAGCATCAACTGGCGTTCGGGTCCCATGCCCCAGGCGAAACCCGAATAACGCGCGGGATCGTATCCGCCGTTTTGCAAGACGACGGGATGCACCATGCCGCAACCCAAAATTTCCAGCCAGCCTGAGTTTTTGCAGACACTGCATCCCTTGCCGCCGCACACGAAACATTCGATGTCCATTTCGGCGGACGGTTCAGTGAACGGGAAGTACGACGCGCGGAAACGCGTGCGCGCGTTCTGCCCGAACATGCGCCGAGCAAAATCAACCAACGTGCCTTTCAAATCGGCGAACGTGATATTCTCGCCGACGACGAGTCCCTCCACCTGATTGAACTGAATCTCAGACCGCGCGGTGATCTGCTCATAACGAAAACACATGCCGGGCAACGCGATGCGAATCGGCGGCGGGTTGTCTGGGTTCATCGCCGAAAACTCGCGCATCGCGTGGATCTGTCCCGGCGAGGTATGCGTCCGCAACAGAATCGGGTTATCGCCGCGCCCCTCCGCCTCGACAAAAAACGTATCCTGCATATCGCGCGCGGGGTGGTTCGGCGGGAAGTTCAGCAGTTGAAAATTGTATTCGTCCGTCTCCACCTCACGCGACGTGTACACCTGAAAGCCCATGTCCGCGAGAATGCTCAACACCTTCCGCAACTGCTGTGTGGATGGGTGCAACCTCCCCACGTGGATTCCGCGTCCAGGCAACGTCACGTCCAACGCGTCTTCTTCGAGGGATTTCGCCAGCGCGGCTTCTTTCACCAATTTGGCGCGTTCCTCCAGCGCGGACTCGAGCGCCACTTTCACACGGTTCGCACCCTGACCTACAACTGGTCGCTCCTCCTTCGACAGTTTCCCCAACCCCGCGAAGACCGACATCAGCGGCGAACTCCGCCCCAGATGCGACACGCGCCACGCCTCCAGCGCGGACGAATCCGTGACGGATTGCAACGACTCCAGCGCGGCTTTTTCGATTTCGTTCAGTTGATCTGACATATTTTTCTCCATTCACGTAAGGGCACAGCGAGTCATCAAACGACTTTGACGATCTCGCGTTTCGCTGTGCCCCTACATAATAATACAAACAAAAACCTCCCGTCCACAAAATGGGACGAGAGGGAGTCTCGCGGTACCACCCAAGTTAATCATCCTTATCAGAACAATTCTCTTTGCGCTGACATTCATCAGCCACTCCGCTAACGTGGAGAATACGGTTCACACTACTTGTGGCGCAAGATGGCATCTTGCGCTACGTTCACACGAACGGCTCGAGAGGGAACTTCGACTGGTTTCGGGCGAATGCAACTTTCAGCGAGTACGTTGCATCTCTCTGGCGGCTTCTGCCGGTTTACTTTCCTCTGTCACAGCCTTTGAGTTGATTGGGCTTATTATCTGCGGAAACGGGAGGCTGTCAAGGCGCTAGAAACGCCGACGCATGGCGAGGCAGGCTGAACCGTCGAACGAAGCGTTAATCCCCTTTGACGAGGCAATACGAATAGTAGATATAGTTGCGGTTGATGAAATTATTGTAGACCCACGATCCTTCCACTGCGGCGAACATCTCAGCGAACGGATGCAGAATCTTCGGCGCGAATTGATGGACCAGGTCGCGGTACCATTGGCTGTTGCGCGTGAGCGCGCGGAGCACATGCGCGGTGATGTCGGCGTGGGCGCCGATCTTGAATCCTGCTTGTTGGATGTTTCGAGCCATCTGAGGCAGGTCGGCGGGGGTGCGAAAGTCGGCGTACAAAAATTTTCCGCCATCGCGCAGGACGCGATGGACGGATTGGAAGAATGCCTCCTGTCGCGGATAGCAGTGCGAGGCTTCGACGTTGATGACCGCGTCGAAGTGGTTTTCGGGGAAGTCGAGCGCTTGCGCGTCGCCAGTACGGAAGTCAATGCCGAGCGCGCCGTGCGCCTTGCGGTCGTATTCGATGGCTTTTTGATTTTGGTCAATGGCGATGTAGGATTCGGGTTTGTGATAGCGTTTGACGAACGACGCCCCGCCTCCGTGCCCGCAACTGACTTCGAGCACGCGCTTGCCAGCGAGGTCGTCTCTGCTGGCAACATGGTGATAGAGTTGGATCGCGGCGCGGTTGACCTCATCCTCGGGCTGGAGTTTCACCGTCTCGCCTTCGGGGGGCCAGAAGCCGTAGTTCAAAAATGTGACGGGCGCGCTGCCGATGCGGCGCGTGAGGTATTGGTACCAATGTTTCCAAAAGAATTGCTTGAGGGCGGGCATAAGTCTCCTTGATTTGACTGGTAGAACACGGAGGGCGGTTTTTCGTCGCTGGTTTTTCAGGGCAAGAAGGAGGAAATCGGCGGGTTTGCGAATCTGTCAAAACCATCGTATAGTTGACGGAGAAGGCGAAAGTTAGCCGCCCTTTCCAAAACAAAGACAGTTTTTATGCTACACTTGCCGCAGGATAGATGCAATGACTATTCAGAGTAGCGTTCAAATCGGCGATGTTATTCGCAATGCCGTTGTGTTCAACGTCAGAAACTGGCTAGGTGGCATGATGAATTCCGATTCTTTAATCCAGTCTGTGCAAGATTTTTTTACAGTGTTGGAAGAACGAAAGATAGATTATGTGCTCGCGGGGGGAATTGCGATCCTGCATTATGTTGAAGGACGAAACACCCAGGATTTAGACCTGCTCATGTCGGCCTCCTCTTTAGAAAAATTACCCGAACTCAAAATTACGAGTCATGATATGTATTTTGTCCGTGCAAATTACGGCGAACTACAAATTGATCTTTTACTCACGCAAAATCCGCTTTTCAAGAAAGTGCATCAAGAGTATTCAAAGGTCCAAAAATTCCTCGATAGAAATATCCCTTTGGCAACGGTCGAAGGCTTATTGCTTCTAAAACTATACGCGCTCCCTTCCTTATATCGACAGGGTAATTTTGCAAAGGTTGGCATTTATGAAAACGATATCGCCACCCTGCTTCATTATTATCAGCCAGACACAGGCACTTTACTCAGTGAAATCTCAAAACATGTAAACGAAACAGATTTCGAGGAAATCAAAGGCATTGTGTCCGATATTCAAAAGCGGATTACGCGTTTCAAAAATGAGTCTCGTTAATGGCGGTCGGCTAACAAACCGTCCGACAAGAGCGCCAGGTTGATGGCGCTTGACGCTGGGGGTTCTGCGGCGCCACGATAAGTCTTTTTCTGGTTGAACGGTTTCGCTGTCTGTCCCAGCGCAGGTAAGCAAGTTGTTGGGTCGCCCCGTCCAAACAGACAGGTTTATTATGGGCAAGCGCGAAAGTTACGTAATAGCAGGCGAGATATTTTCGACAAAGTATGCTTTACAGGAACGTATCAAGAAAATTCTATATCGATATCAAGACGAGCAGTATTTATCAGATAACGATTTTGAGTTTATGTTCCAAGCATTGAATCGCCATCTTGACTTCGAGATAAAAAAGGGCATTGGTATAAAAGCCTTTTTCGTCAGACAAAACCCCGTTTATAAAAACACTCGTTGCTTTTGGCTTGTCTGCTTCGACGGCAGCGAAACTGATTTTAGTTACCAAGAATGTCTAAAACCAACGTCGCAAGAAAAGAAGTTTTTCAACGCTTGCAGAGTAGCGATTGAACCATATACACAAGAATATAAGCGGAAGTTTTTTGACGACTTAAATGGTAAAACCTACTTTTGCCCTTACACAAATCAGCCTCTGAACTTTAAAGGCTCTCATGTTGACCATAAAGCGCCAAATACATTCCAACAAATTGTCATAACCTTTTTGAAGAAATATGCGATTGACATAAGCAACGTAAAAATAAATAGCAGCGCAATAGACAACAAGCATCAAGATACTTTTAGCGATAGTGATTTAGAGCAATTGTGGGTTGAATATCATAACTCGCAAGCAGTGTTTCAGATTATAAGCAGGAAGGCAAACTTGGGTCTTCCTAAAAGATAAAGCAACCCCCAAAGCAATCTCACAAACCTTCTCTTCCAAAGCGGAATTGAGACGATTCATTCGAGGCAAAAGCAACGCGTTGTGCGGGGAACTCATCCAAGCGGTTAAATACAAAAAGGCGTGGCACAATGTGTCACGCCTTTTAGCCAGGTTGCTGCCATGCAAGCGCATGAGTGACAGCGATTGTTGTCTGTGCGCCGTCCAAACGCGACGAAGTTGTCCTATTTCCGAACCAACTGATAGACCGCGCCGTTATCGTCCAGGATGTAGAGTTCGCCGTTCGCATCCTGCCCAAAGGACGTGATACGGAAATCCGTTCCAAACAACAATTGATTTTGCCACGCCTCCCCGGAGCGGATCAAGCCCCAAACTTGCCCGGTACAGTAATCGCCGTAGAGGTAGATGCCATTCCATTCGGGCATCGAGCCGCGATAGACATACCCGCCGGTGACGGAACACCCGCCTTCATTGTGGCTATATTCCGCGATGGGGTCAATCATCCCAGCGGGACCATCGCCGCCCTCGAAATCGTGCGCGCCTTCGCGATGGTCCCAGCCGAAGTTTTCGCCGCCGCGCGAACCGGCGGGGATGATGTCAATCTCCTCCCAATCGCCCTGCCCCACATCGCCGATGTACAGATCGCCAGTGAGCGAGTCAAACGACATGCGCCACGGATTGCGTAAACCGTACGCCCAGATTTCATCTCCAAACGGATTGTCTGGCGGAACCCCGTACGGCACGGCAGAATCCACGTCAATGCGTAAAATTTTTCCAAGCAGGGTATCCAACGATTGACCGTTGCCTTCCGGGTCGCCGCCGGAGCCGCCGTCGCCGAGACCGGCGTACAAATAGCCATCGGGACCGAAATTCAACGTCCCGCCGTTGTGATTCGGATACGGCTGTTCGACGCGCAACAGGTTGACTTCACTGTTCGGGTCGGCTGAATCGCCGCTGGCGGTAAAGCGCGAGATGAACGTGTCGCCGCGCGCGCCGGTGTAATTGACGTAAAAGTATCCGTTCTGCGCGAAGTCCGGATGCAAAGCCAGCCCCAGCAAGCCCATTTCATTCTCGGCGTCGTTGACGCGGTCTTCGATATCGAGGAACGGCTCGTCAACTTTCTGTCCGTTTTGAAACAGGTGAATGTGACCCGCTTTTTCGACAAGCCACAAACGACCGGCGTTATCGGGTTGCAGGTCAACGGGGCGCTCGAGGTTATCGGTGAGCAGGCGCCAGGCGTACGCGTCCGGGTTGGGGAAGTTGGTTGTGTTGGGGGGCAGATCCGTCGGCGGGGTGGCTGTCGGCGGGAGCGGTTGTGTGGGCGAGTTGTCAGTCGAAGCGGGCGACCCAGTTTCACTCGGCGAAGGAGGCGGCGTACTTAATCCATTGCATGCCAGAATCGGCAACAGAAGCAGAATCAAAAACCGTTTCATTGATGATCCACATCCGTTGTTTCAGCATCCACCACATCGTCGGATGAATCGTCGTCCACATTGCTGGCGAGTTCGTTGCTATGCTCCTGCACCACTTTGGGCGGGCACAGTTCAACGAAGAGCGTCGAGCCGATCCACAAGATCGCCGCGTCGTCGAGCACACCGATGAAAGGAATGGCGATCGCGTCGAGGGGCCAGAAGAGATACGCCACTGAAGCCAGCGGCAGAACTTTGAGAAAGATATTGACGCGGCTATCCGCCATCAACCGCCCGATGAGTTTGAGGCGCGTCACGAGGTCGCGTAACATACCGCCTTGCGGCGGCACCATGATCTTGGAAGGTCGTTTGTCAGCCATGAAAGACTCCTTGAGAGAATGTGACATACATCCTGCGCCACACATTATAAAACACATATACGCCCGGCGTTTGGCGCATCGTCTATATTTACGGAAAATTCACTCTGGAGTAGCGTAATGGAAATTTTGATTGACTTTCCCGGCGGCGCGCGCGTGGACGCGCACTTCGACGGGCATACGGTGAAAACGGACCAGCCAGCGACGGGCGGAGGCGAGGATTCGGCGCCGACGCCGTTCGAGGTGTTCCTCGCTTCGATCGGCGCGTGCGCGGGCATCTACATCCTCGGCTTTTGCCGCCAGCGCAACCTGCCCACCGAAGGGATTCGCATCTTGCAACGGACTCGAACAAACTCCGACTCGGGCAAATTGGAAAAAGTGGAAATGGAAATCCAAATCCCTCCGTCTTTCCCACAACAATATCACAGCGCGTTGATCCGCTCGGCGGAACTGTGCAAGGTGAAAAAGACGCTGGAGAATCCTCCGCAGTTCGCAGTGACGACGCGCAAAGTTGAAACGTCGTAGTATCTGAACGCCTTTTTTTATCAGGACTTACGCAAAACCACACTTTTTTGCAAAGACGGTCTGTGACCGCCGTGTTCTTCGAGCCGCCTCGCAGGGTCACAGACCCTGCGGGAGCATTCTGCGTAAGTCCTATTAATGTCATTTACAACGACGGTTGACTCAACGCCATGCCTGCTCACAGGCATGGCGTGCTTCCGCGCCTGGAGTTAAACCGCGCCGATTGTCCTTGACGCTTGCTTAGAACAAGCGCGACGCTTACAATCCCTGTACTCAAATTCCAATATAGGAGATTCGCATGTCTCGAAGCAAGGTTTTTACTCTGTTGCTCTGCTTGTCTGTTTTTGTGCTGGCGTGTAATTTCGGAGGCTTGCTCAGCACGCCCGCGCCGACCGTGCCGCCTCCGCCCCCACCCACCGAAGCCGCTCGCCAAAACGGCGATATGACCGGTCTGCTCGAACGGTTGAACGGCGCGCCCTGCGAGGAAAATCCCGATTTCACTTGTGTCACCATCGCGGTTCCGCTGGACCATTTCGACGCGACCAACGCTGAAATGCTCGATGTAACCTTCGCCGTCGCGCAAGCCGCCGGGGAACGCTATGGCATGTTTGTCCAAGCCTTTCCGGGTGGACCCGGCGGCGAGGGCATCAGTTCGGGAGGCTTGAGTTGGTATGCCGAGGGCATCCTTGAGCATTTCGACATTGTGTATTTCGACCAGCGCGGTCTCGGTCTTTCCGGCGAGTTAGCCTGCCCCAGCGCGTACGCGAAAGATTTCCTGAACTCGCTGAACAACGTGGACGCGACCGGCGCAGAAGGTTTGGACACCCCCGCCGAACAACAAGCCGCAACCGACGAAGCCCAGACCTTCGTTGGAAGTTGCATCGCCGAGATTGGAATTGATCCCGCCAGGCTGGTCTATTACGGAACAAATCAGGTTGCGGAAGATATCGAATCGTTCCGGCAACAAGTCGGCGACGATAAATTCTGGCTCTACGGCGTCAGTTACGGAACTTCCGTCGCGCAAACGTATGCGATGGCTCACAACGACCATTTGGCAGGTCTCATCCTCGACGGGACGATTGACCTCACGCTGACCGGGGAGGCCGGCGCGTTCGCGCAAGAAAAAGCCTTCGACGAAACGCTCGTCGCCACACTCAAAGCCTGCGACGCAGACGACGCCTGCGCGGCAGAATTGGGCGGCGACGCGCTGGCGGTCTACGATGCGCTCGCCGCGCAGATCGCCGACAAACCGATCGCCTACGAATTCCCGCTCCCCTCAGGTGAAAAGGTCAAACGGACGTTCACCTTCACCGAGTTGGAATTCACCGCCGCGTATCAAATGTACTCGCTCGGCGGACGGGCGCTCTTCCTGCGCGCGCTTGCCTCCGCCAAGAACGGCGACATCGTCCCCATGGCGCGCTTGCTCTATCAACAAGCGAGCCTTGATCCCGTCACCGGCGAATATCTCGGCGACGCGACGTTCTCGGATACGATGTTCTTCAGCGTGAACTGCACCGACGACTCGTACTTCAGCGGAACGCCCGAAGAAAAAATTGCAGAGACCATTGCCGCCGGTCAAGCCTCGAACGGAACCGTCCCGCGTTTAGACGGCAGTATCTACACCGGCTTATACTGCGCTTACTGGCCCAGCGCCCCGCAAGAAGCCGTCCAACGCCAGCCGCTCACCGCGCCCGGCGTACCCACGTTCGTGCTGAACGCCACCCTCGACCCAGCGACACCGTTCGCGCAAGGGAAAGCCGTGTTCGAACGCCTTGAAAACGGCTACCACCTCTACGTGGAGGGCGGCAGACATTCGATCTACGGTTTCGGTCAGCCCTGCCCAGACGATTACATCACAGACTTCATGGTAAACGGAACACTGCCCTCCCAACGCGAGATCGTCTGCCAATGGGAGCCGTCCATCGTCAACGCGTATGCGCCGCACATGCCAGCCAAAGCCAGCGAATTCGATAACCCGCTCGACCTCTTCGCCGATATCGAAACCGAGCTTTCGCTTCAACCCGAATACTATTACGGTTCATTCACCGAAGATGTCTCCTTCGCCTGCCCGTTCGGCGGAGCGTTCACATTCGGTCCCGGCGAAGTTGGAGAAGCCTATCGCTTTACCGATTGCGAATTCACACAAGGCTTTGCCATCAGCGGCGTCGGCAGTTTCAACTACGATACCAGCGTCCTCACCTTCGAGGCGCAAGTCGGCGGAGACAAGACCGGCACACTCACCTACACCAGCAACTACAGCGACGGCTCCATCACGGTCACCGGCGAGTACGGCGGTGAAACGATTGATCTGAGCCAATAGAAAATACGGCGCTTCACTTCTTTTCAGAGCCTCATGCCATATCTGATTGACGGACACAACTTGATTCCCAAACTCGGACTGCGACTCGACTCGGCGGACGACGAGTTGCAGTTGATCGCCATCTTGCAGGAATTCTGCCGCCTCGAACGCCGCCAAGTGGAGGTTTTTTTCGACGGCGCGCCCCCGCATCTTTCCGGGACAAGGAAACTGGGCGCGGCTACCGCGCATTTCTCGCCCGTTGGCAAAACCGCAGACGACGCCATCCGCAGGCGGTTGCAAAAGTTGGGCAAAGCCGCGCAAAACTGGACGGTCGTTTCCTCCGACCGAGAAGTTCAATCGAATGCGCGCGCAGCGCACGCGGAGGTCGTTTCATCGGAGGAGTGCGCAAAGATGATTCGCAAAGCGATGGATTCGCCGCAAGCGGGCAAGGGCGAGCGCGTGATCCACGAAGAGGAGATCGAGGAGTGGATGAAAGAGTTTGGAGAGGGAAAAGAGGAGAATTAGAGAATTACCCCCTCCCTGCCCTCCCCCACATCCAACAAATGGATTTGGGGGAGGGTTTTATTGAAGATATAATTCAACCATGACCACCGTGTATACGTTTGTTAAATCGCCGAAGCATGTTTTCCCCGATCACCCCGAACGTCCAGAGCGATTGGAGGTGTTGCAACCGAAACTCGATTCGTTCCACGCGCAAGCGCTGGATGCAAAACCCGCTTCGCGCGACGAAGTGAGTCTGGTTCACAAACCCCAGCTTGTTTCGGCGCTTGAACGCGTTTGCCGCGAGGAGGCGCCCGGCATCATTGACTACGCGCCGACGTATGTGACCTCTTCCTCGTTCGATGATGCTCTGCTCGCGGCAGGAGGCGCGTTGACCTGCACGCGCGCGGTGTTACGCGGCGAAGCGACGAACGCCTTCGCCATCGTCCGCCCGCCGGGGCATCACGCCGAACCCGACCGCGCGATGGGATTTTGCATCTTCAACAATGTCGCCATCGCCGCGCGGGACGCGTTGGCGAATGGACTGGAACGCGTGGCGGTCATTGACTACGACGCGCATCACGGCAACGGCACGCAAGCCGCGTTCCTCAACGATGAACGCGTCGCGTTTTTGTCGGCGCATCAGTTTCAGCCTGGGTTTTACCCCGGCGCTGGCGCGTTGAAGGAAGCGCCTCATGCAAAAAAGCGAATCGTCAATGTGCCATTGCCCGCTTACGCGGGCGATAGCGTTTACGAGCAAGTTGCAGATAAGATTTTTCGACCTTTTGTTGAGTCATTCAAGCCGCAGATGATTTTCGTCTCGGTCGGGTTTGACGCGCACTGGAGCGACCCGATCACGTCGCTGGGGCTTTCATCTGCCGGGTATTTCATGCTGGCGCAGAAAGTGATTGCGCTGGCGGAGGAATTCTGCAATGGCAAAATTGTTTTCGTCCTCGAGGGCGGCTACGACCCGGTCAACGTGGCGAACGGGGCTGAGGCAACCTTCCTAGCGCTGACCAAGTCTCCCCGTCGGAATGAAGCGGGAGATTTGAGTCCGCACAAGGAACCGGATTGTGAGTCGCTTATCGAAGAGATACGAAAATGGCATGGATTTTCGTGAGTAGAGTTTTATAATAGAGAAGTCCATCCTTTCACCACAAAGGACACAAAGGTCACAAAGGATTTTAAAGGAGCATTCATGGCACGCAGGCGAACGGTTGGTTATGTTCAAAACGAATGGGTCTGCCCGAATTGCAATACGCGCAACAAGGGCGGCATAAAAGCTTGTGAAAATTGCGGCGCGCCGCAACCGGAGAATGTGCAGTTCGAGTTGCCGTCGGAACAAAAATTTGTGACGGACGAGAACGCGGTGAAAGCCGCGCAAGCCGGCGCGGACATCCATTGTGGATTCTGCGGGACGCGCAACCCTGCAACGGCAACGACCTGCTCGCAATGCGGCGCGGACTTGAAAGAGGGCAAGGCGCGCGCGGCGGGACAGGTGATGCAACAGCCAGCCGCGCAACCGAAAATTGTGAAATGCGATAACTGCGGGACCGAAAACCCCAGCAGTAACGCGGTGTGTTCGAATTGCGGTTCGCCCTTGCCGAAACTTGCGCCCGCTCAACCCGCGTTCAACGCGCCGCAAGCGCGAAGCGGACTTTCGCCCGCCGCGCCATTAACTGGAAAGAAGTCATCGCGCGCGCCGTGGGTCATCGCGGCGGCCGTGTTGGGATGTCTCGCGTTGATCTGCGTCGCTGTGCTGGTGTTGTTTGTCTTCCCCAGTTCATCGGTGCAAGCGACTGTGACCGATGTGTACTGGCAAACTTCTGTGCCAGTGCAGGAAGTTCAGGCTGTGAATTATTCGAACGAGCGTGGCAATCCGCCCTCGGACGCGTACAATGTCTCGTGTCATGATGAAAGTCAGGATGTCTGCGAACAAAAAACAATTGACAAAGGCAACGGTTACTCGGAAGTTGTGGAGGACTGTCACACGGAAACAACCACGTATTGCTCCTACACCGTGGACGAGTGGACGACGATCCAAACGTATACGCTTGACGGACATGACTTACAACCCGTCTACCAAAATCCAAGCGTTTCCAGTGACCAGCGGCTTGGAAACGAATCCGAGACCTTGACGGTTTACTTCACCACCGAAGACGGCTCACAGGAAACTTACACGGCTGACTCGATCTCGGAGTTTCAACAATTCACGATCGGAAGCGCGTGGACGTTGAACATGAATCTCGCTGGCGGGATTTTGAGCGTGGAGCCGTAATCCGCAAAAACGATACACGCGTATACGCGGAAACACGTACACACGGAAATCCACGTGTACGTGTTTTTTGTTCACCGCATGTTCAGCGTAAGGACCCAGCGATTGTTACGCCGTCCACGGACCGACGAGCGCGTCAATCGTGATCCCATACGCGACCGCGTTGACGAAGCGCATATCTCCGGGTTGGTCTTTTGCCTTTTCCCAGTATCCAGAAAAGACGAAGAAGGTCACAATGAGCGAGGCGATGAAGCGCGCAAGGATCATCGTCCACGAACCGAAGTTCCATGGACCGCCGGTGCGCGCCACCTCCACCGCGACGGTGTAGATCCAGCGCAAGATCACGCCGAGCAACACGCCGAAGAACACCTGCCATTTTGCGGCAGTGTCGTCTCGTTGGGTGGCGAGTTTGAAGGTGATCGCGTCGTTAAAGATGAAAGAGTTCATGGGGATTCTCCTGTTAATTTCCGCTCAAGATATGCCATTTGGAAATATCCGAACGGCTGACGAAAACCATAATGGACATGAAGATCAGGAAGATCAACACTACAAAGAGCAGTCCACGGAAGATGGGCATGAGGAAGATCAGCGAGAAAACAACCGTTAACAGGAACAAGTATAACCCCGACACTCGAAATGCGAACCATTTGCCAAAGACATTGGGACAATACAGGAGGAACATCGCGCCGGTCAGCAGGATGGACACCCCGAACGTGACCGTCACACTGAAAAACCGAATCAGGTATGCCACAAACAAAAAATAGAATACATTGATCATCGCCAGGAATAGGTAATGGAACGCGTTGAATTTGACCGCATAGATTTGCGAGAAAAAGAAGATCACGGCGAGAAACAACGCCAGCGACATGGGAGAGTAACTGATCAGGCTTTGGATCGAATCCAAATAGCGTTGTTTGGCGAGGAAGGTGATCCCGAGGTCTTGCGTGGTCGAGAAGTTCTCCACGTCGAACTTTACAGTGGCGCCGTCGCGCGTGACTTCGGTATTATGAGGCAAACCAAAACGGTAGACCCCGAACTCATCGGCATTAATCTGGATATTCGCGGTGATCCGCTCGATCACGCTGTTTTGATATGCCGACAAGTTGTATTTGAAGACATCCATACCCTTCGTGGCATAGGTGACCACAATTTCCGCTTCATCCCCCGGGCGCAGGCTGGAGATGAGCGTCACCGGGCGATCCATTGCTGGCTGGATGGAAAGATTATCCTGGGCAGGGACAATGATCACATAGTCGTACATCAAATTGGCATTTTCAGGCTTGGTTACATTGACTTGTAACTCGCCCGTGTACTCCGTTTTATTCGAGATCACATACGTCTCGGTATTGTGCGCCTCGAAGGCATTGAAAATAAGCAAGTCCTGTTCCTGTTCTCCATAATCAATGGTGGATTCGATATTGATTGACTTTGGAATCAGCGGAAAGGTTTCCGTTTTCAGCACATCTTCGTACTGCTTCGAGTCTTTGTTGAAAACCGATTCGGTGTAGGTGCGTTGCAGGGTGAAATGCGGCGGGATGATCCCAATCTCGCCGCCCCACGAGTTCTGAAACTGGAAATAGGCGTTCCCATATGTGCTGGATTTATGTTCGCCCACCCGCGCGGCGGTTACAGAAAGAATGATCGCCCCCGCGACGATAAGCCCGCCCAGCCATACCAGTATCCCCAAAACCCGTGTCGATGCGTTCATGAGTCGCTCCTTGATCCGTCGGATACGCCAAACTCGTTTTTAGTATACAACAAACAAGCGGAAAATTTCCACGACTTTTTTTGCAAGCAGGGAAATTCAAAACAAAAAAGACCCGCAAAGGGTCTTTAGCTCCTCGACCAGGGCTTGAACCTGGAACCTAGCGGTTAACAGCCGCTCGCTCTGCCAATTGAGCTATCGAGGAATGAAGGCGAGCGGGATTATACGAGCAAGAGGAGAGGGTGTCAAGAATAGCATTGCGTACTGCGTATTACGTAATACGCAGTACGCAACAGATCAATACTTTACTGCGCCGAAGTTGCGAAGTTTGTCAATGTGATGCGTGGCGGAGATCTGACGCACAGTGCCGGTCAGTCCGCGCACCACGAGCGAATCGGTGCTGGCGCCGTCGCCAAAGTAGCGCACGCCTTTGAGAAACTCGCCGTCGGTGATCCCCGTCGCGGCGAAGAACACATCCTCCGACGAAACGAGATCGTCCATCGTCAGAATCTTTTCAAAGTCGTAGCCAGCTTCGCGCCCACGACGGAGTTCGTCCTCGTCGCGCGCGTAGAGTTTGCCTTGAATCTCGCCGCCCATGGCGCGCAACGCGCACGCGGCAAGCACGCCTTCGGGTGTGCCGCCCACGCCGAACAACACATCCACGCCGGAGTTGGGCCAGGCGGTCATCAACGCCGCGCCCACGTCGCCGTCTGGGATTTGCCGAATGCGCGCGCCCGCCTTGCGGATTTCGGCGATCATCTCTTTGTGCCGGTCGCGGTCGAGGATGATGGTCGTCAGGTCTGCCACATCCTTGCCCTTCGCGTGAGCGATGGCGTATAAATTTTCCGTGATGGACTTCTCGATGTTGATTCTGCCCTTCGCTTCGGGTCCCACCGCGATCTTGTTCATGTAGACGAACGGACCCGGGTCGAACATCGTGCCGCGCGGCGCGATGGCAACCGTCGCCAGCGAGTTGGAGCGGCCGAAGGCGAGCGGACGCGTCCCGTCAATAGGGTCAACCGCCACGTCCATGTCTGGACTCGAACCGTTCCCCACCGCCTCCCCGTTGTAGAGCATCGGGGCGTTATCCTTTTCGCCCTCGCCGATGACGATCACCCCGTTCATGCTCACCGTCTGGAGGACGGTCCGCATCGCGTTGACGGCGGCGCCGTCTGCCGCTTCTTTATCGCCGCGTCCCATGAAGCGTCCCGCCGCCATTGCCGCGGCTTCGGTAACGCGCACCAGTTCGAGCGCAAGATTTTTAGTTGGATCGCTTTTGATTTCCATTCGTCCTCCATGCATTGTTTATTTGTGTAGGATGCGTTCTCTAACGCATCCATTGACGTTAGAGAACGTCGCCTACGCGTTTAAGATGAAATATTGAATCAGAAAAAAGCCGAGCGGCGCGCCCCAAAGCCACGAATCGATGCGGTCGAGGAAGCCGCCGTGACCGGGCAGGACCTGGCTCGAATCTTTCATGCCGCTTTGACGTTTGAGCATACTCTCGCCAAGATCGCCAAGCGGAGTCAACGCGCCGACGACAAGGCCGAACCACGCGCCTTGCGCGGGAGTGATCAGCCCGCCAAGCGGTTGCGGTCCCAGCGTGGAATACGCGTACGAGAAGAACGCGCCGACGATCACCGCGGTGAACACGCCGGCGAAGTAGCCTTCCCAACTTTTCTTCGGGCTGAGGCGCGGCGTCATCTTGTGTTTGCCGTAGACCGCTCCGATGGAATACGCGCCCGTGTCGCCCGCCCACACCAGCGGCAGGATGAGCATCAGCCACCATCCCCCGGCAGGCAGCGTTCTCAAGTCAAGCAAATAGGAACCAAGCCAGCCGATGTAGACGATGCCGGCGGCGGTGATGCAAAAATCCAGCGCGGCTTTATCGCGGCCGCGTTCAAACGCAAGCACATGGACGGTCATGGCTGCCATGATCGCAAAGACGAGAACGGGGATCGCCGCTTCGGAAAAAAAGAAGCGCGCTGTGGCAACCAACAGCACGCCTCCGATCGTGACCCATTCATGCGGTTCGAACTCCACCGCCCGGTACATGCGCACGAATTCCCACGCGCTCCCCGCGAGGACGATGGCGATGACGATGAAATAAAAAACTCCCCCAAAGATGATGGCTGGCAAGCCGATAACCGCCAACGCGAGCGCGGTCAGCACGCGGCTAGGCATTCGATGCCTCATATTCATTGGAAGAGACTTTTCCGTAGCGGCGGTCGCGCGAGACGAAGGTTTCAAGCGCGCGGCGATATTCCTCGCGGTCGAAGTCGGGCCAATACTTCGGCGTGACGTACCATTCGGAATATGCCCCCTGCCAGATGAGAAAATTGCTCACCCGCAACTCGCCGGACGTGCGGATGATCAGGTCGGGGTCCGGCGTGCCGGCGGTGTAGAGATACCGGCTCACGAGTTCGTCGGTCACCTCTTCGGGAGGCACGCCGTCTTTCATGATATTTTGGATTGCGTTGACGATCTCATCGCGCCCGCCGTAATTGAACGCGACGTTCAACACGAGGCGCTCGTTGTGTTTCGTCAACTCGATGGCTTCGAGGACTTTTTCCTGCAAGTTCGGCGCAAGTCTTTCCAGCCGCCCGATGTGACGCAACTGCACGCCTTCTTTATTAAGTTCGGCAAGTTCGCGGTCAATCACATCTTCGAGGATGAACATCAACCCCTGCACTTCCTCGGGCGGGCGTCCCCAATTCTCCGTCGAGAAGGCGTAGATCGTGAGATATTTGACGCCAAACTCCACCGAAGCGCGGATGACGCGCCGTAAATTTTCCGTCCCCGCTTTATGACCCGCCAAGCGCGGCAAGCCGCGCGAAAGCGCCCAGCGTCCGTTGCCGTCCATGATCATGGCGACATGACGCGGGGTTTTATCGAGCGGAAGGTTGGGAGGGGAATCAGTCATTGGATCATCTGTCATTACGAGGAGCGCAGCGATGAAGCGACGTTCGCAATGGCATTTTAGACTTCCATGATCTCGGCTTCTTTGGTCTTGCCCTGCGCGGCGACCTCTTCGACGTATTTGTCGGTCAGTTTTTGCAGTTCTTCCTCGCCGCGTTCGAGGTCGTCTTCCGAGATCAATTTTTCCTTTTCGAAGTCGCGCAGATCGTTGTGCGCGTCGCGGCGGATGTTGCGGACGGCGATGCGCGTTTCTTCGAGGCGGTGATGGACATGCTTCACCAGGTCGCGGCGGCGTTCCTCGTTCAACGGCGGCAGGTTGAGGTGGATGACCTTGCCGTCGCTGTTGGGGTTCAGTCCCAACTCGGAGGCTTGAATCGCTTTTTCGATGGCTTTCAACGTGGAGGCGTCGAATGGCTTGATCATCAACGTGCGCGGTTCGGGAACGCTGATCGAAGCCAATTGCAAGAGCGGCGTCGGCGTCCCGTAATATTCAACGGGCAGTTTTTCAACCAGCCCCGGGCTTGCGCGCCCGGTGCGAACGGCGCCGAGGTCGTCGTGCAAGACCTGCATGGCGCTACGCATTCGATGTTCGGCATCTGTAAGGATGTCTTTTATCACCACAGTCTCCTTGATTGTGAAATTGGTTCCGCAACAAGGATACACCAAAATTTCAAAATTCGCTATGCGGACGACGCCCTATGAGAGGTTTTGAAAATACTTGAGAGGCTCAGCCGCGCACGAGCGTGCCGACCGCCTCCCCTTTGAGCGCGGCAAGGAGCGCGTGATTGTCCCAAAAGTTCAAGACGAGAATCGGCAGGTCGTTTTCCATACACAAGGTCACCGCGGTGCTGTCCATCACCCCAAGGCGGCGGCTCAAAAAATCGAGATGCGTCATTTCATCGAATTTAACGGCGCTGGCATTCTTCTTGGGGTCCGAGTCATAGACCCCGTCCACCTTGGTGGCTTTGATCACCACATTCGCTCCGATCTCGGTGGCGCGCAGGGCGGCGGCGGTATCGGTCGAAAAATAGGGATTTCCCGTACCGGCGCTGAAGATAACCACGCGTCTTTTTTCGAGGTGACGGATGGCGCGGCGGCGGATATAGGGTTCGGCAATCGCGCGCATTTCAATGGCAGACATCACGCGCGTATACACCCCGGCGCGTTCCAACGCATCCATCACCACCAACGCATTCATCACGGTGCCAAGCATCCCCATGTAATCGGCGGTGGCGCGGTCCATGCCGCGCTCGAGTCCCTGTTTGCCGCGCCACAGGTTGCCCGCGCCGATCACTAACGCCACTTCCACGCCCATCTCATGCACTTCCTTGATGCGGTTGGCGATGGACTCCGCCTCATCCACATCAATACCGAAGCCGGTCTTGCCGCCCAGCGCCTCCCCGCTCAACTTGAGCATGATCCGTTTGTATTTCATGTCGCTCATGGCTCTCCTTTAATTCTCGTCTTGCCGCAGAGATCGCAGAGTCTGTGAGAAAAGTCTTGTTTTCTCTACGCGCTCGGCGGCGCTGATCTTTCGAAGAGTATAAAAATGACCAACCGTCTGGTTGGTCATTTTACTTTTAATTGTTCAAACTCTCGCCCAACTCCCAGCGCTGGAAGCGGCGCACGATCACGTTTTCACCGATGGCGGCGACCGTTTGCAAAATCAACTTTTCCACGGTGATCGTCTCATCGCGGATGTACGCCTGCCGCGAAAGCACAACTTCATCTTTGAATTTTTCGAGCCGCCCCTGCACGATCTTTTCGAGGATGTTATCCGGCTTCCCTTCTTCTTTCGCGCGGATGCGGGCGATCTCCGCTTCGTGCTCCAAAACGGCGGCGGGAATTTCCTCCACCTTGAGGTAACGCGGCGCCGACGCGGCGATCTGCAACGCCAGTTCGTGCGCCAGTTCGCGGAACTTATCCGAGCGCGCCACAAAATCCGTTTCGCAGTTCACTTCCACCATCACGCCCACGCGTCCGCCGCCGTGCGAGTACAACTCGACAATCCCCTGTGAGGCTTCGCGGTCGGCGCGTTTGGCGGCGGTTGCCATGCCCTTCTCGCGCAACCAGTCCACCGCCTTTTGATAATCGCCGCCCGCTTCCTCGAGCGCTTTGCGGCAATCCATCATGCCCGCATTGGTCGCGGCGCGCAATTCCTTGATCATGTCTTTCGTGATTTCCATGTTCCCTATTCTCCCGCTTCTGCAGGGGCTTCTTCAGCCGCTTTCGGGGCTGCAGCCTCTTTCGCAACTTCAGGCGCGGCTTCCTCAACCGTCGGTTGGCGGGAGGCGCTCATCTTTGCCAGCGTGGCTTCGCCAAGCAGGGCATCATCGCCAAGTTCCTCGTCGGTTTCCACAACCTTCGGAGCCTTGCGTGAAGATCGCTCAGATTTAGCCTTCGTCTCCTCGGCAGGCAGCGCCTCCGAGTCATCCTCCTTGCGCGCGGCTTTCCCTTCAAGCACCGCATCGGCAACCTTCGCCACCAACAACTTGATGGCGCGGATCGCGTCGTCGTTCGAGGGGATCACGTAATCAATGTCTTGCGGGTTGCAATTCGTATCCACCATCGCGACGATGGGAATGCCGAGCAGGTTCGCCTCATGCACCGCCGAATCCTCGCGCCCCACGTCAATGATGAAGAGCAGGTCCGGGCGGCGCTTCATCGAGCGGATGCCCGAAAAGCGCGTCGTCAAACGGACGATCTCGCGTTCGATCAGCAAGCCTTCCTTCTTCGTCAGACGCTCGAGTTCGCCGGTATCGCGCATCTTCTCGAGGCGCTCGAATTCCTGAATGCGGTCGTGCATCGTTGTCCAGTTGGTGAGGATGCCGCCCATCCAACGCTCGGTCACGAAGGGCATACCGCAACGCGCGGCTTCCTCCGCCACCGTTTCCTGCGCCTGCCGCTTCGTGCCGACGAACAAAACCGTGCCGCCATTGGCGACCGTCTCGCGGATCACATTGTATGCCTGATTCAACAACTTGGACGTCTGTTGCAGGTCAATAATGTGAATGCCGTTGCGCTCCGTAAAAATAAACGGCTTCATGCGCGGGTCCCACTTGTTCGTGCGATGTCCAAAATGGACGCCGCTCTCAAGCAGGGCTTTCATTGAAATAACTGCCATGGTTCTCCTAACGTCTCTGCCGCATGGGGCAGAAAAAGTTTAGCGGGGTTTGATGACCCGCTCAGGGACGCTCGATGCCCGTCCCAGGCAAGATAGCGCTCCCAAACCTTAGGGAGCGGCGGGATTATAACACAGGATTTAACGGAAACCCCGCTTCTTTTTCGACGGGGAAACTGGTCGCCCTCGTTAAATGTGCCATCGGGGCAGGCTTTCACCCCGATGGCACATTTCCGCAATTTAGCTTGGTCGAACCGATCTCAAACCACCACCCCCTGACCGTACAATTGTTGTTTAACGCTCACCACGCGTTTTCGGAGGTCCGTCTTCGTTTCGATCTCGCCTGAAATTTTTTCAATGGCATACATCACCGTTGTGTGGTCGCGTCCGCCGAGCGCGTCGCCGATCTGCGGCAGAGACGAGTCCGTCTCTTTTCGCAACAGATACATTGCCACTTGTCTCGGCTGGGCAACCTTGCGCGACCGGTCACGCCCGAGCATGGCATCCACCGAAACCTGCCATTCCTTCGCCACCAACTCGATCACCTTGGCGGGGACAATATCGCCGCGCTGAGGCAACAAATCTGCCAGCGCGGCTTCCACCAGATTCGGCGCAAGCGGTGCGCCGCTTAAATCCGCAAAGGCAATGACGCGGTTCAACGCGCCCTCCAACTCGCGGATGTTGGACTGCACGCGCCGCGCGATGCTTTCGAGGATGTCATCCGAAACCTGCCGCCCCGTCCGTTCCGCTTTCGAGCGGAGGATGGCGAGCCGCGTCTCCAAATCGGGCGGCTGGATATCCGCCGTGAGTCCCCATTCGAACCGGGAGCGGAGGCGTTCTTCCAGCGTGACGAGCGACTTGGGCGGGCGATCCGACGAGACAATGATCTGCTTATCCTGCCCGTGCAAGGTGTTGAAAGTGTGGAAAAATTCTTCCTGCGTGGATTCTTTACCGGCAATAAACTGGATGTCGTCAATCAACAGCACGTCAATCGAGCGATATTTCTCACGGAACGCCTGCGTGGTGTGCGTGCGGATGGCGGTGATCATATCGTTGGTGAATTCTTCGGAGGAAACATACAGCACGCTCAGCCCGCGCGTGTGACAAGCGTTGCCGATGGCGTGAAGCAAGTGAGTTTTGCCAAGCCCAACTCCCCCATAGAGGAACAGCGGGTTGTAGGCGCGGGCGGGTTTCTCTGCCACCGCAAGGCAGGCGGCATGAGCAAGCCGATTACCGGAGCCAACCACAAAGTTTTCGAAGATATAACGCGGGTTCAGCGTCGAATTGCGCGGAGACGGCTCGGAAGCCGAGGCAGTCTCCACCGGGGAAAGATGCGGTTCGTCCGTTTCCGTTTCTTTTTCATTGCCGTATACGACAAAACTGACAGCCACGCTCCCATTCAAAAGACTGCCGAGCAGGCGGTTGACCGTGTTAGCGAGGCGGTTTTCAAGCCAATCGCGGGCATAGGCATTACGGACGCCGATGGTCAACATTCCGTTGTGAAAGGAAACGGGCTTTGTATCGCGCACCCACGTATCAAAAGATGCACGGGGCATTTCCATCTGTAGTTGTCCGAGCACGGATTGCCATGCCTGTTCTGCGTTCATTGTTGCTCCTCAACGACCGTGATTAACAATGTGAAACTAATCCGCCTGGTCGGCGGTTTCTTTCACATGTATTTTGTTGTAATTCAGAGACTTTCAGGGATTGCCAGATGCGATTCGATCGCCACATCCATATCTCAGCGTGTTGACATTCTAGCATAACTATCGAAAAGTACAACACGCAAAGCCTACGATACGGTTAAAACATTTGTTTTTTTAAGGTCGCTCAATGTTAAAAAGTTCGTGGGTAGAGCCGCAAAAGAATTTTCTTAGGTAGAACACACGTTTCAGCCACGCACACTCCACAGGGTTATCCACACCCCCATATATGGGGCTGATTCAGTTTTTCAGCCGTTACCGCACAAATTTAGCGCCGCGTTGTTAAAGAACGCGCGTTGCAACCAATTTCACAGACGCAGAATGAGACGCAAAATTTTGAGATTCAACGTTAAAGAAAAAACGATTCGTTCGATTCAAGCGCGTGTATGCCGCGGGACCCATGCTAAAACGGTCGTTCCCTCATTCACATGCGATGAAATTTCCACATCGCCGCCCGCCGAACGGGCGCGCGTCTGCATGTTGGCAAGCCCATGACCGAGATTGGCGTTCAACGAATCCATCGGGAAGCCTTTACCGTCGTCGGTGATCTCCATTAATACGCGTTCATCCGTCACCCAGATGGCAATCTGCACCTTTTTTGCCTTGGCGTGCTTTGCCGCGTTTGCCAACGCCTCCTGGCAAATGTGAAATAAGGTCAAAACGCGGGTTTGCGAAAGGTTGCTCAAGTCGAAATCGGGCTCGGTCAGTTTCACTTCGGCAAACGTATTGGCGCGAAACTCAGCGATCAGGCGTTTGATGCCGCTCATCAAGCCTTCATTGCCAAGTTGACGCGGTCGCAGGTCAAGGATATACGACCGCAGGTCGCGAATCGTCTGGTTTAACCCGTTGATCGCATGCTGTACGCGTTCTTTTGCCTCTTGCGGATCGTCGTCCATGGTGTGGAACGCGCTCTCAAGCGACAACCCAACGCCATAAATGGATTGGATGATCCCGTCGTGCAGGTCCATGCCGATGCGGTCACGCTCCTCCAAAATGGCAAGACGGCGGGCATTGGTGTGCAGTCGTGAATTTTCGATCGCCAAACCTGCCCAGTTCCCCACTGCCGCCATCATTTCCACGTTACGATCGTCAAATGGATCGTCCCGGACCGTCGCGACGCTCATAACGCCCATGAGCATATCGCCCGAAAGCATGGGGATGCACGCCATTTGCCTAAATCCCGCCTTGACGACCGCCTCCCGCAGGAACTGCGCGTCATTCGCAAGCTCCGCGCTGAGCAAGGGTTTGCGCGTCTCAGCCACCTTGCCGATATACCCGTCGCCAATCTTGAAACGATCCCTCATCCAGAAGGCCTGGGCGGCTTCGCCGCGATGCAGCACCAACCGCAACGATTCACGATCCTCCTCTAATAGGAAGATCTCGCCCGCTTCCACTTTCATATAATTCATCACCAGCGCCAGCGTTTGGTTTAGGATTTCGTCGAGTTCCAGGCTTGAGGTGAGGGTGGAGGCAATGTTGTTGAGAAATTCCATATCCACGGTGCGACGCGTCAGGGCAATATCCCGTTCGCGCATTTGCTCATACAAACGCGCGTTGGAGATGGCGGTGGCGGCATACGCCGCGAGCATTTGGATGATTTTCTCGTCGTCGGCAGTGAACTCGCTGGCGCTATTCTTGTCGGTGAGATAGATCTGCCCCAATTGCATCTCACCCGTGCGGATCGGAACGCCCAGAAACGATTTCATGTGCGGATGATGCGGCGGAAAACCGACCGAAAGCCGATGGTCGCTGATATCCGCAACCCGCAACGGTTCTTTTGCGTTCATGAGCGCGCCGATCAACCCGCGCCCAACCGGCGGATGAGGGATGCGTTTGGTTTGTTCTTCGCTCATCCCGACGGTAATCAGTTTTTCCAGATCGCCTTTCGCGGTCAACACACCGAGCGCGGCATAACGCGCGTCCGCCTGTTGGCTAGCCAGAGTCACGATCCGTTCGAGCAAAGTATCCAATGAAAAGTCTTTAAACAACTCCAAGCTGGCGTTGTGCAAAGCGATCAAGCGTTCTTCCAATTGTTCACGAGTTAGCAACATGGCGCGAATTATCCCATAAAACATGATAGATTTTGGCAGAAATCGAGCATACAATCACGAGCATAAAAATCATGACCACTTCACGCATCCCCGGCTTCTACAATTTGACTCTCGCAGAGCGACGCGCCAAACTAGCGGACGCGGCGGGTCTTTCGCCCTTTGAGCTGACTCCGTTTACCAGCCCTCTCGCATCTGACGTCGCTTCGAACATGGTCGAAAACGCCGTAGGGACATTTTCTCTCCCCCTCGGCATCGCGCTCAACTTCATCGTGAACGGACGCGAGACACTCATCCCAATGGTTATCGAGGAGCCGTCTGTTGTGGCGGGCGTTTCGTTTATGGCAAAGCTCGCCCGCGCGGGCGGAGGATTCACGGCTACAAGTACAGAGCCGCTGATGATCGGTCAATTGCAAGTGTTGGAGGTCGAAGACGCGGAAAAAGCCGCCGAGCGGATTTTGGCGCACAAAGCCGAACTGTTGACGTACGTTGACGCCGCCGAATCAAGCCTAAAGTCCAGAGGCGGAGGCGCACGTGATCTCGAAGTCCGCATCATCCCAGAATCCCCCATCGGAAAATTTCTCGTCGTGCATCTCATCTACGACGTGCGCGACGCGATGGGCGCCAACGCGGTCAACACGGCTTGCGAGCGTCTCGCGCCGAGAATCGAAACCATCACAGGTGGACGCGTCCACTTGAAAATTCTCTCGAACTTGACCGACAGGCGCATGGCAAAGGCAACGTGCATGATTCCCGTCAAAGATTTGGATTTTGTAGCGCAAGTTGCCAACTTGCGTTACAGCGGCGAGGATGTTAGAAATGGAATCATCGAAGCATGGGCGTTTGCGGCAAGCGACCCCTACCGAGCCGCGACGCACAACAAAGGAATCATGAACGGCGTGGACGCGGTCGTCATCGCCACTGGCAACGACTGGCGCGCCATTGAAGCGGGCGCGCACGCCTACGCGGCGCGTTCGGGGAAGTACACTTCGTTGTCGGTGTGGAGCAAAGATGGCGAAGGGAATCTGGTCGGCGAGTTGGCAATGCCGCTGGCGGTGGGAATCGTCGGCGGCGCGACCAAAGTCCACCCTGTCGCGCAAGCCGCAATCAAGTTGATGAACGTCAAATCCGCTGGCGAGTTAGCAGAGATCATCGTCTCGGTGGGACTGGCGCAAAATCTGGCGGCTCTGCGCGCTCTCGCCACCGAAGGCATCCAGCGCGGACACATGTCGCTCCACGCGCGGCAGGTCGCCATCGCCGCGGGCGCGACGGGAGAATTGATCGAAAGAGTAGCGAACCAATTGGCGGCGGAAAAAAATGTGCGGGTTGACCGCGCAGCAGAGATTTTGAAGGGAATGGCGTAGGGGCAGACCTGCGTGTCTGCCCTTTGTGTATGCCCAAATAACAAGGGCGGACACATAGGTCCGCCCCTACAAAAACAAACATGGAAAAAACATACCCTGAGAACAAAATCTTCGGCATTCCCCGCCCTCTCGCGGGCGGATTGATCGGCATCCTGATCTTCCTGCTCATCCTCCTGCCGCTCAAATATCTGGATTACAACTCGGTTGCCCTGTATTCCTTTGCTCAGAATCTACAAGCGCTAGGCAGGATAACCATCCTGGTTATCGGGCTTGTCGCAAAATCCGACCTGCCGCGCGGACTTGCGACTCTCTTGAGCATCGCCGTCTCAACCCTCCCCGCAGGGATTTTCGGTATGCTGATCGCCTCGTCGAGCAAATCCACGCGGCGGAATGGACTCATCTACGCCGCCGTCTATCTCGTGTTCATCATGGCGTGCGGAACGTTGATGACGCTGGCGGGGATCTGAAAGATGGGTTTGACGCCAGATTTTTGGTATATTCAAAGGTAATTATGGCTCAGAAACGAACTCTTACACCTGAAGAAATCTCCGCCATCGTGAATGGACTTAATCCCATTGATCACAAACAGATGGAATTGTTGGCAAAAATGCCGCCTGGCAAACGGACTTCCCCCAGCCTTCGGGCGAGCGCCATGATACGCGCGGGTTTGCGAACCTCATTCAAAAGAAAGTTCCCGAACCTTTCCTTGTCAGAGATCAATATGAAAATTCTGGATTATCTAATTTCCATGGATGGCAAATATGGACATGCTTGACCTTTACATCCGTGTCGTAAAAGCATTGGATGAGATCGGCGCGCCTTATATGATTGTCGGCGCGTTTGGCGGCACAATTTATGGAATCACCCGCGCCACCCACGATATTGACATTATTGTAGATTTACAGGAGAAAGACTTTGAAGCCCTTTCTCAAAAATTCCCTCTTCCCCGCTATTACGCCGACCCTGAAATGATAAAAAATTCCGTTGAAATGGGAATCATGTTCAATATCATTGATTCAAGCGAAGGCATAAAAGCAGACCTTGTTCCCCTGAAACGTGAACCCGACTATCAACTTGCCTTCGACCGCCGCGTACGAGAGACCTTCACCGATCAAAACGATGTCCCGTTTGAGGCATGGGTCGCGCAACCTACGGACATCATCATTGGGAAATTAGAGGCGTGGAACGAGGGCAGGTCAAACAAACATCCCGACGATATTTTCGCTGTTTTATTTTTCTGCTTGCGAGGCTTTAGCAATTACCAAGTTGACATCGAAGAAGTCGCCGAACAAGCCGCCCGCATCGGACCCGAGACTCTCGACATGTGGCTCAAAACGCTGGCAAAAGCAAGGAATGAAATCGAAAAAGGAGATACGCCGCGCAAGTGGTGAAACCTGCCGAACATCGTAGCGGGACGCTACGCAGTCCCTCCCTCAGTCCATGAAAGCCACTTCGACAGGCTCAGTGCGCCGCCTACGGGCTGACAAGCCAGTCGGCTTCAGCCGACTTCCACGCCCTGAGGCAGGACTTTAGTCCGCACCGCACACCGCACCGAAGATTTTCAACCACGCTGGTTTGACGTCAAAATTTTGGCGTATGGAAAATAGATATTACTATGAAAAGAACACTCGTTAAGAAAAGTGCAAAAGGCAAGAGAATGGCTGAGTCAAAGCGCGGGACTCTTATTGCATCTGAGGTAGAAAAAGCCGAGACAAAATTCTCAGCTGTAAAGGAGCCAAACCAATCCACGAAGGTTAGCACTATCATCTCCATCGTTAGTCTCATTTTAGTTTTAGTTAACATCATAGTAACTACAAATTTTGGCATCCAACAACAGAAGAATCAGCAGGAGTTTCTGGCAACTCAGCAGATAAGAGATCAGGAATTTCAGGAAGAGAGCCAAAAGCGAAATGAGGATTTTCAAAAGCAATTCGCAGATTTGCAGATTCAGAATCAATTTGCAAACATTGAAATAATTCAAGAAGATGTTACAGGTTTTTCTATAGGGAATGCAATTAGAATCAAAAATCAGGGTCCTGCCACAGCAACCAACCTTACGATTGCAGTTTGTATCCAGAATATCAATTTTTTGTGGCAGGATCATATTTCCGAAATTGATCAATTCCAAGTATCGCTTACTGATCCCGCAATCAAGCATACCCAAGAATATAAATATGTGGACAACTGTCCAAACCCCATAACTTACATATTCGAATCCTCAAAACATAATGCGGTTCTGATAGCAGTGGATTCTCTTCCGCCGAATCAGGAAATCATCGTAAACGTTGAACACCCAATGAACCTTTATGCATCCGGGCCAGGGCGGGAAATTGGAGTGGAGAGGCAACTATTTACTATCTTTGATAAGAATCGAGTCGATGAGGATACACTTTCAGCAATCATCGAGGGTAAAGAAAAGATCAATCAATCATTTGAAAAGATGACCTCGAATATATTTGAAATTGCTCGCTTTTGGACAAGTGTGCGATGTGATAACTGCCTACTTAATACAAACTATGAAAATTATTTCACCATTTCAAGTCTTAATTCTTCAATTATCTCAGAATTTGAAGTGATTAGTGATACAACCAACTATCTATTAACCCAAGCAGATGTTTCACTATATTTTCTTATAACTCCTTCGGGCACCTTCCCGATTGCCTTTGGCGATTTTTATCTTTTAGGTTATGGGGACCCCTTAACATTCATCGGGATTGATAGAAATCAATTTGAATCTACGCCAACGTACCAGTGTAACGACAGCATTGACAATGATAACGATGCGTTTATTGATTTCCCATCCGATCCGCAGTGCAAGAATCCTTACGACATTGACGAAAGTAAGTAATTACGGAAAATTAAAATGACAACCCCTCACCCTCGCCATTCCCCCACCCTCCTCAAACCCGCCAAACCCGTTGGCATCATTGGCTACGGCGCGTACGTGCCGCGTTATCGCCTGCCTGCCAAGGAAGTTGCCCGCGTATGGACGGGCGGCAAAGGCGGACTCCCCATCAAGGAGAAAGCCGTCCCTGGGCTGGATGAAGACGTGATCACCATGTCCATTGAAGCGGCGCGCAACGCGATGAAACGCGCCCAAATTGACCCGACCGAACTGCGGGCGGTGTGGGTCGGGAGCGAGTCGCATCCGTACGCCGTGAAACCAACCTCCACGTTGGTCGCCGAAGCGATTGGCGCCGTCCCGAACACGCAAGCCGCCGACTGGGAATTCGCCTGCAAGGCTGGCACCGAAGCGATGGTCGCCGCGATGGGCTTGGTCGGCTCGGGCATGGGCAAATACGCGCTGGCGATCGGCATGGACACCGCGCAAGGCAAGCCAGGCGACGCGCTCGAATACACGGCAGGCGCGGGCGGCGGCGCGTACATCCTCGGTCCCGCCGAAGAATCGCTTGCGATCATCAACGCCTCGTATTCGTACGTCACCGACACACCCGATTTCTGGCGCCGCTCCGATGCGAAGTATCCCGAACACGGTATGCGCTTCACGGGCGAGCCCGCCTACTTCAAACACGTCAGCGAAGCCGCCACGCATCTCATGGAAGCCGCAGGCACGACCGCCAAAGATTACAAGTGGGCGGTCTTCCACCAGCCTAACACGAAGTTCCCGCAACGCGTCGCCTCTCAACTCGGATTTTCAATGGACAGCATCGCGCCTGGGCTTCTCGTCCCTGTGATCGGGAACACGTACGCGGGCGCGGCGATGATCGGACTCACTGCGACTCTCGACATCGCCCAACCTGGGGATCGGATACTCGTCGTTTCATTCGGAAGTGGGGCTGGTTCAGACGCCTTCGACATCACCGTCACCGACGCCGCTCCGCTCCGCGCCAGCCTCGCCACGAAGACTCAAGAATACATCGCCCGCCGCACGGAAATTGATTACGCCACGTATGTCCGCTTCCGCGGGAAGTTGCAAATGAAATAAATTACACGTAGGGGCACAGCGAGACGAATCACGATTCTGACGATTAACCATTTCGCTGTGCCCCTACAATTGGACATAAACATGACAGAAGTTATCATCGCAGGTATCGGACAAACGGAAGTCGGCGAGCATTGGGACATTGGTCTGCGTGAGCTTGCCTTCGCCGCCATTCAAGACGCGGTCAAAGATTCGGGCGGATTGAAGCCGCAATCGCTATTCGTCGGCAACATGCTCGCGCCGAATCTTTCCAATCAGGCGCATCTTGGCGCGTTGATCGCCGACTATGCGGGTTTGCTCGGTATCGAAGCCGTGACCATCGAAGCGGCAGGCGCGTCGGGCGGCGCGGCGTTGAGACAGGGTTATCTCGCCGTCAAAAGCGGGCTTGTGGATGTTGCGCTCGTCGTTGGCGTGGAAAAGTTTACGGACAAGGTCGGCTCAGGCGTGGACGCGGCTCTCGCCACCACAGGCGATGCCGATTTTGAATCCGTGCAGGGGATGACTCCCGCCGCGCAAGCCGCGCTGTTGATGAAGCGTTACATGCACGAGTACGATGTCCCTGCTGACGGCTTCGCTGGCTTTGCATTGACGGCTCATGCAAACGGCGTTGCAAATAAAAATGCGATGTTCCGCAAAGCCATCAAACCTGAGACCTATGCCAAAGCGGAGATGGTCAGCGACCCGCTCAACATGTTCGACATGGCTCCGAATGCGGACGGCGCGGCGGCAATTGTGTTGACTCGGCAGGATTTGTTGCCAAGCAATTTCTCACATCCGCTGGTGAAGGTCGCTGGCTCGGCTTCTTCATCGGACACGTTGGCATTGCATGACCGAAAAGACATGCTGTACTTCGACACCGCGCAAATCTCCGCTGGCAAGGCGATGAAACAAGTCGGCGCGGTGTTGGATGATATTGACCTATTCGAATATCACGACACGTTCAGCGTGTATGCCGCGTTGCAACTCGAAGCGGTTGGGTTTGCGATCAAAGGGAAGGGTTGGCGTCTCGCCGCGGATGGGCTTATTTCGCTGGGGTCTGGAGACCCCAGCGGAGCGCGGCGCATTCCTTGCGCGACGATGGGCGGGATGAAAGCGCGAGGGTTTGCGGGCGGAGCCTCAGGCGTGTATCAGGCTGTCGACGCGGCGACCCAGCTTCAAGGTCGGGCTGAAGCGAATCAAATCCTGAACGCGCGTACGGCGTTGATCCAGTCATTGGGCGGACCCGCATCTACGGCAGTGAGTCACATTTTGCAAGTGGTATAGTGCGTCGCACAATCAACCCGATGATCGTCCCGCAGTTGAACTGCGGGACGAACTGTTCTACTTGCAAATTTTCGAGATTCGGGGGTACAATCCGCCTGTCCAAAATTATATATAATGTACAATTTCTAAGGAGTCAGAATGACAGGCTTCACTCCAGGACGACGCTGGCAACCCGCCTACCTCCCCTTCCAAAAAGAGACGTTCGGCGAGCGCGCCTTGCGCGTGATCGAATACAGCGTGAAGGGTCCGCTGTTCGGGTGCCGCATGTGCGGCAATTGCCTGCTCGCCGAAACCGCGCTCGTGTGCCCGATGGAATGCCCGAAGGGTTTGCGAAACGGTCCGTGCGGCGGCTCGACCTCCGAAGCCTGTTACGTTGACCAAAGCCGCCCGTGCGTGTGGTATCACATTTACGATCGTTCGTTCAAGTGGGGTCGCGAAGATGTGTTGCTCGAAGCGCTGCCCCCGCTCGATTGGGAAAAAGTGGGAAAAGATTCGTGGGGCGCGATCATTCGCAACGCGCACAACATTGGATTCAAAAAAATTTTTACGGGATTGCTTTCAGCGAAGACACGCGCGCAAACAATTGATGGGATTCTCCGCCCTGTGCGTCAGCCTGAATGGTGGAATGGCGATGCGGAGTATCATCCGCCTGCATACGTGGAACCCGCTTCTTCTCTTCAGGGACGGCTGGTCGCAGGCGATTTTGTCGTCACCGCCGAGTTGACGCCTCCCCTCTCCGCCTCGACCGAGAAGTTGATCCGCAACATCGAACTGGTGAGGAATCTCGTCACCGCAGTGAACTTCACGGACAATCAATCTGCGACGCCGCGCATGTCGTCGTGGGCGTGCAGTACGGTTGCGATTCAACATGGCGCAGAGCCTGTCCTGCAAATGTCGGCGCGCAACCGTTCTCGTGGAAGCCTGCAAAGCGAGATCGTCGGCGCGACTGCTTTGGGCGTGCGAAACGTTCTGTGCGTGACAGGCGACAGCGCGAAGATGTCTCCTTCCCCGCGCGACCAGATGGACATCAACGATCTGGATTCGATCCAAATGTTGTGGGTCTTGCGGCGAATGCGCGATGAAGGGAAATATCTGGACGGGCGCGAGATCAAACATCCGCCGATGTTCTTCCTCGGCGCGGCGGCTTCGCCATTTTCGTCGAACGTAAAGTTTCAGGCACTGCGCGAACAGAAGAAGGTCAATGCAGGTGCACAGTTCTTCCAAACGAATTTGATCTTCGATGTGGATGGAATGGAACTCTGGCTTAACGAACTTGCTAAGCGAAATATCTTGGACAAAGTTTACATTCTCGCTGGCGTCACTCCCATCAAGAGCTTGAAGATGGCGCAGAAACTGGCGGAAGTGCCTGGCGTGCATTTGCCAATGAATGTCTTGCGCCGCATGGAAACCGCCGACCGCGCGGACAACGCGCAGGAAGAGGGAATCCAAATTGCGCTTGAAGTCATCAGCCGAATAAAAACGTATCACAATCAGGGCATTCACGGAATCCACTTGATGCCCGTCGGCTGGGATGAGGTCATTCCGAGGATTGTCACGGAGGCGGGGATAGTTCGTCGGAATAAATTCCTGCCTCAGTTCATGGAAGTCCGCTCAAGCGGACTCGGAGTGCCTGCTGTCTAGCGTAAGACGTAGCGCGACATTCATGTCGCCTTATGTTGGGTAGAGCGACATGAATGTCGCAGTACATTTTGGAGGAAATCATGCACACCATCTTGAAAAGCAATTCCAAAACGGTGACTATCGGTCACGATAAGCCGTTCGTTATCATCGGCGAGAAGATCAACCCGACGGGAATCAAAAAGTTAGGGCAGGCGCTCGTTGACCAGAATTTTGAATACGTGCAACAACTGGCAAAGCGACAAGTCGCTTGGGGCGCGGACGTGTTGGATGTCAACGTCGGTCATCCGCAGATTGACGAGGCGGCGATCATGCCGAAGGTGGTGCAGGCAATCCTCGAAGTGGCGGATGTGCCGCTGTGTATTGATTCAAACGAACCGAAGATTTTAGAAGCGGGATTGAAGGTCACGCCTGGCAAGCCGCTGGTCAACTCGGTCAATGGCGAAGATAAGCAACTGCGGACCGTTCTGCCCATCGTCAAGGAGCGCGGCGCGGCGGTGATCGGGATGGCGATCGGCAACGACGGCATCCCACCCACTGCGGAGGGTCGTCTCGCCGCAGCGGGGAAGATCATCGAATACGCGGCAAAGATGGGCATCCCTGCCGAAGACATCGTCATTGATCCGTTGGTGATGACGGTCGGTCACAACAGTGTTGCAGGTTTAGTCACGTTGAAAGCAATCGAGTTAATCACAAAGGAATACGGCGTGAATATCAGCCTCGGCGCAAGCAACGTGTCGTTCGGTCTGCCTGACCGACATGCCGTGAATAGCGCGTTCCTTGCGCTGGCGATTCAGGCAGGCGTCACTACTTCGATCACCGATCCCATCAAGTTGGGCAATTCCATCAAAGCGATTGACCTGTTACTCGGCAAGGATGCAAATTCGATGCGGTATTTGAAGTATTTCCGCGCGGCGGAGAAGTTGAGGGCGGAGGAGGGGAAGTAATTGGTAAGTGGTAATTGGAGTGATGGAGGATTAGAGAATTGGAGAATTGGAGAATTGGAGAATTGAGATTGGAGACTGGAGACTGGAAGGCTTCGGTGGTCGAGTAGCCCCGCCGCGCTGAGCGGAGCCGCTGTTCGTTGGCGGCGAAGTCGAAGCGCAAGCGGGGCGTATCCGCTGGGTTGAGCTTGTCGAAACCGAGACCACCGCACCGTACGGTAATTTTGTTACAAGATTACACTTGATTCCTGTTGGTCTCGATACGGTCTCGGCTATCGCCTCGCCCTACTCGACCAACGAGTAGGGCTTTGAATTTATTTTCAAAATGTTCTCATTTATTTCAACAACATCGTTTTCAAACCCGAAGAAACTCCAAAATGTGACTTGGGGTTGATTCGCCTCTAGCATAACCGAGATGGCTGGTTCTTTGTGAGCATAATATCTCGAACGCCAGCCACGCGTCGAATTCGCATCCGCGCGGACAACAGAAAAGTTTCCGTCACCTTCGAGCAAACCCATTTGAATATTAACTCTGGAGTCGGACGGCTTGCCGTCCGAAGGTTTTAGCAGTAAACCAAGTGCAGGAGCAAGCTCCTGTACTCCAGAGTCTGCTAACAACCATTGAAGCGCGTAACGATGGGATTCTTTCGCTTCGAGTTTATCTATCACGAGCCAGCGATCCTCTTCAAGCGCCATCACTGTCCGCTTGTGGGAGACGGGCTTATAGCCGTTGTGTTCGCCCTGCCAAATATCTTTTTCATGCTTGAGGACTTTTCCCTTCGACCAGTTCGTCCACGTGAAGCGACTGACCATGGTCATTTGATCTTTGCCATCGACTGTCACAGTGTTGTGAACGGAGGTGTGCGCTAGCCCATTGCGCCAGTGACCTGCTCCGCTGTAGAGGTAAGTGCCCGCGTCAATGGCAAGTTCCTGACCGTGAATCCACAAGTCCATGTGGAGTTGGTCGGCGTGGGATGGACGGGAGGCGAAGTCCGTGCAGTGGATGAGGGCGTGAGAGTTGGTTCGGCGGAGGAGGTAGACTCCCCCATCGGGGAAAGATTCACCGCTAAGCCCGCGAAGGTCGCTAAGATTTAATTTTTCTTTTGCGTTCTTTGCGCTCTTAGCGGTTAATGAATTTTCACCACACAACCAAAACAAATCCTCATCCCATGGACCAGGCTCGAAGAGGCGTTCTCCTTTGGTGATGTACCAGCCCAATTGCAACAGCGGACGGTAGTCCGTGAAGCGGCAGTTATTGAGAGGGAGAACGAGCGCGCCGTCGTTTGATCCGTAGACGGGCATCTCGCCTGTTTGAGGGTTGATGAGGTGGGAGAGGTATTCGATAGATTTGGTAACGGATGTTTTGAGGGAATTGGTAAATGGTAATTGGTAATTTTCACCGAGGCGAATGGCGTAAAGATAAATATGAAAGATGAAACGATGGTAGTTGATGGAGTACATGGAGTAACTGCCATCGGGGAAAATCTGATTGGCGGCTTCTTGTTCAAGAAGACGTTTGCCGAGCGAGAGATATTTTTCGGCGTGTTTGAGTTCGGGAAAGAGCAATCCAACTAACCACAAGCCAAAGGCTTCGCTGATGGTGTGGTTGCTTCTCGTGGAGATAGCGTAGCCGATGTTTTTGTAGATCCGCTCGGCTTGTGCGGCGACGAGCAAAACAAATTTTGCTTTACGGTCGGGAGTTGAAGAAGGAGAATTAGAGAATTGACCAAAGCCGAACGTCCATGCCATGAGACGCAGCGCGATCTCTTGTCCGTCCATCCAGTTGGGTCCCGTGTTGGGAGGGTTGTGTTCCGCCCAGTCTTCGATGAGAGTCCAGAAGGCTGTGGGGTATTTTTCGTCGTGCGTGGCGGCGTAGGCGCGGACGAGGGTGTAGACAAAAGCGAAGCGATTCGGTTCCCAGATGAATTTGATGTCGTTGTTGGAGTCGTCGGAGATTTGTGACCAATGTCTGTTCATGTCATTCTGAGCGGAGCGAAGAATCTCGGACGATCGTGGTAGAGACTCTTCGCTGGCGCTCAGAGTGACATTATTTTTGTGCCAATCTGGAGGAAAACCTGTTTTGATCCATTCGTGGGCGAAGTATTTGATTTCGCCAGGTAAGATTCGATCTGCTTCTTCAATTGCGGTTCGAGAATTCCAGGAAGCGTTGGTTAGGTCTGGTCTCGATACGAGCGGAAGGAACGCCCGCTCTACTCGACCAGCGGATTTATTTGAAATGTGGTTTTTATAATCTTCCCACTTCCCCATTGGCATCTGCAAACGGATAAGTCCCGTGCGCAAGCGGAAAGCGTAGAGGAGGCGAAACAGCGTCCAACGCGGACCAAGTTGATGGTAGAGAGAAGCGAGGGTTTTTATTTTCGTCAACATAAGAAAGAGATTCTAAACACAAAGGCTTGCATTGAGCCTGTCGAAATGGCACAAAGTACACGAAGGAAAATCCTAAAGGCTTTAAACTTTAGCGACCTTTGCGTTCTTTGCGGTTAACGATTTCGCATGGCGAGAGAGAAGAATCCAAATGAGCGGAAGTCCGATGATGATCAACGGGGGGGCGAGGCGACTGCCCTGCGACCATTCGTACGCAAGCGCGCCCGCGAGCAACGTGAGCATGAGATACAACGTACTGATGATGTGATGCGGATACCCTCCGATGACGAGCCGTTGATACAAATGCGTGCGATGTGATTCAAAAACATTTTCACGATTGAGCGCGCGGCGAATGAACGTGACGCCCGCGTCCATGATAAACGTCCACATCAACAGCGTGCCGATCAGGAGCGCGTCGCCGCCTTGCGTGGCGGAAAGAAGCGGCAACACCGCAAACGTGTAACCGAGAAATGTGCTGGCAACGTCGCCCATAAAAATTTTTGCAGGCGACCAATTGTGTCCGAGAAAACCCAAACTGCTTGCGGCAACAACCAGCGCCAGCGAAAAAACAAAATCGTTGCGCGTGTTCGAGGCGAGCGCCATCCAACCGAACGCGCCCGCCAACGCCACGCCGCCCGCGATGCCGTCAATGCCGTCCATGAAGTTGTACGCGTTGATGAGTCCCACGATCCACAAAAATGTGATGACGATTCCCACCGCGCCCAAATGCAATTCGCCGAACAGCGGAATCGTGACGACCTTGAAATATCCCAAGCCATAGATCGAAACCGCCGCGACGATTCCCTGCACCGCAAAACGGACGCGCGCCGAAAGCGAATGGAGATCGTCGCGCCAACCGAGAATCGCAATGACGACTCCGCACACGAGATACACCCACGCGTGACTCAACTGCACGGTTCTCATCGCCCATACGGCTGACCCGACCGTCAGGACGACAATCGCCAGCCCGCCCCCCCGCGGCGTCGGCGTGACGTGCGAACTGCGTTCGTTGGGGTGATCTATGATTTGACGTCGCTCGGCATACCTGCGTATCAAGGCGACGAGGAAGTAGGAGAGGACGGAGAGGAGGATGAAGAGGATGAGTTGGGACACGGGATGATTGTAAACGAGAAATCGGAGGTTTTTTATACCTCCGATTTCTATGAACGAAAAACAAATTATTTTTTTACTTTTCTCAGAACCTCAGTAATCAATTCGACATATTCATCTCGAATTCTGAAGTTATCCTTTTCCCAAGGGTGATTTGGAAATTCATAATAAATAACTTGCCTTAGATAGTCGTTCCAGTTATACCCGAGCTGACTAGAGATAAGGGAAAGAAAATATCCAGCCTGACGCTCATCATCTGCTGCATTTAGACGGACAAACTCTTTTCTCAGCTGATCACGGGTCACCTGTCCTTTTTGTAGTAATGTAGGCAAGAAGTAATCTCGAATACGCTGAGAGGAATATAAATTTTTAGAAAGATATTCTACAAGCTTCGCTTCTAATGTCTCATTATCGTAAGTTCCTGGTTTGTTTGACATTTCGATAATGATTTTTTTCTTGTTTGTTTTTTGCTTCTCAACCTCTTCAGGTATGATCACCATTCTCGACAAGATCGAGTCGCCCTGGCTCGTCTTTGCATAATTCAGCACAATCACATTTATGCCAACACTATAACTATCAGATAGCCATTCAATCATCCTGCCAAGCGATTCCTCCACTGCGGAGCCAACCAGCAAGAGTCTTTGTGCTTGATTAATATTAAGGTCTTCAAGAGAAATATCGTCAAATTTTTCTTGAAGAAAATCCTCTAGCGCTTGTCCTGTATATGACTTACAGACCTCGCGAAAACGATCAATCTCCCAACCAGCGATATCTGAAGCGTAATCAATTGCTTGCGCAAGCGCCTCTCTTGGAAGCCTATCTCTTTTTAACTCAACAATTACAGTATTTCCATAATTGTCAATCCCAAGAAAATCAAGAGGCCCCGAGCTTGTTTGTACCTGCTCACCAATAATAGCAATATCATCTCCGAGTATTTGAGGATTCGATTTGATCCATTGTTCAAGGTCATCCTTTTCCCTCTTACCGTCGCTAACCAAAGATGATTGTAAAGGAACTAATCTACCGTCAATAATTTGCCATGATTTGATTTGTGATGCCATAACTTTCTCCAAATGCCTAAAATTTATGAATAACAATATTGTATCAAGTTTTCAATTCTTCTCTTATCCCTCCTCAAACAACATCGTATTGAATCCAAAATCGTTTTACGCGTCAGCGTCTGCCAAACAAAAAA
>JADLBX010000053.1 GCA_020847435.1 Anaerolineales bacterium
CTTGATGATTTCCAGATTGGGCAGGTTGAGCAGTTTGCTGAGTTGTAGTTCTGGCATCGCCATACTCCAGTTTTTGCCAGATTCTACTCTCTACCTGCCGTCTACCCCACCAAATCCCAGAGAGCCGTTAAAATGAAGCCATGGCGGCGCAAACCCACCTTCCGGATACGAATCGCATCGGCGTGCTGACCTCCACTGTGTTGTTGGCGCTCGCTTTGACGCGCATCGTGCGGACGCCGGAGTTCAACCTCCAATTGCAACTCCCGAACTTTCTTCTCTCCCTGCCGCTTGATTTGACAACCGGGATCCGGCTCCTCACCGCCGGGCTGACCGCCACCGGCATGGATTGGCTTTTACGCAGTCACCCGGCTTTGAAGGGACGCGCCACACTGCAATGGTGGATCTTGCCGACGCTGACAACTTTTGTGGTGAGCGCCGCGCTCTCGTTTCTGCCAGCCGGGTCCGCCTGGTGGGCAGGCTTTGCCGTCGGCGGACTTTTTCTCCTGCTTGTGTTTCTCGCCGAATACATTGTCGTTGACCCGGGCGCGCCGAATTACGATCTCGCGTTAGCCGGGCTCACTGCGATCTCATACACGCTCTTCTTTATCCTCGCGGTCGCGTTGCGCTACGGGAGCCTGCGGCTGTACCTTGAAATCCCTGCCTTGTTTTTCGCGGCGGGTTTTGCCAGCCTGCGTATCTTGCGCCTGCGTCTCAGCCGCTGGGAAACGGCATGGTCGCTCGGCGTCGCTTGTGTGTGTGTGCAGGTCGCGGCGGGTTTGCATTATTGGCCCCTTTCGTCCATTCAATTTGGTTTGATGCTTGTCGGTCCGCTCTATGCGTTGACCAACCTGGCGGTCAACTTAAATGAAGAGTTGCCTGTGCGCCGTGCCATGCTCGAGCCGGCGATTGCAACTGCCTTGTGTTGGGGACTCGCGGTCTTTCTGCGCTGACCGGATCGAGAGCGTTGAACAGAGTAACCCGCCATGCGATTGGGTGTTTTCTTATCCAGACCACTCCCGGAGGAATGAAATGCAAATTTTGCTCGGAATTGTCGCGGTGATCGTTGGCTATCTGTTAGGCTCCATACCAGTGGGGCTCCTGATCGTCAAAATGAGGACCGGCAAAGACCTGCGTCAAGTGGAAAGCGGACGCACCGGCGGAACGAACGCGTTCCGCGCGGCGGGCTTTACCGTCGGGCTGGCTACCGCGCTATTGGATGCCGCCAAAGCCGCGGTCGCGGTATGGATCGCGCGCGCACTATCTCCCGATGCCAACATCGTTCCCGTGTTGGCGGGTCTGGCCGCGATCCTTGGGCATAACTATTCCATTTTTCTGGCTGAGCGCGACCCAAAAGGCAGATTTCGATTGCGCGGCGGAGCAGGCGCCATGCCCGCGTTGGGCGGAGCGGTCGGTTTGTGGGCTTGGACGTTCCCGTTCGTTTTCGTGATCGGCGCAGTGGTCTTGTTTACGTTGGGTATGGCTTCGGTCGCCACGCTGACGGTCGGACTGGCGATCATCGTTCTCTTCGCTCTCCGCGCCTCGATGGACCTGATGCCGTGGGTCAACGTGGTGTATGGTCTGATCGCTGAGTTGATCCTGATCTGGGCGCTGCGCCCGAACATTCAAAAAATATTCGCCGGCACCGAACGCGTGGTCAGCATCAGCCTCGCGGGGTGGTTGCGAGCGCGGAAAGCGAACGCCGAATCGGGCGGGGGGACAAAAGATTCGTAAGCCTCCAACGCGGAGCGGAGACTCCGCCGGTCTGTTTCTCGCGACGATTCAACAGGGTGGTTTTTTGTTGTATCGAATTCATCCCAAATTTTGGAGCGCAGTATGACAAAACCTTTGGAAGGACTCCGCATCCTCGACCTGACGCGGCTCTTGCCGGGTCCGTTCATTACGCAATTGCTTGCCGACATGGGCGCAGATGTGATCAAAGTGGAAACTCCCACTGCCGGCGATTACGCGCGCCTTGCCCCGCCCGAAATGGGTTTGGGCGGCTTGTTCGAGGCGATCAATCAGGGAAAGAAAAGCGTGGCGATCAACTATCGCAACCCGCGCGGGCGCGAGGCGTTTCTGAAACTTATTTCAACCGCCGACGTGGTGATCGAAAGTTTTCGTCCCGGCGTGGCGGAACGGATGAAGATCGATTACGAAACTTTGCGCGCCATAAAACCCGACCTCGTTTACTGCGCCCTCTCCGGTTACGGGCAGACGGGTCCGTTTAGCAAACGCGCGGGACACGACTTGAACTACGCGGCGATCAGCGGCGCGCTATCGCTCAACACGGTGGCGGGCGGAGCGCCGCATGTTTCCGGCTTGCCGGTCGCCGACCTGAGCGGAGCCATGCTGGCGGGGCTGGCGCTCCTCGGCGCGTTGCTCAGCCGGCAAAAGTCCGGTCAGGGGGCATATCTCGACGTGGCATTATTGGACGGCATTCTTGCGTGGATGATTCCGATGGCGGGCGCGGCGCATTTCAGCGGCATCGCGGTGAACGGCGGGACGCTTCCGCTTCAGGGCGGGCTGGCTTGCTACAACGTCTACGAAACCGCCGACGGGAAATTTATCTCGCTCGCCGCGCTGGAGCCGACATTCTGGAGCGACTTCTGCAAGGTGACCGGACGCAACGACCTCCTCCCGCGTCAATTCGACGGGACAATTAAAGATGAAGTGGCGGCGATCTTCAAAGGGCGGGCGCGCGCAGACTGGCTGGAGGCGTTCTCCGGCAGCGATGGGTGCGTCGAGCCGGCGTTGTCGTTTGAAGATGCGTTGGCGCATCCGCAGGTGAGGGCGCGAGGATTTGTACGAGAAGAAAAAGGCAGACCAGTGGGACTCAACTCTCCCTTCGCGTATGGAAGCGGCGCAGCGCGTCCCGCGCCGGAACTGGGCGAGCATACCCGCGCAGTCCTGGGCGAATTTTTTTCAGCCGGTGAGTTGGATGAGCTGACGAACAGCGGGGTGATCGGGCGGCGGGCATTAAAATCGTCCCGCACTTAAGCGCCGCAAAGTTCACTTTGCGGCACAACAATTAATTCATCTGTTGCAACAACGCTTGCAAATTCCTGCGGTGGAGGGGCTCAGCCAGACCGCCAAGCAGGACGCGGCTCTTACCGCTGTCTTCGATGGTGATCTGCTCGATCAATTCCTCGGCGTTTTTGCGCTTCGACGCGGACTTGACCGATTTGCGGATCGCGGCAAGATAGTTGAGATTCTCGCGCACTGCCGCGTCGATCTCGCCGCGCAGGATCACATCGCCGTGACCCTGCACGATGTTTTCGAGTCCCATGCGCCCGATGCGTTTGATGGAGGCGGAGATGTCGTCGAGGTCGCCGTCCACGATGTAGGGCAGGGGCATGAACGCGTCGCCGGCGAAGAGGATGCGGTCTTCCTCCACCAGCACCGAAATCCCATCGTCGCTATGACCGGGCGTGGTCGAGAGGATGAGGTTCTTTTTCCCAACGCGTAAAGTGAGTTCGCCGTCGGCGAAGGTCATGTGAGGCAGGACGATCTTCACTTGTTTCAACGCGGGGTTTTGTTTCTTTGCCTGTTCCAGCGAGGGGATGCCGCGCTCTTCGAGCAGTTCGCGGCAGCGCGTATGTGCGATGACGGTGGCGCCCGGGAAGAAACAATTGCCCCACGAGTGGTCGGCGTGGTAATGCGTGTTGATCACGTAGCGGATCGGCACGTTGAGTTCGTGTTCGATAAATTCGCGGATGCTCAATGTTTCGTCCGGTAATGCCAGCGTGTCAATCGCCACCGCCCACTGCGGACCCGCCACGATGCCCGCGGTTACTTGCGCGTACACTTCGCTTTGAAACCAATATACGTTGTCAGAAACTCGTTCCCTGTGCATTCATTCATCCTTGAAAAATTTCTCTTATAAATAGCACAGTTGACATTGAAAATCAAGTCGGATAGACATATTTTCGATAAGGCGTAAATCGGATAATTCGGTAAGAATTATTCCCGGAGAGACTTCTAAAGGGCAGAGTTATTGCAAATACTTGCAAGAAGGGTTGTGTATGTCCTGCGCTTCAGAATATGCTCCGCAACTTCGTTCACGAGGGTTCAGGGTCACGCCGCAGAGGATGGCGATCCTGCACGTCTTGCGTCACTCAGGCAAACACCTCTCGCCGCGCGATGTTTATCGGGAAGCCAAAAAGGATTTCCCGCGCCTGACGGAGCCCACGGTCTACCGGACGTTGGAGTTTCTCGCCAAAAACGGGTGGGCGCGTCCCGCGCGGGCTGGCAACGGTCGTTTGCGGTACGAACTGTCGGCAGGCGACCATCATCACATTGTTTGCCGAATTTGCGGAGGAGAGATCGAAGTACAACATCAAGCGCTCGAAGACCTCTATCGCAGGTTGGAAACCGAAAGCCAATACGCACGGATTGACAGCCACGTGACTTTCTTCGGCGTGTGCCCGGAGTGTCAGAAAATATAAAAGAGGAGATAAACATGCACTACTCACCGGTTGCGCTTCACATTCCAGATGGTTTCTTGAGTTTGGTCGTCTCGCTGATCTGTTGGGCGATCACAGCCGTTTTACTGGCAATGGCTGTCTCGCGCACGAACAAGTCGCTGGGCGAAAAGCAAGTCCCGTTGATGGGCGTCATGGCGGCGTTCATCTTCGCGGCGCAGATGTTGAACTTCCCGGTGGCGGGCGGCACGTCGGGACATTTGCTGGGCGGCGCGCTGGCGGCGATCGTCCTTGGTCCGTGGGCGGCGATGCTGGTGATGACCGCGGTCATTGCGGTGCAGGCATTGCTGTTTCAAGACGGCGGCTTGCTCGTGATGGGCGCAAATATTCTGAACATGGGTTTGATCACTGCCGCCATCGGATACGGTTTGTATCGTGGCGTTGCCAATTCAAGCCGCAACACAAAACTTGCGGTCGCGGGTGTTGCCGCGTGGCTTTCGGTGATGGCGGGCGCGCTTGCCACCTCGCTTCAATTGTGGCTGAGCGGAACCAGCAATTTGCAAACCGTCGTGATCGCCATGTTGAGCGTCCACGCGTTGATCGGCGTCGGCGAGGCGTTGATCACGGTCGCCGCGCTGGCGTTCATTATGCAGACGCGCCCCGACCTGTTGGATGAAACCTCCGCTTCGGCGCGGGGAGGGCGCGGCTGGGTGGCGGCGGGCGTTGTACTTTCGCTGGCGGTTGTCTTGCTTTCGCCGCTTGCTTCCGCGTTCCCCGATGGGTTGAACCGTGTGGCTGAAGATTTGGGCTTCATTCATATTGCCCAGTCTGGTTCTGGTCCGCTGGCTGGGTATTCCGTCCCGTTCTTTGCGGATGCATCGTTATCGAAGATCGCGGCTGGCATGATCGGCGCGCTGGTCGTCCTCGCGGTCGCGATCATTGCTGGACGCGGCTTGCAGAAGAAGACGTCTTAACTCAACTGGCTCGAACATAGCCGTAACGCAAGACTGCGAAGCGCTTTGCGCTAAAGGAAAACCAGGAGATACAGAGAAATTAAATTCCGTGTCTCTGTGTCTCCGTGTTTCAAAGCGGATTGCTCGGTTTCATTGTTAATTTGCAACATCTCGCTTTTCAGTCGCAGCTCGCGCAAAGGCGACATGAATGTCGCGTTACTAACCTTACCCAATGCACTCCGATGCCTTCGACCGTTATCACCACGGGCACAGCCTGATCCACGATCTTGACCCGCGCGTCAAGGTCGTGGTGACGGTTGCGTTCATCCTGTCGAACGCGCTATTGCCCGATGCTGCGTGGCTGGCGTTTTTGCTGGCGTGGGCGTTCATCCTGATCGCAAACGCTCTTTCGGGACTTGGGCTTGGGTTCACTTTTCGTCGTTCGTTTATCGCGCTTCCGTTCGCGCTCGCCGCGATAACGGCTTTATTCTCGATCCCCGGCGCGCCGGTGATGTCGTTTCGATTCTTGATGCAGGACTTTACCATCACCGACGCAGGGTTGTTGCGTTTTGTCAGCATCGTTATTCGCTCGTGGCTGTCGGTGCAGATGGCGATCCTGCTCGTCGCTGTCACCGAGTTCCCGAAGATCGTCCATGCGCTCAACCATTTACGCGTGCCGACGATCCTGACCGTCATCATTTCATTTTTGTATCGCTACCTTTTTGTCCTCACCGATGAAGTGATGCGCCTGCTCCGGGCGCGCGAGGCGCGTTCCGCTGGCGCGGCAGGCAAAAGGGGAGGGGGAAGCGTGATGTGGCGGGCGCGCGTCGTCGGAAATATGGCGGGTCAATTATTCTTGCGGAGTTATGAACGCAGCGACCGCGTCTACAACGCGATGCTTGCGCGCGGCTACAAAGGCGAGTTGATGACGATCCATCCGCATCGTTTTCAGGCGGGCGATTTGCTGATCGGCTTGTTGGCGCTTGTGTGCCTCGTGTTGATGCAGGTTGCCGGGAGATTGCCGTGACCGACGTTGTTTCAGTGAGAGACCTGCACTTTTCGTATCCCGATGGACACGCGGCGCTGCGCGGCGTTTCGTTTTCGTTGTGCGCGGGCGACAAGGTCGCGCTGGTGGGACCGAACGGCGCGGGCAAGTCCACGTTGATGCTGCAACTCAACGGGATTTTGATCGGGCGCGGCGAGATCGCAATCGGGGATATGCGCCTCACGCGTGACAATCTACCGGTCATTCGCGGGATGGTTGGGCTGGTCTTCCAAAACCCCGACGATCAACTCTTCTCGCCGACGGTTTTTGAAGATGTGGCGTTTGGTCCGCTCCACATGGGACTGCCCGAGGCAGAGGTGTTCAAACGCGTGGACGCCGCGCTCGAATCTGTGCGGATGACTTCGTATCGCGACCGCCTCTCGCATCATTTGAGCGTGGGTGAAAAGAAACGCATCGCGATCGCCACTGTCCTTTCGATGAACCCGAGCGTTTTGATATTGGACGAGCCCTCGGCTGGACTCGATCCCCGCGCGCGGCGGAGGTTGATCAATTTGTTGCGCGAACTGCCGATCACCATGCTGGTCTCGACACATGACATGAAGTTGGTGGAGGAATTGTTCCCGCGCACGATCGTGATGGACGAAGGCTTGATCGTAGCAGACGGCGTAACGAAAGAGATTTTGGAGGATGAAACATTTTTGAACGCGCATGGGTTGGAAAAGCCGTGAAAATAGGAATGGGGGAGAGGTGGAGGACGAAAATCTCCTCGAGCGGCGCTTGCCGTGTAACAAAATAATGGCATTTATAGTCTTGCCAACGCAAATGAAGCGGTATAAGATTCGTTTCAAGTCGAAATGAACGCCCTCCAGTGTTGTTCAGGGAGGCGAAGACTCCCAGGGAGAGTTGCCATGATTAACCGAAATCGAAATTTTGCTGGCGCAAGAATCGTTTTGATGATCGGACTCGTTACCGGCTTGATCGGAGCGACGCCGGGTAGTGCGAGCGCAGATGCAACAAAAGCGCGAGCGGAAAATTCTGGATTTCCTGTTCATGTCCAAACTCCCTCTTATCCGGTTGGCATAGCTAGTGGGGATACTAAACTGGTCCCATTCAGTATTAATGAAGCCGAGGGTATTTCAGGAACGATCACAAGCCGCACTTATCAATTTTTTACCCAGTATGACGTTCCGCTGAGCGAATCGCATGGTCCCTTCCGCGCTAATATTTCAATCAACTCGAATGGAACAAATGGCTGGAGTGAACTCGTATATTTACCCAAAACAGTTGCAGATAAAGCAAGGGCAATCAAAGATTATGCCA
>JADLBX010000054.1 GCA_020847435.1 Anaerolineales bacterium
CGGGCGATAACGTCAACCTGACGGTGGAACTGATCGTGCCGGTGGCGCTGGAGCAAGGCTCCAAGTTCGCCATCCGCGAAGGCGGCCTCACCGTCGGCGCCGGCGTCGTCACCAAAATCATGGAATAGGAAAAGGCATGACGAAGCAGAAAATCCGCATCCGCCTCAAGGCGTACGATCATCGAGTGCTCGATTCAACCGCCAAACGCATCGTCGAAACCGCCGAACGCAGTGGCGCGCATGTTGTCGGTCCTGTACCCTTGCCAACCAAGACTGAACGGTTTACAATACGCCGCTCGACATTCATAGACAAGGACTCGCACGAGCATTACGAGATCCGCACACACAATCGTCTGATTGACGTTCTCGATCCAGACTCCAAGACGATTGACATGTTAATGAGACTTTCACTCCCTGCGGGTGTGGATATCGAGATCAAAATATAGTTGGTCGTACTCGAGAGTAGAGACCGCACGCTGAATCTCTGCTCTCGATTTTCGCCAGCGCAAGAACGACGCCCTACGGGACAACAAAACCCTGCGCGTCCCGCCACGTTGTTTACTGCGCTGTCCGGAGATGATGCAGCCCAAGCCCGGGCTGACAGTCTCGCAAAATACTTTGAAGGAGAAAATTGAGCATGTTAAAAGGGCTTATTGGAAAGAAGATCGGCATGACCCAGATCTTCGATGAGCAAGGCGTCTCGTATCCCGTGACGATCATCGAAGCTGGGCCATGTTACGTTACACAGGTCCGCAACCAGGAACGCGACGGCTATGCCGCGATCCAATTGGGGTTTGCCGAAGTTCACCCGAAGAAAATTTCTGCCGGAGAATTGGGGCACCTCAAAGCCAGCGAACTTCCGCCGCTCCGGTTCATCCGTGAGTTCCGCACAAAAGAAGCCGCCAATATCGGCGATAAAGTGACTGTGGACGCCTTCGCCGTCGGCGAGCGTGTGGATGTGGTCGGCACGAGCAAAGGTAAGGGATTTGCCGGCGCGGTGAAGCGCCACCATTTCGGCGGCGGCAAGAAAACGCACGGTCAATCCGACAGGCATCGCGCGCCCGGTTCCCGTTCATCTGGCACCACCCCCGGCCGCGTCTTCAAGAATGCGCGCGGCGCCGGTCACATGGGGAGCGACCGTGTTACCGTCCAAGCGTTAAAGGTTGTCTTGGTGGACGCCGAACGCAACCTGCTCGGCGTGAACGGCGCGGTGCCCGGTGGCAAGGGCGGCCTCGTGGTGATCAAAGAGGCGCGCAAGCAATAGGCGCACAAGGAATGAATGAGATGAAAGTAGACGTTTTGAACATGGAAGGCGAGAAACTGCGTGAAGTGGAACTCCCCGCCGCGCTCTTCGAAGCCCCAATTAATGTTGACTTGATGCATCAGGCGTATCAACGCCAGATGGCGAATGCGCGCCTTGGCACGCATGAGACCAAAGTGCGCGGCGAAGTCTCCGGTGGCGGCGCCAAACCGTGGAAGCAAAAAGGCACGGGTCGCGCCCGCCAAGGCTCGCGCCGGGCTGCCCAGTGGGTGGGAGGCGGTCGCATCCACACCCCGCACCCGCGCAGTTATGCGCAACGTATGCCCAAGAAAATGAGGCAGGCGGCGCTCCGTTCGGCGCTATCCGTCAAAGCGAAAGACGCCAGCGTCATAATCGTGGACGACCTGAACATCTCCGAGCCGAAGACGAAGGCGATGTCGCAGGCGTTGAATAAGTTGGTCGGCGACAAGACCGCGCTCGTAGTGTTGCCTCAGAAGGATCAGGCGTACGAGATTGCCATGCGCACGATTGGCAACCTGGAAGACGCCAAAGTCCTGCTCGCCGGATACCTGAATATCCGCGACCTGTTCAACTACGATACGCTGGTGTTACCCGTGAAAACGCTCGACACACTGACGGCGAATTTGGGATAGGAGATACGATGACTACGATTTACGATGTCCTTCGCCGCCCCCTGGTGACTGAAAAGACAAACTTCCAATCCAGCAAACTCAATCAATATTCGTTTGAGGTTGCCGATTTCGCCACGCGCACATCCGTGAAAGACGCGGTCGAAACTTTGTATGATGTAAAAGTGGCGCGCGTCAATATTATCAACACCTCCGCCAAGCGCGGACGTCGCTTGCGCAGCCGTCGTTTGCTCGTTCGTAAACCCGGCATCAAAAAGGCGATCGTCACGCTGGTCGAGGGACAGACACTTCAAATCTTTGAAGGGGTGCAGTAATGGCAGTCAAAAAATACAAACCCGTCACGCCGGGCACGCGCGGCATGACCGGCTACTCATTCGAAGAGATCACCAAGTCCAAACCGGAGCGTTCGTTGCTCGTCCGCTTGCAGAAGAGCGGTGGGCGCAACAGTTACGGACGCGTCACCGTGCGCCATCGCGGCGGCGGACACAAACGCTTCATCCGCCTCGTGGATTTTAAACGCGACAAGCGCGGCATCCCCGCCCGGGTCGCGGCGATCGAATACGATCCGAACCGCACGGCGCGCCTCGCCTTGTTATTTTATACTGACGGCGAAAAACGCTACATCGTCGCGCCGCTTGATCTGAAAGTTGGCGATACGGTCATGGCTGGCGCGACAGCCGAGATCCGCTCCGGCAACGCGCTCCCGATCGCGAATATTCCCGTCGGCACGCTCATCCACAACATCGAAGTCCGCGATGGGCGCGGCGGTCAGTTGGTCCGTTCTGCCGGTGGCGCGGCGCAATTGCTCGCGAAGGAAGGCGATTTCGCCCAGGTGCGTATGCCCTCCGGCGAAGTGCGTCTCATCCGCCAGACTTGCTACGCGACCATCGGTCAGGTAGGCAACCTTGACCACGGCAATATCAAGCTTGGCAAGGCTGGACGCAACCGCCACAAAGGAATCCGCCCGACCGTCCGCGGCTCGGCGATGACCCCGCGCGACCATCCGCACGGCGGCGGTGAAGGACGCCAGTCCATCGGTTTGCCCGGACCCAAAAGCCCGTGGGGCAAGCCGACCCTCGGTTACAAGACCCGGCGCAACAAGAAGACCGATCAATACATTGTGCGCCGTCGCAGTAAGAAGAATCGTTAATTGGATTTGAGGTTAGCATGTCACGATCATTGAAAAAGGGTCCCTTCGTGGAACCCAAACTGTTGAAAAGAATCGAAGCCATGAACCAGAAGGGCGAGAAGAAAGTGTTGCGCACGTGGAGTCGCGCCAGTGTGATCTTCCCCCAGATGGTCGGGCATACGATCGCCGTCCACGATGGGCGCCGCCACGTGCCGATCTATATCACCGAGAACATGGTCGGTCATCGCCTCGGCGAATTCGCGCCGACGCGCACCTTCCGCGGCCATACCATCGGCGAGAAAGCCGCGCCATCCAGCGCGCCTGCGTCGGCGTAAGGAATTTGAGCCATGCATGATATTCAGGCACATTTGAAATCCCTCCCGATGTCTGCGCAGAAAGTGCGGCTGGTGGTTGACCTCGTACGCGGCAAGGGAGCGAACGAAGCCTTGGAGATGCTGCGCTTTGTGAATAAAGCTGCGGCGCTCCCGGTGCGAAAGTTACTTGCCTCGGCGGTCGCCAATGCCGAGGAGAACTTTGGCGTCAGCCGCGACGATCTATTTGTCGCCCAGATTTTCGCAAATGAGGCGCCCACTCGCAAGTGGAGACGCTTCGGCGCGCGCGGCCGCTTCAAGCCGATACTGCGCCGCAATTCGCATGTGACCGTGGTTTTACGTGAGCGCGGCGCCGCGGCGTCATAAGGAATTAAGGAGAAATCATGGGTCGTAAAGTTCATCCGATTGGAATGAGACTCGGCGTCAACCAGGGCTGGCAGGGCCGCTGGTTTGCCGAAGGTTCAGAATACCGCCAACAGTTGCATCAAGATATGGCGATTCGCAGTCTGTTGTTGGGTATTGATTCAAAAGGCGGCGCGGCGAAGAACGCCGCTGTCCGCACGCTGCGTAAAACCATGCCGGATACCATCCTGAACCGTAAGGCTGGGATTTCGCGTGTGGAGGTGGAGCGTTACCCCGGCAAACTCAAGATCTCCATCCATACCGCCAAACCCGGCATTTTGATCGGGCGCAAGGGCGAAGGCGTGAAGAAGATTCGTGCGGCGCTTGAAACGCTGGTCGGGCGGAAGATTGATCTGGATGTCAAAGAGATTGGCTCCCCGGACACAGACGCCATGTTGGTGGCGATCAATGTTGCCGACCAACTTGAACGCCGGATCGCCTACCGCCGCGCGATGAAGCGCGCCATCCAGCAGGCAATGAAACAAGGCGCGGGCGGTATCAAGATCATGGTCAGCGGGCGTTTGGGCGGCGCAGAAATGTCGCGCGACGTTTGGCTGCGCGAAGGACGCGTGCCTTTGCAAACCTTGCGCTCAAATGTGGACTTCGCCATTGCGGAAGCCTCCACCACGTACGGTCAGATCGGCGTGAAGGTCTGGATCTACAAAGGCGAAGCCGCCGCACCTGAAGCGGAAGAAAAAGTCGAATCGACAGAAGGCGTGTACGTGAGCCAGTAAGCGGCGCACACTCGCAATTAATGAGGTAGTTGATTATGTTGATGCCAAAACGTGTAAAGTGGCGCAAGCAAATGCGCGGCCGAATGAGAGGCAAAGCCCTGCGCGGAGCGGAAGTCAGCTTCGGCGAATTCGGCTTGCAGGCGTTGGAACCCGGCTGGGTGACCGCGCGCCAGATCGAAGCGGCGCGCCGCACCATCGTCCGCGAAATGAAGCGCCGCGGCAAGGTGTGGATCCGCATCTTCCCCGCCAAACCGTTCACCCACAAACCGCCCGAAACCCGCATGGGCTCCGGAAAAGGCAATGTGGAATATTATGTCGCGGTGGTCAAGCCCGGACGGATCATGTTCGAGGTCGGTGGGTTGGATTCTGCGACAGCCATCCAGGCGTTGAAGAACGCCCAGTATAAATTCTCGATCAAGACCAAGGTGGTTGCCCGCCATGAAGCAGGAGAGCAGGCATGAAAGCCACAAAGACCAAAGAACTGCGGAACTTGAAAACCGGTGAGATCGAAACGAAGATCGCCGATGCGCGCGATGAATTGATGAAGCTCCGGTTCCAGCAGGTGACCGGTCAACTGACCGATACCGACCGCTTGCGAATCCTGCGGCGCGAAATTGCGCGGATGTTGACCATTTTGCGCGAACAGAAAACAGCCGAAGTTACGGAAGGTGAAGCATGAACAATCGTCGTCGTATGACTGGCGTCGTGACCAGCGCCAAGATGACCAAAACAGTGGTGGTTGAGGTGAAGCGCGTCTTCCGTCATCCGTTATATCGCAAGGTGGTCCATTCAAGCAAGCGCTTCAAGGCGCATGATGAGATCGGTTGCCAGGTGGGCGACGAGGTGCAACTCGTCGAATCCAAGCCGCTTTCGCGCGAGAAACGCTGGGCAGTTGAATCCATCGTCAAGCGCGAAGTGCGCACCGCGGATAGCGGCGTCGCCGACTTGAAAGTGGAGGGGCAGGAATGATCCAACATGAATCCCGCCTAAAGGTTGCGGATAATTCCGGGGCGCGCGAGTTGTTGGTGATCCACGTCCTGGGCGGTTCGACCCGCCGCTACGGTTCGATCGGCGATGTGGTGGTTGCCTCGGTCAAGTCGGCGTCGCCGCAGGGCGGCGTGAAGAAGAGCGAGAAGGTGCGCGCGGTGATCGTCCGTTGCTCGAAGGAATGGCGGCGCGAAGACGGCTCATACATTAAGTTCGACGATAACGCCGCGGTGCTGTTGGATGCGGACGGCGTGAACCCGAAAGGCACGCGCATTTTTGGTCCGGTGGCGAGGGAGCTTCGTGAAAAAGGTTTCATGAAGATCGTCTCGCTGGCGCCGGAAGTGCTGTAGGCAAGGAGAGTTGTAATCATGCATGTAAAGATTCGCAAAGGCGATACCGTTGAAGTCATCAGTGGGCGCCTTGAAGATAAGGGCAAGCGCGGCGAGGTGATCAACGTGTTGTTGAAGAACCGCCGGGTGGTGGTCCAGGGCGTCAACATCCGCACCAAACACCAGAAACAAGTGCAGACCTCCGCCGGGCGCAATATTAACCCGGGGCGCATCCAGTTCGAGGGTTCGATGGACATCTCGAATGTGATGTTGGTCTGCCCGACATGCAAGGAAGCGACGCGCATCGGCGTACAGCGCGATGAAAACGGCGCTCATCGCGTTTGCAAAAATTGCCAGGCTTTGATCGATTAGCCGCGGAGTGATGGAACGATGAATAGATTGCAGGATAAATATAACAAGGAAGTCGTCGCGGGTTTACGCAAGGCGTTCGAATATAAGAACATCATGCAGGTGCCGCGCGTTGAAAAGGTTGTGGTTAACATCGGTTTGGGCGAGGCGATGGATAACCCCAAGGCGCTCGAAGCCGCCGTGAACGACTTGACCATCATTACCGGTCAGAAGCCGATCATGACCAAGGCGCGCAAGAGCATTGCCAACTTCAAGTTGCGCGAAGGCCGCTTGATTGGCGCCAAGGTCACCCTGCGCGGCGAACGCATGTGGGCGTTCCTCGACCGCCTGATGACGACCGCTCTCCCGCGCGTGCGCGATTTCCGCGGCGTCTCTGCCAACGCCTTCGACGGCCGCGGCAATTACACGCTCGGTTTGAAAGACCAGTTGATCTTCCCGGAGATCGAGTACGACAAAATTGACAAACTACGCGGGATGGAAGTCACGATCGTGACCACCGCGCAGAACGACAATCAAGCGCGTGCCATGTTGCAGGCGCTCGGCATGCCGTTTAGCAAGAAGGATGCGTAATTATGGCGAAGAAATGTATGCAATATCGAGAGTCTCGTCGGGCTCACCCCAGCCAGGTGCGGAACCGCTGTGTCCGTTGCGGTCGTCCGCGCGGGTTTATCCGCCGTTTCGGCTTATGTCGGATCTGCTTCCGCGAACTGGCATTGCAGGGGAAGATCCCCGGCGTGACCAAGGCATCATGGTAGGCGGAGAAGAGGTAATCGCATGGCTATAAATGACCCAATCGCTGATATGCTGACCCGTGTCCGTAATGCCGTGATGTCCGGGCATACGCTCACGGCAATGCCCAGCTCCAAGCTTAAACTGGAGATCGCGAAAATACTAAAAGATGAAGGCTACCTCGAGAGCTTCGAGGTGGTGGACGGCGAACAGGTTGCCCAAAAGACCCTGCGCCTGAAGATCAAATACGTCGGCGAACGACGCGAAAAACGCCCGGTCATTTCCGGACTGGAGCGTGTGAGCAAGCCGGGGCGCCGCGTGTATACAAGGAAGCAGGATATCCCCTGGGTGTTATCCGGGATCGGCGTTGCCATCCTTTCGACGCCCAAGGGTGTGATGACCGGCGCGCGCGCCCGCCAGTTGGGCGTGGGCGGCGAGATCCTTTGCAAGGTTTGGTAAAGGCAGGAGGTTGCAGTGTCTCGTATTGGACGATTACCCGTGACGATCCCGAGCGGAGTGCAGGTGAATGTGCAAGGCTCGAACGTCCACGTAAAAGGCCCGAAAGGCGAACTCAAACGCGCCTTTTCCCCACAGATCGCGATCGCGATGGAGAACGGACAAGTGGTCGTGACGCGCCAGTCGGATCATCCCACCGAGCGCGCGTTGCATGGCACAACCCGCGCGTTGATCGCCAACATGGTGCGCGGCGTGAGTTCCGGCTTTGAGGTCGTTCTCGAAGTGGAAGGCGTTGGCTACCGCGCCGAAATGGAAGGCAAGGTTTTGGCGTTGTACGTCGGCTATTCTCATCCCGTGAAAGTGGAGCCGCCTGCGGGCATCGCGTTTGAAGCGGATGCGAAGACGCGCCAGATCAAAGTGCTGGGGTTTGACCGCGAATTGGTCGGTCAGACCGCCTCCGAGATCCGCGAAGTTCGCCCGCCGGAACCGTATCACGGCAAGGGTATCCGCTATGCCGGCGAACGCGTCCGGCGCAAGGCGGGTAAAGCCGCGAAAGGAGCGAAGTAAGTCATGGCAAATAAAACTCGTGCAGTGGCTCGTGCGCGCCGCCATGCGCGCGTGCGCAGAAATTTGTCTGGCACAGCCGCACGTCCGCGCTTAAACGTGTATAAAAGCCTCTCTGCGATTTACGCGCAGGTGATAGACGATGGGGCAGGGCGCACGCTGGTTTCCGCCTCGACGGTGGACCGCGATTTGCGTGAAAAGGCGAAAGGTATGAAGAAGTCCGAGCAGGCGAAACTGGTCGGGCAGGCGATCGCCGAACGCGCCAAGAACAAAGGTATCCAAGCGGTTGTTTTCGACCGCGGCGGTTTTCGATATGTGGGCCGTGTGAAGGCTCTGGCAGACGGCGCGCGCGAAGCCGGTTTACAGTTTTAGTTCCGTGTGGAGCAGGTAATGGCTGAATACGATAAAAACCAACAAAATTTTGAGATGCAGGACCAGTTCGAGGAACGCGTGATCGAGATCGCCCGCGTGGCGAAAGTGGTCAAAGGCGGGCGTCGCTTCCAATTCCGCGTGACCGTGGTGGTCGGCGATAAAAAAGGGACGATCTCGATGGGCGTCGGCAAGGCGAATGCCGTGCCGGATGCGATGCGCAAGGCATCGAGCCGCGCCCGCAAAGCCATGAAAGTGGTGAACCTCTCCGGCACGACCATTGCGCATGAAGTGTTGGGCAAGGTTGGCGGAGCGAAAGTGATGCTCAAACCCGCCTCGCCCGGAACCGGCGTGATCGCGGCGGGCGGCGTGCGCGCCGTGCTCGAAGTGGCTGGTGTGCGCGACATTTTGACGAAATCGCAAGGCAGCGCCAACGTGTTGAACGTGGTGCAAGCCACCTTCGACGCGCTCGGTCAGTTGCGGTCGCCGCAAGAGGAAGCCGCGCGGCGCGGCAAGCACGTGAACGATATCAAGCCGTTCTGGGAGCGGAGGAAGCAACATGCCTAAGACCGATTCCAAAGAAAAGACGATCTTCGTGACGTTGGTGCGTAGCCCCATCGGGTATACGAAGGATCAAAAAGCAACCGCGTCCGCGCTCGGACTTCGCAAATTGCATCAGACCATCGAGCATCGCGACACCCCGGCGATCCGCGGCATGATCAACAAGATCGTGCATCTCCTCCAAGTGGAAGAAGCAGGATAGAACGATGAAACTTCATGAGTTAACGCCCAACCCGGGCTCCAAAAAGAATCGCAAGCGCGTCGGACGCGGTATTTCGGCTGGGCAAGGCAAAACAGCCGGACGCGGCACCAAAGGACAAGGCTCGCGCTCCGGCGAAGGCGGCAAGATCTATCGCCAGGGCGGCAACCTGCCGTTCTTCCGGCGCCTGCCGTTTATGCGCGGTCAGGGATTTACCCCGCTCAACCGCGCGACCTACAACGAGGTGAACCTCGATCAACTTGCCGCGGCGTTCAAAGCCGAGGCGGAGGTGACGCCCGAAACGTTGGAGCAAGCCCACCTGTTGCGCGATCCGAGGAATCCGATCGTCATCCTCGGTCGCGGCGAAATGAACGTCGGGCTCAAAGTCCGCGCCCATCGCGTCAGCGCCAGCGCCAAAGCCAAGATCGAAAAAGCTGGCGGCAGCGTCGAGTTGATCGGTTCGTAACGAGGATAATGAAACATGGCTGATAAGAAACCGTCCGCGTGGCGGTACTTGTGGAAGTCGGAAGACATCCGCCGCAAACTGCTCATTACGTTGGGCATTTTGTTGATTTTCCGCATCGCCGCGAACGTGCCAGCCCCCGGTGTAGACCGCGCCGCTCTGGCGGCGTTCTTCCAATCGCAGGGCGCGCAAGGCGGGTTTATCGGCTTCCTGAACATGCTCTCCGGCGGCACGATCTCCAACTTCTCCCTGCTTTCGATGGGCGTCTATCCTTACATCACTGCGCAGATCATTCTGCAATTGCTGGTGCCGATCATCCCTTCGCTTCAGAAGCGGATGGAGGAAAACCCGCGCGAGGGGCGGCAGTGGATGGAAAAGTGGACGTATTACCTCGCCGTGCCGATGGCAATGCTTTCGGCGATCGGGCAGATCAATATTTTCAATTCGCTTGCCTCGCAACCGGTGCTCCCGTTTGGTTTCACTGCCGATCTTTGGCTGTCTTCCTTAACTACCTTGCTGGTGATGACCGCCGGGACGATGTTTGCCATTTGGCTCGGTGAATTGATCTCCGAGTACGGCATCCGTGGGCAGGGACTTTCGCTGGTGATCTTTGCCGGTATCGTTTCCCAGATCCCGCAGAACATCCAGACTCTGCTGTTGGACGAACAAAACCGCTGGGTCTTGTTATCGGCAATGCTCGTGATCATCCTGTTGACGGTGATCGCCATCGTCTATGTGCAACAGGGACGGCGCAACGTGCCGATCATGTTCGCGCAAAAGAGCCAGGTCTTCTATGCCATCCAGCGCGGTCGGACGGTCAACACGCGGGCAATGCAACCGCATCTGCCGTTGATGGTCAACCTCGCGGGTATGATTCCGCTGATCTTTGCCAGCGCCATCTTGCAATTCCCAGCCATTCTGGCGAGTTATTTCCTCACCTCCAGCACGAAGTGGATCAAGGACTTTGCAACGAGCGTCACGACCTTCTTCAATCAAACCGGCAGCGGTTCGTGGGGCTACTGGACGTTATACTTCCTGATGGTCGTCACCTTCACCTATTTCTACACAACGGTGTTGTTCGACCAGCAGAACTACGGCGACAACCTCAAACGCCAGCGCGCCCAGATCCCCGGTGTGCCGGAAGGCGCGGCAACCCAAAAATACTTGAGCCGCATCCAAAGCCGCATCACCTTGCCGGGCGCGCTCCTGCTTGGTGTGGTGGCGATCATGCCGTTCATTTTACAACTGATCATCCCTGCGGCCTCCAATAGCGCCGGGTTGTTCCTGGTCTCCTCCTCAGGTTTGTTGATCGTGGTCGGCGTCGTGCGCGACACGTTTATGAACATCGAAGCAGAATTGAAATTGCACGGTTATCAGGAAAAACTCCTCATCAACTAGGAGCGCTCATGGCGACTTACATCGTTCTCCTTGGTCCACCGGGTGTTGGTAAGGGTACGCAGGCGAGTCGATTGTCACAGCAGACGGGACTCGCGCATATTTCCTCAGGCGACCTGTTCCGCGAGAACCTTAAGAACCAGACCGAGCTGGGAAAACTTGCCCAGACCTACATGAGCAAGGGCAACCTTGTGCCAGACGATGTGACCATCGCGATGATCAAAGACCGCCTCGGTCGCGCGGACTGTGCGGCCGGCGCCATCCTAGACGGTTTTCCCCGCACCCCGGCGCAGGCGGACGCGCTCGAAACCATGTTGCGCGATTTCAACGGACAGGTAAATGCTGTGCCGTTCATCAGCGCCCCACAGGAAGTGCTGGTCGAACGCCTGGGCGACCGTTGGACGTGCCGGGCAAGCGGTCATATTTTCAATGAAAAGTCGAACCCGCCGAAAGAACTGGGCGTTTGCGACTTCGACGGCTCTGAACTTTATCAGCGCGACGACGATAAGGCAGAGACCGTAAAACGCCGCATCGAAGTGTATATGGAACAAACCACGCCGCTGATCACCCACTACCGCGATCACGGCAAGTTGATCGAGATCAACGGCTTACAGTCCATCGAGCAGGTCACACACTCTTTGATGGACGCGTTGAAAAATAGATCATGAGTTGGGCTCGTCAAATTCATCTCAAGAGCGCCGCCGAGTTGCAAACCATGCGCCAGGCGGGGCGCATCAACGCAGAAGTTTTGGCGGCTGTAAAAGAGCTTTTAAAACCGGGTGTTTCCACTGCCGACCTCAACGCGGCTGCTGAGAGCGTGCTGAGGAAACACAAGTGTGTATCGCCGTTCAAGGGTTATGGGCGTCCGCCGTTCCCGACTTCGATCACGACCAGCATCAATCAGGAACTCGTCCACGGGATTCCGAGCAAGAAGCGGTTTCTGAAAGACGGCGACATCGTCTCGATTGATTGCGGAACGATCCTCGATGGGTTAGTGGCGGACTCGGCGTTCACTGCCGGGGTGGGAGAAATCTCGCCCGCAGCGGCGAACCTGCTGAACGCCACGGAAGAAGCGTTGCGTGTCGGCATCGCCGCGATGCGCGCCGGCAACCGCACCGGCGACGTGTCGGCGGCGATACAAAAATATGTTGAAGGTCATGGTTATCACGTCACCCGCGAATATACCGGGCATGGGGTCGGGCGGCAGATGCACGAAGGTCCGCAACTGCCGAACTACGGAAAAGCCGGGTCGGGCCTGTTGTTGAAGCCCGGTATGACGATAGCCATTGAGCCTATGGTGTTGGTCGGGACCGCGGAGACGCGGGTCCTTTCCGACCAGTGGACCGTGGTCTCGGCGGATGGATCATTGACGGCGCATTTTGAACACTCAGTCGCCGTCACCGAAGGAGAACCTCTACTCCTGACTGTCTTGTGATCCCCAAGCGAGACGTATCGGCTAGACGAATAAAAATTGAGCGTGTATAATCAAATCTTCGGCTTTTGAAGGAATTTGCAAGGAGTAATTGTCAATGAAAGTTTCACCATCCATACGGAAACGCTGCGCCAAATGCAGGATCATTCGGCGCAAAGGCAGAATCTATATTATCTGCGAAAATCCAAAACATAAGCAACGGCAGGGATAGAACTATGGCGAGAATTGAAGGCGTTGATCTCCCGCGTAATAAGCGGGTGGAAATTGGTCTGACCTATGTGTATGGGATCGGACCGACGCGCGCGCGCAAGATTTTGGCGCAGACACGCGTGAACCCGGATACGCGGGTGAAGGACCTGTCTGAGGCGGATGTTTCGGCGATCCGTGAGTTCATCAGTAAGAATTACAAGGTGGAAGGCGACCTGCGCCGCGATGTGCAACTGAGCATCAAGCGGCTGATCGAGATCGGTTCTTACCGCGGTCTGCGCCACCGTCGCAATTTGCCCGTCCGCGGACAGCGCTCGCGCACGAACGCGCGCACTCGCAAGGGCACGAAGAAAACCGTTGCCGGTCGCGGTCGTCGCCGCGGCGCGAAGAAATAACGAGGCAGGAGAATTATGGCACAAAGCGTTCGTTCCACGCGCCGCACAAGCGGCGCCAAGAAGGCAAAGAAGGCGCTGTCCGCAGGGCAGGTGCATATTTTTGCCTCGTTCAACAATACCATCATCACCGTCACCGATATGGAAGGCAACACCATCGCTTGGGGGAGCGCTGGCTCGGTGGGCTTCAAGGGTTCGCGCAAGAGCACGCCCTTTGCCGCGCGCCTGGCGGCTGAGCAGGCGATCAAGGCCGCACAGCAATTGGGCGTTCAGGAAGTTGAACTGTACGTCAAAGGACCGGGACCCGGCCGCGAAAACGCCATCCGTGCGGTGCAGTCGCTGGGCTTGCGCGTGCGCCTGATTTCGGACGTGACCCCGATCCCGCATAACGGTTGCCGACCGCCCAAGAAGCGGCGTGTGTAATTTGTGTAGAGGAAATTGATCTATGTCGAAAAATTTGAGTCCGGTTTGTAAACTTTGCCGGCGCGAAGGCGAAAAGTTATATCTAAAAGGGGAGCGTTGCTTCACCCCGAAGTGCTCGTTCGAGAAGCGCAGTTTCGCGCCCGGTCAACACGGGCGGACGGGCAGCCGAGGCGGCGGGGGCAGCCGCATGGGCCGCGAGTCTGATTACCTACGGCAGTTGCGCGCTAAACAGCGCGCCCGCCGCGTCTACGGCATTTTGGAACGGCAATTCCGTCGTTACTATGAAGTTGCCCTCCAGCGCCGCGGCTTGACAGGTTTGAACCTGTTGCAGATACTCGAATCGCGGTTGGATAATGTCGTCTTCCGCCTTGGGTTTGCCTCCAGCCGTTCGCAGGCGCGCCTGCTGGTCTCGCACAGCCATTTCACGGTGAACGACCGCAGGACAGACGTGCCCTCGATGTTGCTAAAACAGGGCGATGTGGTGACGGTGCGCGGCGGCTCGCGTGAGTTGACCTATTTCAAAGGTCTCGGCGACCTGGCGGATGCCCGCACGACGCCGGCCTGGCTGAGCCGCGACACGAAACAATTAACCGGTTCCGTCCAACGCCTGCCCGAACGGCCTGAGATTGACGGAATTCTGAACGAACAATTGATCGTTGAATACTACTCACGGTAGTAGTTTATTACGGACGGTGGCGGAAACTTCCGCCTCAGAGATTAGTATAAAGTACAGAGGTGAACCGTGACGGGTATCATGAATATGGTTATGCCGAAGATCGAGCGCGAGGCTGAGGCTCGAAATTATGGCAAGTTTGTCATCAGCCCATTGGAACGCGGCTATGGCGTCACGTTGGGGAACGCCCTGCGGCGCGTTTTGCTCTCCTCGTTGGAGGGCGCGGCGGTCACCGCCATTCGCATCGCGGACGTGTTGCACGAGTTTAGCGAAATCCCCGGCGTGCGCGAAGACGTGATCCAGGTGATGCTGCAGGTCAAACAACTGCGCCTCAAACTGGACGGGGTGGACAGCGCCCGCATGCACTTGGAAGTGCGCGGCGAAGGGACTGTCACCGCGGCCGACATCATCACACCGGCAGAGTTGGAGATCGTCAACCCCGAACTCTTCCTCTTTACGGTGGATAACCCCAAGACCAAGCTCGACCTCGAATTCACCGTCGAGCGCGGACGCGGGTATTCGCCCGCCAACGAACGCAGCGGGCACATGCCCATCGGCGAACTGCCGATCGACGCGATCTACAGCCCGGTCAAACGCGTGAACTGGGAAGTGACCTCTGCCCGTGTGGGTCAGAGCACGAACTACGATAAATTGAACCTTGAGATCTGGACGGACGGCACGATCTCGCCGGAACGCGCGCTCAGCGCCTCGGCGCGGTTGATCGTCGACCACCTGCGCTACATCGCCGGCGTCAGCGAAGAGTCGTTAACCATCGCCGTCGAAAAGGAAGTGGGCGGCGCCCGCATGAGCAGCGAGCTGGCGGACACGCCGGTTGAATCGCTCGACCTTTCGGTGCGCGTCTTCAACTCGCTCAAACGCACCGGCATCGCCACCGTCGGCGACGTGCTCGACCTGCTCGAAAAAGGCGAAAACGCGGTCATGTCCATTCGCAACTTCGGCGAGAAGAGCCTTGACGAACTGCGCCAGAAGATGCAGGAAAAAGGTTATCTCAAAGACGAAAAGAATTCTGCGGAGTAATTTGCAATGCGACATCAAATATCAGGTTATCGGTTGGGGCGTTCGTCGGGAGCGCGCGTAGCGTTGCGACGCAACCTCATCAAACAATTTTTCACGCATGGGCGCATCCGGACCACGCGCGCCAAAGCCGCCGCCATCCGCGGCGACGCGGAACGGTTGATCACCCTCGCGCGCAACAGCGCCGAGGCGACGCCCGAACAGAAGGTGCATGCGCGCCGTCAAGCCATCTCGAAACTCGGCGACAATCAGGTCATCAAGCAGTTGTTCGACGACATCGCTCCGCGCTTCGCCGGGCGCAACGGCGGCTACACCCGCATGTTGAAACTCGGTCCGCGCATGGGCGATTCGGCTGAGATGGTGATTTTGGAATTGGTGGAAGAATAAATCTGGCTCGTCCAGCAGTTCAACTGCTGGACGAACGAAAGATGGCACGTTACCAATTGACTCTTGCCTACGACGGCACGGATTTTTTCGGAAGCCAGCGGCAGGCGAAACAGCGAACCGTGCAGGGCGAACTCGAAAAAGCCTTACGCGGCATCGGCTGGAAGGGACGCTCGATCCTCCTTTCGGGGAGGACGGACACCGGCGTTCATGCGACGGGTCAAGTTGCCGCGTGCGACCTCGACTGGGCACACACTGACGACGAACTCGTCCGCGCGTTGAACGCCAAACTGCCCAACGACGTTTCAGTGTGGGACGCGAAGATCGTCCGCGATGATTTTCACCCGCGTTTCGACGCGACGTCACGAGTGTACAGTTACCGCTTGTTTTGCGACGATGTGCGTAACCCCATCCGCGAACGGTTTGCATGGAGGATCAATTCTGCCCTCGACGACGAACTGTTGAAACAAGTTTCGCAGGTTTTCATCGGCGCACACGATTTTTCCTCCTTCGGCTCGGCGACGACGCCCAAAGGAACGACCGTGCGAACGGTGACGAACACACAATGGCATCACGTCGCGGACGACCAGTGGCGCTTCGAAGTGGAAGCGGACGCGTTCTTGTACCGCATGGTGCGGCGGATGGTTTTTGTTCAGGTCGCGGCAGGGCAGGGTAAAGTTCACGTGGACGCGGTGGCTGAGGCGGTGAACCAGCCCAAACCGTCGAAACGAAGCGGGCTTCCCGCCGGTCTGGCTCCCGCCCATGGACTGACGCTGATCGAAGTGAAGTATCAAGAGTCAATCAATTTAGTTGTGTAGTCGGCGTTCTCTAATGCCGAATGAAATAAAGAAACGGAGAACTTGAACGTGTACAAATCGTACTATCCGAAAGCAAGCGAGATCGAGCGCAAGTGGCTGATCGTGGACGCCGAAGGGCAGACCCTCGGGCGTATCGCCACGCGCATCGCCCACGCGCTGCTCGGCAAACATAAACCAACCTTTACGCCCGGTGTGGAGATGGGCGATTTCGTGGTGGTGATCAACGCCGAACGCGTGACCGTTACCGGCACGAAGACGCGCTCGAAGATGACCACCAAGGTCTATCACCGCCATTCGAATTATCCCGGCGGGTACAAGGCGATCAGCCTGCGCGACCAGTTGCAACAACATCCCGATCGAGTTTTACGGGAAGCCGTGTGGGGCATGTTGCCGAAGAACCGCATGGGACGTTCGCTGATGAAGCGTTTGAAGATCTACGCCGGCGCGAACCACCCGCACGGCACGAACAACCCCGCGCCGCTGGGTTAACCGAAAGAGGAAATGAATTATGTCTGTTCAATATTATGAAGCGATCGGCCGCCGCAAGGAAAGCGCCGCCCGCGTCCGCTTGATGAGCGGCTCGGGTAAATTTGTGGTGAACGAGAAGGAAGCCGCAGTTTACTTCCCGCGTTTGGGCGATATGCAGGACATCCTGCGCGCTTTCGACGCGGTGGGGCAGGACGCCAGGAAATACGACGTGACCGTGAAGGTCAACGGCGGCGGCACGACCGGTCAGACCGAGGCAGTGCGTCTGGGTCTCGCCCGCGCGCTCGTCCTGCTCAACGGCGATTGGATTTCGGCGCTCCGCAAGCGCGGTCTGCTGACCCGCGATGCGCGCATCAAGGAACGCAAGAAGCCGGGTCTCAAGAAAGCCCGCAAGGCGCCGACGTATACAAAACGCTAAGTTTATTAATTTGTAATTGGTAAATGGTAATCCGTAATTCGTGAGATACAATTTGCGAATTACGGATTATTGGTTTAATAATGATTCGGTGGTTGAGTAGACCTGCGTGCGATGTGTTGAGTTTATCGAAACAATCGTCTCAGGTCGTATCGAAACCACCAGTAAGCAGAGTAAATCCTGCAACAAGAAATTTTCTGGTTACTCGGTGGTTTCGATACGTGGCGGAAGATCGCCGCCACTACTCAACCACCAAAACATTTTTGGAGACTCTCATGGACTTTGCCCTCATCTCTTCCATCTTTGACACGCTCCGCGTCTCTCCGCCCTTACGGTTGACTCTGCTAGACGCGTCGACTCTCGCCTCGGCGCACGTCCCGCCGTTTCCGCCTGACGCGCCCGCGTTGATCGTGAACGTGGATTCAAATGAGTTGGCGTTGCAGGTGAAGGAGGTGTTGCTGGCGGCATATCCTTCCGAGCATGAAATTCACGTTGTCCAAGGTGATGTTGCGAGGCAAAAGAGAATTGGAGAATTGGAGAATTCGGTGGGGAGTTGGTTCATCCCTCCACTCGGCGAAGGGACGTCGTTCGAGTCGTTTGCTGAGATCGTCGCTCATCTGCGCGCGCCGAACGGCTGTCCGTGGGACCGCGAGCAGACGCATGAATCGTTGAGGAAACATTTGCTCGAAGAATCGTACGAAGCCATCTCAGCCATTGACTCGGGGAACTTTGCCGATATGCGTGAGGAGTTCGGCGATTTGCTGTTGCAAATTGTCTTGCAGGCGCAGATCGCCAACGAAGAAAAGCAGTTCAACGTCAGCGAGGTGATTCAGGGAATCCACTCGAAGATCGTGCGGAGACATCCGCATGTGTTTGGAGATGTGGAATTGAACGGCGTAGATGAGGTGCTGGCGAATTGGGAAAAGTTGAAAGAGCAGGAACGAGGCGGCAAAGAAGCGGAAAAGGGAATTTTGGATGGCGTGCCTGTTTCATTGCCTGCGTTGAGTCAGGCGCAGGAATATCAAGACCGCGCGGCGCGCGTCGGTTTTGATTGGAACGACATTGACGGCGTGCTGGATAAGTTGAAAGAAGAAATCGAAGAGGTGAAAAGCGCCGAAACGGATTTCGAACTCGCCTCCGAGATCGGCGACCTGTTCTTTGCGCTGGTCAATCTGGCACGCTGGAAAAACGTGGACGCCGAGTCCGCTTTGCGAGGGACGAACGCCAAGTTCAAGAAGCGATTTGCCTTCGTGGAGCAAGGCGCCAAGAAGCAGGGGCGTAATCTATCCGAGTTGAGTTTGGACGAGATGGAGTCGCTGTGGCAGGCGGCGAAGAAGTGGGATTGAGCCGACGTGTTTTCTCAGCCGCGACATTGCACGATTTCTGGTGCTCCCGTGAACCTGCACTGAGCCTATTGAAGTACCCGTGTACGAAAGAGCGGATGGTTTGACCTTACGGAGCGCTCTCTTACTCCCTCCTGTATTCCACCGCGTAAGCAGGGATATCAATCCCTGAAATGAAAATCTTCAACTCGTGCGCCTTGATGTTGGCTTTGGGAGGAAATACATCGAATGCGTTTTCGCCGATCTAATGGAGGGTATTTGCCTGAATCCTTATCCGTGTTCAGATTTTGTTTACCTGACGTGAAGATTTTGAAATCTTTTAAATCGACATCCCATCGAAATGTCGCCTCTCGGTGGAAGAATTAACTTCAGTGAGGTCTAGAAGGTTACGAACAATGGATTATTTTCCGATCAGGTAGCCTGCACTGCCAGTGCGTTCTCTCATCCAACCGACGAGTCCGTTCTGTAAGCGGACCTGCCACCAGGTTCCATTGTGAGCGCAGGCGGGACCGCCGATAATCGTGAGGTGTGTTCCTTTATCAACCTTGGCGATACTGTTCTCATAGTATTCTTCCGGAACAATCGGCGCCGTTCGTAAATTGACTTTCTCCCAAACTACTTTTGCCCGATCGCCAACCTTAAGTTTTACATAGCTCAAGTCATCACACCAATACTTCGGCGTAGGCGTTTGCGAGGTAGGGGTTGTAGAGCCAAGAACCGGCGCTTTTAGATTTGGCGGCGTGGACGACGTGTGAACAATTGTATAAGTAATGCGAATCATGCCATCTCTGGAAGTTATTATATTCGTCTCGTCGGCCGCCCAGTTATCTTTTCGACTCAAGTAAATACCTTGTGACCCAATGATGTCGGCTTTCTGAATCCATTCCTTGAGCTTGCCGCTTAGAAAACTGAACAATACGCTGGCCGCAAATGTAAATGGGGTACTTTTAGTAGTTATTGCGAGCCCCAATTTTTTTGCTCCCTGCTTTGCTGCTGATCCAAGCGCTTTTCCAAGTCCCGCAGAAGCAACCTCATAGGAAAGATCGGCAGGCATTGAAGATTTGTCTTCATCTACAGCCATAACCGTGATGTAGACCCCATCCGATACTTTGGATTCGTCAAAGCTTATTGCCAACAGGCACGGGGCATGGATTGTGTCGCCTTTACGGACCGACAATGGCGCATCGCCCGGGCAAAACATGCCGCTTGATTTGCCGGTCGTATCAGCCGCAAGGATGATCAGACGAAATTCTCCCGGGCCGGTAACGTCGCCTACATTCCCAAGAAACTTGACCTCATCAATGTATAAGTTGACAAAAGTACTGTTCGCGCTATTTTCACCAGCCAACGCCTGAACAGGAACAACCTCATTGTGAGGCAGGATCAATACCAGCGCCAAAAACAAATAGATGAAGCGTAGTTTAACCATGTGTTCCTCCTATAATCCGTTTTATGGATTTCCCGGTCGCACGCTTACGTGTGTATCAACAAGGATACTCTAAAAACTCCCGAATCGTAGAAAGCTAAACTCAACAAAATCAACCGAAAGGTTACAACTTATCCATTCACAACACAAACGTCAATTCCTCCGATACTCCACCGCGTACGCAGGGATTTCGATCCCCGAAATGGAAATCTTCAACTCACGCGCTTTGATGTTCGCTTCGGCGGGAATCATGTCGAACGCGTCTTTCGTGACCAGCACCTCGCCCGAGGCGGCGATATCCTCTCCCATTTTGGAGGCGCGGTTGACGGGGTCGCCGAAGCAGTCTTCGTGTCCCACCACGAGGATGCGTCCGTAGTCAATGCCGCAGGCGATGTGGATGTCGAGATCGTCCGAGGTGAGCAGGTTCGACGCGCTGAACGCGTGTTGCATTGCCACCGCCGCGCTCACCGCCGAAAGTGGAGTCGGGAAGACGGCGAAGCAATTGTCCGCTTCGTATTTGATCATGGTCCCGCCGAACGATTCGACGATGGGGCGCGTGGTCAACTGCATCCGCCGCACCATCGAAAGGTAATGGACGATTCCATACTTGCGCGTGAGCAGTGAAAAGCCCGACATATCCAGTACGAACACCG
>JADLBX010000055.1 GCA_020847435.1 Anaerolineales bacterium
ACGACACCCAGATATAGTTGGAGCCTATCTCAACCTGCCCCGCCCCCCACACCAGGATTGCCAAGACCAAAACCATGATAGTTACCCCGACCCACCTCATCCTTCATTCGTACCACAAATCCTCTACTCGTTGCAACTACTCCTCGCCCGCAGGTTCAAAAAACGGCGCTCCCTCCGCCATCTTATCCATTATTGCTTTGTTCAATTTTAACGCTCCGCCACTGGTAAACTCCACATTTTTCCCTGCAAATCCTTCTTCTCGCGCTTTTGCTGGGTTTCTTTGCATAGTCGCAAAAACATGCTTAAGCCAATTCATCACTTGATTCCACGCGCGCGTATTTTCTCCAGCCGACAAAGTCGCATCTGGATACAACAATCCATCATCATCAACACCATCTTTATTCTCATCTAGAAAGTCAGCCAAGCTAAATTTATCTGAAATTCTCCAAACTATCCTAAATGTGTTCTCCTTGCCTTTAACAGGCTCCAAAGTTTGTTTTATGTATCCTCCCGCCAATATTCTAGTATATCCCCCCTCCTCTTGCGCCTCCTCCCAATCCACAATCACTAGCCCCACACTACTCATGTCAATGATAGCATCATTGCCGATCCGCTTGCCGTCTGGCCCTATCCACTCGCTTGCTGGTTGCAAACTCGATTCTGTTGGTAACAACATATCGTACTTTGGACGCCATGCCATATCCACATCCAATGCTCGTTGTAACGGCGCGCTTGCCAGCATCGCCTCGTACGAGGCGAACGTGGGGTATCTTCCGCTCCTGCTCCAGGTACCAAGCCACGCGATCGTGTTGGTCATCTCGCGCAGGTTGTCCGCCAAGCGCGGGATATTCTCGACGTTTAGCCCCATGCACTGTGTGTCGTCCCACAGGCACAAGTCCTCGGGCGCGACCACCAGCCCCGCCGAATCGAGCGCGGCCTGTACCTCGGGTGAGAATGACATGACAGGCGTGGAGGTCGCGGTGGGCGGAATCGGAGTTTGGGTCGAAGTGGCTGTAGGCGTCGTTGTTGCAGTCGGCTCTGCCGTGTCAGTTAAAGACGGCAGGGCTGTGACAGCCGGTTGCGTTACCGGGCTGGCGCACGCAACCAAAATACTCAAAAGAAACAACGCATAGACGGCTGATCTTCGCATATTTTTCTCCACTGAAAAAAACACCGCCGGCGAGAAATGATCCCTGCACCGGCGGGTGGCTGATTATTCGGTATCTGTCTTTTTGGACTTGCGCGTCGGAGTCCTTGCCTTGGTTTTTTTGGCGGCCGCAGTTTTGGTTTTCCGCGCGGCAGGTTTCTTCTCCGGGATCTCCACAACCGGTTCCTCAACCACAGGCTGGGGCACAACCGGGACAGCGGGAGCCGCGGGCGGGGTGATTCGGTATTCCTCTTCCCAAGTCTCGGCGAACGCAAAATTAAATCCCTTGTAGCGGATCATCAAAACGATCGCGCCAGCCACCGCCATCAACGAAGCAAACGCCGCCGAGTAACTGATTCCCAGTTCGGGAATCTTCGGCTGGTCGGGACGGAAAAGCTCGATCCATGTGCGCCCGATGCCGGCGAGGATCAGCCAGCCGGCGAACAGGGTTCCGGGCTTGAGCCGGTTGCCGTAGCGGCGAGACAGCCATAATAGGAGACCTGCCGCGGCCAAATTCCAGAGCGCCTCGTAGGCGAAGGTCGGATGAAAGCGGGTGGTCTCCGGCAAACTTCTAAATTGGGGCAGGCGTTCGTTGAGCGCGATCGGGATGCCCCAGGGGAGCGCGGTGGGCGGTCCGTACAGTTCCTGATTAATAAAGTTGCCGAGGCGCCCAATCGCCTGTCCGATCAACAAGCCGGGACCCGCCATGTCGAGGTAGAGCCACGAGTCGAGGTTGTGCTTGCGCAGGAACCACAACAAAACGATGGAGCCGAACAGGAAGCCGCCGAAAATATGCAAGCCTCCCTGGCGGAGGTTGATGAGTTCGGCTGGATTTTCGATGTAGATCCGGTTGCCGCCCAGCGTGGCATTGACGACATACCACAGCCGCGCGCCGATAATGCCGAACAGCACCACCCAGATGAGCGCGTCCCAAAATTTTTCGCCGTCTTCGCCGTGGCGTTTGAGACTCCGCTCGACGATCGTCGAACCGACGAGCACCCCGGTCATGACGATCAACCCGTACCAATATACGGGATATTCATAACCGAAGAGTCGAATCGTAAACATTACAGGGTCAATCATGTACACCTCAATCTCTGGTTTCAAACGATTATAACATTGCAACCGTTTATGACTTGCCAATCTCGTAATTGGGATTAAAATTGAAACATGCGCTCCTTCGAACTCAACATCTTTATAGACCGCCCGTACAACGAAGTGTACGACCACCTCGCGGAACCGATCAACATGATCGGACTGCAACCCTACCTCACGACCATCGACATCTTGAAAGAGCAAAAGGACTCCAGCGGGGTGAGCCTGCGTCCCTTTTACATGCTCGAAACGTATCGCTGGGCGGGACTGCCCCTCTTCAAGGGCAAGGTCTATACGGTCATTCAATTGACCAACCCCAAAAAGGAACTGGTCATCCGGCGCTACAGCCGCGGCGGCGCCCAGATCGCCTATCGCTATGAATTCCACGAGATCGAAGACGGGCGCACTCACCTCGTCCAGAAGACCGACTTTGAAAAGGTCAATAAATTATTTGAAAATATCGTATACGACCGAGCCAACAAGACCCAACGCGGCTTGCTCACAAACTTGAAAGTTCGCCTGGAAACGCAATAAACCCGCTTGCATCGTCGAAACGACAGCGCTATAATGCCGTCAATCCCCAGTTGTTTGACAGCGCCATCCCATTGTGAAATCCGCATGCGCGGCAATTCTCACCCGCACGGGTTCCACGCAAGAAGACCTTGACCGAAGCACATCCTCACCCCTCCACAAATTAAGGGAGACTCCCGACCCTGCGCCTGAAGCGAGGCGTTGTTTTGGTTTGCAAAGCGGTCTCCATAAAAATCCAACACCCAACAGAGAAGACGCCAATGAAAATCCTCGAGCTAGAGAACGAACCTCTTTCCAAACTCCGCACGCTGGGAAAGTCGCTGAACATTCCCAACTCCAACCGCCTGAAAAAGGAAACGCTCGCGATGATGATCCGCGAGGCGGAGGCGCAGAAGGAGGGCATCGAACTGCGCGGCGGCATCCTCGAGATCATGAGCGAAGGCATCGGCTTCCTGCGAGCCACCAATTACCGCATCAGCGACCAGGACGTATACGTTTCGCAGGCGCAGTTACGCCGGCACGACCTGCGGGCAGGCGATCTCGTCATCGGGCAGGTGCGCCCGCCGCGCGAAAGCGAGCGACACTTCGGCTTGCTCAAGGTGGAATCGATCAACGGGCTTGACTCCGAAGAAGCCTCCCGCAGACCCGTCTTCGAAGGCCTGACCCCCATCTTCCCCGATAAACGCTTTGACTTGGAAACCGACCACGACACGCTCGCTCCCCGGCTGATCAACTTGATCGCACCCATCGGCAGGGGTCAACGCGGACTGATCGTTTCACCACCGAAGGCGGGAAAAACAACCATCCTCAAGCAGATTGCGAATTCGATCTCAACCAAATATCCTGATGTGCATTTATTGGTCGCCCTCATCGGCGAACGCCCGGAAGAAGTGACCGACATGGACCGCTCGGTGGACGCCGAAGTGGTTGCCTCCACCTTCGACGAGCCGGTCACTTCCCACGTCCGCACGGCAGAGCTCGCCTTAGAGCGCGCTAAGCGTCTGGTGGAGATCGGGCGCCACGTGGTAATCTTAATGGACTCGATCACCCGTCTCGCGCGGGCGTATAACCTCGTGGTTAACCCGTCTGGGCGCACGCTTTCCGGCGGCATGGACCCTTCGGCGTTGTACCCGCCCAAACGCTTTTTCGGGGCGGCGCGCAACCTCGAAGAAGGCGGCTCGCTGACGATCATCGCCACCTGTTTGGTGGATACCGGCTCCCGCCTTGATGACGTGGTGTACGAGGAGTTCAAAGGCACCGGCAACATGGAATTGCACCTCTCCCGCAAACTGCAAGAGCGGCGCATCTACCCGGCGGTGGATATTGAGCGCTCGTCCACGCGGCGCGAAGATTTGTTGTTGGGTCCGGATATCCTGCAACGCGTCTGGCTCATGCGGCGTATGTACATCCAGATGATCACCCAACAGCCGCAAGGCGCCGGCATGGACAACGCGGTCGCCACCGAAGCCATCATCACCCGCCTCGACCGGGCGCGCAACAATCAGGAATTCCTCGAAAATCTCGGCAAGGATGCCTAGCCTCTCGACCAGTAAAAGTTGTAGTGCAAATTGCCAATTTGCCGAGAGCAATCTAGTCACTGGCGCTGCCAGAACGCCAAATTACAATACGAGAGACGATACGTTAAAGATCATGTCGCGGTTGATTTCGATTTACAAAAACCATTCCGTTTCCATTATTAGTTGGGCGGTTACGCTCGCGCTGACGGCAGGTCTGCTGGGCGGCGCGCTCGCGTGGCGGAATTCCAGGACTACTGTGCAAGCGCTGGCGCCCATCCCGACCGCCGCGTCGGCGGACGCGCCGGCTAAAGTTGTGATGCCAGCCCTCCCGCAGGCGGAAGCGTTGGTGTCCATCGCGCGCGAAATTCAGATCAAGACGAATATTCCCGCCGATAAGCCGCGTTACAAACCCGTCGAATATCGCGTGAAGCGGGGCGATTCGATCTTTGCCATTGCAGAGTCTTACAAGTTGGAGCCTGAAACGGTTTTGTGGGCAAATTACAACGTATTGCAAGACGACCCGCACAGCCTTAAGCCGGGGCAGGAGTTAAGCATCCCTCCGGCGAATGGGATTTATTATCAAGTGAAGGAAAACGACACGCTCGCGTCGGTCGCCGATGAATTCGACGCGGACATAAACGATATTGTGAATTTCCCGGGCAACGATATTGATCTCGCGGACCCGAAAGTCGTTTCCGGTTCGTGGGTGATGATTCCGGGCGGCGCGCGCGAATTTGTGCAGTGGCTTGTGCCCACCGTCGGCACGGGCAATTCCGGCACGGGCAGTTCGCCGACCAGCCAGAACGCGTGCCCCGGCGGCGCGGTGGGAAGCGGAGGCTTTGTTTGGCCCGCCGATGCGCATTCGCTTTCGGGCAACGATTATTGGAGCGGGCATCTCGGCATTGATATCGCGGCGGGCGAAGGCGCGCCGGTCTACGCGGCGGATAGCGGCGTGGTGACCATGGCACAGGGCGGTTACAACTACGGCTATGGCAACGTCATTCAGATCGATCATGGCAACGGCTTCTCGACCGTATATGCCCACTTAAGCGTGATCGGCGTGGGAGCGTGCCAGAGCGTCAGCGCGGGTCAGTGGATCGGCTCGGCGGGCAACACCGGCAACTCACAGGGCGCGCACCTGCATTTTGAGGTCCGGCAAGGCGGCGGCTCGATCAGCCCGTGGTTCGTCCTCCCTTAGGAAAATCTTAGCAGATGAATCAAACGACCCTCACTGAATTGTTAACGCCTCTGCCGCTGGGTGAAATCCGCTATTTCGATGCGATCGGTTCGACCAACGACGAGGCGTTGAAGTGGGCGCATGAAGGCGCGCGCGATCTATCCATCGTCGTCGCCAACGAGCAGACGATGGGTCGCGGCCGAATGGATCGTCCCTGGTTCACGCCGCCCGGTACCGCCCTCGCTTACAGTTTGATCCTCCGCCCCACTGTGACGGAAAAACCGCATCTTTCCCGACTGGTGGGACTCGCCGCGCTATCCATCACCCAGACGCTTCAATCTTTCGGGCTTTCGCCGCAGATCAAATGGCCCAACGATGTGTTGTTGAACCAACGCAAGGTGGCGGGAGTGTTGATCGAATTGGTCTGGTCAGGCGATGAAGTGACTTGCGTGGTGATTGGCGCGGGGATCAACGTATCGAAACGCGCCGTTCCCAGCACCGACATCCTGCGGTTCCCCGGCACAAGTTTGGAAGATGCGCTCGGCAACCTGGTGAGCCGCGAAGTATTGTTACGGAATATCCTGTCGGCGTTCATACAATTACGCCCACAGTTAGGCACAGATGCGCTGATGAATCTATGGGGTGAGATTCTTGCCTATCGCGGTAGGCAGGTGAGAGTTGAGATGGGCGGCGACCAGACCGTGGTTGGCAGGCTTGAAGGCATTCTCGCAGACGGAAGTTTGCGAATCCGCGACGACAATGGCAAATCCGTAACAGTCCATTTTGGCGATGTCCGCCTGCGTCCCTTCACTGATATACTCAAGAACAAGGTAAACCATGTTTGACAATCTGCGTGAATCAGCCTCCTCGTCGTTTTACGAGGAAGAATCTAACGAACTGTACCGCGAACCGTCATCGAGTCCCGCCGCGCAACCGGTTGCGCGGCGCAGTGGCTCCCGCTTCCTCGGCATGACAGGTCAACAGCGGTTCCTGCTTTCGCTCATGCTCTTATTCACTGTGTGCATCCTCGGAACGCTGGCAATGTTCCTGTTGGGTAAGATGTCGTTGTTTTAGCCCTGCCTGAGATGAAAAGAAAAATCCCGAAAGAATACTTTCGGGATTTTTGATTCTAGATCAACTGCGGTTGCGGTTCGGGTTGCTCGTCCCCCTCTAACGCAGCGCCCGCCTTCTTCATGTCCTCGGCAGAGATGCGCGCGACCGACGCCACGTAATCGCCTTCTTGCGGTTTGATGAGGTGAACGCCTTTGGTAGCGCGCCCAGCGGTTTTCACGGTCTTGTTCTTGATGCGGATCGTCTGTCCGTTGGCGGTCATGATCGTCAGGTCGTCCTCTTTTTGAACAACGCGGGCAGAGACGATCCTTCCAATTTCTTTCAACGCTTTCTGGTCCACTGTGGCGACCCCGAAGGTGGCGCGTCCTTTTGGCGAGTACTCTTTCAGCGGAGTTTGCTTGCCGAACCCGCCGCTGGTGACGATCAGAAGCGACGCGTCTTTTTCGACAACATCCATGCTGGTGACCGCGTCACCCTTCTTGAGTTTGATCGCGGTGACGCCCGCGGCTTGGCGACCCATCGAACGGATCTTGGTCTCGTTGTAGCGGAGAGCCTGTCCGTTTTGAGTGACGAAGATCACCTCGTCTTTGCCGCTGGTGACGCGCGCCCAGCCTAACTGGTCGCCGTCCTCTAAATTGACGGCGATCAAGCCCGAAGGTCGGACCGAGGCGAATTCCTCCATCACCACGCGTTTAACTTTACCGCGCGCTGTCGCAAGGATGCAAAATCCGTGCGCCGAAAAATCTGAAACCGCGATGGCGGCGGTGACGCGTTCGTCGGCATTGAGCGCCAGCACATTCACAAGCGGGATGCCTTTGGCGGTTCGATCCGCATCGGGGATTTGATAGACCTTCTCGCTATAGACCTTGCCCTTATCAGAAAAGAACAACATCGTATCGAGACTGCGCGCAGGGATGAGCGCCACAACCTCGTCTTCTTCTTTGGTCTCGAAGCCTTTCACGCCGCGCCCGCCGCGACTCTGCGAACGGAACGCAGACGCCGCGACGCGTTTGATGTAGCCGCGTTCGGTGAGGCTGATCAGAACCGCTTCGTCTTGCACGAGGTCGGCTTCGCTGAGTTCCTCTTTGGCGTCTGAGGCGATACGCGTGCGGCGGTCGTCGCCGTATTTTTCGGCAAGCTCGTTCATGTCCGTTTGAATCAGCGCGAGGATTTTCTTCGGGTGAGCAAGCAAGTCTTCGAGATGGGCGATCTGTTCGGCGACCTGCTTGTGCTCCTCTTCGATCTTCCAGCGTTCGAGCGCGGCGAGGCGGCGCAATTGCATGTCGAGAATCGCTTGGGCTTGCAAGTCGCTTAACTTGAAGCGTTTCATTAAGTTTTGCTTGGCTACGTCGGCGTCTTCCGATTCGCGGATGGTCTTGATGACCGCGTCGAGATTGGAAAGCGCGATGAGGTAGCCATCCAAAATATGCTGGCGCGCGCGGGCTTTCGCCAACTCAAAATTCGTGCGGCGGACGATGACCACCTGCCGATGTTCGATGAAAATTTGCAGGGCGCGCTTGAGCGGAAGCGTGCGCGGTTCGCCATCCACCAACGCCAGCACCTGCGCGCCGAAGGTGGTTTGCAGGGACGTGTATTTATAAAGTTGATTCAGCACTTTCTTCGGTTGCGCGCCGCGTTTGAGTTCGATGACAATGCTCATGCCGCGCTGATCGGATTCGTCGCGCAGGTCTGAGATCTGGTCAATCTTGTCGTCGCGTACCAGTTCGGCAATGCGTTCGATCAAGGTTGTCTTGTTGACTTGATACGGAATCTCGGTGATGACGATCTCGTGCTTGCCGCCCTTCCCCTCCTCGATGTGAGCCATGCCGCGCACCACGATGCGTCCCTTGCCCGTGCCATACGTAGATTCGATCCCCTCGCGCCCAACGATAATTCCGCCAGTCGGGAAGTCGGGTCCCTTCACAAACTTCATCAGGTCTTCGACCGGGATGTCGTCCATCCTGCTATGGTTGTCAATCAAGTAGTTGATCGCGTCTGCCAATTCGCGCAGGTTGTGCGGCGGGATGTTCGTCGCCATGCCAACTGCGATTCCCGAAGTGCCGTTGAGGAGCATGTTCGGCACACGGGCGGGCAACACCAGCGGCTCTTCAAGCGAATCGTCGAAGTTGGGACCGAAGTCCACGGTGTCTTTGTCGAGGTCGGCGAGCAGTTCCTCCGCTAGTTTTTGGAGGCGGGCTTCGGTGTAACGCATGGCGGCAGGCGCGTCTCCGTCAATCGAGCCGAAGTTGCCTTGTCCATCCACAAGTAGATAGCGCATCGAGAAATCCTGCGCCATGCGTGCCATGGTTTCGTAAACAGCCGAGTCGCCGTGCGGATGGAACTTCCCCAACACCTCACCGACGATACGGGCGGATTTCTTGTAACTAGAGTTCGAGCGGATGCCCAGTTCCTGCATGGCGAATAAAATGCGCCGATGGACGGGTTTCAGCCCGTCTCGAGCGTCGGGAAGAGCGCGTGCCACGATCACACTCATGGCGTAATCAAGGTACGCCGAGCGCATCTGGGCGTCAATATCTACTTGTTCGATGTTTCCAGCCTGAGTGGTTTCGTCTGCCATATTTCTCTCGATTTTTGGGGTTTCGGCATAAAAAAGACACGGGGACAAGGTTCTGTGGCTCCGCGTCTTAACTAATGAAGGGTTTCTATCTTATTTCCCCTAATTATACCACTGACCAACCCCTCCCCAGCCCTCCCGAGGGGCGGGAGGGATAATAAAAAACCCGCCTCTCAGCGGATTTTTGACCTGACTCTGTGCCGAAGGAGGGATTTGAACCCTCAAGAGATTGCTCTCACCACGCCCTGAACGTGGCGCGTCTGCCAATTCCGCCACTTCGGCTCAAGTGCGGGTGAATTTTATCTCAAAGGCGGCTTTTGTCAACCAAAGCGGCGTTTAAAAACCACCGTCAGCAGGGAGCCTGGCGCTTCGACCAAAATGATGAAACTCACTTTGAAGATTCTCGTATAAATCTGTGGAACAAATTCGCCTGCGCGGCGTCCTGTAGGCGGCATTGCATCTCGGCAGCGCCATTTCATTTCAGTACTGTTAGGGGATATAACTTTTCAACTTAAAAGCGGTTTAATCAGGCACAGAAGAGAAAGGAGAAGACCATGTTCGCCATTGCCGTCGTTATCTGCTTGCTCTTGTTTGCGGCTCTCGCGGTCGCAGACCTGCTCGTCTCGAACATCAATTCGGATGAGTTGAGCAACATGGGCGTCGAGAAGAAGTTATGAAAGACGACTCCCACACCCCCTAGCCCGATGCGGAATCAAAAACGCATCGGGCAATTTCTTTTTAACGGCTATGACGCAAGGTATAATTGGAAAATCAATTGCAGGACAGCATGGAAATTCAACCTCGCCACACAAAAGTCGAAAAGACGATCCAATTGACTACGGGCGTTCTCGTGCTGGAAAGCCCGAGCGGATTCCCACGCAACGAATCCAACTTGTATTTGCTCGCCTCCAGCGGAAAGATTCTCTGGAGTGGAGAAAAACCCGACGCCAACGCCTATTTCTCGAAAGTCAGGCTCAACGAAGACGGCGAAACTCTTTCGGCTTACACGGTGAACGGTCACGCCTGCGAATTGGAGTTGCGGACAGGGAAGTTGCTCAGCCACACGAGTATAAAATGACCATCTCCGTCATTGCGAGACTGCGCAGCAGTCGAAGCAATCTCCACGATCGCATGGAGATGCAACGCGTGTTGGAGATTGCTTCATCAGCCCTTCGGGCTTCCTCGCAATGACGAAATTTACGGTAAGGAAATGAAACGAGAACTTCGCCCTTGTATTTACATAATGACCAATAAATACAACAAGGTACTCTACACGGGCGTGACAAGCAATCTGTTCAAAAGAGTCAACGAACATAAAGAGAAATTAGTTGGCGGTTTCACCAGCCAATATAATGTCACAAAACTGGTTTATTACGAAGAATTTGCAACCATGCCCGAAGCTATTGCCCGTGAAAAACAGATCAAAGGCGGTTCGAGGCAAAAGAAGATTGATTTGATAAACAGCAAGAATCCTGAATGGAAAGATTTGTACGATGAGTTTTTTGCTTAGCACCCACACGCCACCCGTCATTGCGAGCCGCCGCTTTTTGGCGGCGAAGCAACCTCCGTCACAGCATGCAACGGCAAATTGTGTTGGAGATTGCTTCGTCGGGAAGAGCACCCTCCTCGCAATGACGGAGACGTACTAAAACAAAATTTAGGAGCTACACATTGAAAATCATCGCATGTATCAAACAAGTCCCAGACTCGGAGGCGAAAGTGAAAGCCGAGGGTGGGCAGATCAACACAGGAGGCGCGACGCTGGTCATCAACCCGTTTGATGAGTATGCGGTCGAAGGCGCGCTTCAACAACGAGAAGCGGTCAGCGGCTCGACCGTCACCGCGTTGTGCATCGGACCCGAGTCTGCGAAAGAGGCGCTCAAGCATGCACTCGCCATGGGCGCGGATGATGCGATCCTCGTCTCAGATCCCGCACTAAATAATTTAGATACTGTCGGCGCGGCGCGAGTCCTTGCCGTGGCGATCCAAAAGATCGGCGGCGTGGACATGGTCGTGTTCGGGCGGCAAACGTTGGACAACGGTTCGGGACTCACCTCAGCTCAGACGGCGCGCGCTCTGGGGTGGTCACTGCTGGGGTTGGCGGGGCAGATCAAAGTCGAGGAAAGAAGCGTTCGCGTCGAGCGAGTCATCGAAGAGGGCAGGCAAACTGTCAAAGCGAATCTGCCCGCAGTCATCAGCGTGGTGCAAAGCATCGGCGAGCCGCGCTATCCATCGTTCATGGGAATTCGTAAGGCGTCGAAAGCCGAGATCCCTGTGTGGTCGTTGAGCGATTTGGGAATCGCCGCGCCCGATGCGATCATCACGCGCAGTGAGTTGAT
>JADLBX010000056.1 GCA_020847435.1 Anaerolineales bacterium
GTGAGTCTAACTCATAAGCCCTTGGTCGGGAGTTCAAATCTCCCCCTCGGCACTACAAGAGACCGCGTGATGCGGTCTTTTTATTTTGTGGGCTTTCGGACTGTGGAGCGGATTCTGTTTCAACCGGCTTTATCCACGCCTCAGCCGTCCCTTGCTAGCAAATCCTCCACCGTTTCCCTCTTCAACATCACCTCGACCTTCCCCTCCTCCACCATCAACGCTTCTGGTCTCCGCGCGCCGTTGTAATTGGACGACATGCTCAGGTGATACGCGCCCGCCACAGGGATGACGATCAGCTCGCCTTCTTTCAACTCCGGCATCGGCAAATCTTCGATGACGATATCGCCCGATTCGCAGTAGGGACCGGCAATCGAAACTTTTCCGCCGATCTCCCGATTGAGCCCTTCCACGGGTAAACAGGAATATCTCGCCCCGTACAACGCGAAGCGCGGATTATCCGCCATGCCGCCGTCGGTGAGGACCCAGGTTTTGTCGCCGCGCTGTTTGATCGCGCCGACGCGATAGACCGCCACACCTGCCCGCGCCACAAGACTGCGCCCCGGTTCGAGATGCAAAACAGGGAGGTCGAGTCCGCGCGAGTTGCAGCCTTCGATCACCGCCTCGGCGACTCCGCGCACATAATTTTCAATGGATGGGTTTGGCAATTCGTCTTCATGATATGCCGCGCCCCATCCGCCGCCGGGGCAAAGATGCCACGTGCCGCTAAAACCGATTTCCTTCGCAATATCGAGGGCGAGGTCAATGGCGGGGAGCAGCGGCTCGGGGTCGCGGAAGTTCGATCCTTGATGAAAGTGAATTCCATTCAACGGAAGATGATTCTCTTTGCAGAAATTCGCCGCTTCGATGATTTCCTCGCGCGTCATCCCAAATTTGCTGTCGTGTTGACCGGTCTGTGTGTGCGCGTGATGTGTGGTCACAGCGACGCCGGGGAGGAGGCGCAACCAGAGATTGGGGATTAGAGATGGGTGATTGGTAGTTAGTAATTGGATCTTTTGTAATTCGGAAAGATTGTCAACGACGATCGTTCCCGCATGTTCAAACGCAGATTTCAAATCGGCTGTTGATTTATTCACCCCGTGGACGAGAATTTTTTCGCGCGGCGCTCCGCCGGCACCGGCGATGCCGATCTCGCCTTCGCCGGTGCAATCCACGTGCAGGTCGTGAGTTTGAGTCCACGCGGCGATGGCTTTGCACAGAAAGGCTTTGCCCGCGTAGGTGAGGTGTGACTCGCCCGGGTAATACGCGCGCAACGCAGATTTATATTCCGTGACGGCAAGGTCGAGGGTGGCGCGGTCATATATGTAAAGCGGAGTCCCGTACCCGTCCGCGAGAGAAGCGAGAGCATGTCCCGCGATGAAAAGTGAATCAGCGCGGACGCGCATCGATTCGGAGAAGAGCGAGAGTCGGTTGGTCATCCAAAAATGAGTTACAGGCATCGTGAGCCACTGAGTCCACTGAGAGCGTTGAGAAAAAACTCATTTTCTCTGTGTTCTCTGTGGCGAAGAGATGTTTGCAAGAGGGCTACTGCTCGCCAAAGAATAAATCCCACCAAATTTGCACGTTCGTCTTCGGCGTTGGCGTTGGCACAGGAGCGCTGGCTTCAACCGGCGCCGCGCCGGGTTGCCCCAGAGGCACGACCGGTAAGTCGCCTTCCTGAACGTAGTGACCGTCGGTGCGCGCCCATTCATCCACTGCCGCGTCGGACCCGGCGAAGGCGATCTGCGTTTGCAATGCCATTTGTGTTTGCACGGCTTGGGTGGCTTGCGCAAGCACGAGTTCGCGTTGCTTGTCCAACAGTTTCAGCCCCTCGAGGCGACGGTTGAATTCGAGGACGATAAACACTAACGCAATCACGCCGATGATCACCGCGACCCGGCGCACGTTGAAAGGGAGGCTAGGCATGGCTCAATCTTAATCGTTCTCTGATTCTCTGGCAAGCGGATATAATCGGAATTAAGATTTTATCATTCAGGAATTAACCGCGAAACGTGCAAAGAGCGCGAAGATTTTTAAAAGGACTTTCTGGGCGAACTTTGTGGGCTTAGCGGTTCAATGTCGTTTGGAGATTGACATGCCTCACGTCAAACAGATCAATCACGTCGCGGTGGTGGTGGACGACATGGATAAAGCCCTGTCATTTTGGCGCGACGCGCTGGGACTGGATTTGCACGAACTGCGCGACGTGCCCGCGGAAAAATCGCAGGTTGCGTTCCTCCCGCTTCACGGCGCGGAAGTGGAACTGGTGCGCCCGACGTCGGACGATTCGGGTATTGCGAAATATCTCGCCAAGCGCGGAGCCGGTCTGCACCACCTCTGCCTCGAAGTGGACGATATCGAAGCGATGCTGAAGCAACTCAAAGCGAAAGGCGTGCGCCTGATCAACGAAGAGCCGCGCGTTGCCGCCGACGGAAAGAAATACGCCTTCATCCACCCCGAAAGCGCGTCGGGCGTGTTGGTGGAACTATATCAAATCTGATGCAACAAAGGACACAACGGACACGAAGGCTGGTCTTGAGCCTGTCGAGGAAAAATCTGTGGAAAAGCGATTTGCCTATCGTTCACCGCTACCTTAGCGATCTTCGCGTTTAAGAAAACCATGCTCGATCACATCGAATCCATCCTCCGCGACCAATGCGGCTTAACCAAAGACCGGGCGATCATTGCCGGCGTTTCCGGCGGACCCGATAGTCTGTGTCTCATGAACGCGCTGCGCAAGGCAGGGTATCGCGTCATTGTGGCGCACTTCAATCACAAACTGCGCCCTGACTCGGATGCGGATGCCAACACGGTGGAGCAAACCGCCGGGCGGATGAACCTCAAGTGGGTGATCGAAAAAGGCGATGTGCGCGAATTTGCCGAAACGCAAAAGTTATCCATCGAAGAAGCGGCCCGCACGATGCGCTATCATTTCCTTATGAAGCAGGCACGCCGCTTCAACGCGCAAGCGGTGGCGGTGGGGCACACGGCAGACGATCAGGTGGAGACCGTGCTGATGCACTTCATTCGCGGCGCGGGTCTGGCAGGCCTCAAAGGCATGACCCACCGCACGCTCATCCACATGTTCGATCCGCAGATTCCCATCGTGCGCCCACTGCTCGATGTGTGGCGCGAGGAAACCATCGTCTATTGCGCGGCGAACGGGCTTCGTCCGCGGCACGATCCCAGCAATGCTTCGCTCGATTTTTTTCGCAACCGTTTGCGTCACCTGCTGATCCCCACGCTCGAATCGTACAATCCGCGTTTCCGCGAGGTGGTCTGGCGCACGTCGCGTTCGGTTGCAGGCGATTATGAGATCGTCGCGCAAATGTTGGACGGCGCCTGGCAGGAGGTCGTCGCGCAGGAAACGCGGGATTTCGTCGCCTTCGACTCAGCCGCGCTGACCAAACGCCGCCTCGGACTCCAACGGAACCTGATCCGCCGCGCCATGGAGCGACTCCACCCCGACAATTTGGACGCGGGCTTCGCCACCCTCGAGCGCGCCGCAAATTTTGTCTCCGACCCTGAACGTCCCACGCGCATGGACTTGGCGAAGGGGTTGCACTTATTGCGCGAGGGCGGGTTGATCTACGTGGTGGCGGGCAACGTCACCTTGCCCATCGAACGCTGGCCCCAATTACCCGAAGCCCGACTCAATATCCCCTTGCAGATTCCCGATCAGGTTGAACTCTCTGGCGGGTGGAAATTAAATTGCGAGCGTTGGAACATCCCCTCGCTCGCCATGGAAGAAGCGCAGGCGAACCACGATCCATTTCAAGTATGGCTGGATGCGCGCGACCTTTCAGCCTCGCTCGAACTGCGCGCGCGGCGCGAGGGCGATCGTTTCGAGCCGCTCGGCATGGACGGACACGAGACGAAGTTATCCGATTTCTTCATCAACGTGAAATTGCCCCAACGCGCGCGCGACCGCTGGCCCCTCTTGTGCCTGGGAGAAAAAGTGGTGTGGGTGCCCGGCTATCGCCCGGCGCATCCGTTCCGCCTCACCGAGTCCACGCGGCAGGCGTTGTATTTTTCGTTGATGCGGGGGTAACGCTGGGTTGAGAACGTCACGGATGCCCCAACACCGGGTGCGGCTTGTACGGCTCCTCCAACCGCTTCACTTCGTCCTCAGTTAATTGAATATCCAACGCGGCGATGGCTTGATCGAGGTGATTCATCTTCGTCGCGCCGATGATCGGCGAAGCAATATAGGGTTTGCTCAACACCCACGCCAGCGCGATTTGCGAAGCGGTGACGCCGCGTTCCTTGCCGATCTCTGCGGCGCGTTCCGAAACGTCGAAATCCTCCGCGCGGTAGTACAACTCTCTGGCAAACGGATCGTTGGTGGAACGAGAAGTGTCGCCCTCTGCATTCCGCTGTCTCGCGAAGAATCCGCGCGCCATCGGGCTCCACGGGATGAGTCCCACGCCCTGGTCCACGCACTGCGGAATCATCTCGCGTTCCTCCTCGCGATAAACCAAATTGTAGTGATTCTGCATCGAGACGAAGCGACTCCACCCGCGACGTTCGGCGGTGGACTGCGCCTTGGCGAACTGCCACGCGTACATGGACGACGCGCCGATGTAGCGCGCCTTCCCCGCGCGGACGATGTCGTTCAGCGCTTCCATCGTCTCTTCGATGGGCGTGTTGTAATCCCAGCGATGGATCTGGTACAAGTCCACGTAATCCATTTGCAGGCGTTTGAGCGACCTGTCAATCGAATCCATGATGTGCTTGCGCGAGAGTCCGACATCGTTCACATCGTCGCTGATCTTGTTCCTGACCTTGGTCGCGACGATCACGTTCTCGCGCTTCACGCCGAAAAGTTTGAGCAGGTTGCCTGTCACCCTTTCGCTTTCGCCGAGCGAGTACACGTCCGCTGTGTCGAAGAAGTTAATCCCCGCTTCCAACGCGCGTTTGACGAAAGGCTTTGCTTCCTCTTCGCTCAACACCCACTCGCGCCACGCCTTGTCGCCGTAACTCATCATGCCGAGACACAAGCGCGAGACTTTCATGCCTGTCTTGCCGAGATTTATGTATTGCATGGCGAATCCTCCGTCCGCATTGTTTATGATCCCTTCGCCGTCCCCGGCGAAGGCGTTGTCGTCAACCATTCACGCACATCTGTAATTTCGATGATCGGTTTTCTTCCATAATCATAATAGCCTGCGCTGGAGTAAGGATAATCTGCTCGGTCGTCAACAATCTTCCATTTCTTAGCGATAGGGTTTTGGTGAATGTATTCCATTTTCTGCCACAAAAAAGATGGCGAGTAGATGTTTTTTGCCTGAATATCCTGCCAGATGCTATGCTCGTGCCGCGGGTCGCGTTTCTTTTGGTGGAACACGTTTAATAAATCTTTTTGACCGTGCACGCGTAATCTCTTCAAAATTTCATGGGCTGTAAAAGAGCCGAATTGTTGAATTATAGTTCCGATCGAATCGGCTATGGGTTTAAGAATGACGTGAAGATGGGAAGGCATGATAACAAATGCGAAGAGGAGAATCCTTTTTTGTTTCTGCATCCATGCAAGAGAACTCAAAGGAATATCGGCGTATTCGGGTATAGTGAATAAATGTTTCCATTCGATGATGGATGCCGTTACGAAATATAGGTGAGTAGGATCGTGAAATGATGGGAATGTCATGATTGACTCGCCGCCGAGGACGGCGGTGGAGCAGGGAGGGTTTGTCGCATTGTAAACGAAAACGGGACAGCCGAATCAGCTGTCCCGTCGAGAAAGAAGCGTACTTCCGATTTAGGCTTCGTTGGACGGTTCGAAGATCAGGAAGATGGCGTTGATCAGAATGCCCAACACGGCCGCGGTGGCGATGGCGGGTAATCCGCTTGGGAAGCCGGGCAGGATGATCGGCAGGAAGCCGCCGGGGTATCCGATGTTGCCGCCGATGCCGACGATCATGATCACCGCGCCGATGGCGAGGTTGCGCGGGCTAAACATGCTGACTTTATTTTCCTGAATCAACGCGATGCCCTGCATACCGATGGCGCCGAAGAGATAGATCGCCAGACCGCCGGTGACAGCCAACGGGATGGAGGCGACAAACGCTTCGAGTTTCCCAATGAAGCCGAGCAAAATGGCGATCACGCCAGCCGCAAGCAACGCCGGTCCAGAGTAGTTGCGGGTGATCGCCATCAGGGAGTTGTTTTCGCCGTAGTTCGTGCCGGAGGTGGCGCCCATCAAACCGTTGATAAAATCGCCGATACCGTCGAACACGAGGTTCAAACCGATGTAATTATCCAGGTGAATTTTTTCGCGTCCCGAGTCCTCGGCGAAGCGGTCCACATACAGGCTCAGTTGGTACAAGTGAGCGGTCGATTCGGGAATGGTGGCGATCGCCATGATCGCGATGCTGAAGATCGCGGTGATTGCAAACTCGCCCGTAAAACTTGGGAAAGTAATATTCGGTACTTTGAACAAAGCGGCATCGGCTACGCCCGCTAAATTGACGGTATCCGGCGCGATGACCGCTGAGAGGAGATACCCGACCGCCCCGCCTAAAAGCACCGGCAACATGCCGAGAAAGCCCCGGTTTTGCAGATAGACCGAGAGTAGAATGGTCACCAATAAGGTGACGATTGCCACTGCAAAGTTTGCGCTTGCCATACCCAACGCTGCAGCAGCCAGACCAAAACCGATGATCGCGGCAACGGAACCGGTCACAATGGGAGGCAGGATTTTATCGAGGCTGGCTTTCCCAACCGCGCGGATGATAAAACCGACGACGATATTGAGCAAACCGGTCACAACGATGCCGCCCTGCATCGTGCTGAGCACTTCGTTCGGCAACGGCACGCCGAATTGCGGCGCGGCGCCGGTCATCGCGATCGCCACGCCTTGATAGGCGGCGATGTAACTAAAGCTCGAACCGTAAAAAAGCGGGATGAAATTGCCGATGCTGTTCCGCGAAAGGATCAACGCCACGATCGTGGAGACGCCGGACGCCAACAAAACCGTGCCGGGGTGAAAGCCGCACAACAGCGCCACCAGCACGGTGGCGGGGAACATCGTTAACACATGCTGAAAACCCAACAAAATATTTTTCCCGAGCGGGGGGGTATCGTTGGGCATATACCCCATGACAGTATTCTTAGCCATTGCAGTTTCTCCTCTTGTGGATTGGGTTGGGCTTGCCTTGGACGTACTCGATTTCTTTTTTATCGTCCTCTGTTTCATGCTCTTTGTGTGGGTAACATATCACTGCGGGTTGCACCTCCAAATAAAAAATCGCCAGCCTCTACGCATGGCGACAGAATAAAACACAAGCGGACACGGGGACGATCAGCGCGGTCAACAGGCGATCAAATTCCTGTAAGTGGAATGGTCTCATGTTACACTACATAACCCTCGACGTTGAACGGGGATACGCTGTTTAAGAAAAAAAAACACGCTTCTTTTTCGGACCCTCAACCTGCCTCGGCTCGGATGCGTCTCTGCCCCGTTGACGTTCGCCTCCTCCTTGTGCTACACTCCAAGCCTCATCAGGAGCGCTCATGCAACTCACAGGCAACGTCGTCATCAACGCCCCGCGCAAAAAAGTGTGGGATTTCCTCACCGACCCGAACCAACTTGGTCAATGCGTGCCCGGTGTGGAAAAGATCGAAACCATCGAACCGCTCAAGAAATATCGCGGTGTCGTTTCAGTCGGGCTGGGTTCCATCAAGGCGCGCTTCTCAGGCGACGTGGACATCCTCGAACTGGACGAACCCAACCGAGCCAAACTCAAAGCGCACGGCACAGCCACAGGCTCCGCCGCCGACGCGCTCAGCGAGATGACCCTCAGCGACGGACCCGACAACTCGACCCTCGTCAACTGGTCGGCGGACGTGAACGTCTCGGGGCAACTGGCGAGTCTCGTCTCACGGTTGATGGTGCCTGTCTCTCAGAAACTAGCGGGCGTGTTTTATGAGGAAGTGAAAAAGAGGATAGAAGGAAACAACGGTGGTTGAGTAGTCCCGCGTGATTGTCGCGGGACGTATCGAAACCACCCGTAACCAATAGCTCTTCATATTCCTGTTGGTTTCGATTTCGGCAAACTCAACCCAGCGGATACGACCTCCAAGAGCATTCGGGCTGCTCAACCAACGAAATATTCTATGCGCGATATTCTGGCAGACGTCGAAAAATGGATAGACACGGGGGAAACCATCGCGCTCGCCACCGTGATTCAAACCTGGGGCTCGGCGCCGCGCAAAGTTGGCTCACACATGGCGTTTACCGCGAGCGGAAAGATCGCAGGCTCGGTCAGCGGCGGATGCGTGGAAAACGCGGTCATTGAAGCGGGGATGCAAACGCTGAAAACCAATCAGCCACAACTGTTGCACTTCGGCGTGGCAGACGAAACGGCTTGGGAAGTCGGTCTTGCTTGTGGCGGAAGCATTGATATTTTTGTCAATAAGTTAAATACAGAATTTTTTCAGCGCCTAAAATCTATTGTGGAAGAAGAACCTCCTGCGATTCATGCTACTGTGATTGCTGGCTCAAATAATTTCCTCGGCAAAGAAATCATTATCACCAAAGATAACCAAGTCTTCGGCTCTATCGGCAACGAATGGGACGAACAAGTGTTTAATCTGGCAATGGACACGCCAACGTCACGCCGCGTGACGTTAAATGAAGAGACGGAAGTTTTTGTCAATATCATCCAATCACAACCTGCTTTGGTCATTGTCGGCGGCGTGCATATTGCTCAGGCGCTTTCCTCAATGGCGAAAATGCTGGGCTATACAACCGTCCTCGTTGACCCGCGCAAGGCGTGGGGGAGCGAAGAGCGCTTTCCGAATGTTGATCTCTTGCTTCAGTTGTGGATAGACGAAGCGTTTGCGAAGATAAAAATAAATTCTTCCACCGCGATCGCCAGCCTCACCCACGATCCCAAAATTGACGACCCTGCGATAAAACTTGCGTTGAACAGTCCCGCGTTTTACGTCGGCGCGCTGGGAAGCAAGTCTACGACAGCCAAACGCCGCGAACGATTATTGAACGACGGCGTGACGGAGAGTCAATTGGCGCGCCTCCACGCGCCGATCGGGCTCGACATCGGCGCATCCACGCCTGAGGAGATCGCCCTCGCCATCATGTCTGAGGTGGTGAAAAGTTTCAGGAAACAGGCACAGCCCCCTGCGGGGAATCAGGTTGAAGTTAAGAAAGAAGGGGAGTCAATCTCCAGTCTCTAATTGAGGAGATTGCTTCGCTCGTTACACTCGCTCGCAATGACAGAGGTCACGTAATGAAACCCGCTCCATTTGAATATCACTCACCCCATACCATCGAAGAAGTTGTCGCGCTGAAAAGTCAATACGGCGACGAGGCAAAATTTTTGGCGGGCGGACAAAGCCTTGTGCCTGCGATGAATTTTCGCATCGTTCAACCGAGCGTGTTGATCGATTTGAACCGCGTGGCGGAGTTGAGTTATATCCGTGAAGAGGGGGAGGCGATCCTCATCGGCTCGATGGCGCGTGAACGGCATTTGGAATTTAACGAAGCAATAAAAAATAGGACGCCATTGTTGCATGAGGCGGTGCCATTCATCGCTCATCCGCAGATCCGTAACCGCGGCACCATCGGTGGGAGCATCGTCAACGCTGATCCCGCCGCCGAACTGCCGATGTTGATGATCGCATTGAGCGCCAGACTCAAAGCGAAGAATAAATCGGGCGAGCGCTGGGTCGAAGCCAAAGATTTTTTTGCAGGGATGTTCACCACCGCGCTCGAACCCGATGAGGCGCTGGTTGAAATCGAATTGCCGTTCGCCAAACCAAATACTGGTTGGTCGTTCACAGAAGTCGCGCCGCGTGTGGGCGATTACGCCATGATGGGCGTGGCGACGTTGGTGACGCTGGATAAAGATAAAAAATGTACGCAAGCCAAGTTGGTGTATTTGAACGCAGGCGATGGACCCGTTGAAGCGTTCGAAGCGGAAGTCCTTTTAGTTGGCAATGTTTTGGATGACAAGTTGATCGAATCAGCCGCTTCGCACGCCAGCGAAAAGGAGATTACGCCGTTCGGAAATATTCACGCCTCGGCAGATTTTCAGCGGCATTTGGCAAACTCCTTAACCAAGAAAACTTTGAAGCAAGCAGTCCAACGCGCAGAGGAAACTTTGTAATGACGCAAAAATTTGCCATCACGGTCACCGTCAATGGAACGGAATATCAAAGGGATGTCGAACCGCGCATGTTGTTGAGCGACTTCCTACGCCACGAACTTGGGCTGACGGGTACTCACGTCGGCTGTGAACACGGCGTTTGCGGCGCGTGCACGATTCTCTTCGACGGGGAATCTGCGCGCTCGTGTTTGACGTTTGCCGTCCAAGCCGATGGACATTCCATCACAACGGTTGAGGGTCTCGCACTCGACGACGATAACCTTCACCCGTTGCAACAATCCTTCTGGGAAGCCCACGGACTTCAATGCGGCTACTGCACGCCAGGGATTCTGATGAGCATGGTTCCATTCCTCAAACAGAATCCAAATCCCACCGAAGATGAAATCCGCCACGCACTTTCGGGGAATCTGTGCCGCTGTACGGGGTATCAGCATGTTGTAGATGCGGTGAAGTTGGCGAGTGAGAAGATGAAGTAATTGGTAAATAGTAATTGGTTGAACAACTCGGCGGTCGAGTAGCCCGAAGCGACTGCGAAGGGCGTATCGAGACCACCAGTAAGCAAAGAAATTTTGTTGCAAGAAAACTCTTGGACATCGTTGGTCTCGACTGCTTGCGCTCGACCAACGGAACATAAATGAAATAATGAATACCCAACAACTTAACCATTCCTTCCGAAACAATGAAATCTCTCCTCGAGAGTTAGTCTCCAATCTCCAGTCTCTTTTCGATTCCCATGAGCCAAACGTTTTAGCATTCATCCCCGAACCCAACCGCTTCGACCGTTTGCTCAAAGAGGCGGAAGAACTTGTCAAAAAATATCCCGATGTCGAGAATCGCCCTCCACTTTTTGGCATGACCGTCGGCGTGAAAGACATTTTCCACGTAGATGGTTTCGTCACGCAAGCGGGAAGCAAACTCCCTGCTGAAGCGCTGCAAGGTGCGGAAGCCGCGAGCGTGACTCGACTCAAAAATGCGGGCGCGCTGATCATGGGCAAGACTGTCACCACCGAGTTTGCCTACTTCACGCCAGGCCCCACGCGCAACCCGCATAATTCCGAACACACGCCAGGCGGTTCGAGCAGTGGTTCGGCGGCGGCAGTTGGCGCGGGGATGTGCGACCTCGCTCTCGGTACGCAGACCATTGGCTCGGTGATTCGTCCCGCCGCGTTTTGCGGTGTGGTTGGATTCAAGCCGACATACGAAAGAATCTCCCGCGCGGGGGTCATTCCGCTTTCGCCGACGTTCGATCATGTTGGGTTTTTTACAAGCGATGTTGCGACGGCAAATCGAGTTGCAAGTGTGCTGATCGGAGATTGGAGACTGGAAACTGTTGCTCGTAAACCGACTCTTGGGATTCCCGAAGGTCCATATTTGGATTGCGCTTCCAAAGAAGGTCTCGCTCATTTTGAGAGCATCTGCAAATTACTAAGCGCTAATTACGAATTACGTTCTATCTCAGTCATGGATGACTTTCAAGAAATCCGCAATCGTCACGACGCCATCATGTCCTACGACGCCTCCCAAGTCCACAAAGATTGGTTCGCCAAACACGAATCCCTCTACTCCGCCAAATTCTCCGATTTAATCCATCGCGGTCAATCAATTACTAATTACCAATTACAGCTTTCAGCGCGTGATTCCTTCCGCACCTCTCTCACCCAAACCATGACCGACAACAACCTCGACCTCTGGCTCTGCCCTCCCGCCATCGGACCCGCGCCAAAGGGACTCGACTCCACTGGCGACCCTGTCATGTGCCTGCCGTGGACTCAAATCGGCTTTCCTGCCATCAATATCCCAACGACCAAAAATGAAGAAGGTTTGCCACTCGGTTTACAACTCGTCGGCAAATGGAATGCGGATGAATCTCTGCTCGCCTGGGCAGAGGAGATTAAAAAAGTGGTGAGAAAAATATGACCTCTGTATCGCGACATTCATGTCGCCCTTTATACAAAAGCGAAATAAATGTTGCGTTACGGGATGCGAGAACAATATGACGGTTATCAAATGGAACGTCCGCGCAGGCACCTATTACGACTCGGTTGTGTTGATGCAACTTCAGCGTGGCTTGCTTGAACTGGACGGCGTGATCGACGCGGGTGTGGTCATGGCGACGCCTGCTAACAAAGATTTGCTTGCGACGAACAACCTCCTGCCAGATACTGTCTCAGCCAATCCCGATGATTTGCTTATCGTCGTCAAAGCCGACGATGATTCTTCTGCCGAAAATGCAATCAATCAAGTGGACGAACTCCTCACAAGGCGAAAATCATCTTCGGTTTCAGAAGATTTCCGCCCGCGAAGTTTATCCGCCGCAGTCAAACAATTGCCCGAAGCGCATTGGGTCTTAATTTCCGTCCCTGGGCGATATGCCGCAGGTGTGGCGCGTGAAGCGCTTGATCTCGGCAAACACGTTTTCCTTTACAGCGACAACGTTTCGCTTGAGGATGAAATTGCGTTGAAGAAAACTGCACGAGAGAAAGGTCTGCTCGTGATGGGACCCGATTGCGGTACGGCGATTATCAACGGCGTCGGGTTGGGATTTGCGAATCGAGTGAGGCGCGGGGATATCGGCGTGGTCGGCGCGTCTGGCACGGGCACACAAGCGGTGACGGCGCAGATTCATAATCTCGGCACGGGCATCTCGCACGCCATCGGCACAGGCGGACGAGATTTAAAATCTGATGTTGGTGCAATTACTGCCCATCAAGCCCTTGATGCGTTGAAGCGTGACGACGAAACGAAAGTCATTGTGTTGATCTCCAAGCCTCCTTCGCCCGACGTTGCCACAAGTCTCATCTCTGCCGCGCAAAATGCGGACAAACCTGTTGTGGTTTATTTCATCGGCTACCCTCCGCCCGCGAGAAAGATTGGCAATTTGCATTTTGCGATCAGTCTCAGCGAAGCGGCAGAAACAGCAGTAAATGGTAATTGGGAATTAGTAATTGACAAAAAATTACCAATTACTAATTACTACTTACGAGGCTTGTTCTCTGGCGGAACCCTCGCCTATGAAACCCTACTCGGTTTGCAAGCCAGCCTCACGCCAATTTACTCCAACGCCCCAATTACAAATTACCAATTACTCGATGATCCCCTCCACAGCCGCGCCCACACCATCATAGACCTCGGCGACGAGTTCTTCATGGTCGGGCGTTTGCATCCGATGATCGATAACGATCTGCGGATTCGACGAATGAAGCAGGAAGCCGCCGACCCTGAGGTGGGGATGATCCTCTTCGACGTGGTCCTCGGCGAAGGTTCGCATCTTAATCCGACGGGAGAGCTGGTCCCCGCCATTCGAGCGATCCAAGCCTCGAGAAAAGACATCGAGTTTGCGGCAATGGTCATCGGCACGGACGACGACCCGCAGAATCTCCAATCTCAAATCTCTGCGTTGGAAGAAGCGGGAGTGAAAGTTTTCCGTACAGCGACAGAAACCGTTGAATATGTCAGTTTGAAATTCGGCGCTAACAAACAAAATCAATTTACGCCTGTAAACCTTGAACAACTCAAGCAACCCCTCGCCGCCATCAACGTCGGTTTGGAATCATTTTACGAAAGCCTCATCTCGCAAGGCGCACAAGCCGTGCACGTCGAATGGAAACCGCCAGCGGGAGGCAATGAAAAAATGGCGGCGTTGTTAGCGAGGATGAAATCAAAAAAGTAATTGATAAATGTAACTGCTCAGCCATGTCGTTGCGAGGAGGGCTCTTGCTCTTCCCGACGAAGCAATCTCCTGTTACTAGGAGACTGCTTCGGCAAAAACCAAGAGCGCCTCGCAGCGACATAATCGAGTATGACTCCAATGCCCGAGCAGTTACTTAGTAAATGGTAATTACCAATTACGAATTACACGGAGACAAATATGGACATAGATAACGCAAACACCACCGCTGTAAACCGAATGATGGAAGCGAGACCAATCTTGAAATCCGTCGCGACGGCGAAAGATGTCATCCCTGGGATGAAGGATAATCTCTTCCTCCATGCGGGTCCGCCGATCGAGTGGGGGCGGATGTCGGGTCCGCTGAAAGGGGCGATCATTGGGGCGATGCTGTTCGAGGGCGTAGCGGCGTCCGAAGCAGAGGCAACTAAAATGGCGGAAAGAGGCGAGGTCGAATTCGACGCGTGTCATCATCACGGCGCGGTCGGTCCGATGGCGGGAGTTACATCCGCTTCGATGAAAGTCTATGTCGTGGAAAATGTCGAGCATGGGAATAAATCGTTTTCCAATTTAAACGAAGGCTACGGAAAAGTTTTGCGATACGGCGCGTACAGCGAAGAGGTGTTGAAAAAATTGCATTGGATGAACGATGTGTTGGGCGTCGCGTTGGCGGACGCGCTGGCGGCGTCGAATGGAATTGACTTGCGCGCGTTGATGTCTGAGGCGCTGCACATGGGCGACGAGGGACATAACCGCAACAAGGCTGGGTCGCTGTTGTATTTGAAGTTGATCGCGCCGTTGATCGCAAAGACGATGAAAGATAACGCGGCGATGTCTGAGGTGCTGCAATTTTTGGGCGACAACGCGTTGAGCGTGTTGAATCCCGTGATGGCGGCGTGCAAAGCGATGACCGATGCGGCGCACGGCGTGGAGGGTTCGACGATTGTGACGACGATGGCGCGAAATGGAACGGATTTTGGAATCCGTGTGAGCGGACTCGGAGAACGGCAATGGTTCACGGCTCCCGCTGAAATTCCAGTTGGTTTATTTTTCTCAGGCTATTCTCAAGCCGACGCCAATCCCGACATCGGCGACAGCGCCATCACCGAAACCGCAGGCATCGGCGGATTTGCCATGGCAACCGCGCCCGCCATTGTGACGTTCATCGGCGGCACGCCAAAAGATGCGATGAACGCAACTTTGGAAATGTATGAAATTACATTTGCCGAAAGCAAATTCTTCACCATGCCCTCGCTCGATTTTCGAGGCACACCGACGGGAATTGATATTCGTAAAGTGGTTGAGTTGGGAATTACACCGCGCATTAACACAGGCATTGCACATAAAAATGCAGGCGTTGGGCAAGTCGGCGCGGGGTTGGTGAGACCTCCGCTTGCGATTTTTGAGGAGGCGTTGGTGGCGTTTGCGGAGAAGTACCAGTTGTAAGTGGTAAATAGTAATTGGTAATTGGAGGAGGTTATCATGTCTGCTACGTTTGAGAATTTAAGGGTTTTGCAAAGCGCTGAGGAGATTGCCGACTCGGTGTGGAAGCGCGTTGTTAAATGGGATGAGTTTGCAAAAGACGTTGTCGGAAAGCAAATAACCCGTTCAGCCGATTCGGTTGGGGCGAATATCGCTGAATCGTTTGGCAGGTTTAATTTCGGAGAAAAACTGCAATTTCTGTATTACTCGCGCGGGAGTATTTTTGAAACGAAGTTCTGGTTGAATCGAACGAAAGTGCGTGAGTTACTGAAACCTGACGAAGTGGAGGAATATGTCACAAGGCTGACAGACTTGGCGCGTCAGTTGAACACGTTTGCAGGCGGGTTGAAGGTGGTTCGAGCGGAGCAGAAATCAAAGCCTGCTGTTCGAGAAGAACAAGCCGAATACCTTGCAATTACGCTTGACGATCTGCCTGACCCGCTCTTCAACGAAGCCGATCTATCTTGGCTGAATTCATAGCCAACCAATTACCAATTACTAATTACCCATATCACACAAGGAGTTCCCCATGACCAAAATCTACGACCTCTCGCAAGACCTCAACGCTGACGCGTCCTTCTGGCCCTTTTACCCGCCGTTTGAGGTGAAGTATATCAAGCGCAAATCGGAGCATGGAGTCAACGCGCAGTACATCCAAACGTCCAATCACATGGGCACGCACCTCGACGCGCCGAAGCATTTTGTGACCAAGGGCAAGACCATTGACCAGATTCCCATCGAGTGGTGCTACGGACCTGGCGTGATCGTTGACCTGAGCGACATGCTCGACGATGTCGGCTTGTTCACGCCCGAAGATATTGAAAAACGCGCCGAAGTGAAAGACGGCGACATTCTTTTCATTCACACAGGCTGGCACAAATATTCGTTCTTCAGCCCCGAAGCGGACGAAGAACGCTACATCCAGCGACATCCAGGTCCGCATTACAGCATCTGCGACTGGTTGCTGAAAAAGAAGATTCACATCTGGGGCGTGGACATGATCTCCACCGACCACCCGATGAACCTGCCCATCGGTCGCTTCCTCGGCAAGGGCGGATTGGAGCATTGGCAGAAAGTCCGCAAGTTGACCGAGTCCAAATTCGGCGCGGACAAAATGGACGAGTTGTTCCCCGACTCGGCATATCAACTCACGCACAACGCCTTGTTCCCGCATGATTGCATGCACGTCGAAAATCTCGGCGGCGACATTGGCTTGAAAGAACTGCATAACAAACGCATCACCCTCGGCGTCTTCCCGTGGAAGTTCAAAGGCGGCGAAGCCGCGTTTTGCCGCGCGGTGGCGTGGGCGTAAGCAACCCGTTGGTCGAGTAGTGGCGCGTGATCTTCGCGCCACGTACCGAGACCAAAGGCTAGAATCAAACAATTGCGAACTTGAAGCCCTGTGGTCTCGGTACGCCCTTCGACTTGCACTCGGGGCTACTCGACCACCGAGTTGGGAAGAAATAAGAATTTATTATGGCATGGATGTATATCCTAAAATGCGCTGACGATTCGTATTATGTCGGCTCGACAAAGAATCTTGATTTGCGGATTGCTCAACACCAATCAGGTAAAGGTTCGAGATATACATCAGGACGCTTGCCTATTGAACTTGTTTACGGTGAAGAGTATGACAGAGTATCAGATGCATATTATCGCGAAAAGCAAGTCCAAAACTGGAGCAGGGCAAAGAGAGAAGCATTGATAGGCGGCAATACGGAATTGCTCCCGCCGCTTGCGAAGAAGAAGTTTGTGAAGAAACAAAAGTCGCTGGTCGAGTAGGACTGGATGCTCTTTCCAGTCCGTATCGAGACCAGAGGCTAGAATCAAACAATTGGGACCTTGAACACCTGTGGTCTCGGTACGCCCTCCGCTATCGCTTCGGGCTACTCGACCACCGAGTGCATAAGTAATCCGTTGGTCGAGCGTCGCGTCGAGCTTGTCGAGACGTAGGCGGTGATCTTCCGCCGTATCGAGACCAAAGGTTAACAAGAGACAACTTGTTACAAAAATTGCTTTACGGCGTGGTGGTCTCGGTACGTCCTTCGCAAACATCGCTCAGGGCTACTCGACCACCGAGTATGAATGATAGGAGAATTATGACCACACGATACTTCGGCGAACGGATAAAGCGCAATGAAGACCCGCGACTGCTGACGGGGCAGGGGTTGTATGTGGACGATGTGGATTTGCCGAACATGCTTCACGTGGCGTTTTTGCGAAGCCCGTATGCCCATGCAAAAATAAATCGCATTGACGTTTCGCAGGCGTTACAGCGCGCGGGCGTGGTCGCGGCGTACACGGCGCACGATCTCGGCGATTACTGGAAGCCTGGTCCGTTGCTCGTCTCGCCGCCGCCTGTAAAAGATATAACTTTCAACGAAAAGACTCAAGTGCCGCTGGCGAAGGACAAGGTCAAGTTTGCGGGCGAGCCGATCGTGATGGTGCTGGCGGAGAGTCGCTACATCGCCGAAGACGCGCTGGCGGATATTCAAGTGGATTACGAACCGCTCGCTTCTGTCGTGGACTTGGAGTTGGCTCTCGACCCCAGCAGTATCCTCATCCACGAAGAGATCGGGTCGAACGTCGCGGCGCACGTGGTGCAGACGAAGGGCGACTACGCGTCGGCGAAGAAAGACGCGGCGCTCGTCATCCAGCGGCGATTCAGTTACGAGCACGGATGCGCCGCCGCCATGGAGAATCGTGGCATTGTGGCGGAGTGGGATAAACGCGCGGGGCGGCTAACGGTCTGGGACACGACTCAGGCACCCGTCGTGATTCGAAACGGGCTGGCGGGGATGCTCGGGCTGTCGGAGCGGCAGGTGCGCGTCATCGCACCGTTCATCGGCGGCGGATTCGGTCCGAAGATCATGATGTTCTATCAGGAGGAAGTGCTCGTCCCGTGGGCGGCGATGAAGTTGAACCGCCCCGTCAAATGGATCGAAGACCGCGCCGAAAATTTTGTCGCCACCACGCACGAACGCGGACAGATCCACAACGCCGAAATTGCGTTCGACAACGAGGGGCGCATCCTCGGCGTGCATGATATTTTCCTGCACGACACGGGCGCGTACGCGCCGTATGGACTCACCGTGCCGCTCAACTCGCAAGCCAACGTGCTGGGACTGTACGACATCAAAAATTATTACAGCGAGTTCACGGCGGTCTTTACCAACAAGACCATCGTCACGCCGTATCGCGGCGCGGGCAGGCAACATGGCGTGTTCGTGATCGAACGCTTGCTGGACATCGCCGCAAAAGAATTAAATATTGACCGCGCCGAAATCCGCAGGCGAAATTTTATTCAGCCGAATCAATTCCCATACGACAACGAGATCATCTATCAGGATTTTGCGCCCATCGTGTACGACAGCGGAAACTACGAACCGTTGCTGAATGAAGCGCTGGAAAAAATCGGCTATCGCAAATTCGTGGAGGAGATTCAACCGAAACTGCGCGCGGAGGGGAAGCACGTGGGCATCGGCGTGGTGGCATACGTCGAAGGGACGGGAATCGGCCCCTATGAAGGGGCAAAAGTACAGGTGATGGGAAGCGGGCGCGTGTCGGTCGTCACAGGCGTCGGCACACAGGGACAGGGTCACTTCACGAGTTACGCGCAGATCGTTGCCGAACAACTCGGGGTGCGCGTGGATCAGATTGACGTGGTCACGGGCGACACCGACCAGTTTTATTGGGGCGCGGGGACGTTCGCCAGCCGCGGCGCGGTGGTGGCGGGCAATGCCATCAACGAAGCGGCGAAAGTTGTGCGTAAAAAGATTCTCAAACTTGCGTCCGAACATTTCAACGCGCCCGAAGACGAACTCGAACTCGACGACGGAGTTGTGCGCGTGCAGGATATTCCGAGACAGTCCATTTCGTTGGGCGAACTGGCGAACATGGCGAACCCGACGCGCGGAGCCGTCAAACCTGGCACAGAGCCTGGGTTGGAAGCGACCAACTATTTCGGTCCAGAAAGAGGCGCAACCGCCAGCGGAATCCACGCGATGATCGTGGAAGTGAATCCCGAGACGATGCAGATCCACATCCAAAAATATCTCGTGGTGCATGATTGCGGCAAGGTCATCAATCCGCTCATTCTCGACGGGCAGATTCACGGCGGCGTGGCGCAAGGCATCGGCAACGCGTTTTACGAACGGCTCGCCTACGACGAAAACGGGCAACTGCTCAACGGCACGTTCATGGATTATCACCTGCCGAGCAGTCTCGATGTGCCGCGCATCGAAACCGCGCACGGCGAAACGCTCTCGCCGCTCAACCCGATGGGCGTGAAAGGCGCGGGTGAAGCGGGAGCGATTCCCGTCGGTCCGCTCTTTGCGCAGGCGTTGGAAGACGCGCTGTGGGATTCGGAGTTTGAGGTGTTGGAGATTCCGTTGAATTCGAGTCGGTTGTGGGAGATTGTGAGGGGGAAGAGGTAATTGGTAAGTGGTAATTGGGAGATTGGAGACTGAGGATTAGAGAATTGGAGAATTGGAGGGGATGAAGAACCGCTTCATTCCCCGCCGATGGTTGGTACTGTCCATTGGCTTTTTGTTTTGCCTGAGCCTCTAACGGTGTGTTGAGGATGGTCGGTTCAATATTTTGGGCAGGTAATCCGTTATAATGTCTGCAAGACCATGAGCAACAAAAACTCAAAGCCGAAAGTTATCGATTTGTATGCTGGCGTAGGCGGGTTGAGCTTAGGCTCAATTCGTGCTGGTTTCGATTTGGCTCTTGCTGTTGAGTGGGATAAACATGCAATGAAAGCTCATGAGATTAACTTTCCGAAATATAAGCATTTAAGTACCGACATTGCAAAATTGAGTGGTAAAAAATTATTGAAAGAAGCGGGATTATCCGAAGGAGAACTCGACGGTTTAATCGGCGGTCCTCCATGTCAAGGATTTAGCGTAATCGGAAGCCGAAACCATCTCGACCCAAGAAATGATTTGTTCGTAAAGTTTTTCAAACTTGTCAAAGAGTGCAAGCCCAGGTTTTTTGTTGCAGAAAATGTTTTGGGAATTTTAGATAGTTTATACGATGAAATAAGAAAAACCGCATTCAAGCAGGTTGAAAAGGAATATATACTTATCGACCCCATGAAATTCAGGGCTTCGGATTTCGGCGCTCCGACAAGTCGTGAACGTGTTTTCTTCATCGGTTATCGGCGCGATAGTATGTCCGAATTGACAAAAGAAGATTTTGAAAAACAAAAAGCCGCAGAAATTACTACGGTTGCCAAGGCTCTTCAAGGATTGCCGACTCGCATTAATAGCGAATGGTTAAGTGAAGAAGAAAGTTGGCGACCCGTAAGACCTTTATCGACCCCATACTTTAAAAAATATGTGGATGGAAATATTCCTACAGGCATGGGAGACGAGGAGGCCGTCCGAAAATACAAAGAGGAAGGATTGGTTTCTGGGAATTTCGGAACTCGTCATTCCCCAGAAGTTTACAAACGATACAAGGCATTAAAGTCTGGACAAACCGATTCCGTATCAAGGTCTCCTAGATTGAAGTCAAACGGACTTTGCCCCACGATTCGAGCAGGAACTGGCCCAGATAAAGGAAGCTACCAAGCGGTTCGTCCGATTCATCCGACGGCACATCGAGTTATCACCCCAAGGGAAGCCGCCAGATTACAAGGCTTTCCTGATTGGTTTCAATTTGCGCCATCGAAATGGCACAGTTTTAGACAGATTGGTAATAGCGTAAGTCCGATATTGTCCGAGGCTATACTCAGAACAATTCATTCCAAATTAGCAAATACCAACAAGTCGAAATAATTCCTTATCATCAATGCAGTACTAATGGAGGTGAAGAATGGCAAATTCAGATGTTATTAATGCAAGACCTTCAAAAGCATTGTTTATTGAGATGTTGACAAAAGATATCCCTCTTATAAGGGCAATCTTAGATTTGGTGGACAATTCAGTAGATGGTGCTCGGCGAATGCGTTCAGATGAGGACTTTAGCGGGCTTTGGATAAAAATAGATATTTCGAAAAATAGATTTAGAATAGCAGACAACTGTGGGGGCATGTCGGTAGCAACAGCAAGGGAATATGCTTTTCGATTTGGACGCGCCGATGATGCTCCAGAGACACCTGGGTCGGTTGGTCAATTTGGAGTTGGCATGAAAAGAGCCTTCTTTAAATTAGGTAAGTTTTTCTCAGTCGAATCAAAAACAAAAAACAATTCTTTTGTCGTTGAAGTCGATGTAGACGAATGGGAGAAAACCGAAGAGTGGGTTTTTCATTTCAAAGAATTTGATGAAAAGACCAAAAACCCGTCCGATACTATAGGAACGACAATTTTGGTTGAGTCTTTACACGAGAATGTTTCGGAAAATTTCGGTCAGGATAATTTTAGAACTCGATTATCTCAAGAACTCGCAACTGCTCATTTATTAAGCATTAATAAAGGTCTACAAATGTCTTTGAATGGTATTCCTTTGCAAATGAGGGATTTGTCTTTGTATATGTCGAAACAGATAAAGCCTGTTTTGAAGAAGATTGAATATAAAGTTAAAAACCATCCCGACCCAGTTGACGTGGAAATTATCGCGGGTATTGCAGACTCTTCTCCGAAAGATGCTGGATGGTTTGTGTTCTGCAATGGACGACTTCTTTTAGAGCGAGATAAAACGCCAATCACTGGATGGGGCGAAAAAGATGGTGGCAAAATCCCGTTATACCATCAGCAGTATGCAAGGTTTCGAGGCTACGTCTTTTTTAATTCGGACTATGCTGAACTGCTACCTTGGAACACCACCAAAACTGGCGTTGACACTGACTCCCCAATTTATCAAAGCGTTCGTTTGGAAATGGTTAGCATAATGCGACCCATAATCGACTTTTTAAATGAACTGAAAGAATCCAAAGGCGAGAATGATGAGCGAGACAGCCCGTTAGAGAAAATTGTAACAGCGACAAAAACATTCAAAATTGAAGAAATAGACTCTTTTGCAAAAACATTTGAAACTCCAAAATATAAGAAAACAGAAAAAACCGCTGAGACTATTCCGATTCAATACCGTGTCCCCAAAAAGCAAGCTGAGATTGTCAAAAAATCGTTAGGGGCAAAGAGTTGGCGAGAAGTTGGCGAAATGACCTTCGAATATTATCTCAAACAAGAAGGGGATGAATAATGCCTACTGGAAGTTATCAGAAAATCAACTATTCTCTAAGACCGTCAAAGAGCATCGAAAGAAAGATGTTGGCTGAGGCAATGCAGAGAATGTCTTATTTCGGACGGCTTGGTTCATATAGATACGTCGGATTCGGTTCAACATATTTCAGTGATTTTAAATTGTTCCATAAATTGTTAGGTATTAAGAAGATGGTAAGCATAGAAGAAGACGTTATCAACCAAGACAGATTTAAATTTAACCGCCCATTTTCTTGTGTACGAATGGAGTTTGGGAAATCCACCTCCGTGTTACCGAAATTGAGTTGGCGTGAAAAAAACATTGTCTGGTTGGATTATGATGGGACGTTGAACAATGACGTTCTAAACGATATAAGCTTTTGTTGTACAAATCTTCAATCTGGCAGTATGTTATTAGTCTCTGTGAATGCTCACCCTGAGAGAGTAGATAATTCAATCTCTCCTGAATTACGCCCTGAAAAAAGATTAGAACTATTAAAACAAAGAGTTGGGGAAGAAAAAGTTCCCATCGATGTTGTCGGTGCTAATTTGAGCGATTGGGGTACTGCTGAAGTTTCAAGAAGAATAATTTTAAACGAAATCGAAGAAACCCTTTTACAAAGAAACGGCTCTCGGAAAAGTCCGCTGGTGTTTAAACAGTTAATTAATTTTCATTATGCCGATGGTGCTAGAATGCTCACAGTGGGCGGCGTTATTTTTCGAGACGAGCAGATGGATATGTTTGATATGTGTGCATTTGATCAAATAGAGTTTGTAAGATTGGATAAAAAGCCTTATGAGATTGAACCTCCCAACTTAACCTTTAGAGAAATACATTATATTGACAGATATTTGCCGAATCGAATTAGCATGTTGGGCTTAGACGGTTTGCCCAAAGATGATGTAGAAAAATATGCTAAGTTGTATCGTTACTTCCCGACATTTTCTGAGACCGAGATATAGAAGAAATAAATGGCAGATACGTTCTCTAAAGAAAAACGTTCCGAAATCATGGCTGCTATTCATAGCAAAAATACTCACTCCACCGAGAGAAGGTTACGAGCGGGGTTAGTGTCTGCGAGAATTTCGGGCTGGCGAATGAACGCAAAAGATTTAGCGGGAAGACCAGATTTTGTTTTCGATAAGAAGAAGATTGTTATTTTCGTAGATGGATGCTTTTGGCACGGTTGCAAATGTAAAAGATTGTCGAAAACGCACAAGAGTTTTTGGAAGAATAAAATAGAAACAAATATTTCAAGGGATAAAAGAGCATCGAGAATATTGCGTAAACAAGGGTGGAAAGTAGTCAGAATAAAAGAGCATGAACTAAAAGCTTCGGTTTCTAAAACAATGGGAAAAGTAAAGCGAATTATCGGCGTTTAGTTGACTAGCATAGCAAGGCGTTATGAATAAATGAAATTGGGGAGGAACCTCACCCAGATTCGCTTGAGCAATCGGCAGGACAGTTTGCCCCTCTCCCAAGGGAGAGGGCATGGAGTCTGCTTCTGTTCTTGGGTTGATGGGGGTGACGGGTTTCCAAGGGGAAGTTTTGTTTGAGGATGTCTGGGCTTCTCCCCCTTGGGGGAGACGGGAGAGGGGTTTGTTGGACCTCACCCCGATTGTGACGACTAATCGGCGTGTCCGTTTGCCCCTCTCCCAAGGGAGAGGGCATGGTGTCCGCTTTTGTTCTGGGGCTGATGAGGGTGGCGGATTACTTGTGCCTGACCATCGGCTTTTTGTATCGCCCGAGCGCAGTATAATCAGGGAAACCTGTATGAAAAAGTTCTCCTGCCCCTATTTGAAAGGCGATGTAGAATTAACGGATGAGCGGGAGGCTCATATTGCCGAAACGCATCCAGATTTGTTGCCAGAATATCTACCTCAACTGGAACAAACACTGGAAGACCCTGACCAAGTGCGGCGCAGCATCCGCATGAGCGGCGCGCGGATGTTCTATCGCTGGTTTGAGGATGTGCGGCAGGGAAAGTATGTAACGGTTGTTGTGGTAAGCGAGTCGACTCCCGCAGAACGCAACTGGGTCATCACCGCTTACATTACCCGCCGTGTGATAAATGGAGAAATAGAATGGCAGAAAAGTTAACTTTCCAATATGACCGTGATGCTGATATTCTGTATATCAACACCGTTCCGCCGTACGCCGAACAGGAATCGGAGGAACTGGAAGATGAGATCATCGTGCGATTGAACCCGAAGACGCACAAGGTGGAGAATTTTGAAGTGCTGTTCTTTACCAGTCGCTTACTCAGAAGCGAACTGTTCTCTTTGCCTGTGATCGCAGACTTAAAGCAAGTTACGACAAATTGAGGGTGACGGGTTTCCAAAGGGAAGTTTTGTTTGAGGATGTCTGGGCTTCTCCCCCGTGAGGGAGGTAAGTTTTGAGCAGGCGTTATGACAATTGGATAAACACGTCTGGCTTTTGCTCGGCAATTCGTAACAACGCCACAGCAGGTCCGCTGGGTTTGCGCCGTCCTTGTTCCCAGTCTTGAATCGTGCGCAGGCTTACACCCATCAAACCTGCAAACGCCGATTGCGATAGCTTCAACTTTGTTCGAATGATTTTCGGCGGCGCAGGTTCTTTCAAAGTATAGGCGCGCAAAGTTCTTGCGCCAGCCTTGTATGCTTTGACTTCACGAATCCCCTCGAGAATTTCCTTGCCAATATCACGCTTAGACATTTTCTATTTCCTTTGCTATTTGACGTAAAACATGAGCGGGGATATTTTCGACTTCATTCTTGCTGTAAATCGTCAACAGCCAGATTTCGTCATCTCGTTTCTTGAAGTAGTAAATGATCCGCACACCGCCGCTTTTGCCTTTCCCAGACATCGCCCAACGAACCTTTCGGACTCCGCCAGAGCCGCGAACAATCTTGCCAGATTCAGGATACTGTAGCAGGAAACTTTGCAATCCAAAATATTCATCTTCAGACAGGTAATCGTAGACATGTTTTGTGAACGCGGTGCCTTCGATGAATTCCATTAACCGATTATACGGCAAAGCCGTATGGGTTGCAAGAGGTGTACTGAAAAAATGAAATTGGGGCGGGAGGACCTATCCCCCCGCCCGCTTCGACACGCTCAGCGCGGCGCTTCCCAAATGGGAAGGGGGCTAGTCGGTTGATGAGGTTGACGGGTTTCCGAGGAGAAGTTTTGTTTGAGGATGTCTGGGCTTCTCCCTTCAGGGGAGACGGGAGAGGGGTTTGTGTTTGACCTCACCCCTAGCCCCTCTCCTAAAAGGAGAGGGGGACGCGCCGAGCCAAGCAGGTTACTTTACAATTCCTCTGTCATCCAAAAACTCAACGGGATCTTTATCCTTGCCGTGTTCCCACATCAGGGAAAAGAACCAAATCCTGCTTTCGCCGATCCAGAAGTCGGCGGGAGTGAAGGTCATGTTTGAGTCGATGGGTTTCTGGTCGCTTTCGGGCGTGTATTCCGCTTGCCAGCCGAAGATTTCTCCCTGCCAGTGTTTGTCCAACTTGTGAAGTTGATTCGCAAATGCTTTCACTTCTTTCAAGTCAGGTACCGAAAGTGGAAGGACTGGTTCGTAATCTGCGTGAGCAGGGATTTTCGCTTTAACCGTCAACATGTTTGCTTTTCTCCTCTTTCCAGGCGTTCAAGAGAAACTCCAAGTTATCTTCGATGATTCGCTCGATGTCACGCAAGTCGCTTTTTCGAAACCTGCCTTCACGCGCAACTCTTACAGGGTCAAGCCAGAACTTGGCTTCGTTTCCCTCTCTGATGATGTGGACATGAGGAGGTTCATTTGCCACGTCCGCTTGATAGAAGAAAAATTTGAAGCCAGTAAGCGACGAAACTCAACGGCGCGCATGGGATTATTTTATAACAAAAAGGAGGCATTCTGAATAAATGAAATTGAGGAGGATGCGTGTCGGCTTTGCCCGCCAATCTCCCATCTTTTCTACCTTTTTGACATGAGCCGCCGTTTCGCAAAATACAACAACAGGACTGAATACACTTGATGGAATCCCAGCAACAAAATGGAGATGGACCCCAACCCCTCGCTTCCTTTCTTCGGGACAACTGCCGACCCAAAGTAGAGTTTTGTCGCCCCTTCGGCATGTTCGACCATCAACCACGAGCGCGTGCGACCGAGAAAATCGCAAAGGAGGATTTCGTTCTCGCTTCGAGATTCGACCGTCCACGCAGCGAATTTGTCCGTGAGACCATGCGCCAAATTTTTTGCATCCACATCGGTTGAAGGCTTGAATACCGTAAACTTCAAGATCGCCCTCTCCATTTTAAAGAGGGACGTGGTGTAAAAGGCAAAGATATATTCGGAGAAAGTGACGCGGTGAGGAATCTCGGTCACGTAGCAATCGGTGTACGCGCCAGCGACGGAAGTATATTTGCCCAACATACTATTCGCTGCGACGGGTGTTTTCCGAATTGAGATCATGCTTGCTCCGTTCATGGGATAATGTCCTTGATGATACTCGTAACAGGTGCGGGCGGTAAAACGGGCAAAGCGCTCGTCAAGTCACTCTCAGAGGTTGAGGATGTTTGCGCGTTCGTCCATCATGAGGGACAAGTTTCGGAGGCGAAATCCCTCGGCGCGACAAAAGTCATCGTCGGCGACTTGCTCGATGAATCGACGATTCGATCCGCTGTGCAAGGTGTGCGGGCGGTCTATCACATTTGCCCGAATATGAGTCCCGATGAAGAGACGATTGGCAGATTGGTAATAGCTGAAGCAAAGAAGGCAGGCGTTGAACATTTCGTCTATCATTCGGTTCTGCATCCGCAAATTGAAGCGATGAATCATCACTGGCAGAAAATGCGCGTGGAAGAAATGCTCTTCGAGTCGGGGATTCCCTTCACTATCCTGCAGCCCGCGCCGTACATGCAAAATCTGCTGGCAGGCTGGAAGAGTGTCGTTGAGGAAGGTGTGTTGCGCGTACCGTATTCGGTCGAAGCGAAATTTAGTTTTGTCGATCTGGGAGACATGGCTGAAGTTGCAAAAATTGTGTTGACCGAATCGACTCATGTCAACGCGGTGTATGAGTTGGCTGGAACCTCCCCCGTGTCGCATGTTGAGGTGGCGAAACAGTTTGAAGGGATATTGAATCGTCCTGTCCGCGCGGAGAAAAAGGAGATTGGAGACTGGAAACTACAAGCGCGAGACTTGAGCGAGTACGCGCGTGAAAATCTGGTGAGGATGTTCGAGTATTACGACAAATGGGGCTTGGTCGGGAATCCCAATGTGCTGAGGTGGGTTTTGAAGCGTGAACCATGTTCGTTAGAAGAGTTTGTCGCGAGGGCGGCGAAGGAAAACAATGCAAAGCATTAATGCTCTTTCTTACACCGAGAACGTGACGCATTGGTTGGCAAATTCTAATCAGCCAAAAATATTGCATGTGTTCGATGAGGTGTGTAATTTAATCAATGAGAATAAAGAGATTCTGTCTATCGTCCATGCAGGGATTGGCAACGGTCCCTTCAATCTAGTCGTTGAAGATGTGGTTATGTTTGCACGGAGCCTTGATGCGAAAGCAAACGTTTCCATTCAAGAAACGGGAATATCGCTCGGAGATATAGAAATTTCTTTTTCCCATTCCCAGTTGTGGAATCCCATACCGAATTGGAATGAGTTGAGAGACAAGAAAGACGAAATCGCAAATCGCTTATCGTTGTTGCCAATCGAGATTGAAGATGAGTCCATTCTCCGATTCTCTGATCCTCTAATCGGCGCTCTTACCACAGGGGATGCACAAACCGCAAAAGCCGCTGCGTCGAAACTCGCAGGGCTGGGAATCGGTCTCACCCCCGCTGGCGATGACTTCCTCATGGGCGCCATGCACGCGGCTTGGATCATTCATCCGCAAGACACGGCGAAAAAAATTACCGAAGAAATTGCGAACGTCGCCGCGCCCTTGACCACGTCGCTTTCGGGAGCATGGCTAAAGTCGGCGGCGAGGGGCGAAGCGGGGGAACTTTGGCATGATCTCTTTGACGCGTTGCTTGAAGATAGCAATATCTATGTACCGATGAGCAGGATACTTTCCGTTGGCGAGACCTCAGGGTCAGATGCGTTGGCGGGATTCATCGGCGTGTTTTCGGCGCGTTCACGGTTGCCACTGTAATTGATCCAATCGAAAGTCCGCAATCGATCGTCCATCAGGCAAGTCTGCTAACAGTACAGGTGTTGAGGTTGTGTCGGTCAAATCGAGCAGGAACACTTGCTCGTTACTGATATAGGCGAGACAGTTTCCATCGGAAGAAATGGCTGGGGCGTGCGCCGCGTCGGCCAATCGGATAAGACCCGAACCGTCTGCGTGAGCAAGATAGATGACGCGGTCTGAGGCGCTCCTGCCAAATTCAAAGACGAGTTTTGTCCCATCTTGCGACCAAGTTAGGTGCGCGACATCGGGAATGGAGGAACCCGAGCCAGTGGGAATAGGCAACGTGCCGAGGACCGATTCCTTGTCGCCCAGCGTGACCAAACGCGCTTCGCCCAAATCTCGATCCATTTCAAAATAGGCAAGGAGCGCGCCAACTGGCGACCATGCAAAAGCGGAATCATCTTCCACAAGCGGGCTGATGAGCCGCGCTTCTGAACCGTCGAGCCGCGCCTCGAACAAACCATCAGACTCTGCGTCTGCACCGTAAAAGACGACGCTTTGGTTATCTGGCGAAAACTGCGGCGTGGAAAATAACTGCACGTCGAGATTCGTTTCTTGCAGGGCGCTCCCATCGGCGTTCATGACATAGATCAATGAATTATTTTGAGACGACCAGATGAGAACCTGACTGCTATCTCGCGACCAGGCAACATCTTTGAGATAACCAAGTTCCGAGTTGGAAACAAGCGGTTGCAGTGAATTGTCACGAGCGTCAACGCGATAAATGTTGCCATTTCCCGCTGTATTGCCGATTATCACAAGCTGACCGTTCGACTGCCACGCAGAGGAGCGTAACTCGCCAATGGCGCGCTCTTCGTCCAGTTCGATGAAGCCCGTTTTGTCCTCGTTTGTCACGAAGACCGAGAATCCGTGCGTGAGGGTCAGCGACCCTTTGCAAATCTTTCCCGCTTGCACATTTTCTCCGAACGATATTTCCGATGCGGGAGTTTCACCCGACGCAGGCTGAATGGTTGGCGCGAGCGTCCGTATTGCCCAGTTCAACAAGAAGAGCGCGCCAACCGCAGTGACTACCCAGCCAAGCGAGCCTGCAAACGTTGCCCAGCCTGCAGGCTGGTGTTTCGATTTATATTTTTCCATCAGTCGATTCTCCAATTCCAATTCAAAAGCCGCAGAAATATTTATTTTTTCCGCCGCATCGTGCAACTTCAACGCGGCAGGTTGTTCGTCTGCGGGCAATTGGTCAATGATATTTTTATTCATGGTCCGCCTCCAAGGCGAGTGAGGTTCGGGTTCGCAGGTCTTGCAAGCCGCGTGAGACCAGCATTTTGACGGCGGCTTCGCTTTTGCCCATCACGGATCCCGCTTCGGTGAAACTGAGTTCGCTGAAGAAGCACAGGATCAACGCTTCGGCGCGCTCGCCGCTGAGATGTTTGAGCGCCTCGTGGATTTGATTCAGTTGCAGGCGTTGATACGCCTCCCGATCGGTAGGCAAGCCTGGGGTCGGGATGTGAACCGCCGCTTCCAACGGGACCTCAGGCTGGATGCCCCTAAAAAATCTGGCGCGCAGCCTCGACGCGATCCCCATCAACCACGCGATGTAGGGAGCCGCGCCTCGATAGGACTTGATCCCCTCCATCGCCGCCATGAAGGTCTGCGAGGTGAGGTCTTCCGCGTCGTGGACGTTTCCCGTGTGCGCCATGTGATAGCGATACACGCTCTGCACGTGGCGGCGATACAACTCGGCGAAGGCTTCAGGCTCGGCACGGGCAAGGCGCGCGAGGCTGGCATCGTCCATGGACGGGTAGTGGTGTGGGTTCATGAAGTTGTGAGACGTCTCCTGCTGTGTTGTGCGCACAGTAGTAAGTGCCAGAAGACCCTTGAATCGTAACAGGGAATTTGAAAGAAAAGACCTCGGAGTTCTGCCAGAACTCCGAGGTCGGGAATCCGATATAATGGTGGAAGGAGAAATTGAATTGCCGATCATATCCATGTTCTTTGGCATTATTGTCCGCATGTATTATGCCGATAATCAGCAACATCATGTTCCACATATTCACGCGGAATATGGAGGCGACAAGGCGGTGTTTGCCATCGAAGACGGGAGATTGCTGGCAGGCAAGTTTCCGAACAGCAAGACCCGCCTTGTGCAAGCGTGGATCGAAATCCGACGAGAAGAATTAAACGCTGATTGGAAACTGGCTGTCAACAGCGAGGAAGTCTTCAAGATTGACCCGCTGAAATAGGAGAACGAATGAACCCCTACGTAAAATCCCTTCGTGTGCATGATGATTATCGCCTCCTGTTGACCTTCGAAAACGGTGAAAAGAGAATCTTCGACCTCAAACCTTACTTGGATAAGGGTGTTTTCACACGGTTAAAGAATACAGCCTTGTTCAAAACTGCCCGTGTCGTTGCTGGCTCCGTCGAATGGATCGGAGAAATAGATTTGAGTTACGATACGCTATACCTTTCGAGCGTCCCTGTGAAAACAGGACGAAGTTCGAGGAAGAAACTTTTGGCTGTCCCTGCAAAACGGACAAGGCAAACAAGGGCAAGTATCGGCACGAAGTAAACCAGAACTCGGAGATTTGAGAAATCTCCGAGTTCTTTATTGGGAATCGCAATCTCCTGCAAGGTTTCGGCGGAAAGCCCTGCCTCAGTTCTTGAAAATCTAAAACTATGAACTGGGATTATGGAGGAATTGTTTTGTGCATTGGAGTTGACAATTTTAGCTCGTTCGATATTAGCAAGAGTTATGTTCAACTGTCTCGATAGTCATCATCATCAATGATTGAGCCATAAGGATAAACTGGTTTTCCTGGTTTACTTGAAAAGACACCAGAGAACAAAGGATGAATACAAAGATCATCGTCTGTGCTGGTTACAAGTTCATGAGGAACCGTGTATTCAAATAACCCTTTTATATAATGCTCGGTTTCGCCGATAACACGGCCGACAGCACCAATTTCAATAAGCATTCTTTTAAAGTCGAAGAATTCATTACTCTCACTCGCGGATTTGCCATGGGTTCGGAATACACGCTCAAGATCACCAAAGCTAAACCTATGTGGAAGTTCGGGGATACATCGTTTGCAAACAGCCTCGGCTTTTGGATGTATCGGTCGATAGGCTGTCAGAATTTCCGTTGTAAGTCTCTCTTCAACAGCATGTACACCATGTATGATATCAGACTCGTGAAGTGGCAAGAAAGTATTCCCAGTTTTCTCTGCAATTGCGAAAATGGAATTTAGCAGAATAAGGAAGTGTCTCGGGAGAAGTTGGGTGTGTCGCAAAATATATGGTATCGGTTGTTCCCGAATGCCTGCTCTATTACGTATTCTGCTAGGGAAAATAGCTTGAAATAATTTTAGTGACTCCGAATGATCTTGAGATTTCAAGTGTTTTACCGTTTGGTAATACTGAGGCTCGTAATTCTGAAGAAATATTAATAATCTTTGCGCACCCAGCATGATTAGTTCTGGTGCAATCCACTGAAGCAGTAATGTGCGGCGGAAATCCTTATTTGGGTTTGATGAGATATGAAGGAAGCTGTGGTAGAGCTCGGATGGTAAACAGAATCTAATATCTATGAAATCATCAGGTCCATTCAAAGAGCCCACGAATTTGAGCAGACCTTGTAAGGCACGGGCAACAGAGTCGATGTGAAGTGTGAATTCATCAAGAGAGTCAAGCAAGATCACAAATCTTTGATTTGATTTTTCAAGAAAATTGACAGCCTCTCTTTTGGCGTCTTCGAATGAAGCTTTATCGAACCGTTTTAGAATTTCTGAGATTACTCCAGCAGGCTTACCTTTTGCATGATCACTTAATGTGTCAGCTATCGTCCATAGTACTGTATCGATAGTGTCTTGATCTCGAACCCCCATTTTGCTGAGATAACCTTCCAGAACGGCTTTTTGATCAAGATTTCGAATATGTTTGCGCAGTTCAGCGAAGACAGTAGTGAAAAGAGCTGTTTCCCAAAGCTCAGCTATTGACTCCGGGAAAACTGCGTCCGAAGACATAGATTGTATGGCTTCAATTATTTTTACAAATACAGGTGCGGTTTCTAATTCTATGAAATAGTGATAGTTTCTTTCGAAGTAAATACTTTGCAAATAAGATGTCTTTCCTGAACCTCGCCTACCAAGGATAAGTGACGGTCGTTGATGTAGACTCTTGTACATCCGATTGTGTTGCTCGAACAAACTTTCCATAATTCTTTTATCGTGGATTTCTCTTGAGTCGATAGGTCCGAATGGTTCATTTCGGTTGATGTACTTTTGGATGTCACTGGTCATCTTCTTTCTACCTCCTTTACAATAAGCTAATTTTCATACTTAGCGATATTGTTTTGAATAGATCAAAATTCTTGATATAAAGGATTTCTGATTAGTACGATTCATAATCGGCTTTAGGTTTCTTTCATACCCATCAGGCAACCAGCCTTGCGTTGAGCGCGTCGAAACGAACACAACACCAGCTCCCTCGCCGCCTTGACCTGAATCAAACCTGACAGGTCTCACCATGTCGCTTCCCCGTCACAACTTCCGCGTGGATAACGGCGCAGGTTAAGCAAAGCCTCGCGGAGACCTGTCAGGTTTTTACATCACGCGCTCAGATCGTAATTTTCAGGCAACCAACAACACAGCACCAACTCCCTCGCCGCCTTGACCTCATCCATGCGACCGAACTGCGTATTATTCGGCGCGGACTTGACGATGGCAGAATTCGTCTTCGCTTCTTCTGCGATCTTGATCATCGTCTCAGCAAAGGCATCGAGCGTGTCCTTGTTTTCGGTTTCGGTCGGCTCAATCATCAGCGCTTCATGGACGATGAGTGGGAAGTAGTTTGTGGGTGGGTGGAAGTTGTAATCCATCAGGCGTTTGGAGATGTCCAATGCTCGAACATCGCTTCCCTCGAATTGACCCTCCGCCACGAACTCGTGCATGCAGATTCGGTCGAACGGGATGTGATACGTGTCGCGCAATCTCGCTTGCAAGTAGTTGGCGTTCAACACGGCGTATTGAGCGATGTCTTTGAGTCCGTCGGGTCCGTGCATGGCGATGTAGGTGAACGAACGGACGAAGCCGCCGCCGAAATGTCCGTGGAAGGCTTTCATGCGCCCGATGGATTTGGCGGGCTTCATGTAACCATACAACGGAGGCATGTCCTTGTCCTCATCGCCCTCTTCGAGGATGCCGACGAGCGGCTCAGGCAAAAAGTCGGCGAGACGCGCCGCGACGCCGACGGGACCGACGCCAGGTCCGCCGCCGCCGTGTGGGACGGCAAACGTTTTGTGCAAGTTGAAGTGCATCACGTCGAAGCCCAGATCGCCAGGGCGGACAATGCCGAGCAACGCGTTCAAGTTTGCGCCGTCGCCATACATCAAGCCGCCGCATCCATGCACCAGAGCAATGACCTTCTCGATATTTTCATCGAACAGACCGAGCGTGTTCGGGTTGGTGAGCATCATGCCGACGACCGTATCGTCGCACGCGGCTTCGAGCGCTTTCAAATCCACATTGCCGCGCTCATCCGATGGAATCGTCACGACGGTCATGCCCATCATGCCCACCGACGCGGGGTTCGTCCCATGCGCGGCGTCGGGGATGAGCATCTTCACGCGCTTATCGTCGCCTCGCGACTTGTGATACGCGCGCATCATCAACACGCCCGTAAATTCTCCGTGCGCGCCAGCGGCGGGTTGCAGCGTCACTGCGGCAAAGCCTGCGATCTCTTTCAGCCACTCTTGCAATTGATACATCAAAGCCAGGTTGCCTTGCACGGTCTCGATCGGTTGAAGCGGATGCGTAAATAAAAATCCAGGCAGGCGGCACACGTCTTCGTTGATCTTCGGGTTGTATTTCATCGTGCATGAGCCAAGCGGATAAAACCCGCCGTCCACCGAGTAATTAAATTTCGAGAGACGCATGTAGTGGCGGACAACGTCCACTTCGGCGAGTTCGGGAAGCGGCAGTTCGGGACGCAGCAAATGCTGGGGAGGCGGTTCAGCCGCAGGGACGTCTGATTCGGGCATCCGTACGCCGACGCGTCCACGTGAAGATAAGTCGAAGATCGTCGGCTCCACAATAGTCGCGCTGAGCGGAGACGAAGTCGTAGACGAAGCGCTAACCATGATCCACCTCCGACAACACTTCGACAAGCGTGTCAATCTCTTCTTTTGAATTCATCTCAGTCACCGCGACCAACATGTGATTCGCCAACGACGGATAATCCTGACCGAGATCGTATCCGCCGAGGATGCCGTGTTCGAGCAGATGCGCGTTGATCTCGGCGACGGGCTTCGGGCAAACCAGCGTGAACTCGTGGAAGAACGGCTCGTTGTGCGCCAACGAATATCCGTTGATTTTGCTGAGCGCGTTCGCCGCGTAATGCGCCTTTTGATAACAAAGTTCGGCGACCTGTCGCAATCCGCTTTTGCCGAGCAGTGAAAGATAAACCGCCGTGCCGAGTGCGATCAATCCTTGATTGGTGCAGATGTTGGACGTGGCGCGTTCACGTTTGATGTGTTGCTCGCGCGCCGTGAGTGTGAGCACGTAGGAGCGTTGACCTTTGCTGTCCACCGTTTCGCCAACGAGGCGTCCCGCCATCTTGTGGACGTATTGCTTGCGCGTCGTGAAAAATCCGACGCTGGGTCCGCCGAACCACATCGGGATGCCCAGCGGTTGCCCATCGCCAACGACGATGTCCGCTCCCATCGAGGCGGGAGTCTTGAACATCGCCAGCGCTGTGGGATTCGCCACGACACACACCAGCGCGCCTTTGGCGTGAACGTCGTCAATGAATTTTGTGTAATCGTACACGCGCCCGAAGAAGTCGGGATACTGCACGATGACGAGGCACGCGTTGTCGTCCACATGTGCGAGCAGGTCGCTGGGATCTGAATCGAGTTCTGCATCCGCCGCATCGCCGACGAGTTGGATGTCCATGCCTTGTGTGTAGGTGCGAATCACAGCGCGATATTGCGGATGGACAGTGGGAGAAATGACCACCTTGCGTCGTTTGCCGCGATACTGTGCAAACGCAAGGTTGACCGCTTCGGCGGTAGCGGTCGCGCCGTCGTAGTGCGAAGCGTTCGAGACTTCCATGCCAGTCAGCGCCGCCATCAGCGATTGATATTCAAAGACGGCTTGCAGTGTGCCTTGCGAAATTTCTGGCTGGTACGGAGTGTATGCCGTGTAAAACTCGCCGCGCCTGAGCATGTGATCAACGACCGATGGGATGTAATGGTTGTACATGCCCGCGCCGAGGAAGGAGATCAGATCGCCGCGTACGTTTTCGTTGGCGTTGGCGATGTTGGTCAATTCTTCCAGCGCGTCCATTTCGGTCCACGCGGGAGGCAGGTCCAGTTTGGGGAAGCGATGTTTGGCTGGGATGGCTGTGAACAGATCGTCAAGCGATTTCACGCCGACGGTCGCCAGCATTTCGTCGCGTTCGTGAGGGGAGATGGGGATGTAGGTCATGTTATTTACCTCATGTCATTGCGAGCGGCGCTTTAGCGCTGCGAAGCAATCTCCTGTAACCAGAAGCATATTGTATTGAGGAGATTGCTTCGCCCTCCTTCGACTACGCCGCCAACGAACGGCGGCTCCGCTCAGGACGGCTCGCAACGACATATGATTAGTGTGCTCTTTCCTCACAATGCTTCTCATACGCCGCGGCGTCCATCACATCGCCAGCGGAGGCGCCTTCGAGTTGGATCATCCACGCTTCGCCGAAGGGATCGGTGTTGATGGTTTCGGGTTTGTTGGCGAGGTCCTTGTTCACCGCAGCGACTTTGCCCGAGGCGGGAGAATAGATCTCCGAGGATGCCTTCACCGATTCAACCGAAGCGATCGCTTTGCCCGCTTCGATCGTCTCGCCCTCTTCGACAAAGATTTCGATGAAGACGATATCGGACAGTTGATTTTGGGCGTAGTCGCTGATACCGACCTTGCCCGTCGCGGGGTCGAACCATTCGTCTGATTTTGCGTATTTCAGGTTGGAGGGGGTGTTCATGGTTTATTCTCCTTGGTTTTTTTGGAGTCACGGAGCTTGCTCCTTGAATTTCCAACAGCAAGCAGTTGGACTCCAGAATGCGGCGAATCAAAAAGGCGCACGAAGATATTTCGCGCGCCTCTGTAATGTGACCTGAGAGATTATTTAGTTGGGTAGTTTCTTAGTTATATAGTTTTGTAGTTTTGCAACTACGCAACTATCGAACCAACAAACTATCGAACTAAATTTACACCGTCGGTATTGATGTCACACAGTTCAACTGCGTGACAATCAAACTTTCCAGAGATGATGCGGGGCAGGGTCCTTTTGCCTGAGAGATTCATCTGGTTTCGCCTGTCCCAGATTTGCACCTTCGGCGCCCTTGTTCTTTCAGCAGTTCAACTGCTGAAAGAACAACGAGTCTCTTCCCTGTTGCCCGTTGAATTGTGATGTCCATTTTATGTTTGAGGGGAGGGGAAGTCAAGGGAAATTGCCTCTTGACAGAATAGAACATGCGTCCTAAAATCTGGCCATTGACATATTCCGATATGGGAATATAATATCTGTCATGGCGCGAACACCGACGACCTTCGATCCCTTCAACGCTGTGGCTGAGCCGAAGCGCCGACAACTCATTCAGGCGATGGGCGCGGAGGAACTGTCGGTCAACGAGATCGTCGAACGGCTTGGCTGGAACCAGCCGTCGGTGAGTAAACACCTTGGGGTGTTGAAGCAGGTTGAATTGGTGGAAGAGAGGCGGGTCGGGCGTCGACGTCTGTATCGAGTCAACGCGGAACGTCTCAAGCCCATCTTCGATTGGGTCACACCGTTCGAGCGGATGTGGAGCGAACGGTTTGAGCGTCTCGATAATGTTTTGGAAAAAATGAAAAAGGAGAAATGACATGGCATCGAAAAATAAAACTGTTATCACTGTCGAGCCGAACAAGCAGGAACTTTTTATCACGCGTGAGTTCGATGCGCCGCGTGCGTTAGTGTACAAGGCGCACACGGACGCAAAGATTTTTACGCAGTGGTTGGGTCCACGCGGGTATGAAATGGTTTTGAAAGAGTTCGAGCCTGTCAGCGGCGGGAAGTATCACTATATTCACAAAGATCAAGACGGGAATGAATATGGCTTTCGAGGCGCGTTCCATACCATGTCGGAAGAGTTGATGATCCAAACGTTTGAGTTTGAAGGGATGCCTGAGCCTGGTCATGTTGCGCTGGATACGATGCGCTTGGAGGAGTTGCCCAATAACCGAACGCGGGTGACGATTCATTCCGTCTATCAATCGGTTGCGGACCGTGATGGCATGGTGCAATCTGGGATGGAGCGCGGCATCAATGACGGTTATGAGAGACTCGATGATCTCTTGAAGGAGATGTAGTCATGGCGAAAACGAATTTCCAATCCATTGACGAATACATCGCCGCCTGCCCCGAGCAGTCGCAAGCGTACGTGCAGAAGATCCGAGAGACGATTCGCTCCGCCGCGCCCAAAGCGAAAGAGAAGATCAGTTATCAACTTGCCTGCTTTGAGTTGAACGGAAAGAATCTGGTTCACTTTGGCGGGTGGAAGAGTCATGTTTCGATGTATCCGATTCCCTCTGGCACGAAGGAATTCACCAAAGAGATTGCTCAATATGCCGACGGCAAAGGGACGATCAAATTTCCGCTGGATAAACCGCTTCCGTTGCGGTTGATTCGGCAGGTCGTCAAAAATCGAGCGGCTGATAATTTGATGATCGAAAAAACGAAGACGATGAAACGGAAATAGCATGAGCATAAGCCATGAACTGCGACCGTCCGACTCGCCTTATGTGGAAACGATCACGCACGGCTGGACTCTGAGCAACGGTTCGTCCATGCGCCCTGCGGAGAGCAATTGGCACATGGTGTTTGTGAAAGAGCATGGTCGCACACATTCATTGGTCGTCGGTCCGTTGACGTCGGTGGGAGTCGCTTCGTGGGGCGTGGGCGCTGAAATTTTGTGGGTCAAGTTCAAACTCGGCGTCTTCATGCCGCACCTGCCTGTGCGGGGCTTGTTGGATCTGGAACAAAACCTCCCCGAAGCGGCGGGTAAGTCGTTTTGGCTGAAGAGCGCCGCGACCGAAATCCCTGATTTTGAAAATGCGGATACGTTTATCAGCAAACTGGCACGGGACGAGATTCTCGTCTTCGACCCCGTTGTGGATGCCTTGTTGAACGATCAACTGCCGAGTGTGCCTGCCCGCACGATGCGTCATCATTTCTTGCGCGCGACGGGTATGACGCAAAGCCGCATCCGCCAGATGAAGCAGGCGCAACAGGCTAAGGCTTTGTTACAGCAGGGCGTTTCGATTTTGGACACTGTTCACGAAGTCGGTTACTTCGACCAGCCTCACCTGACTCGCGCGTTCAAACAGTTCATCGGGCACACGCCCGCGCAGATTCTTCGGTCGAGCCAGCCTGAGTAGATTTGCCGTTTTGTACAAGACAACGCTCCAGTAATTAGTTATTATGTGACCGTTGCCGCAAAACTAACTAAAAACAAATCTACAGGCAAACAACAAGGAGAAATAAAATGAGCAAGATCACCCCGTTTTTATGGTTCGAATCGCAAGCGGAAGAGGCGATGAATTACTACGTCTCCATCTTCAAGAATTCAAAAGTGTTGAGTTCAAATCCGCAGTCCGTGAACTTCATCCTGGATGGGCAGGAGTTCATCGGGCTGAACGCGGGTCCGCAATTCAAATTCAATGAAGCGATTTCGTTTTTGGTCAATTGCGAAGATCAAAACGAAGTGGATTATTACTGGAACAAACTGATCGCTGACGGCGGCGAAGAATCCATGTGCGGCTGGCTGAAGGACAAGTACGGTTTGTCGTGGCAGATCATCCCCAAGCAATTGGGCGAGCTGATGGGCGACCCCGACCCCGAAAAAGCGCAGCGTGTTGTGCAGGCGATGTTGAAGATGCAGAAAATCATCGTGGCGGATTTGCAAAAGGCGTATAATCAGACTTAATTCGTACAGGAGCAACCATGTCATTTCAAGCCTATTTAGATAACATCGAAGCCAAGACAGGTAAAGCGCCGAAGCATTTTGTCGCCGAGGCGAAGAAGAAGAAGTTGATCGAGTTCAAAGACTTGCTGGCATGGTTGAAGAAGGACTATGGACTCGGCGAAGGTCATGCCAGGGCTATCATCTACGTCATCCAGCACGGCGATAGGATCACGCTCAAACACACCACAGGCGCTCATCGTGACGCATCTGCCAAATTGAAGTTGGGCGGCAAGAAGAAGCCTGTAAAGAAAGTTGTAAAGAAGAAAGCCAAAGCGTAAGTAAAGTAAAGCCCCTGAAAGTTTGCTTCAAAAGCGCTCCGTTGGTCGAGTAGGCGGCAGAAAAGATTCTTATTTTCAAGAAAACCTATTGTTTGCCGCCGTATCGAGACCAACAGTAAGCAGGATTTTCTGGAACTGTGGTCTCGATACGCCCCTCGAAAATCACTCGGGGCTACTCGACCACCACTTGCAACAAAAATGTCTGGTGACGAGACAAAAAATAGACCCTGAAAGTTCTAAACCTTTCAGGGTCTATTTTTACTTTTGATTTAATCCGACACGCCGCTATTCTTTTTTCAATTTCCCGCGCTCATCATCCCATAGATTTGAGAATCGTTCAAAGACATCGGCGATGATCTCCAATTCCTCCGCCGAATAGCTGGAGATCAATTCGTCTTGCGCTTTTCTGGCTGATTCGAACCATGACGCGGCTTTTTGTGAACTGTCGGCTATGGGAGCGATCAGAGTCCCGCGGCGGTCGTTGGGATTGGGGCGGCGCTCGATCAACCCCGCACGTTCGAGTCGGTCCAACATGGCGGTCGTCGCGCCCGAGGTGAGACCCGTGTGTCTTCCAATCTCAGAGGGGGTGGCAATGCCTTTGAGAAATAATAGTCTCATACACTCCATGTCGGTGACGTTGAGTCCCGCCCATTCGCTGACGGCATTGCGGAACAGAGTCATGTTGGCGCCGTAATTGGCGACCGCGGCTAAGGCTTTTTTCTTTAATTCTGCTTTGGTTGAATTGGTCATATGGCTACCCTTGACATTATCTTGATTTTGAAGTATCTTAATTATATAACAAAAATGGTTTAGGCGCAAGGTCTAAATCATCCCAAACCCATAAGGAGATTTTTTATGAGTCCGAAGACTGCTACACAAAAGTCCAAAATGTGGACAGACGAAGAAAAAGCCGCGATGAGAGCACGCGCCAAAGAGTTGAAGGCGGAAGCGCGTATGAGCAAGGATCGGGCGGCAGGAGAAAGCGCTGTGGTTGCGGAGATCGCAAAGATGCCCGAACCCGATCGTTCCATGGCGAAACGAATCCATGAGATCGTCAAAACGAACGCGCCGATGCTCATGCCGAAAACCTGGTATGGAATGCCTGCCTACGCCAACGCAGACGGCAAGGTGGTGTGCTTCTTCAAAGCCGCGTCCAAGTACAACATGAGGTATGCGTCATTTGGTTTTCAGGAAGCGGCAAAAATTGACGATGGGAATATGTGGGCAGACGATTTCGCCATCGTGAAGTTGACTCCAGCCGAGGAGAAAATCATCACCGCGCTGGTGAAGAAAGCGGTGAGTTGAAATGCCGTAGGACAAGATTTATCTTATCCTACATCGCAAAGTGAACTTTGCGGTACGCAATCTATCAGTTAGAATCACCGCATGGCAGAGACTCAATACCTTGCATTGTTACGCGGCATCAACGTCGGCGGCAACAACATCATCAAAATGGCGGACCTGAAAACCTGTTTTGAAGAGTTGGGGCTTGCCGACGTTGCGACCTATATCCAAAGCGGAAACGTGATCTTCAAATCCGCTGAAAAGGATAAAACCAAACTGACGAAGCGAATCGAGGCGGGACTTTCGGAACGATTCGGCTACGAGGCGCGGGTGGCGGTCTTTTCGCAGGGACAGCTGAAGCAAACAGTGGAAGCCGCTCCACGCGGGTTCGGCAAACAGCCCGATAAATTTCGCTACGATGTCATCTTCCTGAAAGAACCGCTCATTCCCAAAGAGGCGATGAAAAGCGTCAGCGTCAAAGAAGGCGTTGATACGGCTCATGCGGGCAAGGACGTGCTTTATTTTTCCCGCCTGATCAGCAAAGCCTCATCGAGTCATTTGACAAAAATTATCGGAATGCCTGTGTATCAAAATATGACCATCCGCAACTGGAACACGACCACGAAACTGCTGACGATGATGGAAAAGGGTTAACGATGACCGCCAAACAATTCATCGAACGGCTGAAAGCGCTCAGTTCCAAGCAAGCGGCGAAGGGACATGCTCACCTTGCGGCGGATAAAACCGACGCCATCATCGGCGTGAAGATGGGGCAGGTCTTTGCGCTGGCAAAAGAATTCATGGGCATGGAACTCGATGAGGTGGAGAAACTGCTCGAAAGTCCGATCCATGAGGCGCGGGTGGGCGCGGTCAGCATCATGGATTTTCAGGCGCGGAGCAAGAAGACTTCGCCTGAGCGAAGAAAAGAGTTGTTCGACCTTTACATCAAGCGGCATGACCGAATCAACACGTGGGATTTGGTGGACCGCTCGGCAATTTGGGTCGTCGGCAGTTATCTCATCGATAAGCCGCGCAAGATTTTGTATAAGTTGGCGAAATCAAAAATGATGGCGGAGCGGCGGACAGCCATCGTCACGACGTTGTATTTTATCGGCAAAGACGATCTCGACGATGCTTATCAACTTGCCGAAATCATGTTATTCGACAAGGAAGAGTTAATCCACAAAGCGAACGGCTGGGCGCTGCGTTTTGCGGGCGATAGAGATAAAAAGCGCCTGCTCAAATTTTTGGATCAATACGCGGCGACCATGCCGAGAGTCACGTTGCGGTATGCGCTTGAAAAGATGGACAAGAAAACCAAAGAGCGCTACATGAAGTTGGGGAAGGCGAAGTAGAAACCGTCTGCGTGGGAAAAAGCCGAAGAGGGGCGAGGCAGGTTGAAGTCGGGGTGAAGCGGTTCGATTTCCGTCTTGACGAAATAGAACACATATTCTAAAATAGTATTCCCCAATCGGATGAATTAAGTCCAATTTTCAAAAAGAGGCGAAAATGAATCAAACAACAGACTGGGTCAAGGGAATTGCCAACACGACCTTGTTCGTCGAAGACCTGGCGGCGGCGAAACATTTCTATCAGCAGGCGTTCGGGCTGGAGGTGTTTTTCGAGGATGGCGATTCGGCTGTGTTCAAGTTTGGGTCTATGCTCGTCAATTTGTTGAAGGTGTCGGCGGCGGGCGAACTGATCGAACCTGCCAAAGTGGGGAGCCGTGACGCAGGCTCACGCTTTGTGTTTACGATTGAGGTTGATGATGTGGATGCGATGTGTGCTGAACTCTCGACGCGTGGCGTGAAATTGTTGAATGGTCCGATGAATCGTCCGTGGGGTGTGCGGACTGCCAGCTTTGTAGACCCTGGCGGTTATATTTGGGAGATTGCAAAAAATTTGTAATCAAAGTGAAGATCAATTAACCGCCAACTAAGAGAGCGTTTCTTAAGTCCAAAGCAACGCTCTTTTGTACACGGATACTTCGACAGGCTCAGCACAAGTTTCACGGAGCGCACGGATAAGAACAGATTTTTTACAGGTTTTTTTCCGTGAAAATCAGCGTAATCCGTGTTGTCCGTGTCCAAAAAAAGTTAAGAAACTAAGAACGCCAAGTTTAAAGGATTTCTTTGCGAACTTTGCGGGCTTAGCGGTAAAAATCAAAGGAACCCATGAAAACTTTTTATCAAATTTTAGCGAATACGGTTCTCGCCAACGTCACAAACATGACCGTTTGGTTTGCGATGATCTTTTTTATCTACCTTCAAACAAAATCGGTCACAGCCACATCCATCGTTTCGGGTATTTTTCTTGTGCTGACCGCCTCGCTGGGGATTTGGTTCGGAAGCATTGTGGACCATAACAAGAAAAAGAATGTGATGATTCTTTCGGGCATCATCTCGTTGGCGATTTACATCATCGGTTTTGGAATATACATTGCCCTCCCCGCCGAAACATGGAAAGACCCGACCAGCGTCATACTCTGGGTTTTCAACGTCCTTCTTTTAATCGGCGTCATTGCAGGCAACATCCGCTCGATTGCCGTGCCGACGTTGGTGACGATTCTCATTCCCGAAGATGACCGCGCCAAAGCGAATGGACTCGTCGGCACCGCGTTTGGAATCGCCTTCCTAATCTGTTCCGCCGTCAGCGGCGTCTTGGTCGGCTTGGGCGGCATGTTTTATGTGTTGATTCTCGGAATCGTGATGATGACTCTTTCCATCCTTCACATGTGGTTCTTGCAAATCCCTGAAAAAGAAATTGTGCATCTCGATCAACAGCCCAAAGTGGATTTACGCGGCACCTATGCAGTCGTGGCGGCTATCCCTGGGCTGATGGCGTTGATCCTGTTCACCACCATCAACAACTTTTTAGGCGGCGCGTTCATGGGTCTCATGGACGCGTATGGTTTATCGCTCGTGTCTGTTGAAGTGTGGGGCGGATTGTTCGCAGTCATCAGTTGCGGTTTCATCGTCGGCGGGTTGTTCATTTCAAAATATGGCTTGGGCAAAAATCCGCTCTTTGCCATGTTCGCCGCCAACATCGTCATTTGGATCGTCTCGGCAGTCTTCACCATTCAACCGTCCATTATTTTGCTTTCGGTGGGCATGTTCATTTACATCAGTGTCGTGCCGTTCATCGAAGCCGCCGAGCAGACGATTCTACAGAAGGTCGTTCCGCAAGACAGGCAGGGACGCGTCTTCGGATTCGCCCACAGTGTGGAGCAATCCGCTTCGCCTCTCACGACGTTTCTAATTGGTCCAATTGCGGAGACTTTTTTCATCCCTTTTATGACCACAGGCGCGGGCGTCGGCTTGATCGGCGACTGGTTCGGGACGGGTCCCGCCCGCGGCATTGCGCTGGTCTTCACAGTGACGGGTATCATCGGGTTGATCCTGACCCTGATTGCGATGAATACAAAATATTACAAGTTGCTTTCTGAGAGATATATGAACGGAGAAAGCTTGCCGTTGCCTGAGGGTGAGTTGGCGTAACGAACAACATGTCATTGCGAGCCACGCTCTTGTTCTTCGTGGCGAAGCAATCCCGATCATAATGAGGAGGTGGTGTCGTATGAAAGAGATGAATCGGCAGGAGCAAACCGCCATCGAAGCCGCCGTCAGACGGTTCGTGGAAGCGCAGGAAAAGGGTGATGATTCTCCAGACGTATACATCACGGTTGGTGGGAAACGAGTCGCTGTTGACATCACAACGCTCAAAGGGCGCGGCGTGGGACATGCCAAACCTCGCTTGAGATTCGATAAGATTGCAACTTGGTTCATTAAACATATGCAGACCGTCCTTGCCGAAAGTGTGCCAGACGGCGTTACAGTGGCGCTGACCATCACCGCTCCCATCCGCTTAGCGTCGAAAACCGCCGCTGAACTCGAAGATAAGATTCGAACTTTCCTCAGGCGAGGGTCAACGGGTCAGGATAAGAACGTGGCGATCAACGGTAATCGTATTCGGTTTCTATGCTTGCCAAACGAAGCTGTGCCAGCGGCAAAAGTGATCGGGTTCGTGCACAACCCCGAGTCAGACTCACGCCTGCTGTTCAACATGACTCAAGAAATGCTCGAGCTAATCAACGGCGAGGCTGGCAGGCGGACGATGCGTGTGGGCGATAGATGGCTTGTTGCAGTGTGCGCCAGAGACAGCTCATACTCAGAAGTCTATCGCTACATTTATTCGCAGTTGGTTGCGGAGTCCGTCTATAAGAAGACTGTCGTGGTGTTTGCTGATCGGCGTGTTGCAATGCTGGCAGGCTGACTCCAGCAGAGCTTGAAAATAGTAAAATGGAAACGATCCGTTTAAAACCGATTTGCAAACCAATGTAAAGAAGAGAAAGCTATGAAAAAGATTCTAAAGTTTTTAAAATATTGCCTTTACGCAGTTATTTTACTCATTGTTCTAGGGTTGGCTACTATTTACATTGGGCATAAATTTATTTTCCCGATTCCTTTCAGCGAAACGCCAACCATTCCTGACCTCAAAGAAGACGGTCTTTGTCTGGGAGTAGATTGTCAGCCGAAGGCAAGGACGGTGGATGAATTTATTCCAGTTTTTGCGAATCAGATTAAACACTACAACCAAATTGCCCCTTCACTTTGGCCAGATAACCAAGTTGAAAACTTGTATGCAGTCGTTCAGAGTATAGAAACGGGAAAATCCTGGTTGATCTCGCCAGAGGGAGAAATTAAATCATTATCCACTGAGGAATTGGAAAATTTATGCCCCGTTAGGGCGCAATACAATATCGGCTTTGAACTATGCAGTGGCGGCGATTTCCAAAGCGTTTACTTGGCTCTTTCGGAAGAGGCACTTGAAAACGTATTGGAGTATCAGAAATACCAGTATTTGGGCGCTTACGATCTGCTGTTGACCTACAACCACGAAATGTTTCATAAATTGGAACAAGACCAGAAATGGGAATCTCCTGAAACAATTGAGAATAGAGCGCGTGACCCTATGTTCGGCAATCTGGAAGCCAGAACAGAGCGGCTGTTGATTTCCCAGCTTTTGCAAGAAGCCATAGCCGCTGAAACGGAATCTCAAAGAGAGTCATTGATATTGCAAGCCTTGTCAAACTACCAATATTACAAGGATACTTTTCCTGAAGATTACAAAGCGGCTAGGTATTTCGACAGAATTGAAGGAACAGCGCATTATTATGAAATAGTATCCAGCCTGTATAGCGCTTATCCTGAACAAGTAAATTCAGAAGATACGCTATATCAAGCGTTGAGTCTTTTGGCGAAAAGTAAGAATCCCCAGCCTTATGAAGAACCAGGCTTGGTCAATGAAAGCTATGTTCTAGGCGCTTGGGCTGGATTCCTTTTAGATGAAGTGCAAGCGGATAATTCAGAATGGAAAACTGAAATAATGCAAAACCCCGACCTGACGCCTTTGGACATTTTGGCTCAGCAATATGAAGGCGAATCTCTGCCTGACCCGATTAAGCCTTCGGCGGATCTTGAAGATCAAGTGAAAGATGCGATTCTGAAAGAAGAGAATAAGGAAGTTGCGCCAGGGATATTTAGATTGTTATATCAGTTGATCTTTTAATGAAAATGGAAAACGTTCTATAACAAACAAACTGGCGCCAGGCGAGCAATACGGCTTGTTGTTAGTAGTAAAGGGATTTGATTGTAGAAAACTGTTTTGCGTGTAGAGAAAGCTGTTCAGGAGAGAAAATGGCACAGGAATATATCGAGATACGCGGCGCGCGCGAAAATAACCTGAAGAATGTTTCGTTGAAAATTCCGAAACGAAAGATCACCATTTTTACAGGCGTGTCGGGTTCGGGCAAATCGTCCATTGTGTTCGACACGATTGCGACCGAGTCGCAGAGATTGCTCAACGAAAACTTCAGCATGTTCGTGCGGAATTTCCTGCCGAAGTACGGACAGCCCGACGCCGACTCGATCGAGAACCTGAGCATGTCCATCGTGGTGGATCAGAAGCGGATGGGCGGCGGTTCACACTCGACCGTCGGCACGATCACCGATATCAACACGCTTCTGCGCCTGTTATTTTCACGTCTCGGCAAGCCGCACATTGGCTCCGCAAATTTATTCGGCTTCAACGACCCGAAAGGAATGTGCCCTGAGTGTAACGGCTTGGGTCGCAAGTTGGATGTGGACCTGGATAAATTTTTAGACACATCCAAATCTTTAAACGAAGGAGCGATCCTGTTCTCAGAATATGCGGTGAACGGTTGGTATTGGGGGCAACTCATCAGCTCAGGCTTGTTCGACCCCGATAAGAAATTATCCAAATACACCAAAAAAGAAATGGACGACCTGCTGTACTGCGAGCCGATGAAGATCAAAACAAAGGTCGGGGCAAAAGATTTCAACATGACCTTTGAAGGCATCGTCACCCGCTTCACGAACAAGTACATCAAACGGGATTTGAAAACCATGTCCGAGCGGACTCGTAAGTCCGTGGAGCCGTACATGACGATGGGGACATGCCCGCTGTGCAAAGGCGCACGCTTGAGCCAGGAAACCTTGAAGTGCAAGATCAACGGCTACAACATCGCCGACTTGACGGCGATGGAAATTGCCGAGTTGATCAACGTTGTAAAAACTTTTAAAGACCCAGCCGCCCAGTCCATTGTCAAAGGGTTAGTGGAACGGTTGGGGCATCTCGTGGATATTGGTCTTGAATATCTCACCCTCAGCCGCGAGACGGATACCCTATCGGGCGGCGAGTCACAGCGCGTGAAGATCGTCAAACATTTGGGAAGCAGTCTGACGGACGTGATTTACATCTTCGATGAGCCGAGCGTGGGTCTGCATCCGCGCGATGTGCATCGCATGAATGAGTTATTGCAACGATTGCGGGATAAGGGCAATACGGTTCTTGTCGTGGAGCATGACCCCGATGTGATCAAAGCCGCCGACCATGTGGTGGACATTGGTCCGCACGCTGGGACGCATGGCGGAGAGATCGTCTTTGAGGGCAGTTTTGCGAATCTGCTCAAAGCGGACACGCTGACGGGCAAGCACATGAAAGTCAAAATCCCGTTGAAGGATGAGTTTCGCAAGCCAACAGGCAAGTTGCCGATTAAGAATGCGAAAGCCAACAACCTGCAAAATGTCAGCGTGGATATTCCAACAGGAATCTTGACCGTCATCACAGGCGTGGCAGGTTCTGGAAAAAGTTCGTTGATCAACGAAGTGTTTTTGCGACAACATCCCGATGCGGTCGTGATTGACCAATCGGCGGTGGGCGCAAACAGCCGCTCGAACCCTGCGACGTACACGGGCATTTTGGACGATGTCCGCAAGGCGTTTGCAACGGCGAATAAAGTGCAGGCTTCGTTGTTCAGTTTTAACTCGAAGGGCGCGTGTGAGAACTGTCAGGGACTCGGCGTGATCTACACCGATCTGGCGTTTCTCAGCGAAGCCAAAACTCCGTGCGAAGTCTGCGAGGGCAGGCGTTTCAAAGACGAAGTGTTGAAATATAAACTGAACGGAAAAAATATCTCAGAAGTTTTGGCGATGAAAGTGGAGGAGGCGCTTGAGTATTTCGAGATTCCCGATGTCAAAAAGAAATTGCAAGCCATGAGCGATGTCGGTCTCGATTATTTGAGCCTGGGTCAGCCGCTCAGCACGCTTTCGGGCGGGGAATGTCAACGCATCAAACTCGCCAGTGAGTTGCACAAAAAGGGAAGTGTCTACATCATGGACGAACCCACCACGGGCTTGCACATGTCCGATATTGGGCATCTCATGCAAGTCATCAATCGTCTCGTGGATACTGGCAATACGGTGGTCGTCATCGAACACAATTTGCATGTGATCAAGAATGCAGATTGGATCATTGACATGGGTCCCGAGGGCGGCAGTAAGGGCGGCGAAGTCATCTTCGAAGGCACGCCCAAACAACTGTTAAGCGCGAAGCGTTCCATCACGAGCGAATATATCCAGAACTAATGAATAACGTCCCGCAGGTTTCCTAAGTTCGACCAGAGTTCCTGCCCAAACCTGCGGGACGGTGTTTAACCAAGGAGAAAATCATGGCAGAGTTAACCCCATCCCAACAGATTGATATGTACATCAAAGGATTAACCGACTGGCGCGGGAAATTGCTCGCCCGCCTGCGGAAGTTGGTCCTCGCATCCGCTTCGGAACTGACCGAAGAGTGGAAGTGGGATACCCCAGTCTGGTCGTTCAGGGGGAACGTGGTTTCAGGCGGCGTTTTCAAAGACCATGTAAAGTTGAATTTTTTCAAGGGCGCATCGTTGAAAGACCCGAAGAAATTGTTCAACGCAGGTTTGGAAGCCAAAGCCTCGCGCGGCATTGATTTCCATGAAGACTCGAAAATTGACGAATCTGCTTTGAAGGATCTGGTTCGGGAAGCGGTGGCGTTGAATTCAGCGAAGAAGAAGTAAAGAACATAATCCGCGCTTCACGAAGCGCGTAGGTGACGTTCTCTAACGTCACCGTTTGCTAGCCCGCCCTCAGCCTGTCGAAGGGGAGAGCGCAAGTTGCGAAGCAATCCCGTATTTCGAGGAGATTGCTTCGTCGCAACAACCGCTCCTCGCAACGACATATTGAATCTGTGATTTACTGAATTTGGAAAAAAAAGGAGCAGCGATGAGAAAAATAATTGTGCATGAATTCATTACATTAGACGGCGTGATCCAAGCGCCAGGCAGCCCAACCGAAGATACGGATGGCGGTTTTGCTCACGGCGGCTGGACGCTTCCCTACTGGCATGATGACATCGGCGCGCATTTCGGTCCGATCATGGCGGAAGCCGACACATTGTTGTTGGGACGAAAAACGTGGAAGATCCATGGCGACGCGTTTGAGCCGAATCCTGCCGAAGATCCGTTCGCAGGGATGAAGAAGTATGTCGTATCCAGCACATTGAAATCTGTAGAGGGGTGGCGGGATTCGATCATCATCAGCGGGAATGTGGTCGAAGAAGTTCGCAAACTCAAAAGCCAGGCTGGTAAAAATATCATGATGGATGGAAGCAGCGCCCTAATGCATACGTTGATCGAGAACGATCTGGTGGATGAATACGCTTTACATGTCTATCCGCTCGTGCTGGGGACTGGCAAACGCTTGTTCCCCGATGGAAAACATGTCAGCCTGAAATTGATCGAATCATCTGCATTGCCAACGGGCGTTGTATATCAACAGTACCAGCCTGCTTGATAACAGGCTCAACGTGGAGGTTTTGATGCGTAAAATTCGATATCAGGTCGCATGCAGTTTGGACGGATACATTGCCGATGTGGACGGTAAAACGGGCTGGATCGTGGATGAACCTTCGATAGACTTCGGCGCGTTGTTCGACCAGTTCGATACACTTCTCATGGGACGCCGCACCTACGAAGGGTTGGTAAAAGACGCCGACGGTTTTTGGGGGAAGACCGTTTATGTTTTTTCGAAAACACTGCGGCAGGAGGAACATCCTCAAGTCACCGTCGTTTCTGGTAATCCCCAGCCCATGCTCAACGAGATGCGCTCAATGTCTGGAAAGGATATCTGGCTATTCGGCGGCGGAGAACTTTTTCAGAGTTTATTGGCTTTGGGCCATGTGGACACGGTCGAGCCAGCGATCATTCCTGTCCTTTTAGGCGGGGGACGCCCTCTGCTCCCGTCGCCAGCGATCCAACAGGCGCTAACCCTGACTTCTCATCGAGTATTTCCAAGCGGGATTATCTGGCTGGAATACACGATTCGCAAAAGGGAAGAAGCCAGCGCTTAATCTGTCTAGGAGAAAAATGAAAATCCATTTGATTGACGGCACGTACGAACTCTTCCGCGCCCACTTCGGCGCGCCGCCGAAAAAATCCCTCAGCGGACAAGAAGTAGGCGCAACGCTGGGACTCGTCCGCAGTTTGTTGATGTTATTGCAAACCGAAGGCGTGACGCACGTCGCGGTGGCGTTTGACCATGTCATCGAGTCGTTTCGCAACAAAATGTACGCGGGCTACAAGACCAGCGAGGGCGTTGATCCGATCATCTTGAATCAATTTGAACTGGCGGAAAAAGCAGTCGCCGCTTTGGGCGTGCCAGTTTGGTCCATGGTCAAATTTGAAGCGGACGATGCGATTGCGACTGCCACCGCAAAATTCAAAAAGGAAAAATCGGTCGAGCAGATCATCATCTGCTCTGTGGATAAAGACTTGACTCAAATGGTAGACGGCAAGAAAGTGATTTGTTGGGATCGAAGGCGTGAGATCACCTTGGATGAAAAAGGAGTGGTCGAAAAATTCGGCGTGAAGCCAGAGTCAATTCCCGATTATCTGGCATTGGTCGGTGATTCGGCAGACGGCTACCCTGGCATCAAAGGCTGGGGAGAAAAATCCACCGCTTCGATTTTGGCAAAATACAAACACATCGAGTCCATTCCCAAAGACCCGAAGAAGATTCCGCTCAGTTTGGGGCGTGCAACGACATTGCTTGAAAATTTGCAGGTGAATAATCAAGACGCGTTGCTGTTCAGGGAATTGTCCACGCTTCGGCTGGATGTGCCGCTGAAAGAATCGCTCAAGGATTTGGAGTGGCGCGGGGCGCGTCCAAGTTTGAGGAAAGTGTGCGCAGAACTAAGGGAGGAAAGAATCGTCGAACGCGTCAAGAAGTGGCGCTAGAACGACGACCGCTCAGTCCTATGGCAATCGGTAGTAAAATACTCGTGAATAGGAGTCAAAATGGAAGTTCACGAACTGGTCATTGAAATGAAACTGCTGGAGCGGCGATTAACTTTGTATGAGGAAAAGTACGGGATCCTCAGCGAGGATTTTTATGCCGCGCTAGCCGCAGGCAAGTTGGCTGACTATGACTCGTACGATGAAACCCGCGCCGATTTTAGCCGTTGGAAGGGGATTTATGAAACCTGGCAGCGACGGAAGGAAGCGTATCGCAAGCAACTTCAGGAACGCGGGCTTTCAGATGTGTTGCGCGTTCAACCTGCTTATTGATGCCAGTCAATCCGCTGAAATCGCTGAACGAGTACAGCGCGTTGATCGCTGAGACGCTCAGCCAGCCAAACGTTGCAAGTTCTACCGTCTCGGTTTGGTCGGACAGCCCTTACACGGGGATTGCAGAGGGCGAAGCGCTTTTTACAAACGGCTTGCGCCTGCGGATGAGGGAGGAAGTGGACTTTGACGCGGGGTTGATAATTTCCTACGGATATGAAGTATATCGGGGAGAGGAACGGTTGTATTGGTACGATGACTTCCCGCATCCCAATGACCCAACTCTGGCGTCAACCATGCCGCACCATAAACATATCCCGCCAGACATCAAGCGCCATCGTGTTCCAGCGCCCAATATGAGTTTTGTCCAGCCAAATTTGCCCGCGCTGATTGAAGAAATTGAAAAGATTGGGCAATCGTAGCCTTGATCAAGCGGGGATATTTACTGGAGTAACAAGAAGTTTCGATTGAGGAAAATATGACCGATATGCTTGTCAAACTCTACGACCTCCCCGAAGCGCCCCCAGATTTCTCCGATCTTGCTCGGTTAGGGATACATGTTCGCAAGCCATTGGGATCGGAGAAATCTATGGTTGTGGATTGGGTCAGGAAAAATTTTGAAGAAGCGTGGGCGAGCGAAATGGATGTGTCTTTTTCGCGCATCCCTGCATCCTGTTATATCGCTCAACAGGGGAAGGAGATCGCTGGGTTTGCGTGCTACGACGCGACCGCGTTGGGGTATTTTGGTCCGATGGGCGTCAGCGAATCATTTCGTGGAAAAGGGATTGGCAAAGTTTTACTACTCGCCAGTCTGTTTGAAATGAAAGTTAAAGGCTATGGCTACGCCGTCATCGGTTGGGCGGGTCCGCAGGACTTTTATCACAAAGCCGCTGGGGCAATCGCCATCCCCGATTCAGCGCCAGGGATTTGGAAAGGCTGGCTGGGCGCGGAAAATGAATAGCGCCCTCCGTACCGCAAAGTTCACTTTGCGCCGCGTCGATCAGGGAATTTCCTCCACATCATACGGCGTGACTTGGTACACAAAATAATTCAGCCAATTCGAGAATAACAAATTGGCATGACTGCGCCAGCGGACGTTAGGGATTTGCGCGGGGTCATCCTTCGGATAATAATTTTGGGGGACATGGATCGTCAAACCTTTGTTCACGTCGCGGTCGTATTCAGATTTGAGAGTCAACGGATCGTACTCGGAATGACCTGTGACGAAGAAATGCCGCCCGTCTTTTGAAGCGACGATGTACACGCCCGCTTCATCCGACAGGGCAAGGATCTCCAGCTCGTCGGCTTTCGCGATATCTTCACAGCGGATCTCGGTGTGGCGGGAATGTGGGGCGTAGAAAAAGTCGTCGAAGCCGCGCAACAGGTTGGAGGTCCGATTCAAGACGCGGTGCTCGTAGACCCCGAACATCTTATTCGGTAGGTCATATTTTGGAACGCCGTATTTGCGATACAGCGCGGCTTGCGCGCCCCAGCAAATATTGAACGTGGATTCGACGTGCGTCTCAGCCCAATCGAAAATTTGAGTCAGTTCGTCCCAGTAATCCACTTGCTCGAACGGCATCTGTTCCACAGGCGCGCCTGTGACGATCAGCCCGTCGAATTTTTCCCGTTTGATCTCGTCGAAAGTGACGTAATGCTTGAGCAGATGTTCAGCCGAAGTATTTTTCGATTCGTGGGTGGCGGTGTGGATCAACGTCACATCCACTTGCAATGCCGAGTTGGAAAGCAAACGCAGAAGTTGCGTCTCGGTGACGACCTTGGTGGGCATCAGGTTCAAAATGGCAACTCGCAACGCGCGGATGTCCTGGTGCGCGGCGCGGTCTTCGTCCATCAGGAAAATATTTTCCCGTTCAAGGATGAAGCGTGCGGGCAGTGTGGTTGGAATTTTTACGGGCATGGGGAATTCAAGGATAAAGGTGGAAGGATGAAGGATGGAATCCTGCGATCCGATTCATCCTTCCCACTTCATCCTGCATCCTTTCTAATTGAGCGCCTGGTCTAAATCCCAAAGAATATCGTTGATATCTTCGAGCCCGACCGAGAGGCGCACAAAATCGGGGCTGACCCCGGCGGTGGTTTGCTGGTCGTCCGTCAACTGGCTGTGCGTGGTGCTGGCTGGGTGGATGGCAAGCGAACGCGCGTCGCCGACGTTGGCGAGGTGGCTGAACAATTGCAGGCTTTCGATGAACTTCCTGCCCGCTTCCCGTCCGCCTTTGACGCCGAAGCCAAGGATCGCGCCTGCGCCTTTGGGTAAATATTTTTTCGCGCGTTCGTGATCGGGGTGGCTCTTGAGTCCCGGGTATTTGACCCAACCCACTTTCGGATGCTTCTCCAAAAATTCCGCCACCGCTTGCGCGTTTTCAACGTGACGTTCCATGCGCAGGTTGAGCGTCTCGATCCCCAGCAGGGTCTGCCATGAGTTGAACGGCGATTGGCACGCGCCGATGTCGCGCAGTACATGCACGCGGGCTTTGATGGCGAAGGGCGGCAGTCCAGCCGCGGCGATGGAGGAATACACCAACCCATGATAGGACGGATCGGGCGTGTTGAAGCTTTCGAACTTCTCGCTCGTCCAATCGTAGTTGCCGCCATCCACGATGATGCCGCCGATGGTGGTGCCGTTACCGGTGATGAACTTGGTGGTGGAGTGGGTGACCACGTGCGCGCCCCATTCGATCGGGCGGAAGAGATACGGCGTGGCGAAGGTGTTGTCAATGATCAACACCAGGTTGTGTTTCTTGGCGATCTCAACCACTTCTTCAAACGGGAAGATCGCAATGTCGGGGTTGCCGAGCGTCTCGCCGTAGATGACTTTGGTGTTGGGCTGGATTGCCGCTTCGAAATTCTTCGGGTCGGTTGGGTCTACAAAAGTGGTTTGAATGCCCAACTTCGGCAGAGTGTGCTTGAACTGGCTGTACGTGCCGCCATACAAACGCGAGGAAGTGATGATGTGATCCCCGGCGTTGAGCAGGGTGAACAATGCCTGCGCCTGCGCCGCGTGACCGGAACTCGCCGCCAGCCCTGCCACGCCGCCTTCCAGCGAAGCGATGCGTTGTTCCAGCACGTCGGTGGTTGGGTTCATCAAACGGGTGTAGATGTTCCCCAACTCCTTCAACGCGAACAAGTTCGCCGCGTGCTCCGTGCTTTTGAATTGATAACTCGTCGTTTGATACAACGGCACGGCGCGGCTGCCGGTGGTAGCCTCCGGCGCATAACCTGCGTGAAGTTGGCGGGTTGCGAAACCCAACTGCTGTTCTTTGATCGTCGACATGTGAAAGTTCTCCTCTTGAATATGGATTTATCCGCCCATCAGAAGAGAGCAATTTTTCTAAGCGCTTAAAAAAAATTACCTCTTCTGAAAGTACAAGAAGAGGCATACGTCTATACCGTCCTCTCATCTTCCAGATACGAATGACTGTGTCATTCCTATTTGCCGAATTTGGCACCTGAACTTTCGTTTGGTTGCCGAAGCTTCATCGGGTCGGTCCCTCAGCTTCTCTGGATAAGAGCGAATATTTAATTGGGCGTTTTATATCACATGTAAAGAAAATATGTCAAGAGTTTTCGTACCACGACATTCATGTCGCATCCGTGAAACTACAACAACCCTTCATTCACCAACAACTCCGCGTTATAGATCGAACCGCCTGCCGCGCCGCGAATTGTGTTGTGCGATAAAACAACAAACTTGATATGAAATAGCGGATCTTCCCTCACTCGACCGACAACCGTTGACATGCCTTTACCAGTTAACCGATCTAATCGCGGCTGAGGACGATCCGCTTCTTCGCGGACGTGGATAACTGGTCGCGGGCTGGACGGCAACTCGTCCGCCCCGGCCGAGGCTTGATAGGCGCTGAGGGTTTGCAAAACAGATTGAACGTCGGGAGGAAGCGTTGCGAATTCCACGCTCGCGCAGACTGTGTGCCCATCCAACACTGCTACACGGTTCGTGTGCGCCGAAAATTTTATATCCGCAAATTCGATTTTGTTTTCATTCAATTTCCCAAGCATCTTGCGCGGCTCCAATTCGACTTTCTCTTCCTCGCCGTTGATGTTGGGAATCACATTATCGAGAATATCCATTGACGAAACGCCAGGATACCCCGCGCCCGAGAGCGCCTGCAACGAAACGGCGAAAACTTTTTTCACGCCAAACGCGTCGTTTAGCGCTTTGAGCGCGACCGTTAACCCAGCGCTGGTGCAATTTGGATTGGTGACGATGCAACCGCTCCAACTTCTGTTTGTTCTCTGCGTTTTGACGAGCTGAATGTGATCGGCGTTCACTTCGGGAAGCAGTAACGGCACATCCGCCGCCTGCCGAAACGACGACGCGTTTGAACAGACCGCCATGCCTGCTTTTGCAAATTGCGGCTCGAGTTCTTTGGCGATTTCGCTGTGCAACGCCGAGAAAACGATTCTCGCCTGCGCCGCCTCGACCGTTGCAGGCACAACGACCATATCTTTTGCATAGTCAGGCATCGGCTCGTTCAATATCCAGCGCATGGCTTGCGAATATTTTTGACCGACCGATCTATCCGACGCGGCAAGCGCAATCACCTTGAACCATGGATGACCTTCCAACAGCGAAACGAATCTCTGACCGACCGAACCTGTCGCGCCTAACACTGCTACGGGAATTTGAGGCATTTTTTGCTCCTAAATTTTTTGATATATTAGTTTGTAAACAAGTAGACAAGTAGACAAGTGGACAAGTAGACATGTCTACCTGTTTCCGTGTTTACCTGTCTACCTTCCACTTTCCACGATCAACTCATGCAACGCCTTCACCGCTTGTTCGGTATCTGGCGCTTCCACCACCAAACTGATCGAAACCTCCGACGAACCTTGCGCAATCGCCAGCACGTTCACGCCGTGGTTACCTAACTGGCTAAAAACTTTTCCTGCCACGCCTGGCGTATGTTTCATCCCCGCGCCGACGACAGTCACAATGGAAACATCATCGGTTGACCAAACGCGGTCAATGTCATCTTCTTCAATTTCATGTGCAAATGTTTTTTCAAGCGCGTTCAATACATTTTCAGCCGTTTCGGACGGCACGGCGAAACAAATGGATTGTTCGGACGATGCCTGCGTGATCAACGGCACGCTCGTCTTTGTGGATGCCACCGCGCCGAACGCGCGCGCCGCCACTCCAGGCACGCCCAACATCCCGCGTCCCTCGATCGTCACCAACCTTTGTTTTTGAATCGCCGTTACCGCTTTGACTACCTGCCCGTTCCTTGTTCCCTTCGCGGTCAGCCGCGTGCCTTGATGCGCGGGGTTGAACGTATTGCAGATCCTCAGCCCGATGCCCGCTTCGACGATGGGTCGGATCGTTTTGGGATGCAACACTTTCGCGCCGTAATATGCCAACTCGGCGATTTCGCTGTAACTGATCTCGGCTAACGTTTTAGCAGACGCCACAATTTTCGGGTCGGTGGTCATGACTCCGTCCACGTCCGTCCAGATCCAGACCTCGTCGGCGGGGAGGACAGAACCGATGATCGCGGCGGAATAATCGCTTCCTCCTCGACCTAAAGTTGTCACCACGCCTTCGGCATTTGCCCCGATGAAGCCCGTGGTGACGGCGATGAAGCCTGCCTCCAAAATTGGATTGAGTAATTCTTGTGTTTTTTCTTTCGTGACGCAAAAATCAGGATGCGCGTTTTGAAAGTTCGAATTGGTGACGATAAATTCGGTCGACTCGACTCCTTTGGCTTTGATGCCCGCTTCGTTGAGCGCCGCTGTTAACAGCCTCAAACTCATCCGTTCGCCCAGCGAAGCGACCGCGTCCAGCGCGCGCGGGCTTGCCTCGCCGAGGATTTGAATCGCCTCGCACAAGTTGACAAAGACCTGAATCAACGCATTGATTTCTCGTTTCGTTTCTTCGAGCGCCGCATTATCTTTTATCAACGCCTCCGCCGCCGAAAAATGTTTTGTTCGTAATTTATTTTCCGCATCCTGCAGGGGCGACGCATGTGCCTTCCCTGCGTTTGAAGCGGCGGAATCTAATAGCAAATTCGTCACGCCTGCCATGGCGGAAGTCACAACCACGATGCGATCCCAATCGCATTTCGCCTCGCGGATGATTTGAATTGCGCGCGCCAGCGCCTCCGCCGACCCGACCGACGTCCCACCGAATTTCATCACCAATGTTTTTTGTTGCATACATTCTCTTCCTTCATCGTAGATTCTCCTCTCCATCACGAAGTGATGGAGAGGGGTTAGGGGAGGGGTCAAACAAAAAACGCCCCGCGTGTTCCGCGAGGCGTCCTGTGTTTGATTCAACCTATTTTGATTCGGTCATATCATCCCAAGCGCAAACTCCTCGCGGAGAGCCGTGAGGTAGTCGCCATGGTCATAAAACAATATGCCGATTTCATGTTGGGCGGTATTCTATGCGTCTGAGGCGAATGCGTCAAGGTTGTGAAAAGTTGAATTCTAGCCGACTAACGATATGCTTTGGCGAAGCCTTTCTGATGATGGTATTGATTCGTGTTTATAGTTTGCAACGATACAACGCGACTTGCCCATCTGGATAGATTACTGGCTTGACAAACTCCCAGCCTAAGCGTTCCAGAATCCCTGCCGCGGTAGTGGTTGTTGCATAGACTGTCTCATACCCTTGACCGAGAGCCAATTTCATCCCCGCTCGAACCAACTCAGCGCCGACGCCATGTTTTCGATGAGACTCGACGACAAACAAGCCGCCTAGTTCAGGTTGGAACTCCTGCAAGTCCTCGTTTCCGTTCTCGCGCAGGATGATCGTGCCAGCCAACTCACCAGACTCGAAGGCAACCAGGCGACAGGGAAGACGATCACGAGTTGCGTCTTCAAAAAAATCGTTTTCTATCTCTGCTTGCGACCAGTCGGCATAATAAGAGGTCCATTGGTCGCGAAACCATTTTGCCAATGTGGGTACGGTATCGAGATGGTCTGCGAGGAAGCCAATTGTGATCATGTTCTGCTGAAACGGTTCTAAATCGCTCCATTGTTCTTAAACGAAGCTACCTCATCTTTTGAATACCCCAACAACTCCGTCAACACCTCCTCCGTGTGCTGACCCAACATCGGCGGCGGCTTTTGGATCTCCGCCGGGGTGGCGGAAAATTTATACGGGAAGCCTGGCACGCGCACGGTCCCGGCTGAAGCGTGCTCGGTTTCGAGAGTCAAATTGCGGGCTTGCGCTTGCGGATGCGCGAACACGTCGGGGACTGAGTTGATGCGTCCACAGGGGAGTCCCGTTTTCGCCAAGTCCGCCAGCCAGTCGTCCACATTGCGTTGCGAAAAAATCCGATTGAGATCGGCGACCAACTCGACGCGGTTGGCGACGCGGTCTTTGTTCGACGCGTACCGCGCGTCGGTTTTCCATTCGGGTTGCTGAATCAGATCGCACAACAAGCCCCACTGTTTGTCGTTGGCGACGCCGACGATGAACCAGCCGTCGCGGGCGCGGAACGAATCGTACGGCACGAGGTTCGGGTGTGCGTTGCCGTAGCGGCGCGGCGGCTCGCCACCGACGAGATAATTCGACGCCACATTCGTGAGCAGAGCCACGTGCGAATCGAACAGTGAAATATCCACGAGTTGACCTTCGCCGCTGAGGTCGCGGGCGCGCAACGCGGCAAGGATCGCAGTGGCGGCGAACATGCCCGAAGTGATGTCAATGATCGGGATGCCCGCGCGCGACGGAGGTCCATCCACGGGACCCGTGAAACTCATCATGCCGCCCTCGCCCTGGATGATCGCATCGTACCCGGGGCGGTCTGCGTACGGACCCGTGCGGCCGTATCCGCTCACCGAGCAGTAGATTAACTTCGGGTGCAGTGCGTGCAGTTGTTCATAGCCCAAGCCGAGTTTATCGAGATCGCCCGTGCGATAATTTTCGACAAGCACATCGCTCACGCCCGCGAGTTTGCGGATAATTTCCTGCCCCTCTTTACTTTGGATATTGACGGTCACGCTCCGCTTATTTCTGTTTGCCGCCAGGAAGTACGCCGACTCGCCGGGATATTTCCCGTATGGCGCGCCCACGAACGGAGGTCCCCAACCGCGCGTTTCATCGCCCACGCCCGGGCGTTCGATCTTGATCACGTCCGCGCCGAGGTCGCCGAGCATCATCGTGCAGTATGGTCCCGCCAGCGCGCGGGTGATATCGAGGATGCGAATGTTTTGGAGAGGTTGCATGAGGTTGTCCGTTCGGTTGAATTTGAGTTAGAAGTATAAACTCTTGCAAGATAAAAAACAATTGAATTTTACGAAATGACTTTGTTGGTTTCAAAGCCAGAAATTTTTCAATGCGAATGTCGCGAATCTCGGAATGACGCGAATAAATCCTTGAAAACTTAGCGCAATTCGCGTTTCACGCCTCCCCGGAACTGGGAGGCATCCCCCATGTCCCTGTGCAAAGGCGAAAGGGAGGGGTATCATCCTGCGGTAAACCTGAACCGCTCCCGGAGATTGAATGCCCAACCCTGCGCTGGCAGAAGTGCTTGCCAGTTACGTCCCCAAACTGATTCAAAAACGGATCGTCGCCGACCCCGTTCCCATCGAAGCGCCGCTGACGGAGGAGTTTCAAGCCGCGGTGTTATTCGCCGACATTTCGGGCTTCACCCTGCTCACCGAACGCCTCGCCGAGCGCGGACCCTCCGGCGTGGAAGCCCTCGCCCGCATCCTCAACGAATACTTCGGGCAATTGATAGACATCATCCACGAATACGGCGGCGATGTGGTGAAGTTCGCCGGCGACGCGGTGATCGCAGTCTGGACCATCGCTTCAGACGACGGGGAGGCTGTCTCGCCCACCCGCGCCGACCAGTGGCAATGGACGATGCGCGCCGCCGAATGCGCGCTGCGCGTCCGCGAAAAACTCACCAACTACCGCGCCGAAGACCAGAACCTCTACCTCAAACTCGCGGTCAGCATGGGCAATATCGCCTCCGCGCATGTGGGCGGCGAGTTCAACCGCTGGGAATTTTTGCTCACCGGTAACCCGCTGGTGGAAGTGGGGATCGCCAACAACCTCGCCAAAGCCGGGGAGATTCTCGTCACCCCCTCCGCGTGGAAACTCATCCGCAGCGACAGCCTTGCCGAACCGCTCGAGTTCGAACTGCGCGAGACCATCGCGCAAGGCGGACGGTTGAACGGCTTGAACAAGCCCTCCTCCATTTTCAAAACGCCGGAAAAGCCAGCCATTTCGGCAGGTGTGGAAAATTCCCTGCGCCCATACATCCCCGGCGCGATCATCAACCGTCTCGCCGCCGGGCAAAGCAGTTGGATCGCCGAATTGCGGCGCGTGACCATCCTGTTCATCAACCTGCCCGACCTCGACCAGAATACCAAATTGGAGTTATCGCAACGGCTCGCGAAATTGCTCCAGCGTTCGGTCTATCGCTACGAGGGCAGCATCAACAAGATTAATGTGGATGACAAAGGCATCACACTGGTGGCGGCGTTGGGCTTGCCGCCGTTCTCACACGAAGACGACCCGGCGCGCGGCGTGCTCGCCGCGCTGATGATCCGCCGCGAACTCAACGCGCTGGCGGTGCGGAGTTATATCGGCATTGCCACCGGGCGCATCTTCTGCGGGTCGGTGGGCAACGAGACGCGCCGCGAATACACCACCATCGGCGACGCGGTTAACCTGTCGGCGCGGTTGATGGCGGCGGCGGGTTTGCAGGATGAGATGATCGGCAAATACGGTGTGCCGATTCTGTGCGACCGCGCCACGTTTGAGAGCGCGAAAGAAACGGTGGAGTTTGAAGCCGCGCCGCCGCAACAGTTGAAAGGCCGGAATGAACCGGTGGAGGCTTTCCATCCGCTGGAGGCGAAGAAGAGCGTCATCCGCCCGAAGACCGAGTTGATCGGTCGGCAGGAGGAAAAGATCATGCTGGGCAATGCGTTGCAGGAACTTTCGCGCGGCGCTTTGCATCAGACGATCGTCTTTCAAGGGGAGGTGGGCATCGGCAAGTCGCGCCTGTTCGAAGACCTGATTCGCCAGGCGGAGACGTTGCGCGTGACCATGTTCCGCGGCGAGGGCGATACCATCGAGAAGAACACGCCGTATCACGCGTGGCGCGCGATGTTCCATAACATTTTAGGGTTGGACGCGTTGCTGACGAAGCCGGAATTTAACGAGGACGATCAGCGCGCCCTCCAAGCGCAGATCGAAACGCGGTTGAACGCCGTCGAACCCGAGTTGGCGCGCTACGCGCCGCTGTTGGAGATCTTCCTGCCGATCAGGATTCCGAACAATGAGTTGACCGCCGCCATGACCGGCGAGATCCGCGCGGCGAATACGCGTGAGACGTTGACGCGTCTGCTTGCCCATGCCGCGCAAGGCGCGCCGGTGTTGATCGTGATGGAAGACCTGCACTGGTTCGACTCGGCTTCGTGGGCGTTGTTGGTGGATGTTCAGCAAAAGATCAAGCCGCTCCTGCTTGCGCTCAACACGCGCCCGTTACCCGAACCCGCGCCGCAAGCCTTCCGACAATTGCTCGAGATGCCGGATACGTTCCTGGTGCGGCTGGAGGCGATGTCTTTGGACGAGGTGGAAGCGATCGTGTGCCAGCGCCTGGGGGTCAAATCCATCCCTGCCGCGATTGGGAGTTTGATCCGCGAGAAATCGGAAGGGCATCCATTCTTCGCAGAGGAACTCGCCTACGCGTTGCGCGAGGCTGGCTTGCTGATCGTGGACGGACAGGAAGCGCGCATCAACGCGCGCTTCTCGAACTATGAAACTTTGGCTCTGCCCGACACATTGCAAGCCGCCATCACCAACCGCATAGACAGCCTTGCCCCTTCACAGCAACTGGCGTTAAAGGTCGCCAGCGTCATCGGGCGTATCTTCACCTTCCGCGTCTTGCAGGCGGTTTATCCCATCGACTCGGACAAGCCCGCCCTGCGCGGCTACATGGAAACGCTGACGCGCCTGAGCCTGACGCTGGTCGAATCGGAGACGCCCGATCTTTCGTACATCTTCAAGCATGCGGTCACTCAGGAAGTGGCTTATAACCTGATGTTGTTCTCACAGCGGCGGCAGTTGCATCAATCGGTGGCGGAATGGATCGAGCAAAACAACGAGGGTAATCTCGATGCCTACCTGCCCCTGCTTGCCTACCATTGGTCGCAAGCCGCAGAAATGCCCGACGCTTCGCGCAGCCAGTTGATCATCGCCAAAGCGGTGGAATACCTCGAAAAAGCCGGCGAGCAGGCGCTGCAAAATTACGCCAACCGCGAAGCGATCCAGTTTCTGACGCAGGCGCTGGTGTGGGAGTCGAAGTTGCCGAAGACGGCAAACCGCCAGGCGCAGCGCGACCGTCGGCTGAAACGTTCCCGCTGGCATTCGAAGATCGGCATTGCTTATTATGGCTTGGGCTTGTTGCCTGATTGTACGCGGCACATGCGCGAAGCCCTCGCCGCGCTTGGGCATCGCTTGCCGTCCTCCAACCTGACGTTTGGACTTGGCATTCTGCCGCAAACGCTCCGTCAGGCGTTTCACTGGTTTGTGCCGTCGCGCATCGGCTCTGCGCGTGGACGCGCGAGGGAGATCGCGCTGGAAAACGCGCGGCTCTATGAATTTCTCGGCAGGATGTATTTCTACTCCAACGAAACCGTGCCGATCATGTATTGCATCCTCAACTTTTTGAATTATGCCGAAAAGGCAGGCGCCTCGCCTGAACTTGCCGACGCCTATGCCGGGATGGCTGTGCTGGCGGGCTTTGCCCAATTGCATCCCCTCGCCGAATCCTACGTGGACCGCGCAATGAAAGTCGCCAAGACCGTGAACCAACCGTCCAACTTGAGCGCCGTCAACGTGGTGACCAGCCTTTATCACATCGGCGTCGGAAAATGGGATGAAGTGCGGCGCAAGACCGAAACTGCCAAAGCCATCTGCGAAGAATTGGGCGACTCGCGTCAATGGGGCGATTCTGTCGTCTTGCTCGCGGAAGGCGCGTTCATCTCCGGCGATATTCCCTACGCGCGCCAGATTCAGGAACTCCTGCTGAACGATGCGCGTCGCAGGAAGAGTCCGTTGCACATCGGCTGGGGGTTGTCCGGGCTGGCGTGGAATTACCTCCGCATGGGAAATGAAGCGGTCACCATCCCAATGCTCGAAGAGGCGTTGCAAATCCTCGACGAGATTCCCAACCGCACCTCGTCCATCAACACCAACGCGCAATTGGGGCTGGCGTATCTGCGTTTGGGCGAAAATGAAAAAGCCATTTACTACGCCGACCAGGTTTTGCGCCTGGCGGAGGGCAGGTCGCCGACCGTGTACGCGCTGGTGATGGGCTTCGCCGCGGTGGCGGAAATTTATTTCACCTTGTGGGACGTTTCGCTGCGCGCGCCGGGCAGGCTGGATTCAAAGCGGTTGGGCGCATCCGCCGGGCAGGCGCTCGAACTGTTGAACGCCTTCCGCAAAGTCTTCCCGATCGGTCAGCCGTATCATGCGTATTTTCAAGGCTGGCGCGAATCCTTGACCGGTCAACTTCAGGGAGCGCTCAGAACGTGGCAAAAAGGATTGGAAGCCGCGCAGAAATTCAACCTGCCCTACGAGGAGGGCTTGATCCGCCTCAAACTGGCGCACTGGCGCGCTGACCCAGCTGAAAAAGGCGGGCAGCTTGCGCGCGCGCTCCAGATCTTCGAGAAGATGGGCGCGGCGCGCGAACTGGAATCTGCGGTTCGGATGAACGAAGCGAGGGGTTCGACCAATCCATGACCGCGTTGCGCGCCGAGGGCGCCTACCGGCGATATGTCCTCCATTACTACAACCGTTTTGCTCATTGGTACGATCTGGGCGAGTTCATGCGCCGTCGCACCCGCCGCCGCGCCTTTGAGTTAAGCGGCTGGCGTCCCGGCGAACGCGTGTTGGATCTGTGCACCGGCACCGGCGGGCTGGCTCTCGCCTTCGCCGCGCGCGGAGCCAGCGTCGTCGGCGTGGATATTGCGCGCGGCATGTTGAAGCGCGCGGTCGCAAAAGGCAGCGGGGCAAGCGCGGCATGGCTCGAGATGGACGCGACGCGGCTGGGTTTCCCCGATGCGGCGTTCGACGTTTCGCTCTTATCGCTGGCGCTGCATCACATGCCCGAAGCCGTGCAAGTGAAGGTGTTAAGCGAACTGCGCCGCGTCACGCGTCGCCGCGTCGTCCTCATCGAGCCGGAGGTGCCGGTCAAGCCGGGTTGGTTCCGCGCCTGGGCGTCCGTCGCCTCTGCCATAGACGAATCCGAGTACATGCACGAATGGGTGCGGCAGGACCTGGTCGGCACGTGCGAAAAGGCGGGCTTGCGCGTGGACGCGGTGGAAACCTCGCGGTTTTGGATTCACCGTTTTCTGCTGTGCGGGACGGTTAGGGCGTAGGGCAAATTGCCAATTTGCCAATGAACGCGCGTAAATTTCACGGCACGATCACTGCGCGCACGTCGTCGGTGAATTTTTCCAAGTCGTCGAGCCGTTGGTTAATCTTGTCCGCATCCAATGGAATAATCTGCGACACGACGCGCGAAGTATCCAAGACGCCGCGCCGCGCCCATTCCACCAGCAAAGGCAGTTCGCTCAACAAATGATCGTTCGCGCCGATGATCTCCGCCTCTTTGCCGAGAATTTGCGCGTACGTGTTGATCGAAATGGGTTGCTGATTCAAACCCACCATCACCGCGCGACCGAGGTTGCCGAGGCTGTCAATCGCCTGCTCCATTGTTTTCCGCAAGCCGATCATCTCGACCGCGACATTCACGCCGCGTCCCTTTGTCAACTTGCGGATTTCCTCCACCGCGTCCACGCGGCTCGCGTCGATCGGGATGGCGTTGTATTCGGAGGCGAGTTCGAGCTTGTCGCGCTTGATGTCCACCGCGTAGACTTCCACCGCTCCCATCGCCCGCGCCAACTGAATGGCGGAAAGACCGAGTCCGCCCACGCCGAAGATTGCCGCAGTTTCCCCGGCGTGAAGCCTGCTTTTGCGTAACGCGTGCAGAGCCGTCGCTGAGGCGCACATCAACGTCGCGCCTTGTTCAAAAGGAATCTCTTCGGGGAGGGGAATCGCGTTCCGCGCCGGTATGGCGATAAACTCCGCATAGCCGCCGTCCATGTGATGACCGAGCATCTTGGCGGCGCTGCAAAATTGCTCGTTGCCCGTACTGCAATAATAGCAATCGCCACAGGTGAGGTTGTAATGCAAACAGACGCGGTCGCCGCTTTTGACGTTCGTCACGTGTGCGCCCAACTTCTCCACCGTGCCGGCAACTTCATGTCCGAGCGTGATCGGCATGAAGCCCATCGCCGAGCGCCCCGCGCGGTAGTGCGCGTCCGAGTGACAAATGCCCGCCGCGCGCACGCGTACGAGGATGTCCTTATCGCCGATGGCGGGAATCGGAATCTCCTGCAATTCCAGCGGCTTTCCAAACTCGATCAATCGAACGGCTTTCATTCAACCGCCTTTTGTCGCGTAATTTTTGTTTGCCACCGTTCAACCCACCAGATGCCGAAGCGATACCCCACCCACGCGTAGATCGTGCCGCCGACCGCGTCGAGGATGTAATGCTGATGCGTGAACAACGTGGACAGCGCGATCATCACGTAGATAAAGAGCCACAGCCAGCGAAACTTTGGATACCAACGGTTGTAAAAGAGGGCGAAGATGGTGGTCACGTAGACGTGCGCGCTGGGGAATGCCGCGTAATCCCCGTCAATGGATTGCAGGAAGAGCAGGGTCTTCGAGAAAAAGTCGGCGCCGGGCAATGGCGGGTCAATGATGTAGGTCGGGAAAAAATAAAAGGTCAACACGCCAAGGATGCAGGTTAAGGTAAAGCCTGCGGCAAACGCCTTGAACAGGCGCGCGTCGCTTTTCAACAACAGCCACGTGCCGCCGGCGTAGATGATCGGGTACCAAAGCGCGTAGGGGATGACCCAGATCACCTCCAGCGGGAAGACATCTATCGGCAGTTTGGGGATGATGCCGCCGGTCAGTACGCGCGTGGCGATCGAGTAATTGAATTGGATCAGTAATGCCAGAGAGACGATGAGTAATCGCTTTTTCAATGATGGTTGCATTTGCAACACTCCGTTGGAGAGCGTTTCTTAAGCCCAGGCTGTCACTGTTTTGTACACGGATACTTCGACAGGCTCAGCACAAGTTTCACGGAACACACGGAAAAGAACAGATTTTAAAATGTTTTTTTCCGTGAAAATCAGTGTAATCCATGTTGTCCGTGTCTAAAAAAGGAAGTTAAGAAACAGTCTCTTATTCCGAGTAACATAAATTGGTTTACAGTAGTAACGACTTCAGTCGTTGTTTACAGGCAAAAAGCGACTGAAGTCGCCACTACGATGTTCGGCGATTAAGGTTACTCTGAATAGTTTGAGGCTAATACGTCCCTTGCCCAAGATGCGATCACGCGGATATCTTCCGGCGAGGTGCGGCAACATCCGCCGATTAACCGCGCGCCAGCTTGATACCATTTCTTTGCCTCTTTGCCAAAGGATGCGGTCGCGGGCTTGCCGTCCCAATCGTTTTTCTCGGCGTCGTAGCGCTCGCCGAGGTTGGGATACGTCAGAAGCGGTGTGTCCGTTTCCTGTTTCCCGATCTGCATCAACGCGGAAATGTATTGCGGCGACGTGCAGTTGATTCCGATGGCGGCGGCTTGCGGATGATCCTTCAACAAGCGGACGCAATCGGCAAAGGGCTGTCCCTCGGAAATATGTTTTTCATCCCGCGCCGAAAAACTGAACCACGCGCTGATGTTCGGAAACTCTTTCAATAGTTTGGAAAGCGCTTGCGCCTCGACCAACGCAGGGATTGTCTCACACGCCAAGAGGTCTGGCTTTGCCTCTACTAGCGCGCTCATGCGCGGACGGTGAAAGTCCATCAACTCTTTTTCATTTAGCCCGTAATTGCCGCGATACTCCGAGCCGTCCGCGAGGAACGCGCCGTAGGGTCCGATGGAGGCGGCGATGAACGGTTTGACGCGTCCGCGCCGATTCGCTTCGTCCGCCCAGAACTTATCCCGCGCTTCGGTTGCCAGCGCAACGGATTTTTGAATCAAAGCAGTCGCCTCTTTTTCGTTCAATCCGCGCTTTTTGAAACCCTCGATGGTGGCTTGGTAACTGGCGGTGATGGCGCAGTCCGCGCCTGCTTTGAAGTAATCGTAGTGGAGTTGTCGAATCGCTTCGGGTTGTTCGAGCAAAATTTTCGCCGACCACAGATCGTCTTTGAGGTCATAGCCGCGGCGTTCGAGTTCGGTGGCAAGCGCGCCGTCAATGACAAGCGCGCGTTGATGTTTCAAAACTGCGTCAATTGGCTTCATGTTTGGAGGATACCATGAAATAAAATCAGTACTTCACGAAAGTTCAGGCGACAGTTGTACTGTCGCCTGTCTTGACACAGTGCAACTGTGTCAAGAACCTGTTTTCGTGATCTACTGAAAATAAGACTTCCGAAGCCTGATTGGCTTCGGAAGTCTTCGGTCTGGTTTATTGCTTTGGCGTTTTACGCGATGTCCGCTTGGGTTTGGCAGGCGACTCGGCTGACAGGGCTTCCTCTGAAGAGGGCGGCAAAGCTTCCGCCGCCGGGGCAACTTGAGGTTCCGGTAAGGAAGCGGGCGCGGGCGGGGCGACGGTCACCGGTTCGGGAATCCCATTCAAACGGGCGAAGTAGCCCTTGACGAGATTGTCGTTGTAAAAGACCAGCGAGAGGATACCGACCGCCATCGCGAAGAAGTTGCCGAACAAGATACACGCGATCTCGAAGACCGCGAGGTTGGTCGAGGGTTTGACCGGTTGGGAGCCGAATAATTTCGCCGCGTAGACGAGCTCGAAGGCGCCCAACACGATCGGCAGGACGGAAAACGGCGCGCAGATAAAGCCAATGAAGGTGCCAAGCGCGGTAATGCCGAAGATGATGTTGACGATGCCGCTCGCAAGCGTCGTCCATGCGATGATGTGGACGAGGGTGGGTTTGGTTGTGTTCATTACGTTCTCCTGTTTTGATTTCTACCCATCATACGCCGCTGGAGCAGATTGGTTGCAAACAAAAAAGCCCGCGCTGTATGGCGCAGGCTTTGGGGTTGTCTCTCTTTTGGATTTTTTATGCAGGCGTGATGGACTCGCTTTGCCCGGCGGCGTACCCGAATTGCCCGAATAAATGGGCGTAGACGGCAGTGGCATACATCACAACGCCGAATGTGACCACGACCGCCGCGATCTGCCCGAGGCAGGGAATGAGGTTCAGCGCGGTCTGCGCGATGCCCACGATGAAACTGACCGCGAAACTCAAGCCAAGGTTGACCGCCCAGGCAGTGATGAAAGCCGAGGAGTTCTGGCTGATCAAGCCGAAGATTTCGCGGAATTTGAAGCACGAGGCGAGCGTCCCTTCGCGGGCGAAGACGACCAGGATGGCGGGGTAAACGACCGAGAGCGCCAGCGCGTAGAGGATGAATACGCACAACAGGCAAAAGAACAGCGCGCTTCCCAGCCCGGCAATGGCGCTGGCGATATCTTGCAGGTCGCTGTTGCCGGCGAGAATGGCAGGGATGATCATAAAACTGAGCGGCAAACAAAAGACGATGATGATCGGCAGGGCATACACCAGCCCGCCGACCGTCAGTAATAACCCGTCCATGAATTTTTTGCCGAGGTCGTCCCAGGTGGGCAGGGGCTCGGGCGAGCCGTTCATCACGTTGCGGATGATGCCGACCATGTACCCGGTCCATGAGAGGTTCAAGATGGGAATGAACGAGATCAACGCTCCCAGCCCTAATTTACCGACCCACTTCGGGTCGTCGAACACGAACGAAAAGGATTTGCCGATGTTCATTGCTTCCTCCAATGAAAAAGGCTCACTGCAAAAAACAGTGAGCCTCTCGTTCTTCGTTGAAACTTATGCCCAGCCCTGTTTCTTGATGAAATCAGTAACGATCGGAATGTTGACCATTTGACCTTGATACGCCTGATACGCCCAATACAGGAACACCAGCCACAGGATCGGCACGCACAAACCGCCGAACCCAACAGTCACGGTCGTGATGATGGTTGCGACAATCCAGAAGGCGATGCTTGCCGCGATGGATTGCACAGCGTTGAACTTGACGAAAGGACGGGCTTTCTTATCCTCCATCAGCAAAACGATGATGCCGATCAGCGGCGCAAAGACATAACTCAATGCCGCCCAAAGTTTGTCGTCACTTGTTGTTTCCATGGTTCATTCCTCCGAAAGTTGTTGATTTTGAATTTTCATGATTGTACAACCAAACAGGGCAAAGTGCAACCGGCTTTTCTAGGACAAACTTACTATGCTAGAATCCGCACATGCTTCGCATCGTGTTTATGGGCTCGCCGGAGTTTGCCTTGCCGAGTTTGCGCGCGCTCCATGCTCTTGGCGGATCTCAGACCCGCCAAGAGCATCTCGTGGGAGTCATTACCCAGCCGGACCGCGCCTCCGGGCGCGGGCGCGAGGTCAAGCCGCCGCCGGTCAAAACCCTCGCGTTCGAATTGGGTATCCCCGTGATGCAACCCGAAAAACTGCGCGCGCCCGAAGCGCTGGATGGACTCCGCGCGTGGAAGCCCGACCTCATCGTCGTCGCGGCGTTCGGGCAGATTCTCAAACCAGACGTGTTGGACCTGCCGCGTTACGGATGTCTCAACGTCCACGCCTCGCTTCTGCCGCGTTGGCGCGGCGCGGCGCCGATCCAAGCCGCGATTCTGCATGGGGATGAAGAGACCGGCGTCACGATCATGAAAATGGACGCGGGACTCGACACCGGCGCGATGCTGGCGAAACGTTCCCTGCGCATCCCTCCCGACGGGACGGCTGGCTCAGTCACCGACGCGTTATCGCACCTTGGGGCAGACCTGCTAATCGAGATTCTTCCGCGCTGGCTCGCCGGTGAAATTACGCCGGAGCCGCAAGACGAGTCGCTTTCAACCTACGCGCCGATGCTAAAAAAGGAAGAAGGTCGCCTCGACTTCACGCGTGACGCAACCGAACTGGAACGACAAGTGCGCGCGTTCAATCCGTGGCCCGGCGCGTTCATGGACTTTGAGGGCGCGGCTCTAAAAATTCACCGCGCGCACGTTGCCCCTCTCCCGCCGGGAGATCGCGAAGCACCCCGAAGGGGCGGGACAGGGGAGAGGGCGCCGGGGACGGGGCAAAGGCTGACGCTGGCGAACCAGCCTGCCGTCCGCGCGAGAAGCGGGGTTCTCGTCCTCGATGAAGTGCAACCCGCCGGGAAAAAATCCATGAGCGGAAAATCTTTTCTCGCTGGCGCGCGGAATTGGTAGAATAGACCCACGACATAATCCTCACAGGTTTTTAAAACCTGTGAGGTTTGCAACAAAACTATGAATCGCAACGAAATTTTTTCCGCGCTCAAGGCGAACCCGAATGTCTCCGTGTTGATCGTCGGTGGGGGCATCAACGGCATCGGCACATTTCGCGACCTTGCCATCAACGGCGTGGATGTTCTGCTCGTGGAGCGCGGCGATTTTATGTCCGGCGCGTCGTCGGCGTCCTCGCACATGGCGCACGGCGGAATCCGTTATTTGGAAAACGGGGAATTTCGACTCGTGCGCGAAGCCGTGCAGGAACGCAACCGCATGTTGCAGAACGCGCCGCATTTGGTCAAGCCGTTGCCGACGACGATTCCCATTTTCAAACGATTCTCCGGTCTGCTCAACGCGCCGCTGAAATTTTTCGGCATGTTGGATAAGCCGAGCGAACGCGGCTCGCTCATCATCAAACTTGGCTTGCTGATGTACGACGCGTACACCGGCAAACACGGCGCTGTGCCGCGCCATCAATTTCTCTCGCGCAAAAAATCGTTGGCAAAATGGAGTTCGCTGAATCCATCCATCGTCAACACGGCAACCTATTACGACGGCGCGATCCTCAACCCCGAGCGCCTCGGCGTCGAATTGATTCTCGACGCGGAAGCTGAAAATGCGAACGCGCGCGCGCTCAACTACGTCAGCATGGTGGGCGGCAGTGAAGACACGCTCATTTTGCGTGACGAACTCACCGACGAAACCTACGACATTCATCCGAAACTTGTCATCAACGCGGCGGGCGCGTGGATCGACTCGACCAATAAAAAACTCGGCTTGTCGTCGCATTTCATCGGCGGCTCGAAAGGCTCGCACATCGTCGTTGACCATCCCGAACTGCGCGCCGCGATCGGCGACTGCGAATTTTTCTTCGAGAACGACGACGGTCGCATCGTGTTGATCTTTCCGCTCTTCGACCGCGTGCTCATCGGCACGACAGACATCCTCGTGGATGATGTTGACGATGTGCGCTGTACTGACGAAGAAGTGGATTATTTTCTCGCGTTGACGCGCCGCGTCTTTCCGGACCTCAACCTGACGCGCGAGCGGATCGTTTTTCGCTTCTCCGGCGTTCGCCCGCTCCCGCGCGCGGCAGGGAAGAACGTCAGCGCGGTGACGCGCGACCACACCATCGAAGTCCTCAGCGGCGCTTGGACCAACCTCGCTTTCCCGGTCTACTCGCTCGTCGGCGGCAAGTGGACTTCGTTCCGCGCCTTCAGCGAACAAGCGACCGACAAAGCGCTTGAGTATCTCGGCTTGAAACGCACACGCGATACGCGTTCCATGCCCATCGGCGGCGGTCGCGGCTATGAGCGGGATATTCTGGAGCCAAATCGTCAGTTCGGAAGCCTCTTCGCGTGGACCGGCGTTTCGCAAGAACGACTCAAACTTTTATTTGAGCGGTATGGCACGCGCGCCGAAGCGATCGCCACATACATCAATGGCGGCACAGACTTTGCGATCAAGTCCCTGCCCGATTATTCGCAGCGCGAGATTGCCTATCTCGTTCAGCGCGAGAAGATTCTCCGCCTCGACGATTTCATCCTGAGGCGTTCCATGCTTGCCATGCTGGGGCGCGTCACACGCGAGACGGTGGATGAACTCGCGCAAACGCTTGGCGCTATCCTTGGCTGGGACGACGCGCAGAAAAAAGCGGAAGCGGCGCGCACGCTGTCCATTTTGGCAGTCAGGCACGGGGTCGTCCTCCCGAAGGGCATCGGGACGATGTGAGCGGAGACGAAGGATGAAGCGAGGCGGGTGGTAGAATAACGTCCCGATGAATATTTCAGTCGTAGTCCCGGTCTATCGCGGCGAGGCGTTGCTCGAGCCGCTCGTCGAGCGCTTGGCGGAGGCGCTTCCAAAATTTTCAAAAAAATATGAAGTGTTGCTGGTTAATGACGGAAGCCCCGATGACAGCTGGCGGGTGATTCGGGCGCTGGCGCGCAAATACAAGTGGGTGAAGGGCATCCGGTTGATGCGGAATTACGGTCAACATAACGCAACATTGTGCGGCGTGCGCGCTGCGCAATATGAAATTACGATCACGCTGGATCAAGACCTGCAACACCCGCCCGAAGAAATTCCAATTCTGTTGCGGCAACTCGAAAACGGATTCGACGTGGTCTACGGCGCGCCGAAAAAACTGCCGCAGGGGTTCTGGCGCAACGTGCTGACCGCCAACATCAAGCGCATTCTCGCGCGCGTGATGGGGATCCCCTCGGTGAAGAACATCTCCGCCTTCCGCGCCTTTCGCACGGAGTTGCGCGAGGCTTTCGCGAATTTTCAAAGCCCTACGTTGATCATTGACGTGTTGCTCTCGTGGGGCGCTTCGCGTTTTACCTCGGTCCCGGTGGAGATCGAGAGACCCGAGGAGCGCTCGAATTACAAATTTTCAGCGCTGGTCAAAGCCGCTTTGTTGATCCTGACCGGGTATAGCACGGCGCCGCTCAGGCTGGCAAGCGTGATCGGTTTTGCGATGACGCTCTTCGGGCTGGGCGTCTTTTTTTATGTGATGTATATTTATTTTGCGCTGGGGAGTATTCCGGGCTTTCCGTTTTTGGCGTCCATCGTCGCGTTGTTCAGCGGCGCGCAGTTGTTCGCGCTGGGCATCTTCGGCGAATATCTGGCGCGCATGTTCGACCGCAGTATGGATCGTCCCGCGTATGTGGTCCATGAAACGGCGGGGAAATGAACGTCGTCATCCTGCAACCGTCCTATATCCCGTGGCGCGGCTACTTCGACCAAATCCGCCGCGCGGACCTGTTCATTTTTTACGATGATATTCAATACGACAAACACGGTTGGCGCAACCGCAACCAGATCAAAACGCATCAGGGAAAACAGTGGTTGACCATCCCTGTCCATTCAAAGGGTGTCACGCAAGGCGTTTTGATCAAGGATGTGCGCGTAGACTGGTCGAAGCCGTGGGCGAAGAGTCATCTCAAGTCGTTGACGGTTTCTTATTCGAAGGCGCCGTATTTCAAACAATACCTTCCCTTGCTTGAGTCGTTTTACGAGCGGCGCGACGAGTTCCTTGCCGATTTCACCATCGAGACTTCGATTCAACTTGCGCGTACGCTGGGATTCGCCTCCACGCGTTTCATGCGTTCGTCCGAGTTGCCGAACGTCGAAGGGCAGAAGACCGACCGGGTGATCAACATTTTGAAGCAAGTCGGCGCGGCGCATTATTTGTGCGGACCCTCGGCGAGTTCATACATGGAACCGGAGAAATTTGCCGCGGCGGGGATCACGTTCGAGTATATGCAATACGACTATCCTGAATATCCGCAGTTACATCCTCCCTACGACCCGTTTGTTTCGATCCTGGACACATTTTTCATGACAGGGGAGCGGGCAGGAGATTATTTTCTTTCACAAAAGGAACGCGAGCATGAGCGTGGATGAAACTCAGAAGAAACTCAGCGAATACTTCTCCGAAAAACTGGAGGAGTTCGGCGCGACGCCAAAAGGCGTGGATTACAACGGACCTGAATCGCAAGCGTTACGCTTCGAACAACTCGTGAAAGTGATCGAGCCCTCGCGCCCCTTTTCGGTCATTGATTATGGGTGCGGCTACGGCGCCATGTTCGACTTCTTGAACAAAAAAGGCTGGGAGTTCGATTACTATGGCATTGACCTCATCGAAAAAATGGTTCTGGCAGGGCGTGAAGCGCACAAGGATTTTCCGAACGCTCATTTTACTGCGAAGGAAACGGATGTTCCGTTGGTGGATTACCTGCTCGCCGGCGCGATCTTCAATATTAGGCTCGAGGAATCATATGTGAACTGGCAGGAATTTACCTGCGAGACTCTCAAACGCATGGACGCGCTTTGCTCGAAGGGATTCGCCTTCAACATGCTCACCAAATATTCCGACCCCGACCGCATGGCTCAACGCCCCGACCTGTTCTACGCCGATCCGCTGTTCTTCTTCGATTTTTGCAAGCGGAACTTCTCGCGCAACGTGGCGTTGCTCCACGATTACGGGCTATACGATTTCACGATTCTTGTGAGGAAGGATAGATAGTCCCCTCTCCCTTTGGGAGAGGGTTAGGGTGAGGGATATGCAAACCATCCAAGCCCCGCGCGCTTCGGCGATTCTCTACAACCTATTGGTGAGCCGGAAACAGACAAAGCCGTGGCTGCTGCCCGCCAACATCTGTCCGATCGTGCCGATCACGTTTATGAAGGCGCGTATCCCGTTTGAGTTCGTGGATATTTCGCCCGAATCCTTGCGCATGGATTTGAATCAAGCGGAGGCGCGGATAAAGACGCGAGAGGTCGGTGGGTTGTTGTACGCGCACACATATGGGGACGAGTCCACGCCGGGGGAATTTTTCGCTCAGGCGAAAGCGCTAAATCCTGAAATGTGGATCGTGGATGATCGTTGCCTGTGCATCCCGAAATTTGAAACGGTCTCATCCGCCGATGTTGTGCTGTTCAGCGCTGGCTACGCCAAGATTGTGGATTTGGGAGGCGGCGGATACGCATTTCTCAAGGATGAAATTCCCTGCCAGCCTGTGTCGCTTCCGTTCAGCGCCGCGCAGCTCGCGGAATTGGAAGAGGCGTATAAGTTTGCCGTTCGCGAGCGGGTTCGCTTCGAGTATACAAACAGCAATTGGTTGATGACCGACGCCGACTTGCCTGTGTGGGATGAATTCCGGCGCAAGGCGGAAACCAATCTCAAAGAAGCGTTATCGCATCGCAAGGCGCTCAATGCGATTTATGCCTCGCGTCTGCCCAATGCGATTCAATTGCCCGCAGAATTTCAAACATGGCGCTTTAATATTCGCGCGAAGAATCAATTACAAGTCATAAAGGAAATCTTTGCGGCGGGATTGTTCGCCAGCGCACATTATGCATCGCTCGCGGGCATCATGTCGGATGGGAAGGCTCCTGTCGCGGAGGCGCTGGCAGATGATGTAATCAATCTTTTCAACGACCAACATTTCACAAGCGAGATGGCGGAGCACGCTTGCGAAATCATCCTTAAAACGGCAAGGTGGTAGAATCGCCGCATGCCCTCCAAAAAACGCAAGTATAAAGTTGACCTCGTGATTCCCGTGTACAACGAAGCGGGCGTGGTTGAGAAAATCCACGCGCAGATTCGCGCGGCGGTTGACAAACTTCCGTACGACTTCCGCTTCATCTACGTGGACGACGGTTCGAACGACGGGACGGCGGAGTCGCTCCAGTGGGTGAAGCAGGCTGACCGGCGCGTGACCGTCCTCATGTTGAGCACCAACTTCGGTCACCAAGCGGCGCTCTCAGCGGGGATAGATCATTCCACAGGCGACATCGTCATTTCGATGGACGGCGACGGCCAGCATCCGCCGGAGATGATCGTCCAAATGATCGAGTTGATCGGTCAGGGCTACGATATTGTGCAGGCACAGCGCGTCACCGAGGCGCGTATCTCGTTCTTCAAAAAGTGGACCTCCGATATTTTTTATTCATTCCTCAACGCGATCAGCGGCACGCACCTCGTTTCGGGCGCGGCGGATTTTCGCGCGCTCAACCGCCAAGCCGTGGAGGCGCTCAAAGCCATGCCCGAATATCACCGTTTCCTGCGCGGCATGATCTCGTGGATGGGTTATCGCAGTGTGATCCTGCCGTATCACCAACCGGCGCGCATGGCGGGCAGGTCGAAATATTCGCTCGGCAAAATGTTCAGGCTCGCCTCCGACGCCATCTTTTCCTTTTCGTTGATTCCCCTGTACATTGGTTTGAGTTCGGGTTTGGTCTTCTTCGCGCTGGCGGCCGCCCAATTGAGTTGGGTGTTATGGCTTTCGTTTTCGGGGAACACGCAACATGTGATCGCCCCGGGGTGGAGTTCGTTGATGGCGGTCCTGCTCATTGCCAGCGGCATCATCATGATCCTGCTTGGCTTTATCGGCGTGTATGTCGGTTACATCTTTCAAGAAGTGAAACGCAGGCCCGTGTATTTACTGAAGAAAGAGGCATAGTTTGAGTTCAACTTTGAAACCAACGTATCAATTTGTATTTCTGCGTCACGGCGAATCGACCGGCAATGCCGAGTCGCGTTGGCAGGGGCAGTCCGATTATCCGCTCACGGCGCGCGGACGCGCGCAGGCGAACGCGCTCGCCGCACGCTGGCAAGAGGAGGGCATGAAATTCGACCTGGCGATTTCGAGCACGCTCCAACGCGCGCGTGAGACAGCCGAAATCGTGATCTCCGCGTTGGGGGGGGAACTTGAACTGGATGAGATCTGGCTCGAGCGCGACATTGGCGAGATGGAAGGGCTGACCAACGAAGAAGTCCAGCAGAAGCCGCGCCCGGCATACGTCACGCCGTACGATTCGATCGGCGGCGATGGCGAAGGCGATTGGGAATTATTTTTGCGCGCGGGGCAGGCTTTACACAACTTGTTGAAACGCCCGCCCGGCAGTTACCTCATCGTTTCGCACGGCGGTTTGTTGAATCAACTCATGCACGCCATCGTCGGCGTGGCGCATCACGCCGACCCATCGGGCGTACGTTTTCGATTCGAGAACACCGCGTTTGCGCGTGTGATCTATCAGCCGCATTTGCATCGCTGGGCGATTGACGCGCTCAACGATCACGCGCACCTCCACGCGCTGAATCGCTCAAAAGTTCAGATAGGAAAAGACCGTGACCCTGAATGACACGGCGAGTCATGTTAACGCCTCGATGAAGGTCCTGTGCTTGGGAGCTGGCGCCATCGGCGCGTACGTGGGGGGCAGTCTCGCGCTGGCGGGAAGTCATGTCGTCTTTCTCGAACGCGGCGGCAAGGTCAATGATTTGCGGACGCGGGGCCTGAGGCTTGACCTAACCTTAGACGAAAGAAGAAAGACGAAAGAGGTGTCGCTGATTCAACCCTCGGCTTTCGCGGCTGTTTCCTCCTTGGACGATGCGCTTCGTTATGGACCGTTCGACTTGGTCCTCTTTGCGTTGAAATCGTACGACGCCCCAGCCGCACTCGAAACCCTCAAGCCCTACGCAGACAAATTGCCGCCGCTCCTATGTTTGTCGAACGGACTCGCGAACGAAGCGTTGATCGCCGAGGCGCTGGGTAAGGACAAGGTCATCCCTGGCACGGTGACCACGGCTGTCGGTCGACGCGGTGTGGGCGACATCACCCTCGAACGCTTGCGCGGCATCGGCATCGGCAAGGGGCATCCGCTCGTGACGCCGTTGTTTGTCGCTTTCGAGAATGCCTTGCTCAACCCGCGCTTGTACGACGACGCGTCCGCGATGAAATGGTCGAAACTGCTGACGAACCTGATCGCCAATCCCAGTTCGGCTATCCTCGATATGACCGCCGCTCAAATTCTGGCGAATAAAAAGTTATACAAATTGGAAGTGGAAGCGTTGCGCGAGTGTCTTGCGGTGATGAAGGCGCAGGGCATCGAAGCGGTTGACCTGCCCGGTACGCCGGTGCGCGCGCTGGCGTTTGCCACGCGGCTTCCGCTGTGGCTGTCGAAACCGTTCCTCAGCCGCGCGGCGGGCGCCGGACGCGGCAATAAGATGCCGTCCTTTCACATTGACCTGCGCTCCGGCAAGCGCAAAAGCGAAGTGGATTATTTGCACGGCGAGGTTGTGCGTGCCGGTGAAAAATTCCATGTGCCGACGCCGGTGAACAAGATGTTGACCGAAACCCTGCTCGCGCTGACGCGCGGAGAAATACCGCTGAATGAGTTCGCGCACCAACCTGAAAAACTATTCGGAGGTCGCGGCGCCGGGCATTGATTCCCGTGCGCTCCCGGAAATAATTCATGTTGCTTGGAAATGCAAGTTTTTACGTTGTCGCGTTGGTCTTCGCTTCTGCCTGCGGCATGGTTGCGTTGGGGGTGGCGTTGGCGCGTTGGCGTTCGCATGGGGCAACATCGTTGATCATGTTATTGGCGGGGTTATCCGCCTGGTCGCTGGCATACGCCTTCCATTGGGCGTCGCGTGAACCGCAATGGAAATTCTTTTGGTTGAACATGACCTATTTTGGGGTGGTCACAGCGCCAGCCGCGCTGTTCATCTTTGCGTTCCGTTATACCGGCAGAGATGCGTGGATCACGCGCACTCGGCTGGTTTTATTTTTGATCGAACCAGTGGCGGCTCTTATCCTGGCGTGGACCGATCCTCTGACGGGTTGGTTCTTCGGCGGGAAGCGCGCCCTGACCGATAGCGTCTTGTTCGACGGCACGCCGTTATTCTGGTTCCATGTGTTGTATTCCTACGGCTTGTTGCTGACCGCCACTGGCGTCCTCTTTTTGCACGGTTTGCGTGCGCGGCGGCTCTATCGGCGGCAGATCGGAATCTTTCTTGCAAGTTTACTGCTCCCTTGGGCGGTTAACCTTTTGGGCATGTCTGGGCTGGTCCCATTCCGCGACATTGACTTTACCCCGATCCTATTTACCTTTACCGCCATTGTGATCCTGTACGACATGCTCAGCCAACGCTGGCTGGATATCCGACCGATTGCACGCGATACGCTGGTGGACAACCTGGATGAGTGCGTGATCGTGTCGGACGACAGCGACCGCCTGGTGGATTTCAACGCCTCCGCGAACGCTTTCTTTTCGCAGACGCTGGAGGTTGGTCAACCGTTGGAGGCGCTCATGACGCGTTGGCCCCGCTTGATGAAGCAATATCAGAACGTGGAGCAGTTGGATACGGAGATCGAGTCGGAAACAACTCCGTCGCACTATTACGAATTGCACGTCCGCCCGATTCGCGACCAACGGGATGGGCTGATCGGGCGGTTATTCCTCTGGCACGATATCACGGCGCGCAAAACGACGGAACGCGCCCTGCAAGACGCCAATCTGCAACTTCAAACACGGATCCAAGAGATCGAAGGACTACAAGGACAGTTGCGCGATCAATCCATCCGCGACGCGTTGACCGGGGTCTACAACCGGCGCTACCTCGACGAAACGCTGGAGCGCGAATTTGACCGCGCTCAGCGCGAGAACAAACCGTTGACGGTCGCGATCATGGACCTCGACGATTTCAAATCGGTCAACGATACCTTTGGGCATAGCGCCGGGGACCTCGCGCTCCAACGCATTGCCAATTTTCTGCTGGTGCACACCCGCAAAAGCGACATCCTGTGCCGCTATGGCGGCGAGGAGTTCGTGGTCGTCATGCCCGGGCTGGATATCGAGAGCGCTTTAGCCCGCGCGGCGGAGTGGCGGAAAGCCATCGAGGAACTCAGCGTTGAATCGCCCAAAGGCGCTTTTCATACGACGGCTTCCATCGGCGTGGCGGTGTACCCGCACCATGCCGCCAACGTGGAGGACTTGCTCCGCGCCGCGGACGACGCGTTGTATTCCGCCAAGCGCGACGGGAAGAACCGGGTGGCGCTCAGCCCGCCCGAGCGCTCCAGAAAAATTGAGTGATACAATTCGTCATCAAAACCATGAGCGAAAAATTTAAACTCGTTTCTCCGCGCGCGGAGGTGGAAATCCATTTACCCGATGGGCGTGTGTTGTCCGGTCCGCGCGGGGCGCGGGTGGGCGATTTCCTCTCCGCCATTGAACACGATTCGCAACTCGTCGGGGCGGTGATCAACGGCGACCTGCGTGAGTTAACTTTCCCCGTCGAAATGGACGCGCGCGTCAAGCCGGTTACCATGACCATGCCGGACGGGACGCGCATCTACCGCCGCTCGCTGACCTTCCTCCTTGAAATGGTCTTTGCGGATATGTATCCGCAAGCCACGTTGTTCATTGATCACTCGGTGGCCTCCGGTGGGTATTATTGCGAAGTGAACGGACGTAAACCGTTATCGGAGTCGGAACTGGGGGTGTTGAAGGTGTTGATGCAAAAGATCGTCAAGGACGACCTGCCCTTCACGCGTAAGGAAGTCCCGTTGAAAGAAGCGATGGCGTATTTCCTTTCACGCGGCGAAGACGATAAAGTGCAATTGCTTAAATATCGCAGGAAACCGTATCTGACGCTTTACAGCCTCAACGAACGCATGGACTATCACCACGGTTACATGGCGCCGTCCACCGGGTATTTGAAGTGGTTCGACCTGGCGCCAACGGGCGACGGTTTTACACTGCTGTATCCGAACCGGAAGAACCCGAACGAATTGTTGCCCATGCCGGAATACCCAAAACTGCTGGCGACATTTTTGCAATATGGCGGCTGGCTTGAAAAACTTGGCATCTCGAACGTCGGCGCGTTGAACGAGGCGATCGAAAGCGGACGCGGCGGCGAGATCGTGCTGGTTTCGGAGGCATTCCACGAACAGCGGCTTGCCCAAATTGCCGGGCAGGTGGCGGATCAAATTAGCCGCGCGCATTTGATCCTTGTTTCGGGTCCCTCCTCGGCGGGCAAAACGACTTTTTCGCGGCGGCTCACGGTGCAATTGCTTGCGCTCGGCATTTCACCGTTCCCGCTGGAACTCGATAATTATTTTCTGTCGCGCGATCAAACCCCGCTGGGCGAAGACGGCAAACCCGATTTCGAAGCCATCGAAGCGCTCGACCTGCCGCTCTTGGCGGACCATCTTTCAAAGTTGATCCACGGCGACGCGGTGCAATTGCCGCGTTACAACTTCAAGACCGGGTTGCGCGAGGCGGGGGAGGTGATCCGTCTCATGCACGGACAGCCGATCATCCTCGAAGGGATTCACGGATTGGACCCGCGCCTGATTCCCGAAAGCCTGAGCGGCGAGGCGTTTCGGATTTACATCTCGGCTCTCACCCAATTGAACTTGGACCGCCACAACCGCGTCTCCACCACCGACACGCGCCTGTTGCGCCGCATCGTGCGCGACGCGCGGGAGCGCGGCTATACCGCGGCGCAGACCATCTCGCGCTGGGAATCGGTGCGGCGCGGGGAGGCGAAGTATATCTTCCCGAATCAGGAAAACGCCGACGTGATGTTCAACTCCGCGCTGGTGTACGAGATGGCGGCGCTGAAATCCTTCGCCGAGCCGTTGCTCCGACAGGTGCAACATGGCACGCCGGAATTCATCGAGGCAAAGAGATTGCTCGCTTTCCTCGAATGGTTCGTGCCGCTCGATGTTAACCTCGTCCCTGAAACCTCGCTCATGCGCGAGTTTCTCGGCGGCTCGATTTTGAAAGATTTTACGGTGTGGAAGAATAGGTAATGTTGTTCGTCCAGCAGTTGAACTGCTGGACGAACAACTGAAACTCGTGCCTGAAACTTCGCACCTGCGCGAGTTTCTCGGCGGCTCGATCCTGAAAGATTTTACGGTGTGGAAGAATAAGTAGGGGCTTGCATTACCCGCTGATTGTCGGGCGTGGAATCTGCTTGGGGGTAGGGAAAACTCGAAGACAAGAAGATGCTTGAAAATGCCGCGAACTCCCACACGTCAGATGGACGCTGTATTGGGCGGCGGTTTTCAAAAACCATAAATTGATATATGCGCTTTGCTATTAATATCAAATGTACTTCGTTGCCAATTAGCAAACCTGTTTATGAGCCGCATTCCCGCAATTCGCGCCATTAAATCCATCTCGCCAGGGGTAATTAATCGACACACGATTGGCGACATGGTTATGCCTTGTGCGGTGAATTCAATATGGCTTTCTTCAAGTAACTGTGTTACTGGATCGTAACGGGCAACATCAAGACCAACTATCTCTTTGCCCACATGCTCGGCATGAACATAATCTGGCTTATCTGGAGAAATCCAAGCATGGGGCAATGCTGTTTCAACTACGAAATAGCCGTCTTTTGTAAGGTGGCGCGCAGCGTTTTCGAAACAACGAATTTGGTCATCAGAAGTCAAGAGATTAAATATCGTGTTGTAGACCAGATATACCAGCGAGTACTGTTGATTAGTAGTCGCGCTACACATATCGCCAAGAACCACATTGATATTTGTTCCTTCTAATTTGGCATGAAGTTTTTCAACCATATGAGATGATAATTCGATGCCGTCAACTTGGACGCCTTTTGCTGCTAGTGGAAGAGCAATACGCCCTGTGCCAATAGCAAATTCGAGCGCTTTACTTCCTTTGGTAATTTCCGCAAGAAAGGAAGCCGCAGATTCTTCATCGCCACGCTTGTAATCGTCATAGTGTGCGGCTACATCTGAACCAAAACTTTTGGCAGGGTCAAAATCTTTCATTGCCTATTCCACTCATTTCGTGGTTTCTAAAGATATTTTTTCAACGGAGAAACCGCCCACCTATACCAGCGGTTAGGTTGTCTAAGAGAGCGTTTCTTAAGTCCAAACTGTCACTGTTTTGTACACGGATTTCACGGAACACACGGAAAAGAACAGATTTTAAAATGGTTTTTTCCGTGAAAATCAGTGTAATCCGTGTTGTCCGTGTCCAAAAAAGAAGTTAAGAAACAGTCTCTTAGGTGTTCATTGATCTATTCGCGTGCGAGCAGGTCTGGCGGGGTTATTTCAACCAATCCTCCGCCAGGTTTTTTGCCTGCGTACGGAACCATTCCTTAACCGTCGTCCATTCCACAGGTTTGAGCAATCGCACGGGGGTCTCAGTCTCGGCGCGGTCAAAATAGGTCATGTGCTTCACAACTTGCACTTCAAAGTCGCGCACGTCGGGGTATTTCTCAGGGGCAAGGTCCAACAGTTCGCGTAAAGAGATTCGCCGACAGATGGCGTACAAGTCGTGAAAATCCTTGCGGCTGGCGCGGGCAAGCAGGGCGTCCATTTTCATCAAGGCGATATCTTCCATGCTGGCAAGCCTCAGATCGCCCGTCTGCAACAACGGGCGGATCAGTGCATAGCCGTACCCGTAAAATCCAATGCGAACATCGTTTGCCAGAAACACCAGGTTGCCCCACGATGTATCCGACAGCGTTGGCGAAAAGCCTTTCAAAGCATGTTGTAACACGTTCGCCAAAGCGGGAATGTCGCTTTGTGTAGGGGAGAAAAAATCGAGGTCCACAGACAAGCGATGTCCCAATTGCAATGCCAACGCCGTTCCGCCTGCCAGATAAAATTCGCCCGCAATCTTGCTTTTCGTAAATCCCTCCACGATGGAGTGCATGGCAGGGGTAACCGTATTCCAATGCAATTCACTCACGCATCGATCTCCAGCACAACCCGCCAAAAAGAAAGATGCGGCGCGGGCAGGGCGAAATCACCCCAGCGTTGCACCCATTCCCGAATTTGCGCCCGTGGAAATTCCGTGAACAGCCACTTGAGTTCGGCGCGCGTGCCGTAGCGCAAGGTCCGCTCGATGATGGTCGCAGAATCGCTTTGCGGTTTCAGCAGGGTAACATCGTATTCTTGAAAGAATGGCGCAAGCGTGGCGGGAATGGGCATTTCGGAATTATATCCCTTGAAACTCATTGGTATATTCGCGCACCAGCAGGTTGTTGATGAACTTCGCCGCATCGGGCTCCAACGGTATCTTGATCTTATCGAACGACTCTACCAGTGATTTCATCACCAGCCTCGAGAAAAAGCCGTCGTTACTCAGAAGGTTCGTATTCAGCAAGACCTTCTCGTCCGTCTTCTGCTTGATGTCGAGCAAAACGTCCTGCACTTCGCTTTCGCGTTTCGAAATCTTGCCTTGCTCTACAATGCGTTTGTGCATTCGGGCGTATTTGGCGTCGTTTTCGTATTTGGCGCGCAACAAGTTGTTCTTGCGGTTCAATTCAAGCACTTTCTGATAAATTTTCTCCAACGCGCCGATGTTCTGTTTCATCTCGTCCTGTGAGATTTCGTCGAGGTTGCGGTTGGCGAACAGACGTTTGAGCTCGTCGTACAGGTTCACGAACTGCGGGTCTTTCTGGTCGAAGTTGGCGTTGAACGCTTCGCGCGTCCTGGCGAGCGTATCGCGCAACTGGTCGGCGATCACCAATTCTTCCTCCGACCGCTTCCAAAATGTAAAAACGACATTTTCCAACGCCACGTTGAGAAGATTTGTCGTGTCCACGTCGTTTTGCAGGGATTCTTTCAGGTTGAGCAATTCAAGATGCCGCGTCGTTTCGTCCAGCAACTGGCGCAATTTGTTGAAGTCCAGTTTTTCAAGCAGGTCGAAATGACCGTACAGGCGAATCAAGTTGTAAATGCTTCGGGCGTTCTCCAGCGCTTTTTTGATCTCCAGCACGATCTTGCGGTCTTCGATCTTGCTGATCTCCTGCGAGAAAATTTCGGCATTGCTCAGGTCGTACAGGAACAGTCTATCTTTGATATTTTCAATATCCCGTTCAATCTCCTCGCGCGACTTGAACATGTCCGAGTAGTTTTGCATTTCATCGCCGAGTTCCTCCTGCAATTCATCGAAGTAGGCTTTGTTCGCCTTCTTGAATTGTTCTTGAATGTCGGCAAAGTCCACCACGTAGCCGTATCGGAACTTCTTGTACGGGCGGTTGACACGGGTGAGCGTTTGCAGAAGGTTGTGGTCCTTGACCAAACGAGCGAGATATAGTTTCTTCAGGCGGGGGGAGTCGAAACCCGTCAACAGCATGGCGTACACGAACAGCAGGTCTATCTTTCCCGCTTTGAAATCTTCCACTTCTTGTTTGCGCTCATCCTTATCCCCGATGTTGTGCAAGATTAACGATGCAATTAATTTCTTACCCTGCCTGCCTGTATATTCACCATACAGGGGCGCGGGTTCTTTGATGGCGTGATACTCTTCAACAGGCTTGATGACTTTCTGCTCAGGGTTGTACTTGTTGACGAAGATCTCGAACAGTTTCTCCGCCTGCGCCGAGCTGTCGCAGACCACCATCCCGCCGACGGTGTGGTCGTTGAAAACGCCCTTGCGGCTGTTGATGAAATCCTCCACGATGTAATCGAGCATCGGCTCCGCAAAGCGTTCGTGGGCGAATACTTCCTGCCTTTCAATATCCCCTTTGCGGATTTTGACTTCCAACTCTTCCAAAAGTTTCTGCATCTGGATGGCATACCCCGTCTCGATATCTTCACGGATCAGCCGCAAGGTATACCCATCGGCGATGGAGCGGTTGTAATAATATTTGTGGATGTACTTCCCGAAGAGGTCGCGTGATTTCACGTCGCCGACGATCAACGGCGTGCCTGTCAAGCCGATCAAGATAGCATTGCGGTCTGAACTATAGAGATTTGCCAGAAAACTGCCGCTCGGATCGTAACTGCGGTGCACTTCGTCCAGAAAATAGACGCGCTGGGTTTGCAGGTCGTAATCCGCTTCTTTCAATACATCGCCCTGATCTTTGAACTTCTGGATGTTGACGATCGTGATCTCGCGCTGTCCCTCCGTGTTGTGGATGGATTGATGCGCCTTGAAATGTCTCACCAGGTCATCCCTGGAATTGACGGTATTGACCTTCAGCCCGCGGCTTGAAAATTCCGTCCTTGCTTGCGCCATCAGGTCGAGCCGATCCACGATGAAATAGAACTTCGGCACAATATTCTTGCGCTGGAAATAATCCGTCAGGTATTGCACACTGTAAAAGGCAAGCGCCGTTTTGCCGCTTCCCTGCGTATGCCAGATGATGCCTTTCTTGACGCCCTTGTCAATGGTCCGCTCGATGGCTTTCAGCGCAAAGAACTGCGGGTAACGGAGGATGTGCTTTTCAATTTTTCCCTGCTCGTCCTGGATATAAGCGAACGCGTACCGCAACAGCATTGCCAGCCTGTCCCTGCTGAACAGCGAAGTCAGAATGCGGTTGGTTGGCGTGTTGGGGTCTTTGTTTGTTAGAAATTCAGGCGAATGTTTGATGGACGACAGATTGTTGTCCTTGAGGACATAATTCTCAACGGAATCGTCTTCTGGCTTCAATACCTTGGCGAGATCGAATTTCTCTTCTTCTCTGAAGTAATTGAAATTGGCTTCCTTGTGGGAGGTGGTGGCATAAAACGCTCCCTGAATAGGCTCAATGTCATCGTCGTCGTATTCCATGTTGTTCGTGAACACGAGGATTTGCGAGATGTTGATGAACTTCCTGAACTTGTTGTTTTTGAAGCGGACGTTGATGCGTTCACGCTCTGCCAGAATCCCATCTCGGTTGTTGGGCTTTTTCACCTCGATGAATGCGAGCGGCATCCCATTAATGAGCAGGGTAATGTCAGGACGGAATTCATCATCCCCGTTCTTGCACGTCAGTTCGGTGACCACGTGGAAGGAATTGTTGGCGAAATTATTAAAGTCGATCAAGCGCGGCGCAGAAGTGGAAACGAGCAGATTATAAAATGCCCGCCCCAGATCCTCGTTGTCCAGAGTAAGTGAGAGATCCTCGTATAACCGCTTTACATCTCCCATCTCCAAATCAGGGTTTATCCGCAAGACGGCTTTGTTGAAAATATCCGTGAAGATATTTGTCTCTTTGTCCCAGGTAGAGTCGGACAGGGAGAGGTATTGAAATCCCAGCCTGGCAAGATGCAATATGGCGGGGATCTTCACTCTGGTGTTTTCATTGAAACTCATGCATCATCCCTTCAGTGTTCCCCTCATTATACTTTGCCGCTCCTCTTCTTTATGATGGGTAACGGAATCGAAATCATTCCCGCGCAAGGCGGAAGGATTGTAATTTCTTCTCAAACCTCTCTGTGTTCACGCAAAAAAACAAAGACCTCCTCAGGACAAAGTCCCTCAGAGGTCTCGTTCATCCTCAAGTCTCTAGTCTCCAGTCTCCACCCCCCCAATTCTCAGTACTTCACGAAAGTTCAGGCGACAGTTGTACTGTCGCCTGTCTTGATGCAGTGCAACTGCGTCAAGAACCTGTTTTCGTGATCTACTGATTCTCTAATTCTCTTTTCCTCACTCACCACTTACCAATTACCAATTACTCCTTCCCCCTATGCCGTCTCCAAATACCTCTCGATCTCATAATCCGAAACGCGCATACGGAAGTCATCCCACTCCTCCCACTTGGCGCGGGAGAAGGCTTCGTAAGTGACTTCTCCCAACGCGGACTTGATAACTTCGTCCTTGTCGAGTTCGGTCAACGCTTCGGCGAGCGAGCCTGGCAATTCCGCCACGCCCAGTTTGGCGCGGTCGTCTTTGTCGAGGTGATACAGGTTGATGTTGTTGAGCGGCTTCGGCGCTTGCATCTTGTTTTCGATTCCGTCCAACGCGGCGGCGAGCATGACCGTGAACGCGAGATACGGATTCGAGGCGGGATCGGGGAAGCGTAATTCGGCGCGCACGGCTTTGTCGCGTCCCTCGGTGTAGCGCGGGATGCGGATCAACGCCGAACGGTTCTGCTGAGCCCAGCCGATGTACACGGGCGCCTCATAGCCTGGGACGAGTCGCTTGTACGAGTTGACCGTCGGCGCGACGACGGCGGCTAACGCGCGGGCGTGAGCCAACTGTCCAGCGATGAATCCGTACGCGAGTCCCGAAAGATGCGCTTCGTCGTTTTTATCGAAGAACAGATTCGTCCCCGATTTATTGTCGAACAAACTTTGATGGCAGTGCATCCCCGAACCGTTGATGCCGAAGACGGGCTTGGGCATGAACGACGCGGTCAGTCCGTGTTGCGCGGCGATGGCTTTGACGGTGTACTTCAGTGTCAACACGTTGTCGGCGGTTTTGAGCGCGTCGGCAAAACGGAAATCAATTTCGTGCTGACCCAGCGCCACTTCGTGATGACCGACCTCCACATCGAGTCCCATCGCATCGAGCGCGCTCATCAACGCGGTACGCACAACGACCGCTTCATCGAACGACGAGAAATCGAAGTAGCCGCCCGCATCGTGCGGGACCGGATGCACGCCGTGACCGTTCGTGCCTTTGAAGAGGAAGAACTCAGGCTCAGGTCCGAGATTGAACGTCCAACCTTTTTCTTCGATGCGTTTTAACTGGCGCTTCAACGTGCCGCGCGGATCGCCCTCGAACGGGTCGCCGTTCGGCATGAAGATATCGCAGAACACGCGCGCCCGTTTTGAATCCGCCGCCGACCATGGCAGCACCGCGTACGTGTCGGGATCAATGATCAGCCGCATGTCGCTTTCCTGAATGCGCGCGAACCCTTCCACTGACGAACCGTCGAACCACACGCCGTCTTTCAACGCGTCTTCCAAATGTCGCACGGGAATGTCCACGCTTTTCACCGCGCCCGTCACATCCGAGAATTGCAGTGAAAGAAATTTCACGCCATCTTCTTTTACTTTCTTGACTAAATCCTTGCCGTCCATTTTTTTCTCCTTTTGCTTATGTCATTGCGAACCTCGCTGGTCAAGTAGTCCTGAGCGGAAGCGCAGGACTACTCGAGACCAGCAGAAGTACTTTCAAATAAAATATTGGATAAAAGTCATTCTCCGCTCGACGCGGACTGCAACGGTTCTGTCTTGACCTTTACCTGCCTCGCCCAATTGATGAAGACTACCGACCCGACGATGATTCCCGCGGCGGCGAGGACGCGCGGCGTCAGCGCCTCATTGGCTAACCACGCGCCGAGCAACACCGCCACCAACGGATTGACATACGCGTACGTCGCCACGAGTGACAGCGGCGCGTTCTGCAACAACCAAATGTACGCGACGAATCCGATCATTGAACCAAATGTGATGAGATAGATCAGCCCGAGCCATGATTGCGTTGACACTTGCGCGAGGTTGAAAGTCCGCCATTCGCCCAGCGCGAGACTCACCAAAAAGATCGGCACGCTCCCCGCGAGCATCTCTGCCCCCGTCGTCATCAACGCGGACTTGGGTACGTCCGCGCTGCGGCTGTAAATGGATCCAAGCGACCATAAAAACGAAGCGACAATCACCGCGATAGTTCCGATCGTGTCGAAGTGCAATCCGCCCGTCAACTCGGAGGGACCGACGAGCAGGTAAATGCCGATGAATCCGACCGCCAACCCGATCAGCGATAACGCTGTTGGTTTGACTCCGCGCGGGCGCAGCGCTTCGATTAACACCAGCCAAAGTGGAACCGTGCCAACGATCAACGCCGCAACTCCCGATGGGATGCGCTGTTCGGCAAAAGAGACAAGTCCGTTGCCGCCGAGCAGTAGCAACGTGCCGATGATCGCCACCGATTTCCATTGCACGCGCGTCGGCATATCATCTCCCGCCGCCCGCCGCCAAAGGACGAGTATCAAGCCTGAGATCAGAAACCGCAACCCCGCGTGCAAAAACGGCGGAATCGTCTCCACCGCGAACCGAATCGCAAGATAGGTCGAGCCCCAAACGATGTATAACGCGAGCAACGCAATCCATATTTTTGTTTTCATTCAACTCCATTTTTTTCATGTCATTGCGAGGAGCGTTCGTTGCGACGAAGCAATCTCCTCAACACAGAAGATTGCTTCGCCCTCGCTTCGTCTTCGGACTACGTCCTCCGCTCAGCGCGACGGGCTCGCAATGACATTTTCAAACGCCAACAACGCCTTCTTCCTCAACTCGCCATAACGATACTTTCCAAACTCGCCAGCCTTGCGGACCACACGATGGCATGGAATCAAAACCGCAATCGGGTTGTGTCCAACGGCGGTGCCGACCGCGCGCGTCGCTGTCGGCTTGCCGATTCTTGCCGCGATGCCTTCGTACGTCGTCACCGCGCCTGCTGGGATTTGCAGTAACGCCTCCCACACCTTCAACTGGAAGTTCGTGCCGCGCAGGTGCAATGTCAGCGGTTTGATGCGCGGGCTGAATTGCAAATCGAAGATCGGACCGACGAGCGCGGCGGTGGCTCGATAATCCTCGATCATCTGCGCCTCTTTCCAGTCATTGACGAGATTGTCAATCGCCTCGCCTTCGCTTCCCTGTACGAAGCCGAGGTGACAAATGCCGCGCTCGGTGAGTCCGATGAGGGTCTTGCCGAACGGCGTGAGGTGGATTCCGTATCGAATCGTCACGCCTGCGCCTTTGGATTTGTATTCGCCTGGCGTCACGGCTTCGGTGGCGATAAATAAATCATGGAGGCGACCCAGACTCGACAGTCCGATTTGATGCGTGGTGTCCAGCAGATTCTCCGATTTGTCGAGCAGTTCCTTGGCGTTTTCCTTCGTCACAAATTGCAGGAAGCGCTTCGGGCTGACTCCCGCCCAACGTGTGAACAGTCGCTGGAAGTGATATTCGCTCAACCCAACATTCGCCGCGACCTGCTCGAGGCTTGGCTGGTCTTTGAAATGGTTTTCAAGGTACAGGATCGCCTGCTCGATACGCAGGTAATCTTCGGATGATTGTTTGAAGTCTGTGTTCATAGTGTCTCCTTTTGATTGTATTCTATGAACAGCGCTTCCATCTGCCGACCCGATTCTTGCTGAATTATGTCATTACGAAGACGCTTCAGCGTCTGAAGCAATCTCCTCATTTGCAGGGGATTGCTTCGTCGCGAAGAACAAGAGCTCTCCTCGCAATGACAAAAAACAAAAACAGGCATGCGTGGGCATGCCTGTTAACGACTCAGCATTAAAAAAGACAGCCCTTCCAAATACAAACAGATGGAATCCACCTGTATCACCGCGCTCCCTTGTCCCACAGATCGCTCTCTGGTTTTCGGGTGAGCAACAGAGTTTTTTTAAACCCGTTGCCGTGCGCTTTCTTCGGAAGGGAGAAAGGAGTCTGTGACAAACTCCAGAGGCATCCGCTGATCAATCCGATGTTTTCCGCTTCACCCTCTCCCCTCGGGAGAGGGAAGGGGTGAGGGATTAGCATGTCTCTCGCGAGACAGAACCTCCACCTCGTGGTCTCCGTTGGACAAATTGGCAATTTGTCCCACCAAAGACCCAGCCGCTAAATCTCCGAATATTCAGTTGTTAATGGCGGCGATTGTACACGTATGGCACAACTCCGTCAAGCATAATTTTGGTGATTGTGTTTTGGATTGATTTTCGATAAGATTCGTCCACTTCAACTTTGGAGGCTCCGATGCAATCCGCACATTCGATTCAGGATTATCTCGACGTGGTGAAACAGGGGATCGTGAAAAAATTTGGAGACGGCAAGCCGAAGCGTGTCGTCATCGTGGGGGCGGGTCTCGCGGGACTTTCGGCTGGGTACGAACTGAGACGCGCTGGTCACACCCCGATCATTCTCGAAGCGCAGCAACGCGTCGGCGGACGCGTTTACACCCTGCGCGACCCGTTCACGGAGGGCTTGTACGCGGAAGTCGGCGCGATGAGAATTCCCCGCGCGCATACGTTGACGATGGCGTACGTCGAGAAGTTTGGACTCAAGACCAACGATTTCACGATGGACAATCCCAACGCTTACTATTACATGGGTGGGAGGAAAGTCCGCGCGGCGGAGGCGGCGAAGGACCCGTCCTTGCTTGGGTTCGACGTCTCTGAAAAAGAAAAGGGAAAGACGGCGGGGAAGATGTACGAAGCCGCGCTCAAACCTTTGCTTGATACGCTCGAACGCGACGGCGACAAGGCGTGGGAAGAGATTATCGCAAAATATGACCAATATTCCACGCGTGAGTTTTTGGAGTTGAACGGCTGGTCGGAGGGGATGATCGAAATGTTCGGCTTGCTTGCGAATCAAGAGTCGGTGATGAACTCGTCGTTCCTCGAATTGTTCCGTGAAGATTCAGGCAACTATTACACCAACATGATCGAACTGGATGGCGGCACGGATCGCTTGCCTCATGCATTCCTCCCCGAACTCAAAGAGAATATCCGCTTCGGCGCGAAGATGATCGCCATTGACCAATCGCCTACGGATGTGACGATCCACTATCAAACCCAAGCGGGACGGTTTGAAGAGAAAGGCGATTACGCAATAATCACCGTTCCATTCCCAGTGTTGCGGCATGTCGAAGTGTTGAAGCCATTTGCGCGTGCAAAAAATCGAGCGATTCGTCAGTTGCATTACGACGCCTCGGCAAAAATTCTATTTCAATGCAAGCGCAGATTTTGGGAAGAGGACGACGGTATCTTTGGCGGCGGCACGATGACCGATCTGCCAATTCGCAATTTGTATTATCCCGACCACGGACGCGAAACGGGACGCGGCGTCATCCTTGCCAGTTACACTTGGTCAGAGGATGCCCAGCGTTGGGGCTCGCTCAAACCCGACGACCGCATCGCACAAGCGCTCGACGATGTTGCCGAGATTCATCCGCAGATCACAAAAGAGTTTGAAGTCGGCACGTCATGGATGTGGCACGACGATGAATTTGCAGGCGGTGCGTTCGCATTGTTCGACCCTGGTCAGCAAACGTTACTGCATGATGAAATTATCAAACCCGAAGGGCGAATCCGTTTTGCGGGCGAGCATGCCTCACTCTATCACGCGTGGATCCAAGGCGCGTTCGAATCGGGTCTGCGCGAGGCGATTGAGATTCATCGAGCTCCATAATGAAGTTCGTTCAGCAGTTGAACTGCCGCAGGATCAAAAAGAAAAAGACCTCACAGGACTATCAGACCTGTGAGGTCTATATTTTTAATTCCCCGCCGATGCCGTGTGCTACGAGGTTTTGAACCTGCTTTCGCAGGTGGGTCCCTACCCAGAAACGCCGCCTTGGCTCAGGCCTATCGCGTTATTTCTTTAGGAGTTAAAGACCCTTTTAAAAAGTGTTGGCTCAAAACGGAAGGGCAACA
>JADLBX010000057.1 GCA_020847435.1 Anaerolineales bacterium
GAACCTGCTTTCGCAGGTGGGTCCCTACCCAGAAACGCCGCCTTGGCTCAGGCCTATCGCGTTATTTCTTTAGGAGTTAAAGACCCTTTTAAAAAGTGTTGGCTCAAAACGGAAGGGCAACATCACGCGCACAGCAGGGATGAAGTTTTTATACCATAATCATGGATACGGGGGGAGGGGTATATTAATTGCGAAATTTTTAGGAGGGTATTTATTACTTGACAAGAGATTGAATTGCGTGCATGGGTTGAAGAAGTCGCGTCATATCGAAATCAATACCCAATAAAATCCTGCCGACAATAACGCACTGGCAGGGATCGTGATGATCCAGGATGTGACGATGTCGCCGGCGACGCCCCAACGGACTTTGCTGATGCGTTCCGAAGCGCCCACGCCAATAATGGCTGAGCTTACCACTTGCGAGGTGCTGATGGGCGCGCCAAATAACGACGCGCCGACGATCAAGAGCGCCGCGGTTAATTGAGTCGCGAAACTGTGCAATGGGCGAATTTTGTATAACTTGCCGCCCAATGTGCGGATGACGCGCCAGCCTCCAAAACTTGCGCCGAGCGCGATGCTCCCCGCGCTGACGACGATCACCCACAACGGGATTTGGAAGTTTGGCAGGAAACCTCCCACCACCAAGCTGAGCGCGATCATGCCCACCGTTTTTTGCGCGTCGTTGGTCCCGTGTCCGAGCGCCAGAGTGGTGGCGGTTAGAAGTTGGGAGTGTTTGAAAAAATCGTTGATCCGCAGGCTGGCGTTCTGGATCAGGAAATAGATCAGGCGCGTCATGATAAACCCGAAAAGAAAACCCAATAAAGGATATGCCAGGAGGGCGGTGAGCACCAGAGTTAATTCGTGCCAGCGGATCGCGCTGCTGCCGGCGCCCACCCACACCGCGCCGATCAACCCGCCGATCAGTGTGTGCGAGGAACTCCCAGGCAAACCCAAATACCAGGTGATCAGGCTCCAGGCAATGGCTCCTAATAAGGAAGCCGCGATGATCGTCAGCGTCAGGACTTTGGATTGCACGACCTCGTCGCCGATCGTTGTGGCGACCATCACGCCGAAGATGAAGGGCCCGATGAATTGAGCGACGGAAGCGATTCCCAGCGCGACCTGAGGCTCGAACGCGCGCGACGAGATCATGGTGGCAACGATGTTGCTCACATTGCGCATACCGGTCAGGAAGCCCAGCGACAACGCGAGCGCGATCACGATGATAAGTTCTTGAGACATCGGCGCTGGTTAGGTCTTCTTGACCACCACGTCCGCGATGATGTTGGCGGCTTCGTCCCCGCGGTCGGCGGCGTTGGAAAGGTGACGGTACACTTCGCGCAGTTTCAGCATCTCCACCACGTGATGGACGTCTTCGGGTCCGCTAAAGAGGGCGGCGAGCGCTTCCCGATAGACCGCTTCGACTCGATTCTCCAGCGCTTTGGCGCGTTGGGCGTGGTCAATGGCGACGCTGGGATGTTTGTTCAAGCGCAGGACTGCCTGATGGATCTCGTAGGCGGCGTCTTTGAGGAGCGAGGCGATGCGCGCCATGTATGGCGTGGGATGGACTTTGAGGATCGCCATCTCGCTGACGGTGCTGTCGGCGTAGTCAATCACATCGTCAATCGAGCGCGAAAGGGCGAAGATGTCCTCGCGGTCGAACGGCGTGACGAAGGTGCGGTTCAACTCGTCAATCAGGATGCGGCGGATTTCATCCGCTTCTTTCTCTTTCAGCGCCAACTGTTCGGCGATCTCTGGCGCGGGCGATTTCAAGTATTCGACCAGTAGTTTCAGTCCTTCATACGTGATGGAAGCCTGCTCCTGAATGAGTTTATGGAAGACGTCTTCGCGCTTCTTGAAAAAACGGAACATACAATGCGCACTCCTATTTATGAGGTGGACGCTAATCATACCATTAGCCGAATGGAAAAAAGCCCGGGCGGGGCGAAGTTGTCGCTTTCACAAAAATGACCAATGCCAGTAGAATGGAGTGGTCATTGGAGACCGAATGGCATGAGGGGGAAGCGCGCCAGGCTCGCTACCCAAAATTTGACGCAAATTCAAATTAGGAGAAAAAATGACTACCCAACAGTATCCCCCTGAGCCGTTTCGTATCAAGGTGATGGAGCCGATTCGGATCGTCTCACGCGAAGAACGCGAAGAGAAATTGAAAACGGCAGGCTACAACCTCTTCGCGCTGAACGCCGAAGATATCTACATTGACCTGCTGACCGACTCAGGCACAGGCGCGATGAGTCAGGAGCAATGGGCGGCGCTCATGCGCGGCGACGAGTCGTATGCGGGCGCGCGTTCCTATCATCGCCTCAAAGCCGCAGTGGAGGACATCTTCGGCTTCAAGTATTTCATTCCCACGCATCAGGGACGCGCCGCTGAAAATATTTTGTCGGCGTGTTTGGTCGAACGCGACCAGTGGATTCCGAGCAACATGCACTTCGACACCACCGACGCCAACATCCGCGCGCGCGGCGGTCAGCCTGTGAACCTGGTCATTGACGAAGCCGCCGACCCCGCGAACCCGCATCCCTTCAAAGGCAACATGGACATCGCCAAGCTCAAAGCGTTCGTCGCGAAGCATGGGCGCGATCAAATCCCGTTTGGAATGATCACGGTGACGAACAACGCGGGAGGCGGGCAACCCGTCTCGATGGAGAATCTCAAGATGGTATCCGCTGTCTATCGCGAGGCAGGCATCCCCTTTGTCATTGACGCGGCGCGTTACGCGGAGAATTGTTATTTCATCCAACAGCGTGAGGCGGGCTATCGAAATAAATCCGTCAAAGCGATCGCGCGCGAGATGTTTGCGCTCGCCGACGGTATGACCATGTCCGCGAAAAAAGACGCCATCGTCAACATCGGCGGTTTGTTGTGCGTGAACGATGAGACGTTATTCCAAAGAATCAAGAACGAATTGATTCTGCGCGAAGGATTTCCCACCTACGGCGGACTCGCGGGGCGCGATCTCGACGCCATGGCGGTTGGACTCTACGAAGGTTTGGACGAATCCTACCTTGCCTATCGCATCGGTCAGACGTTATACCTGTCCGCCCGTCTCAACGACGCGGGCATCCCCACCATCCAACCTGCTGGCGGGCACGCCGTATACGTGGTGGCGAATCAATTCCTGCCGCACATCCCCAATTACGAATTTCCCGCGCAAGCGCTCGGCGTGGAGTTGTATCGCGAGGGCGGCATCCGCGGCGTTGAAATTGGCTCGGTGATGTTCGCCTCGTTCGATCCCAAAGACAACGCCTGGCATTACCCCGCGCTGGAACTGTTGCGGCTGACCATTCCGCGCCGCGTGTACACGCAAAGTCATTTTGATTATGTGGCGAATGCGCTGATTCGGATCAAATCGCGCGCCAACGAATTGCGCGGGTTCAAGTTAACCTACGCGCCCGAACTACTGAGACACTTCACTGCGCGGTTCGAGCCTTTGTAAACGAAAATCTGTATGTCAAACATCCTTGACATGTCGTCAAGGATGTTTTATACTCCTGCTAGTCAAGCTTGCTTTACAGGAGAAAATCATGAAAAACAAGAATAGTATGTCGGGCTTCGCGATAGGAATCGCCATCGGCGTGGGGATCGGCGTCGCGATGAACAATTTTGGAATTGGCGTTGCCATTGGCGTGGCGCTAGGCTTTGCCTTTTCAGCCGCGCAAAATAAGAATGAAAACGACGAAAGCGGTAAAAAATGAATCAAAACCAAATCTTGAAGCGTTACTACAAAGAATTTGTAACTGGGATGACGGCGTACGTCGTCGCGCTGATCGTCAGCTTGCTGGTCTTGAACAATACCGAACTTCCGCAAATGACAAAAATTGTGATTGTTCTGATTCCCATTGTGCCTGTGGTCTTTGTCCTCCTTGCTATCTTGCGCGCCTTGCGCGATAGCGATGAGCTCGTTCAGCGGATTCAATTGCAGGCGGTGACATTTTCTTCGATCGCCACAGGCTTGGTCACGTTCAGTTACGGATTTCTAGAGGGGATTGGTTTTCCCAAACTCCCCACGCTTTGGATCCTGCCGATGATGTTCCTGTTTTGGGGAATCAGCCTGAGTTATTTCAACAGAAAATATCAATGAAAAACAACCTCAAAGTTTTACGCGCCGACAAGAACTGGTCGCAAGCCGAGTTGGCGGATAAATTACAAGTCTCGCGGCAAACGGTCAATGCCATTGAGACGGGGAAATACGATCCCAGCCTGCCGCTGGCATTCAAGATCGCCAAGTTGTTCGGGATGAGGATCGAAGATATTTTCTCCCCGTAGCGCGACATTCATGTCGCTTTGCTAAGCGATATAAATCTCGCGACATTGTATAAAGCAACGATAAGGTAAACCGACGGAGCAATCTACTGCTGGAGATTGCTCCGTCTCGTTTTGCGGCTTTATTCTGTATACTGCGGCAAACTTGGAAGCGATTGCAAATACAGCCAGATCGCCTGCAATTCATAATCGTAGAAATTGCGATAGGCTTGCCAGGGCATGTTCTCGTTTAATTCGTGCCCGCTCGGCGTAATCCCTGTTTGGATAGTAGTAATAAATTGCTCCTCGGTCCAAAAACCAAGTTCGCCGCCTGGGGTGAGGTTTGGCGAGATCCAAGATGTGGTCGGGTCGGGAGATTTCGCGCCGTTGAGTTGTTGTCCGTGACAGACGCGGCAATCATTTGTGTTGACAAGATACTCGCCATATTCAACCGTCGCAGCGCGTTCAGGCGCGGCGACGTGCGCGTCGTGACTCACCACCGCGGCAGGCAAGTCGCCAAGCGCTCCTGCTCCCGCCATAATGTATCCCAGCGGCGTGAAATGTTTCGCTTGAAGAGTATGATCCACAGGCGGGATTGTTTTGAGGTACGCGATGATCGCCGCCAAATCTTCGTCGCTGAGTAGCGCCGTGGAAGGAACCGCGACCATAAAAATTGGCTTGCCCTCTTTGTTTATGCCATGTCGAATCGCGCGGACATAATCTTCCGTCGTGAAATCATCTCCGAGCCCGCCCTCGCCCGAAGTCAGGTTCGCCGAATCGATTCTTCCGATGGGCGGCGCGTCGAACCAATTTTCGATCCCGCTCAAATCGGCTCCGTGACATCCCGCGCACAGCGTCTCTGCCCGATGCTTACCATACTCGATATTTTCCGCGTCGGTGGGCAGCGTGAGATTGGACGGCTCGACGGTGTAAACTTTGTTCGCATTGGAAGTTCCTCTGAGATACATCACAACCCCCGCGACGAGAATCAAACCGATCAACGCCCCCAAAACGATACCGATCCATTTGAACGCTTTTTTCATTTTTTCTCCTTTGGCGAATTTTCGTACCGCAAGATTTATCTTGCGATACCCTGAACGCAAAATAAATTTTGCCGTACTTATTCCTCCAGCGCCTTCTTCAAGGCTTGCATGGCGTCGTCCATCTGCTTGTCCATCTGGCTTTTCATCATGCCTTCGGCAATTTTGAAGAAGCCGCCCAGTTCGCCTTCGCCCGTCATCGTGGCAAGCGTTCCCCCGTTCTGAGCGCGGAAGTTAAAACTGCCCTGCACGGATATGGACGAGTCGACGGATTTGTACGCGTAATGCGTGGGCGGCTCCCAGGCGGTGACTTCGGACTTCATCTCCATCTTTTGACCGAAGAGTTTGGAGACGAAGATATATTGCGTGCCGACCCGCGTCTCGCCCTCGGTCAGGATTTTGGATTCGATGAAACCAGTCATCCATTTCGAGGCGTTGGCAAAGTCGGTGGCGAAGGCGAACGCCTTCTCGGGAGCGCACTTGATGTGAATGGATTTTTCGATTTTCATGAGGTTTCTCCTTTGGTTTCAAATCCGACGCTACACCTGCCCTGGTACGGCTTAAGCCGCAGGGCGCCAGGGGAGAGCATCTCTTACGCGGGTGCGTCGCGTCGGTTACGCGTTAGGGTTGCGTAGCGGACGTTCTCTAACGTCCGCATGGGGGTTGGCGTTAGAGAACGCCAATTACGCACGAAATTTCGGTATCAAAAACGGGACAGTCTTCTTGTATTCCAGGTACGATTCGCCGAAGCGCAACTCCAGTTCGAGTTCCTCAAAGTATTTTAGGAAAAAGGCATGGGCGGGGATCAAGCCCAACGAAGCGGCGACCAGCACAAACGTCGAGGAGGAAGCGAAGGCGAAGGCAAGGGCGCAGAGATAGAATCCGAGCGACATCGGGTTGCGAGTCCGTTTGTAGATATCGTCGTCCACGATGCGCTTGGTCAGGATGAAGGCATTGGTTCCACTGCCGAGGGAACGGAGAAGTTTGTTGGTCACGCCGAGAAAGTACAGACCTGGGATCGTAAGGATGATTCCGAGCGCGAGCATGAACGGCTTGAATGGAAGCGAGGGCAAACCGAGGAGCGCGTCGAAGTGTGCCAGACCTGGATAGAAGATGGCGACGAGCGGCGGCGCGACCAAACCCGCGAAAAAGAAGAAGTGCATGACGCGGCTGGAGCGTTCGGCATTTTCTTTGGAGCGATGCGCGCGCAGCCAGATGCCGAGGACGAGCGCGGCGATGAAGAACGCGGCAATGCCGATGAGGACGTAATAGACGGTGAACATGGTTGCCTCAATGCGAAGTTGGAGAACGCCCGCTAAAACGGCTTGGCGGTCATCAGCCAGGTGATGACGGCGAATCCGCCGTAGCCGATGACGGTGAGCAGGGTCGGATTCGCCTTCGCCAAAATCGCAAACACCTCTTCATCGCTTTTGGCGGGTTCGGGCGCAAACCATTTGCCTTTGAAGTTATAGCGAATGCCCGCCGCTTTGCGCGCTTCGCCGTAGATACCCGCCCCGAAAATCGCCATCAAAACGACGATGACGACGCCAAGAACGAGTGAAATCCACACCCAGCCGTGACCCCACCATCCGCCTTGAAACGCGGCGATGACTCCGAAGAGAAGGAAGGCATACATCGAGTAGGTCATGGCGGGATATGAAGCCGCCGAAAGGTCGAGCATGGCGCGGACGCGGTTGACGTCGCGTTCCTTTTTGAGCGCGAATGAAACCGCCGCCGAAACCCCGTGCGCGAGCAGGTATCCGAGAACGCAGAGGACGTGCAGGAAGACAACGAGATGGTAAAGCATTGGAGTTCTCCTTGGGTGAAAAAATCTCTACACACCGCGCTTGAAAAACACAAAAAAACCGAACGCAAGCGCGAAAAATCCGTGAACGGTTAGCAATGAGTTTGCCATTGCCGAACCGTTCATCGCGCCGACCGCGAAAATGGCGGCTTGCAGTGTGTTTTGAAGGAAGAAAGCGAGAACGATAGTGCGGCGGGTAGGGCTGTCTTCCATGCGGGCGGCAATCCAACTGACCAAGCCGATCAGCAGGGCGTAACCGCCGTTGTTTTGAAACAGCAGCAGAAATTCGGAACTGAAATCCGTGATGCCGTACTGCGCCGCCATCAGCGCTGGGGCAAAGACAAGAAAGGGAAGTCCGATAGCCATATTGAAGACTTGAAGATACAGCAGGTATTTGACTTTCATTAGGTTTTCTCCTTTGGCGAAAAAATTTCACAACCCGCAGGTTTTACATAACTACGGGTTGAATTCTTTCCTTACTCCGATTTCGCCTGCCGCAGGAACACGAATCCCGTCGCGCCGAAGAGCAGATGCAGGATCAGGATGGGAAGCGTTCCCTCCCATCCGCGAAAAGCCCAGATCACGTTTACGACAGCATAGGCAAAGAACTCCAGGCAGACCATTGCTCCAATGAAGAATCGGGCGCGGGCGGGGTCGCGACTGGCAACTTCCATTAACGCGCCGAGAACGATGAAGACCAGCATTACCACGAAGTTCATGTCCATGGATGCCGCCACGGCAAGTTCATCCCCCGCCTGCGCGGACGGAAGACCTCCCGCGTACATTTCGGGGTTGAAGAGCGGAATCAGAAGCCCAGCCAACCCAAGGAGCAGGTACCACCCGCCCACAATCCGCAACCACCATTTCAGCTTATTCATTTTGTCATCTCCTTTTTTGACGAATCGGTTTCGGATGAATCCTTCATCCACGTTTCGAGAAACGACACAAGTTCTTCCAAATTTTTGAAGCCAATACGCGCCTCCTTCTGAGAATCCTGCAAACTGAACCGCCACGCCTGACGGTGTCCATCCGCATCGCGCTCCTCCCACAGAAGCAGGACAAAGTGGTGATAACGCGGCGGTCTCAAATCAGGCATGGAAAATCGTTTCCTTTTGTGCTATTCTTGTCGTAATTGTAGGAGTTCATCGTTTAGAAATCGTTTATTTTTCCCTCGTACCGCAAACTTTAGTTTGCGCCTGCCGCCAAAAGGACGAACTGAAGTTCGTCGTACCACCGTACTGCAAACTTCAGTTTGCACTTGCCGCTAAAAGGACGAACTGAAGTTCGTCGTACTGCAAACTTCAGTTTGCAAAAAGAGAACCGCCATGCCAGAGACCATCTATTACCGCCGCAAACTGCCGCACATCCACCCGCAGAACAACCCGCTATTCATCACCTTCAACCTCGTGGATTCAATTCCGCCTGCCGTTGTAGCCGAATTAAAAGAAAAACGCGAGAAAGAACTGCAAGCCGCCAAAACGTCCGCCGAGCGCTACGACATTCAGAAAAAATATTTTGGACATTACGACAAATGGCTCGACCGTTGCGAGCACGGACACGACTGGCTCAAACACGCAAACATCGCCCAAATCGTCGCGGATGAAATTCATCAGTCAGCCAGCCGTCATTACGAACTCTACGCCTATTGCATCATGCCCAATCATGTTCACCTGCTCATCCAATCGCTCATTGAAAAGTTTCCACCCTCCAGTATGCCGAGCGCCATCTCTCCCGTCGCTGAAATCATGCGCCTGCTCAAAGGACGCGCCGCCCGTTATTGCAACCTCGCGCTCAACCGCACGGGCAAATTTTGGCATCACGAATCCTACGATCACTACGTCCGCGATGAAGGAGAGATGGAACGAATCATTCTCTATATCTTGAACAACCCCATCAAAGCGGGGCTGGCGCAGGAATGGAAGGATTGGAAGTTCACCTATGTCAATCCCGACCTCGGCGAGTGGTAGTACGACAAACTTAAGTTTGTCGTACCTCGGCGCTCAACAAATCACACGCGACAACGCCCCCATCACCAGCTTCATCTCCAACAAAGTCCCCGCTTTGCTGGCGTACCTCGCCGTTACGCGCCGCGCGCACAGCCGCGACAAACTCGCCGCCCTGCTCTGGGGCGAAATGTCCGACGCGGACGCGAAAAATAATTTGCGCCAGGCGCTAGCCAACCTGAAAAAATTTTTCGACGACAAGCTGACCATCGCCCGCGACTCGGTTGAATTTACGGGAAATGGATTTGTCGACTCGGTGGAGTTTGACTCTGCCCTCCGCTCCGCTTCTTCTCTCGACCCTCAGCCTGCCTCTGTTATTCTGACAGATTCCCTGCGCCTCTACCGCGGCGACTTCCTCGAAGGCTTCCACGTCCGCGACGCGCCCGACTTTGAAGATTGGATGTTGAGCGAACGCGCCCGCCTGCGCGAACTCGCATTGCAAGCGCTCCACACGCTGACACAATTCCACACATCGCGCGGCGGCTTCACCGAAGCGATGACCTTCGCCTCCCGCCTGCTTTCTTTCGACCCCTGGCGTGAAGAGGCGCACCGTCAATTCATGCTCCTGCAAGCGCGGACGGGACAGGTCAGCGCGGCGCTGGCGCAATATGAAACCTGCAAAAAAATTCTGGAAAAAGAACTCGGCGTCGAGCCTTCGATTGAAACCGCCGCGCTTTACGAAAGAATCCGCTCGGCAAGGCAGACGACGAGACACAACATTCCTGCGTCATCCACCGATTTTGTCGGGAGAGATAAAGAATTAAAGATTTTGCGCCAGCAGTTCGCAGCCCCTGCCTGCCGCCTCATCACGTTGACGGGACTCGGCGGTGCGGGCAAGACTCGTCTCGCGCAGGAGGTTGCGCGTTCGTGCGCGGACATGTTCATCAACGGCGCGTGGATAATTCCGCTCGCGGCGGTGGATTCGCAGGGATTGATTCCCGCCATCGGGGACGTTTTCGATTTCCCATTCACCAAAGGCGACGCGAAGAAGCAGTTGTTGAATTATCTTCGCCAGAAAGAATTGCTGCTTGTGCTGGACAATTTCGAACATCTGCTGGAGTCGTCTGCGCTCGTCGCAGAAATTTTGGAAGCCGCGCCTGATGCAAAGATTCTTGTCACATCACGCGAGAGGCTGGACGTGAACGGCGAGTGGGTGGTGGAACTGCCTGGGCTGGCTGCCAACTCAATGGAGGCTGACCAGCTTTTCGTCCAGAGTGCGAAGCGTGCGCGGGCGGAGATTCAGTTTGGGGAGCAGGATAAAGTCACAGTGTCCGAAATCTGCCGTTTGGTCGGGGGTCTCCCGTTGGGAATTGAAATTGCGGCGGCGTGGATTCGTTCGATGACGGTAGAGTCGATTCGGGATGAAATTCAAAAGAGTTTGGATTTTCTCGCGTCGTCGCGCAGGGATGTTCCCGAACGACAACGAAGTTTGCGGGCGGTGTTTGAGTCGTCGTGGGCGCGGTTGAATGAAGCCGAGCAAAAATCGTTCGCGGCGTTATCGGTCTTTCGCGGCGGGTTCACGCGTGAGGCGGCGGAGCAGGCGGCGGGAATGTTTGATTCGCTTTTGGATAAGTCGCTCGTGCAACGAAGCGACTCTCGTTTTGAACTGCATGAAGTGACGCGCCAATTTGCGGAAGAAAAATTAACCGCGAAGAAAAAAGCGCGAAACGCTCACGCCGCGTATTTTGCAAAGTGGGCAGGCGCGCGGGCGCAGTGGAATGAACGCGCGGCGTTCGCAATGATGCGGGATGATTTTGAAAACGTCCGCGCGGCGTGGATGTGGGCGGGTGAGCAAAAGGATTTTGCGTCGCTTGCGGGCTTGGTGCATTTCACGAAACGCTATCTCGATATTCAGGGACGTTACCGCGAGGGACACGATTTGATGGAGCGCGCCTTGTCGCAATTTGGCGAAGTTCCCGATGTGAAGGATTTGCCGCTCGACGAACAGGGACAAACGATTGCGAAACTGGTTTTGTATCGGGCGTTGTTTTTGGCGGACATGGGCAAGCCCGATGAAACCGTCCCGACGCTGGAGGCGTGTCACGAATATTTCGAACGCGCAGGCGATAAGAAACAGGTTATGGCGTGTTTGAACGCGCTGGGAATCGCGTCGCGCTTTTTGGGTCATGAAGACAAGGGCGAAAAATATTTTCGCGGGCAGTTGGAACTGGCGCGCGAGTTGGGCAGCCGCCACGAAGAGGCGACGGCGTTGAACAATATTTCCACGGCATTGACCACGCTGGGAAAATTTCAAGAGTCTGAGCAGGTATTGAAAGAGTCGCTTCTATTGCGGCGCGACTTGAGCGACGAGGCGGGAGTCTCGTCCACGCTCATCAATTTGTCGGTGACGCTTTTCAACCAGGGACGTTACGAAGAGGAGAAGCCGCTTCTGCGGGAAGCCATCGAAATTGCGCGCCGAATCAACCAGCCGCGCAACCTGGCGGGCGCGTTGGGGAATCTCGGCACGATATTGTTGAAGGAAAAAAATTACGCAGGCGCGTTGGAGCTATTTTTACAGGGACTTGAAACGCATCGCAACACAGGCTATCGTTATGGCATCGCCATCGCGCTGGATAACGTCGGCACGGCGAATTATCATTTGGGAAACGAGGGCGAGGCGTTGTATTATCTCAAACAATCCATCCGCGAGGCGCGCGATATAAAAGCGGATTTCATCGCGCTGGATGCGCTGGTTTGGGTGGGCGGAATCCATGCAAGACGCGGGGAGTTGGAGCAGGCGTTCGAGTTGTGGGGGTTGATCCGTCATCATCCGAAGACTGATCCTGAGACGATTCAGAGTCTGGAGGGGGTGATGAATGGGTTTACGAAAGAAACGGCGAAGTTCCGCGCGGCGGAAGCGAGAGGCAAAGGATTGGAGTTGGGGCAGGTTGTTGACGGAATAGCGTAGTTGGCGCTCTTGTTTTTGCAGGACTTCAACAGCGCGGTACGCGCCAGACACCATACCTCAGGAGTCAAACATGAGAACAATTTCTGAAATCCGTTTGCAGGGCTTTCGAGCGCTTTTGGCGTTCGTCATTGCCGCGAGCCTGGCGTTCGCGGTGACGCCCGCTCAAGCCTGCGGCTGTGGCATTTACGTTCCGCTAGACGGCGAGGCAAGCGTCAGCGAAGAACTCGTCCTGATCCGCTGGGACGGTCAGACCGAAGACATCGTCATGACTCTGGGCGTGCTGGGGAGTTCCAGCGAGGCGGCGGTCGTCTTCCCCGTCCCCGCGCGGGCGGATGTCAAACTTGCGGACGCCGAAATCTTTGACGCGCTGCAGGAATTGACGAAGCCTGTCGTCAAGAAACGAATTGCGTTTTTTCAAATGGCAGGCAGCGCCGAGGGCGCGGCTCCTGGCTCCGCTGTGACTCTGCTCGAACGTCAGACGCTGGGACCCTTCGACGTTTCCACGCTCGCCGCCACCGACGCGGACGCGCTGGGCAACTGGCTCGCCGAGAACGGTTACCATCTCGCGCCCGAAGTCGCCGCCGCGCTCGAACCGTATGTGCAGATGAATTGGTACTACGTCGCTGTGCGTCTCTCCCCTGGGACTGACTCGAACGAATTGACGGGCGAACTCGACCCGCTGTGGATCACTTTCGATCACGATCAAATCGTCTATCCGATGCGGCTTTCAGCGCTGGCGCGCGACTCGCTCACGGTCTTCATGTACGTCCTGGCGGATCACCGCGTCCAGAAGCCGATGTCGTTCGGATATGAAGACGTTCAATTCGCCGACTGGGTGGAGCCTGCTTCGCTGGAATCCGATTCGCCGCTCGCGCCCTTCGTCACGAAGAAATGGTTCCTGACCAAAATCGTCGAGCAGATCTATCAGCCCGAAACCATCACGGACGATTATGTCTTCGAGTTCGCCGCCGCGGACGAAACCTATCGCATGGTTCGCTACGAATCCGTCTATATCCCCGTCTCGTTTCTGATTCTTGTTGGGCTTTTTCTGGCTCTCGCCATCGGCGGGGTTTGGATTGTCAAAAAACTCAAAAGAAAATAGACTTGATCCTTAACCAATGACTCGCTGGCTTGATCCTCCTCTCGTAGACATTCCCGCTTCATTCTCGGACCTCGACCTGCCTCTGCTCATTCAGCAGACTCTCATCCGACGCGGCATCGCCACGCCCGAATCCGCTCGCGCCTTCCTTCACCCCGAAGAGACTCCCTCCACGCCGTTTCCAAACACTGAAACAGCCGTTGAAATAATCCAACATCATCTTGAACGCAAAAATAAAATTTGCGTCTGGGGCGACTTCGACGTGGACGGGCAAACCTCCACTGCTTTGCTTGTGCAAACGCTTCAATCCCTCGGCGCGGACGTGGTGTACTACATTCCAATCCGCGGCAAGGAGAGTCACGGCGTTCACATCGAGTCGTTGACTCCAATCCTCGATAGCGGAGTCAAACTCCTCGTCACCTGCGACACGGGCATCACCGCCCACGAAGCCGTTGATTACGCCAACTCACGCGGCGTGGATGTCGTCGTCACCGACCACCATGACCTTGGCGAAACGCTCCCAAATGCCAAAGCGATCATCAATCCCAAATTATTACCCGAGGGTCATGTGCTCAAGAATCTCGCGGGCGTGGGTGTAGCGTTTAAACTCGCCGAAGCATTAATTACCAATTACCAATTACTTTTCTCTCAGTCTCCAATCTCTAATCTCGATTTACTTGACCTCGTCGCCCTCGGACTCATCGCCGACGTTGCCCTGCTTCAAGGCGAGACGCGCTCGCTCGCGCAAAAAGGGATTCGCCAACTTCGCCAAACAAACCGCCTTGGCTTGAAAGTGTTGGCAGAACTCTCAAACACGAATCTCGAATCGCTCACCGAAGAAACCATCGGCTTCACTTTTGCGCCGCGCTTGAACGCGCTCGGCAGGTTGAGCGACGCGAACCCCGCCGTCGAATTACTCATTACGGATAACCCATCCCGCGCCCGCGTCCTCGCCGCGCAGATCGAAGGACTCAACGCGCAGCGCCGCTTGCTCACGAGTCAAGTCACCGAGGCGGCGGAGGCGCAACTGCGCGAACATCCCGAACTATTGAATGAACCCGCGATTGTCCTGTCGCATCCCAACTGGCCCGGAGGCGTGGTGGGGATTGTGGCAAATCGCCTCGTTGACCGCTACCACAAACCCGCGCTGCTCCTCACCGAATCAGACGATGGCATCTTGCGCGGCTCGGCGCGTTCGGTTGAGGGACTTCACATCACCGAAGCGATCGCGTCGCAGAAGGAATCGCTTTTGAATTTCGGCGGTCATCCCATGGCGGCGGGATTGTCGCTTCAAAAAGAGAATCTTTCCGCGTTCCGTCGCGGACTTGGCAAAGCCATCGAAAAACAACTCGGCGAGATCATCCGCGAAGAGCCGACGCTGCAAATCGACGCGTGGCTCGGCTTGAATGAAATCAATCTTGAATTGGCTGACGCCCTCGAAGCGCTCGCTCCGTTCGGCGCGGGGAATCCCAAACTCACGTTTGCGACGCGCGGCGTGACGTTGAAATCCGTTGCGGAGATCGGCAAAACGAAGGAACATCTACGTTTAACTGTTGCCGATGAAGATGATAATGTGCAAAGCGTTTTATGGTGGGGAGGCGCGGGCGAGGAGTTGCCAGAAACGGGAAGCCGAATTGACATCGCATATTCCGTCCGCGCGTCCACGTTTCGCGGCGCAAAGCAGGCGGCGGCGACGTTCGATGAGTTTCGCGTGGTGGAGGAGAGGGCGGTTGAAGTAAAGGAAAAGAAATTTGAGATTAGAGACTGGAGATTGGAGACTGGTCGGATTGATTCTTTGCAGGCGGATGTTCTAATTTGGGCGGAGGGCGCGGAGAAGGCGAAGGGTAAGTCGCGTTTTGAGTTGCATCCCGCCGATGAGTTGGTGATTTACACAACGCCCGCGTCCCCGGCGGAACTCCGAGCCGCGCTAGACGTTGTCAAACCAAAGATCGTGTATGTGGTTGCTGTTTCCCCCGCAAAAGAAAAAACGGATCAATTCCTCGCGCGGTTGGCGGGGATGGCGAAATATGCGATCGGCAACACCGGCGGAAGAGTTTCGTTTAACGATTTGGCGGTCGCGACCGCGCAACGCGTTGGCGCGGCGCGAATCGGCTTGGAGTGGCTGTCGGCTGGGGGTCACGTAACAGCTGTCCCCGCTGAGGGCGAAGCGGTTCTTTTATCCGCTGGGAATGGCGAAAAGAATCAGTATCTGCAAAAAGAGTTGTACGTCGCCGTGCGAGGAATCCTTGAAGAGACGGCGGCATACCGCGAGTATGGCGCGCGCGCGCAGATCGAGAGTTTGTTCGCCGAGTAAGCGCTTGGCAAAATGAACTTCGCGGTACGGTTCGCAGAAGTTAGGGGGTGGGCGTGGGGGTTTTCAAAATATCGGGGATGACGACCATGTCGAGATTCACCGAACCGCCCGAAAGATGGCTGATCGTCAAAATATGAGTGCCGTTGAGTAACATGGGTGAGACCCATTCGCTTTGCTTGACCACGCCTGCCGATTCGTCGAGGTCGTATTCAAGCCCGTCGAGGTTGATGCGGATGATTCCCAAACTCGAACCCGATTGGTAAAAAATGCGCACTTGTTCGCCAATGAAACGAAACAGCGCCGAGTTGTCCAACGTGGTCGAAACGTGCAATGTGCCTTTTTCTACGCCGCTGACGTTGGTCTGCGAAACCCAATTGCCGATGTAGTCAATGCGTTGATCGGTGTCGTCGTATGTGCCGGGATTCAACGGCGCGTTCGAGGCTGTGGTCGGCGTCGGCGTAGACGGGCTGGCAGGGGTGCGCGTCGGCGAGGCGATTGAGATGATGTCGTCCTCCGCAGTTGGCGAGGCGGTGCGCGTCGGCGGGCGACCGGGGCGCTCGGTGGGCGTGGTTTTTTTAGTCGCTGTTTCTTCTGCTGGTTCGCCTTCGCCGGCAGTTTCGGTTTCGAGCGTCGGCGTATCTGTGGGGGTTAGCGTTGTGAATCCCGGCTCGGTCCCCAATAACACAAATTGGAAAGGTGTGTTGGTGGTTTCAACCGGCGTGACGCTGCGGAACGCGCTGAGTCGCGCCAGCAAAAGCACGAGACAGATGCCGAAGATTGAAAATGCGCCGAAGACGAGCGGGGGAATCAACGAACGATCGAAGGGCGGTTTGTTATCCATCTCACGCAGTCTCTTTGTCTGTGATCTCCAGCGCCTTGTCCAAAACTTCAAACCCCTCGCGCAATTGCTCCTCGGTTACGATCAACGGCGGGATGATCAACGCCGTATGCCAATGTGTGTATAAAAATAATCCGTGATCGAGGCAATATTTTTTCAACGCGTTCATCGCGGGCGAAGATTGATTCCAGGGCGCCATCGGCTCTTTCGTTTTACGGTCTTTGACCAATTCAAGGATGCCGAACAAGCCGATCGCGCGGACTTCGCCAACGGAGGGATGCGCCTCGCCGAGATCGTTCAACATCCGCTTCAACACCGGACCCATGCCTGCCGCGCGTTGGGGAATCTGATCGTCCTTCATCGCGCGGATGTTCGCCACCGCCGCCGCCAGCGAAATGGGATGGGAGGTGTATGTGAGTCCGCTCTCGAACGGCGTATTGTTGAACGCGGCGGCGATCTCCGGTTTCATTGCCACCGCGCCCAGCGGCGCGTAGGCGGAGGTGAGTCCTTTTGCCATGGTGATGATGTCCGGCACAACGTCCCAGTGTTCGATCGCAAACCACTTTCCGGTGCGGCCGAAGCCGCTCATCACTTCGTCGGCGATCATCACGATGCCGTATTTGTCGCACAATGCGCGCACGCCTTGCATGTATCCATCTGGCGGAATGATGATGCCGTTCGTGCCGGTGACCGACTCCATCAGAATCGCGGCGATGGATTCGGGTCCCTCGTAGAGGATGATCTCCTCGAGGTGATTCAAATAGTCGCGCGTGAACTCCTCCTCGGAAATCTCCGCGTTCGTGCGGTGGAAGGTGGAGCGATAACGATACGGGTCGAGGAAGTGGACGACGCCGGTCATCAAGTTCGGCTCCCACGCGACGCGGCGGGGGTCGCCGGTCGCCGCCATCGCGCCGGCAGTCGCCCCGTGGTAAGACCGGTAGCGCGTCAAAATTTTGTGCCGCCGCGTGTAGCCGCGCGCCAGTTTGATCGCGTTCTCGTTGGCATCCGCGCCGCCGAGGGTGAAGAGAATCTTCGTCAGGGCTTGATGCGGGGTGATATCCGCCACTGTTTTGGCGGCGAGCGCGCGGATTTTTGTGGTCATGCCGGGCGCGGCGTAGGGGAGTTCCGCCGCCTGCTCTTGCATGGCTTTGATGATGCGCTCGTCGCCGTGACCGATGTTGACGCACATCGTCATCGAGTTGAAGTCGAGGTAGCGTTTGTCGTCCATGTCCCAAAAATAGACGCCTTTGGCGCGCTTCACCGCAATGGGGTTAACTTTCGCCTGCGCCGACCAAGTGTAAAACACATGCTCTTTTGATAACTCTATAATTTCATCGTCGGGGAGTTCAAACATTCCATGCCTCATTACGCGTTTACCTGTCTCCGTGTTTACGTATTTCCCTTCGGATTATACCCTCCACATTTTCCGGCGCTTGTGATAAACTCCGCCCGCTTTAATAATAGGCGCCTAAAACGTGCCTTTCCGCTCCCGGCGGACCGACGGTTTGAACGGGAGCAATCCCATGGAAAGGAGGAATTCCCTCATGCGAAACTATGAATTGGTCTGTATCATCCAGCCCGAACTGGATGAAGCCGCTTTCAAAGGCGCGGTCGAACGCGTTCAAGGCTGGGTCACCGAATCCGGCGGGACGGTGGACAAAGTGGATGTTTGGGGACGCCGCAGGCTGGCGTATCACATCCGCAAACAGCGCGAAGGACAGTATGTCCTGCTTAATTTGACGCTGGAACCGAAAGCCACCGCCGACCTGGAACGCAATATCCGCTACCTTGAACCGGTCATGCGTCACATGCTTGTGGCGGCGGGATAACTTGAAGCGCGGCAAGATTCATCTTGCTTTTTCAGGTTTTGTAGAGTGCGGCGCAAAGTGAACTTTGCGGTACGCGTAATTGCAGGAAATTTAATCGAACGGTTGTAAGAATCACACAAGGAGGATGATATGAGCCGAGGTTTGAATAAGGTTCAAATTATTGGTCACCTCGGGCGCGAACCGGAGATGCGTTATACGCCCTCCGGCAAGCCGGTGACCACGTTCACGGTGGCGGTCAGCCGCTCGTGGAGTTCCACCGACGGTGAGCGTCATAGCGAAACCGAATGGTTTAACATCGTCGCCTTCGGCAACCTTGCCGAAACGTGCAAGCAATATCTGGTGAAGGGCAAGCAGGTTTACATTGACGGACGCCTGCAAACCCGTCGCTGGGACGACAAGGAAGGCGGCAAACATTCGATCGTCGAGATCGTCGCGGGCGAGATGATCATGCTCGGTGACCGCCGCGACCAAAACAACCAGCAGGCGCACGCGCCGTCCGAGGCTGAAGCCCAGGCAGGCGAAGCGTCTCCGTTCGAGGATGAATTTCCTTTTTAACTAGTCACGGGAGCGTAGGCTTCCGCGAATCAATTCTGGAGTATTACCAATGGCTGAAGAAAGAGAACAACGCAGGTCGTCGGAGGGCGGCGAAGGCGGCGGCGAACGCCGTTTCTTTGCAAAACCCAAGTTCTGTCAATTTTGCGCGGACAAAACCCTGACGATTGATTACAAGAAAATTGACTTGCTCCGCAAATATGTCGGCGAGGATGGGCGCATCCGCCCGCGTCGGCAAACCGGCGCGTGCGCGCGGCATCAGCGTGTGGTGGCGGTGGCGGTGAAGCAAGCGCGGCAGATCGCGCTCTTGCCCTTCTCGGGGTCGCACGCGGACGACGGTCGCTGAGCCAGACTGCACGTCTGGTATGAAGCGTTTTTTTTCGAGGCGCTTCATATTATTAAAGCGTGCCGTGGAATCCATCTATGTCCAATCAAAATCCATCCCCCAAGCCCGCCACCAAGAAGCACATCGCGCGGCTCGAACGCGAACGGCGTCAGGCGAATTTACTGCGCTGGATCGTGTTCGGCGCCATCGCGCTGGTTGCGGGCGTGATCGGCTACGGCTATCTCGATTTGAATTATCTGCAACTCAGGAAGCCTGTTGCGGAAGTGAACGGCGAGATCATTACGATCAAGCAATGGCAGGAGCGCGTGCAGGTCCAGCGGCTGATCCTGCTCAGTCAATACAAGCAGGCGGCTTTCCAGCAAAATTTCGGCATTGACACCTCCCAGCAACAACAGAGCATCCTGCTGACCCTACAGCAGCCGGTGTTGCTCGGACAGCAAGCGCTGGATGTGCTCGTCGAAGAAACGCTCATCCGCCAGCAGGCGAAAAAACTCGGCATCACGGTCAGCGAGGAGGAGTTGGACCAGACGATCCAAGCCGCGTACGGTTTTTTCCCAAACGGCACTGAAACGCCGGAGGCTACCGCGACTGCATTCGCCTTTCCGACTTTGTCGTCCCAACAATTGACGTTGTACCCCTCCACCGCCACGCCGACGGAATTCCTCACACCGACGCCCACGCAGACCAGCGTTCCGAATCCTGCCGTGACTTCGACTGCCACAGCCACTCCAGCGCCTGCAACCCCAACGTTTGTCCCGCTCCCGGCAACGGCCACCTCCACGCCTTACACGCTCGACGGGTTTAACAACACCTACGCCACCGCCGTCGCAGAATTCGATACCGACGGTATCAGCGAGGCGACGATCCGTGAGGTCTATGAAGCGGGCTTACTGCGCAAGAAAGTCATGGACGCGGTCACCGCAGACACATCGCATACCGAGGAGCAAGTCTGGGCGCGTCATATCCTGTTGGAGGACGCGCAGACCACCGGTATTGTCCGCGCGTTGTTGCTCGGCGGCAGGGATTTTGCCGAGACCGCCAAAGAATTTTCGAAAGATACCGGCTCCGGCATGAACGGCGGCGACCTCGGTTGGTTCGGCAAAGGCCAAATGGTTACCGAATTTGAAAACGCCGCGTTCAGCCAGAAGATCGGCGAGATCGGTGAACCGATCCAGACCCAGTTCGGCTTCCACATCATTCAAGTGTTGGGCCGCACAGACATTCCATTGGATGAAAGCCAATACGCACAAAAACGCCAGACTGAGTTCACCGCGTGGGTTGAAAAGATCAAGAGCGAATCTGCCATCCTGATCCATGAGGAATGGCGCAATCTCGTCCCCCCCGCGCCGGAAGGCTTCGGTCAATAACAACTCCGCGCGCTCTGCGACTGGAACCGCGTTCTTGAATCAAGCGCGCCAAAACCATCCGTAGTGAGATAAACAAAAATCGCCCGCCTCATTTCGAGTCGGGCGATTTTCAATTCTCCAATTCTCCAATTCTCCAATCCCCAATTACCATTTACCAATTACCATTTACCAATTACCATTTACCAATTACTTTTACCCCCTCTTCATCATCTCGTCCGTCACCTGATCCAACCTCAAACTCACGATCTGACTCGCCGAATCGCGTCCCATCGTGATGCCATAGATCACATCCGCCGCTTGGACAGTGTTGCGGTTATGCGTGATGACGATGAACTGCGTCTCCTTGCTCAACTCCAACAGCAGATCGCGGAAGCGACCGACATTCGCCTCGTCGAGCATCGCGTCTACCTCATCCATCACGCAGACAGGCGTCGGCGAAACTTTGAGCAAGGCAAACACCAACGCGACGGCGGTCAGACTCCGCTCGCCACCTGAGAGCAGAGCCAGTCCCTGCTCACGCCGACCTGGCAAGCGCGCTTCGATCTCGATTCCCGTTTCGACCAAATTATCGGGGTCGGTCAATGCCAGCCGCGCCGAGCCGCCGCCGAACAAACGTGTGAACATCGCGCGGAATTGTTTATCCACCGCGTCGAATGTTTTCGAGAACGATTGCTTCGTCAATTCATCAAGCTCGGCGATGACTTGTCGCAAATCCGCTTCGGCTTTGCGGAGATCGTCCACTTGCGAGCGCATGAACGAATACCGTTCCGACTCGGCGTCGAACTCCTGTTTCGCTTCGGGGTTAATCGGACCCATCCGCCTCATGCGAGCGCGGTTTTGAGTCAACTGCGTTTCGAGTTCGGGCGAAATTTCCGTCACAACGGGCAAATCTTCCACCATGCCTTCAAACGGAAGCGGCACAGGTCCCGCCACATCCGCCGCGTACTCGAACATCACTAAACCGAAATCGTCGGTAATTTTTTGCTGCAAATTTTCCAACGACTCTTGCTTGCGCATCAATTCCAATTGCGCTTGCCCTTGCAAACGTTCGCTCGCCGCCAGTCCACGCTGGGCGTTCGCCTCGCCGTCCTGCAAGCGCGCTTCTTCTTGCTCGGCGGTTTCCAATTCTTTTTCAGCGGGGTCAATGTTCACGCGCAAACCTTGAATCTGCGACTGCAATCCGCCTTCGCGTTCGCGCAACGAGGTCTTTTCATTTTCCAATCCGTTCAATGAAGACTCAACTTCACTTAAACGCGTTGCGATCTCTGCGCGCCGCGCATCGAATCGCTCGACCTCTTTTCCTCGTTCCTCTTTCCTCGAGCGCGCATCGTCCAGCGCGCGCTCAGCCACCGCCACACGCGTCCCCCAATACGTCGCCTGATTTTGCGTCTCCGCCAAATCCGTTTCAGACAACTGCAACGTCAACACGCGCACATCTTCCTGCGCGCTAGACGAACCCGTTTCGATCTCAACCAACGCTTGATTCAAATTCGTTTGGATGGACGCCGCCTCGTCCATTTCCGATTTCAATTGGATGTGCTGACTCCTCTGCCACTCCAACTGACGACGAGCCGCTTCAGACTCCAATTCAGCCTGCCTCTCCAACTCTTGAGCCTTTTCCACGCCGACGCGCGCCTCACGCGCCGCTCCCTCGGCTTGACTCAATTCCACGTGCGCGCCCGAGATTTTTTCGGCAAGCGAATCAACCTCTCGATTCAACGACTCGATCTGTGCCTCCAACGCGGACAGGGATTCGGTCAACTCGCGCTTTTGGCGCGGACGACTCAACGCGGAGGATGAAGCGGTCTTCCCAGCGACGATCAAGCCGTCGCCGCGGAAAACTTCGCCGCGCAACGTCACTACACGCGCGTGTGTCGGCAAATCCCGAATCAACCGCCGCGCGCTGACGCGGTCGCGCACGATCAATGTTTGCCCGAGCAAGGCGCGCGCCGCCGCGCGAAATTCGTCGTTGACGTTCAACAATTCCGATGCGACGCCCAAACACGATTCGTCGTTCGGCTTTGCAAGCGGTTCGCGCGCGTGATTTTCAAGCGGAAGCAAAACCGCTCGCCCCGCATTGTCCGCTTCGAGCAGTTGCAACGCGTCTTCGATCTCGTCGGCATCGAGCATGATCGCATCGAGCGCGTCGCCCAGCGCGGCGGAGATCGCAGTTTCGAGTTCGGCGGGCACGTCGAGCGCCGCGCTCAACGCGCCGCGCGCTCGTTTGAGTTTGAATTGCTGGGCGGCTTCGAGCAAAAAGCGCGCGCCTTCGGCATATCCCGCCAGCGACTGTTCTGCCTGCTCGATCACCTCAAGCTGCGTTTTGACGCGGGTATGTTCGGCGAGTTTGTTCGCGCGTTCTTCATTCATCGCGCGGCGTTCTTCCTCGAGTGAAGCGACATCTCTCTTTCCACTTTCCACTTTCTCTTGCGCCAATCGCGTTTTATCTTCCGCCTCTTCCAGCGCCTTCCGCGCCTCGCCATATTTTTCACCGACTGTCCGTGAATTCGTTTCAGCCGCTTCAATCGTCTTTTCCGCCGCGCTCAATCGAGTCTGCAAATTTTCAAGCCGCGACTTCAACTCGCCCAACCGCGCCTGCGATTCGGCGCGTTGCATCGTCCATTGTTCGATCTGCGAGCGGGCAAAAGTTAGTTTTTCTTCGAGAGCCGCGCGATCCGATTGTCCGCTTTGCAATTTCAGTTGCGCGTCGCCCAGTTGACGTTGCGCTTCGTCGAATTCGTTTTGCAAACGCGTTCGTTCTTGCTCGGCTTCTTCGATGCGGGCGCGGATCGTCTTTTCTTCGTCGGCGACGCGTTCATTTTCGGCTTGCGCGGAAGTCTGCGCGGCGAGCAGGGAGCGGCGTCTTTCCTCCAGCACCGCGAGTTCGCGGCTGACCTCCTCGCGCTGACTGTGCAATTCCGCCGAAGTTCGATGCCACGCGTTGAGTTGCGAACGTAATTCTATGAATTTTTCACGGAAAGCGTTGTACTCCGCTTGCGCTTTTTGATGCGTCTCACGCGCCTCGTTTACACGCGCTTCCTGCGCCTTGACGGATTCCTTGGCGGTCGTTAATTCTTGTTGCGCGTGATGCCAGTGATAGCCATACCATTCGCGCAGAATTACTTTCAAATCCGCTTGGGCGCGGGAATATTCGATGGCGCGCTTCGCCTGTCGTTCGAGGCTTCGCAAGCGCGGCTCCAACTCGGACATGATGTCGAGCACACGTTCGAGGTTGCGCGTCGAGTTCTCGAGTCGCTTCAACGCTTCTTCGCGGCGGACGCGGTACAGCCCCACGCCTGCCGCCTCTTCAAACAAGCGACGACGCTCGTCGGCTTTCAACGCCAGCGAGGCGTCCACAAGTCCCTGACCGAGAATCGTGTAGGTCCGCTCCGACAAACCCGACGCGGCGAGCAGTTCGTTGAGGTCGCGCAAACGCACGTGCTGGTCGTTCAGCAAATAATCGTTGTGACCGTCGCGGTAGGCGCGGCGCGTCATGCCGACTTCGGTGAAGTCAATGGGGAGCCAGCCGTTGGTGTTGTCGAAAACGATGTGGGCAGACGCCATCCCTGCGCGGGCGCGATGTTCCGAGCCGTTGAAGATCATGTCTTCGGTCTTTTTGCCGCGCAAGAGTGTGTACGATTGCTCGCCCAACACCCAGCGCAGCGCGTCCGCGATGTTTGATTTGCCCGAACCGTTCGGTCCGACAATGGCGGTGATGCCGCCCGCGAATTCGAAGACGCTCTTCGAGGCGAATGTTTTGTATCCTTGCAGTTCGAGGGATTTGAGTCTGAGGGGCATGGTGAGGTTTGGGAATAAGAGAATTGGAGGATTAGAGAATTGGAGATTAGAGACTGGAGACTATTGTGAGAAACCCACAAACATCCTTGTTTACTTGTCTCCGTGTCTACGTGTTTACCTGTCTACCTGTTTACTTCATCACCCAATCTCAAGATTTTTCATCGCGTCTGCCGCGGCGGCTTGTTGCGCGGCGTGCGTGCTGGTGCCGTGACCGTGACCCACAACCCGCCCGCCGACTTCCACATCCACTTCGAATTCTTTCGCGTGGTCGGGTCCCGCAGTTGCGACGGTGCGATAGCGCGGCGCGTTCATCTTTTGCGCCTGCGCCCACTCCTGCAATTGACTCTTCGGGTCGTGGATTTTCGTAAGGATGGATTCACGCGCACTCTCAAGCAGGGGATTGACAAACGCTTCCACCGCTTTCAAGCCCGCGTCCAGATAGACCGCGCCAACCACCGCCTCGAACAACGAACCGAGCAACGCGTCGCGCAGATGTCCACCGGAGAGGTATTCCCCGCGTCCCAGTCGCAGGGCAGAGCCAAGCTCCAGTTTACGCGCGAATTTCGCCAGTTGTTCGTTACGCACCAGCGCCGAACGGATCTTCGTCAGGTCTCCCTCGCGCAATTCGGGGAAGCGGTTGTACGCCCACGCGCCCACGATGAAATCGAGCACGGCATCCCCAAGGAACTCAAGGCGTTCGTTATCCTGTGAAGCGCTCGGATTCTCGTTGACGTACGATCGGTGGGTGAGGGCGCGCGTCAGCAGGGATAAATTTGAAAAGGACAGACCCAGCCTGACGCTGAGGTCAGAAACGGATTCGAAATCCCGCGCAGGGGTATTTGTGGACACGGTCAGCTCCCGGGAACTCAGGGAGCATCAACCCCCCTCTCCTTGGCAGAGAGGGGCTACGGGAGAGGTTGACGTTCCATTAGTTCCAAATTTGATTTGCGGCTGAATTTTATCCCGGATTGCGCGGGCTGGCTATGAGGCGTTCATATTTTAAGATACAATCTCTTCGTCCCCGCGGAGGAACATTGACCGATATTAGCAATGAAACCAGATTTTTGCACGCCCTCGAAATGGGGCTGGGCGCGATGCAATGGGGCGACCGCGCGATGTGGCAATACGGGCGCGACTACGGCTTGGACGAAGTGAGACAGGCATTCGAGGTGTCGCTCGCCGCCGGCATCCGTTTTGTGGACACGGCTGAACTGTACGGCAACGGCTTATCCGAACGTTCGCTGGGGAAATTCCTGAAGGAGACCGACCAGCCTGCCTTGGTCGCGACGAAATTTTTTCCGTGGCCCTGGCGGTTCACCAAAGGCGCGTTGCCGCGCGCGCTAAAGGGGAGTCTTACACGCCTCGGCGTCGAAAGCGTTGATCTCTATCAAATCCACTGGCCCAGCCCGGTATTGAGCGCCGACGCGCTCATGGGCGGGTTGAGCGAATGTATCCATTCCGGAATGACGCGCACGGTTGGCGTATCGAATTTCGGACACGCGCGCATGGTCGCCGCCTACTCCGCGCTCGCGCGGAACGGGATTCCCCTGGCGGCGAATCAAGTCCACTACAGTTTATTGAACCGGACTGCAGAGAAAGGCAGTATCCTCGCGCGCTGTAAAGAACTGGGCATCCGCCTGATCGCCTACTGCCCGCTCGAGCGCGGTCTGCTCACCGGGAAATATACGCCGGAAAACCCTCCGCCGGGCAGGCGCGCGTCAAAGTACGCGAAAATACTTGCAAAGATCCAGCCGCTGCTCAAATACATGATCCAGATCGGACAAGATCACGGCGGCAAATCCTGCGCGCAAGTCGCGCTCAACTGGGTGATCTGCAAAGGCGCGCTCCCGATCCCTGGCGCAAAAAACGCCGCACAAGCGGAACAAAATGCCGGCGCCCTCGGTTGGCGTTTGACCGATGAAGAAGTGGCGCGACTCGATTTTGCCAGCGATGCGCTGATGGAACCGACAATGACCGCGCACTAAGGCGAGGCTGCGCCTCGCCTTGATCTTTCAGCGCGGCGTTTCTTCCGCCGATTCAGTTTTTGGATTTCCCCTCATACGCTTTCGACGGGGCGGCGCCGCTTCTTATCCGACGTTCAGCCTGCCTCAGCCTGCGGAAGCGCTTTCGCGTCGGGCGGCGATTCGGCGGCCGCTTGCATTACAATTCACCCGTCGAAGGAGAACCGCATGGAAATTTTCGCCCTGGTTTCGCTTCTGTTCAGCCTCATCCTCCCGATCTGCGCCGCCGTCCTGCCCATCCTGATCTTGGTCGGCTTGGGAATCTTTATCTACCGCCGCAGTAAAATGCGCGACGCGAGCAAACAAGCCGCGCAGAATTGGTCCAGCGCTATGGGCGTGGTGGTCACGTCCACAATTCAGGTCAAACGCACCAGCCGCAGTCGTTCCGAAATCCCGGTGGTGGTCTATCAATATCAAGTGAATGGAACGCCCTACGTGGGCAAGGTCATCAAAGCGGGCGAACAATACTTCAGCGTCCGCATCTACGGCGACGCGCAAAAGACGGTGGCGCGTTACCCCGTCGGCGCGCAGGTGATGGTGTACTACAACCCCGCCAACCCATCCGAATCCGCGCTGGAGCGCTAAGTCTGTGCTATAATGCCGCCATCATGAAATATCCATTTTGCTTCGCCAATAATAACAATAACGACGACAATGACGATCGGTTGTATCGTTGGGCGAAGCCTTGCTAGTTGACGGATCGAGTTAAGTCAAACCAATCGCCCGACGCATCTGCGGAGGGCGATTTTTTATACCATCTTCATGTCGTTGCGACGAAGCAATCTCCTGATCATATGAGATTGCTTCGGGCTAGCGCCCTCGCAATGACAATAGGAGTCATACCATGTACAGAACACACACTTGCGGAGAATTACGCGCCAGCCATGCGGGTCAGACCGTGACGCTGGCGGGCTGGGTCAACCGTCGCCGCGACCACGGCGGGGTGGCATTCCTCGATTTGCGCGACCGCGCGGGTATCGTTCAAGTCACGATTAACCCAGACCTGCCGAAAGAAGCGCTGGACGAGGTTGCCAATATTCGCAACGAGTGGGTGTTGCAAATCGAAGGCGCGGTCCAGAAACGCCCCGAAGGGATGGCGAATCCCAAAATGGCGACAGGCGAAGTGGAAGTTATCGCTAAACGCGTGACCGTGCTCAATCCATCCAAGACGCCGCCGTTCCTCGTCAACACCGACGCCGACCTGCCCGATGAAAACATGCGCCTCAAATATCGCTACGTTGACTTGCGCCGCGAACGCCTGACTCGCAATCTCGTCCTGCGGCATAAGATGATCAAGTTCATGCGCGATTATCTCGATAAGCAAGGCTTTATCGAAATCGAAACGCCGATCATGTTCAAAGCCACGCCCGAAGGGGCGCGGGATTATCTCGTGCCGTCGCGATTATTTCCTGGACAGTTCTATGCCCTGCCGCAATCACCGCAACAGTTGAAGCAATTGCTGATGGTGGCAGGCATGGACAGATACTTCCAGATCGCACGCTGTTTCCGCGATGAAGATTTGCGCGGCGACCGTCAACCTGAGTTTACGCAACTCGACCTTGAAATGTCGTTCGTGCAACGTGACGATGTGCTGAGCATGGTCGAAGGGTTGTTCACTGAGATGCTCCCTGCGGTTGCGCCGCATAAAAAGTTATTTTCTTCGCCGTGGCCCAAGTTCTCTTACAAGGAAGTGTTGGAACGCTTCGGCACAGACAAACCCGACCTGCGCTTCGGCATGGAACTGGTTGATGTCAGCGACGTGTTTGCCAAGAGTGAGTTCAAAGTTTTTCAGTCCGCTTTGGAGGCGGGCGGTGTGATCAAGTGTATCGTCGCCTCGAAATCGGCGGAGATGTCGCGCAAGGAGTTGGACGCGCTCACGGAGGTGGCGAAGTCGCTGGGGGCGAAGGGAATGCCTTACTTGGCGGTGACAGCCGAAGGGGTGAAAGGAAGCGTGTCGAAGTTTGTCACAGAGGCTGAGGCGGCGGAGTTAAAATCTAAAACGGGAGCGGGAGTCGGCGACCTGATCGTCTTCGCTTCAGATGCCCGCGCAGTTGCGAACAAGACTCTCGGCGGACTGCGTTTGTGGTTCCGCGATAAATTGGACTTGGCGGACAAAACGATGATGGCGTTTGCGTGGGTGGTGGACTTTCCGTTTTTTGCCTTCAACGCAGAGACGCAGGTGTGGGAGTCGGAGCACCATCCGTTTACGATGCCGAAGTTGGAAGACCTGCCGAAGTTTGAAACCAACCCTGGCGAGGTGATGTCGGACGCGTACGATATGGTTTGCAACGGTTACGAGACCGCTTCGGGTTCGATCCGAATCCATCGCCGCGATATTCAAATGAAGATGTTCCAGATGCTCGGCTTGAGCGACGAAGAAATTAAAACGAAGTTCGGTCACATGCTCGAAGCGTTTGAATACGGCGCGCCTCCGCACGGCGGCATGGCGCCTGGCATTGACCGACTCGTGATGTTGCTGGCGGACGAACCCAATATCCGCGAGGTGATCGCCTTCCCGAAGAATCAAAATGGGCGCGACGTGATGGCGGATGCGCCGTCGGAAGTTGAGCCGAAGCAGTTGAAAGAGTTGCATATTAAGTTTTCGTAAGTTAATCACCACAAAGGGTCACGAAGGTTTAATAACTTCTCCTTCGTGTTCCTTTGTGAGACTTGGCGTTAAAGAGGCGTTATGAAAATTCGTGTTTGTCTTGCGGGTGCAACAGGCTGGGCTGGTTCAGCGCTTGCTCGCGGCATTGTTAACACAAACGATATGGAAGTTGTATCTGCTGTTTCCAGAAAACATGCAGGTCGAATTTTAGGAGATGCCTTAGCAGAACCAAAGTTAACTTGTCAAATTTATGGGACTGCGCAAGAAGCATTAAAAGCGCAAGCCTGCGACGTATTTTTTGAATTCACAAAACCTGATGCGGCCAAATCAAATGTATTAACTGCTTTGGAAAATAAAGCGCATGTTGTGGTTGGAACATCGGGTTTAACAGATGAGGAGTATGCAGAGATTGCATCTGTCGCTGAAAAAAATCAACGCGGCGTTTTGGCTGTTGGAAATTTTGCATTGACCGTTGTCCTCCTACAAAAGTTTTCTGAAATTGCGGCAAAGTTTATTCCTCAGTGGGAAATTATTGATTATGCCAGCGACGCAAAGAAAGATTCGCCAAGTGGAACGGTCCGTGAATTGGCGCATCGCTTATCTCAAATTCGAGAATCAGAATTAACAGTTCCTTTAGATAAAACTTTAGGCGTAAAAGAAACTCGCGGCGCAAGAATGACGGGTTCGCAGGTACATTCAGTTCGTTTACCCAGTTACACTATTTCAGCAGAAGTCATTTTCGGCATGCCTGACCAAAAGTTGACCTTACGTCACGATTCAGGCACGAGCGCTGAACCTTATGTAGAAGGTTCTTTATTAGCGATTCGTAAAGTAAGTACGTTTGTTGGTCTGCGCCGCGGGCTTGATAGTGTGCTTGATCTACGTTGATACTCGGTGGTCGAGTAGCCCGAATGTTCTTTGAGGGCGTATCGAGACCATCAATTTCAAATAGTTTTTTATTTATTGTTGGTCTCGATACGGGCGAACAATCACCGCCCTACTCGACCAACGGAGTATTTATAAAATGACAAACACAATTGATACCAAAACCGTCAAGCACGTTGCCAATCTCGTCCGCCTTGGAATCTCCGAAGAGGAAGCTCAAAAATTCAGCGGACAATTCTCTTCCATCATTGACTACTTCAACATGCTCAATGAAGTGGACACAGAGAACGTCATCCCCGCCTCGGATATCGCCAATGCAGAAAATGTTTTGCGTGAAGATGTGGTCAAGCCTTCGATGGACAGGGAAGAATTTTTGAAGAACGCGCCGCAATCTGAACGCGGCTATGTCAAAGTGCCGACAGTTTTAGGCGATGAATAATTCACCACAGATGAACACAGATAAAAAGGATTTGTTTATCAAGAATCAAGGTTCATCCGCGTTCATCTGCGGTTAAACAAAGATATGCAGCTGACCAACCTAACCCTCCGAGAAGCCCACGAACTTCTCAAAACTAAGAAACTCTCCAGCGTGGAACTGACCCAAGCCACACTTCAACGCATCCATGACGTGGACTCAAAAGTCAAATCCTACGTCACCGTCACGGACGATCTCGCATTGGAGCAAGCCAAACGCGCCGATGAGCGCATTGCCAAAAACGGAAACGTGACTCCCTTAACAGGCATTCCCTTTGCGATGAAGGATTGCATTTCAACGCGCGGAGTCAAAACAACTTGCTCGTCTAAAATTTTGGAGAATTACATTCCGCAATACAACGCCACAGTCACAAACAAATTATCCGATGCGGGCGCGGTGCTAGTCGGCAAAACAAACATGGACGAGTTCGGCATGGGTTCATCGTGTGAAAATTCCGCTTTCTTCAACACGCACAATCCATGGAATCTCGATCACGTCCCTGGCGGTTCGAGCGGAGGTTCTGCCGCGGCGATGTCTGCAAGTTTGGCGACATTCACCATCGGCGAAGACACGGGCGGTTCAGTCCGTATGCCTGCTGGATTTTGCAACGTCACAGGTATCAAACCAACTTATGGGCGCGTCTCACGTTATGGATTAATTTCTTTAGTCTCTTCATTTGACTGCATTGGTCCAATGACTCGTGATGTTTATGATTGCGCCACAGTTCTTGAACACATCGCGGGTCACGATGAAAAAGATAGCACCACATATCAATCGCCAGTTCCCAATTACACACAACACATCAACAAGCCCATCAACAAATTAAAACTTGGTATTCCAAAAGAATATTTTGTAGCGGGCATGGAAGCGGGCGTTGAGTCCGCGCTGCAAGAATCGATTCGTCAATTTGAAAAACTCGGCATGGAGATTCACGAGGTCTCGCTCCCTCACACCAAATATGGCTTGCCCGTTTATTATCTTTTGTTGTTCGCCGAAGCCAGTTCCAACCTCGCGCGTTTCGATGGCGCTCGTTTCGGTCTTTCAAAATCCGACAATGCAAAAGATGTGATCGATATTTATTTGCAAACTCGCCGCGAAGGATTCGGCGATGAAGTCAAACGCAGGATTATGCTTGGCGCGTACGCTCTCTCTGCGGGATATTACGATGCGTATTATTTGAAGGCTCAAAAAGTCCGCACGCTTCTTCGTCGGGACTTTGAAACTGCTCTTGCTTCCTGCGACCTTCTCCTCGCCCCGACCTGTCCCACCACCGCATTCAAACTCGGCGAGAAGACAAACGATCCGCTCGCAATGTATTTATCGGATATTTACGTCGTTGCCACGAATCCCGCAGGCGTCCCTGCTATGGCATTGCCTTGCGGATTTTCAAATAACATGCCTGTCGGAATGCAATTGATTGGAAAACATTTAGACGAGCAAACGTTATTCCAGGTTGGTCATGCCTATCAACAAGTCACCGATTGGCATAAGAAATTGCCACACCTTTAATTATGAAACAGATCAATAAATTCCCAAAGTCAGTAATTGAAAAGATTGGCTATTATGTTTATGTATTGATTGATCCTAAAACCGACCAAGTTTTTTATGTTGGCAAAGGTAAAGGGAATCGAATCTTCTCCCACATAAATGGAGCGATATCCTCGCCACTTGAAAGTGACAAACTTAACAAAATTCGCTCGATTCAGTCGAAAGGGTTGCAAATCAAACACAAGATTGTCAGGCATGGATTAACTGAAAAAGAATCTCTTGAAGTGGAAGCCTCTTTAATAGATTTTATTGGCGTTCAACAATTAACAAATCTTGTACATGGTCACCATTCAGATAATCGTGGTCTTATGAATATCACGGAGGTTATTGCTCAATATAATGCCCCTAAAATAGCCATCAAAGTACCTGCAATTCTTATCGTTGTAAATAAGTTATTCAAGCATGGAATGAGTGATGAAGAACTTTATGAAATAACCTGTGGAAATTGGGTTTTGGGTGAAAGAAGAAATAAGGCAAAGTTTGCATTTGCAGTTTACAACGGCGTTATTAGGCAAGTTTATGAAATTCAAAAGTGGAAGCCTGTTTTTGCACGCAGGAAAGAGCAGAAAACACAACAACGCTGGAAATTTGAAGGATTTATAGCAAAAGATTTACAACATTATGTAGGAAGTAGCGCTGAAAAATATATTACTTTTGGAGCGCAGAATCCAATCAAATATGTTAATTGTTAGCAGTTTTTACGAGATTAGATAAATTATGACAAAATACGAACCCATTATCGGACTTGAAATTCACGGCGAATTGCTGACAAACTCAAAAATGTTTTGCAGTTGTTCTGCCGATTATGCCTCCGCGCCTGAGCCGAATATAAACATCTGCCCCACTTGCACAGGTTTACCTGGGGCAATGCCCACCGTCAACAAAAAAGCGACAGAACTTGCGGCGTTGGTTGGGCTGGCATTAAATTGTTCCATCA
>JADLBX010000058.1 GCA_020847435.1 Anaerolineales bacterium
GCGGCGATAAGGCGGGCGAAAATATCCATTGGAGTTTGTCGAGCGGTTCAGATGAAAACTTGGATGCCGCCGACCAAACGAGCCAGCACGCAATGTGAAATGCAAGGATGGATAACAAAAACCAAATAATTATTTCCCTGTACGTCAGTGCAATCGCATCGGATATACTGGTCGAATGGAATGGCGTAGGTTCGGCATTTTCCACTTTGATTCTTTCCCATTCCCCATTCGGCAGTTCTTTCCGCAGGATGCCTTCTTCTCCTGCGGCAACTAATACGTATTCTTGATTTTCCTGTTGGACGATCAACATGTCATAGGGACCGAGATCCATATCTCGATTGGCGCGCTCGAAAAATATTTTTCTGTCAGCGGGTATTTCCCACGAAACTTCCCATGTTGTGCCTCCATCTTTCGAGCGCTCGACGATCTCATCGCCGTTGATCCGATAACATTCATTTGGATAATTTGTCGAACATTCAACGATTGGCAGGGAGGCATACTCGCTTGGAAGTTCAAAGTCAGAATCGTACACCCGCTCCCACGATTTTCCGCCATCTTTACTAGCCGCCATTGTGTCCATATTCATGTCGAATGCAAAGACAGATCCATTCTTTTCTTTGAGGTGCGTAACTGTCGTAATGGTGGGCGCTACAGGTGAGGTGGCAATTGATGCAAATACCCCAATAGATAGAGCGACATAGGCGAATCTGCTCCGCTTCCATTGTCGGCTTTGATTCCAAAGCCTCCACGCGGGGAGCATTGCAATCAAACCAATGAGATCTGTCCAATCAAGGCTGAATCGTGTTTGATAACCCACGAGGGAGGATGCGAATTGTGTTGTCAGCGAATTGACGGATGGAAATGTTTTGAGGAGGAGAAACCAGATCGCGACAAGCGCAAATGAGGTTTGCCCAACAACACGCGGCGTGAAGTTGAACTTTGAAAGTAAAACGCTCAAGACCGCCGCAACAATGAACGGGAAAAAGAATAACCCTGCGAAATCGCTCAATTTGCCCGTCAGCCACGAGGGACTGACGGTTTTGAAAACGTGGTCGTTGAGTAATAGCAAAGCAATACTCAGTAGCGAGAGCGGATGCTGTAAACATCGCAGACTATTCTCAAACGATTGGTTTTCTCTTTTCATGATGTCTCTGAATCGTCAACTACGCGACTATTCGACCATCCGACTAGATGACTCCAAGTCTCTTCCCAACCCTCGCAAACGCCTCCAACCCCTGACCCAGATCATCGCGGTCGTGCGAGGCGGAGATCATCACGCGGATGCGCGCCTTGCCCTTTGCGACAGTGGGGAATCCGATGGACATGGCGAAGACTCCCTCCTCGAACAGTTCGCGGCTGAATTGTTGGGCGAGCGGCGCTTCGCCGAGCATCACGGGCGTGATGGGCGGTTCGCTGACGCCTGTATCGAATCCCAGTTTCTTCATTTCCTCTTTGAAATAACGCGCGTTGTCCCAAAGTTTGTCCACGAGTTCGGTCGATTCTTCGAGCAGGTCAACCGCCGCGAGACACGCCGCCGCGTCGGGCGCGGTGACTGCTGACGAAAACAGGAACGGGCGTCCACGCTGACGCAACCATTCGATGATGGTCTTGTTCCCCGCGACCATCCCGCCGACCACGCCGAACGCCTTCGACATCGTGCCGACTTCGATATCAATTTTTCCGTGCAAGCCGAAGTGGTCCACGATGCCGCGCCCGCCTTTTCCCAAAACGCCTTCGCCGTGCGCGTCGTCCACCATCAACAAAATATCGTATTTCTTTGCGACCTCATACAAGGCGGGCAGGGGGGCGATGTCGCCGTCCATGCTGAAAACGCCGTCGGTGATGATCAGGCTTCGGCGGAAAGAAGACGCGTGCTCTTTGATCGCGTCCTCCAACGCCTCCGCGTCGTTATGTTCGTACGCGACGATCTTCGCGCCCGAGAGTCGGCATCCGTCTATGATCGACGCGTGATTCAATCGATCCGAAAAGATCACATCCTCTTTACCGACCAACGCCGAGATCGCGCCAAGATTGGCAGTGAAGCCCGATTGAAACGTGATGACATCCTCCGCGCCTTTGAACTTTGCGAGCCGCGCTTCGAGTTGCATGTGCAGGTCGGTGGTGCCTGCGATCGTCCGCACGGCGGCGGGACCCACGCCGAATTTTTTCGTCGCCTCTTTCGCCGCCTCGACCAACTTCGGATGGTTCGCCAAGCCCAAATAATTATTCGAGCAAAAATTCAACACGTCCTTGCCGTCCACCACGAGCCGCGCGCCCTGCGCCGACCCGATCGTGCGGATGCGGTTGTACAATCCCTGCTCTTTCAATCCGTCAATTTCTTGCGTGAGCCAATCAATTTTTGACATGGAAACTCCTTTATCATTTCGTCGGTGGTCGAGCGCAAGCAGTCGAGACCACCAGTGTTCAAGAAAATAATTTTTTGATTCGTGCGCGCTGGTCTCGGTACGTCCCGCAAAGATCAGCGGGACTACTCGACCAGCGTTTCAATCTCTGCAAACAACCCCAACTCGATCATCGCTTCCATTACTTTTTGGATGGCTCCGCTTTTGACGATGACCGCTGTGGGACTTAATACCTCGCCTAAAAATTTTCCCGCCCATGACTTGCGCATCTCTTCCAACAGTTCGGGCTGACTCACCCGTAGGACGGTTTGAGTCTCCACCCGCGCCTCCGTGCCTTTGGCTTCCCAACGCTTCAGCGCTTTCACCAGCGGCGGCGGGACTTTGCCGTCCGTGTGCTTGACCAACAGCGAAAGCAGTTGCTCGGCTTTCAATCCCTGTTCCTTCGCGTGCTTCAACGATTGCGCGGTGATTTGGTATTTATATTTATCACCTTTGGTCTCGATACGCTCCGCTACTCGACCAACGTCTTCCCACTCACAAAACCTCGCAAATTGATACCGAACGACGCGTGGAGCAGTTCGCTCGATGCTGATCTTACCGTTTGATGAAGCCGCCACTTTCCCACTTTCCACTTTCTTGCTCTCGAATGACTTAATTCGAAAAGCCGTCGCCTCTTCCGCTCCCTCCGCAAACGACAAATCTACCTGTCCCAGCCAGTGCAAGATAGTTATGAAGAATCGAATCAACGCGCCATCTACTTCGTTCCATGAATCAAATCCGCGCAGATAATGCCCATCGGCGGCGCGTTTGATGAACCACGAGTCGTAATCTCCTGCGGGGCGTTGAAAGTCGGCGTATTTTGTTTTGATGTCGCGGACGAAGGCGTTGAGGCTCCACCACTTGCCTTCGGGGATGGCGTCGAGCAGGTTAAACAAAAATTCACGCGTCTCTTGCGGTTGGTTCGTCCATTCGCCCTCGCAGACGAGGCTCGGCATGAGTTTGAGTTCGTTGAATGTGTCGCTTTCCATCCATGCGGCGTGGAGCATTGTCAACGCGTCGGCGCGGGAGGCTTCGAGAAAATTTTTGACGGCTTCGGTTTGGATTGTGTTAGTCTCGATCAAGTTTGCAGAGGAAAGCAATGCAACAAGTCGTTGGTCAAATTGCCAATTTGACCTACTCATTCGCAACGCGGCAAGCATTGTCGTGGCATCGTCGAGGATGGAATCGTCCGCGAGAATCTCTTTTCCCTTTTCGGCGGGAGAGGCGGGGCGAGCCAACGGCTCGCCCATCTTTCCTCTTTCCTCTTTCTTTTCTTTGCGATTCAAAAGCATGAAAATATCATCAGGGATGTATGCGAATTCTTGCGAGCCTTTATCCGTATCGAAGAATGCCCGCGCCAATAAACCGCGATAGAACAGAATCTCCGAGGTTGAAATCGGATTGAGATGCGGCTTCTCTCGGTCGCGTTTGCCCGCGCCCATTTCGCGGATGTCGCCGAATTGACGCGTGAAGGTCGCCCAGGGGATGCGTCCGTTGGAGGCGCGGAGGGCGGCGAGAGCCGAGTCCGCTTTGGGGGGGAGAGAATCTAAAAGTTCGGCGAGCAGGTTGACGTCGAGGAGAGAAGCGGTTAGTTCATCCCGCGCGGAGTCGGCATCCGTAGAGTCCAGTTCGAGTCCCCAAAAATCCGCAATGATGCGGAGGTGTCCGAGATCTTGTTTGAGGAGGGAGTGGGTGAGGTCGGGCATGGGGTAAGTATACAAGTAGACAGGTAAACACGTAAACAGGTAAAGCGCCCATTTGTTTACGTGTCTACTTGTGTACCTGTCTACCCCCTGACAACCTTCAACGCGTTCGGCAAAATTTCAAAGTTGACTTTGCGAACGTCTGTGCCTGGACCTGAAAAAATTTCGCCGTCGGTGTGGATGTACAGCGGGCGGTCGGCGGTGAGTGAGAATTTTTTGCAAGCGCCCATTTTGACTTCTTTGAAGCGACCGTGCGTGCCTTTCATCACTTCGGGCAGGATGCGGAACATCATGGCGCGGCTCACGTCGGTGATCATCGCGTAATTGAGGATGCCATCGTCAATTTTTGCATCGGGCGCGATGAGGAAGCCGCCGCCTTCGCGCGGTCCGTTGCACAGCACGAGGTAGATGACTTTTTGTTCCCATTTTTCGGCGTCGGTTTCAATTTGCATTTTGATCGGGTTGTGGTCAATGATGATGGTTTGCACAACCGACGTGAGATACATGAGGAAGCCGCGCAGGAGGGGGAGGCGATGCGAACGGATGGTGACTGTCGCGCCGAAGCCGATGCCGAGCGTGTTGTCGAAATATTCTTTGCGCCCGTTGCCGTCGGTCATCAAGCCGAGGTCTACGGTAGAGGCTTCGCCGTCGAGGGCGCGGCGCAAGGCTTGGTCCGATTTTTTCGTCGCGCCGATGCCGTGCGCGAAGTCGTTGCCCGAGCCGACGGGGACGACTCCGAGAATTGGGCGTTTGTTTTCATGGACTTGCATGATGCCGTTGATCGTTTCATGGACGGTGCCGTCGCCGCCCATGGCAATGATGCGGTCATATCCTTCCTCGCCTGCCTGCTTAGCCAACTCGATGGCGTGACCCGGGTAAACTGTTCCGCTCCACGAAACGTTGCCGTGCTGTTCGGTGATGGAGCGCAGGTCGCGCGCCACGCGCCAGGCGTTGCCCATATCCGCCATGGGGTTGAGGATGATTTTGATTTTGGATGGCATGAAGGATTCCTCCGTAGAGTCGTGACAGTCACTTTTTTTAAAGTGACTGTCACGTTTTTGCTTCGATTATAACCGCCGTAAAACAAATCGGAGGCTCATTCGCCTCCGACTCTGTGCGTGGATAAGGGAGCGGTAATTTCGCGTGCGATGCGGAACGACCCTCTTTGGTGTTTCTTGGCTTCGTACAGTGCGGCGTCTGCGGCGCGCAACAGATCGGGACCTAACTTGGCGTGCAGGGGATACAGCGCGATGCCGCCGGAGATCCCCAGTTTGAGAGCGCTGTTATCGGGTAGTTTATATTTGATGTTCTGCATCCCCTCGACGATCTTTTGCGCGACGATCCTCGCCGCGGCGAGATCGGCTTGCGTTAGGATCAATGTTAATTCATCGCCGCCGTAGCGCGCCAGAAAATCGGTGTTACGTACGCCGCGCGCCAGTTGGTTGAAGGCCAGCCGCAGGACGTCGTCGCCGACGGTGTGACCGTAGGTGTCGTTGACCGCTTTAAAGCCGTCGAGGTCCATCATTATGACCGCGAACGAATAGCCGTTCCGCCGCGCCGAGACCACCTCGTGTTCCAGCCGTTCATCGAGCGCGCGGCGGTTGGGCAAGCCGGTCAACGTGTCGCTGTAGGCTTGGCGGCTGATCAGTTGGTGCAGGCTGGCGTTCGAGATCGCCACCGCAGCTTGATCCGATAGCAACCCCAATAGCCGCAACTCCGAGGGGGAGAATCCGCCCGTGATCAGGCGTGCAAGATTCATCACTCCCACAACGTTCTCGCCGAATTTAAGTGGAATGCCGATGATGGAGCCAGCCCAATCGGGAGGCGTATTTGCATAGAATGGATGCGCCCGCATATCCTCGATGATGATGGTTTTGCCGCTGCGCGCCACCGAGTAGGTGAGCCCGTTCGAGCGCGGTTTGGACCAGGGTTTATTGTTCACCCCATCGGAGCCGAGCGCCGCGCCGAAAGAGAGTCGATTATTTTTATACAGGAAGATGTTGATATCGCGCGCGTTGTTGATCAAGCGCAAGGCTTCGCTGACGACTGCGTCCAGCACTTCAGGCAGGTCGAGGCTGGCGGTCAGGTTGATGCTCAGTTTCTTGAGCGCCTCCAGTTCCTCGGTCTGTTGTTTAAGCAGGGCGAGTAGGGCGCGGTTTTCGATCAATTGCCGCGCCAGTTGCGCAGGCGTTAGTTCTTTGTGCTTTTCGGATGCAGACAATAGAATATCAAGGACTTTGAGATGATTCTCGATTTCGACCGGATGGATGCCCAATTCAATCAGCGCCCTGCGTGTTTCATCGAGTTTGGATTTCTGTATTTCGCCCATACTTCACTTCGATTGGTTCGCCATTAGACCATAACTTGTGTTCGATCCGGCTGGCTCATTCTTCCTACTCGCTGGCGTTCATTATAATCGTGCGGCTGGCCAGGTGGATTACATGCCCGTTACAGCCTGCCCGGTTTCGATATGCTACAATGGGAGCGCCCCCCACATCTGGAGGAAACGTGTCTGACTCACCCATACCTGCCTCTCCTACTCCGCTGAATCCACGCCGACGAGGAATCGTCCTCGGCGCCTCGGATGGACTCGGCGCCGCGCTCGCGCGTCAACTTTCAGCGGAAGGTTTTTCGCTTGCGTTGATCGCCCGCCGCGCCGATAAACTGAACGCGCTCTGCCAGGAGATTAACTCGCAAGACGGGCAGGCTTGGGCATACGCCCATAACGTGAGCGACTATGATGCGGTTCCAGCCTTGTTGCGTAAAATCGTCGCGGATCTCGGCGGACTTGATTTAGTCATTTATGTTGCCAGCGTCAACCTTCCGCCCGGCGGATTGGATAAATACAACTTCGAAAATGATAAACAAATGATCGAAGTCAATTTGATCGGCGCAATGGCATGGTTGACTCCGATCGCGGAAATGTTCCAGTCCGCCAAAGCGGGACAGATCGTCGGCATTTCATCTGTTGCTGGCGACCGCGGACGCGTGGGCAATCCCGGTTACAACACCTCCAAAGCCGGGTTGACGACGTATCTCGAAGCGTTGCGGAACCGGCTCACCCGTCACGGCGTGAACGTGTTGACGGTGAAGCCGGGCTTTATGAAAACCGAAATGCTCAAAGCCGCGGCGGGTCCGACGCCGTTTGCGATCGAGCCAGACGTTGCCGCGAACCACATCGTGAAAGCCATGAAGAAACGCAAACAAGTCATTTACACCGCGCCCATCTGGCGCTGGATCATGCTGGCGATTCAACACACGCCGTCGTTCGTTTTTAGAAAGTTATCCTTCTAAAACGCTGAGGATTTGAGAATTGGAGAATTCTCCAATCCTCCAATTCTCTTTCAGCCATGTCTTTCAACCTAAATACCACTTTCTCACAACTTGAAAATTTCGGTCACTCGCTTAGAGCGCCTTCCTATCGCATCGCGATCAAACGGACTGAAGATATTTACGATGCCTTTCAACTCGCGAAGAAACTCGGGCTGACGGTCGCCGCGCGCGGCACGGGCATCAGTTACAACGACGCCTCGCTCAACGGCGGCGGCATCGTGTTGGACATGCAGGGGATGAACCAGATCGAAGAGTGGGACCCAGCCTCCGGCGTGATACGATGCGAGTCCGGCGTCACGCTCGAGCAGTTGTGGCAACGCGTCGAACCGGATGGCTGGTGGCCTCCCGTTGTCTCCGGCACGATGAAAACAACTCTGGGCGGATGTCTCGGGGCAAACATTCACGGCAAAAATAATTTTCAGGTTGGTCCGATCGGCGAGCATGTCGTCGAATTTACGGCGATGCTGCCCACAGGCGCACTGGTGACTTGCACTCCGAAAAAAAATGCGGATCTGTTTTATGCGATGATCAGCGGGCTTGGGATGCTGGGCGTTTTTACTTCGATCACGTTGAAGATGAAGCGCATCTATTCGGGACTGATCTCGGTGGACGCCTGGCACGTGACGAACTTGCGCGACCATTTGAACGATTTGCGCGAACACGCGCCGACTCACGATTACATTGTCGGTTGGTTGGACGCGTTTGCAGGCAGAAAAAATTTGGGGCGCGGACAGATCCACGGCGCGCGGCAGTTGAACGAGGGCGAAGACCCAAACCCGGAGAAGACGATGCGGCTCCCGTTCCAACATCTGCCCGACCGTTTCTTTGGAGTTTTATCAAAATCGAAGTTGCATTATTTCATGAACCCGATGATGAATAATTTCGGCATGAGATTCGTGAACATGGGAAGATATGCTTTGTCGTTGCGGCATCACACATTCCGACAATCTCACGCCGCGTTTCATTTCCTGCTCGATTACGCGCCGGAATGGGAACGTTCGTTCGGACGGGGCGGGCTGATTCAATATCAGTCGTTTTTGCCCAAAGAGACGGCGGAGGATGCATGGCGTGAACTCCTGCAACTTTCACAACGCCGCGGACTGCCGTCGTATTTGGGAGTGACGAAGCGTCACCGCCCGGATAAATTCCTACTAACCCACAGCGTGGACGGCTTTTCGCTCGCGTTGGATTTCAAAGTGACCGATTCGAATCGCAGACGGTTGAGCGCGATGTTACAGGAGTTCGATCGCATCGCCCTCGACGCGGGCGGGCGGTTCTATTTCGCCAAGAACAGCGAGACGACCGCCGAATCCGCGCGCAGGTTCTTGGGCGACGCGGCAATCGCCAAATTCAAAAAACTCAAAAAGCGTTGCGACCCGAACGGGGCGCTCGAGTCGGATTTGTATCGCAGGATATTCGGCAAAACACAATGACCATGGAACACTACGATTTGATCGTCATCGGTTCAGGACCTGCAGGGGAGAAGGGCGCGGCGCAAGCCGCCTATTTCGGTAAACGCGTGGCGATCATCGAGCGCGCCGAACATGTGGGCGGCGCGGGGATTAACACCGGCACCGTTCCATCGAAGACTTTGCGCGAAGCCGCGTTGTATTTTTCGGGAATCCGCCAACGCGGTTTGTATGGCATAGATTATTCGCTGAAAGAGAATCTCTCGGTCAAAGACTTTATGCACCGCGAGCACATGGTGGTGAACAAAGAGCGCCACATCATCGAGCGGAATCTGCAACGCCACAACATTGACTTGATTCACGGGAATGCCTCGTTGGTAGATGCCCACACGGTACGCGTCGAATCTCCAAAGGGCGAAACGACTCTCGCGGCTGATTTCATCCTGATCGCGACCGGTTCTTCTCCACACCATCCGCCGGAGATCCCCTTCGATGGCGACCTGATCTTCGACTCGGACACGATCCTGCGGATGAACCGTATCCCCAAAACGATGGCGGTCGTCGGCGGCGGCGTGATCGGCTCCGAATACGCTTCGATCTTTGTCGCGCTCGGCGTGGACGTGACCTTGATCGAATCGAAGGAACGCATCCTGCCTTTCATCGACTCGGAGATCATCGAACGATTGCGCTATCAATTGTCCCTGATCGGTTTGCATTTTGCGCTCGGCGAAAAGATGACCGAAATCTCGCGCCACGAACATCATGTCCATTTGACGTTGGAGCAAGCGGGCGAGATGGAATTTGATGTGGCGTTGATCTCCGCCGGCAGGCAAAGCAACGTGCAAGGATTGGGGCTTGAGCAAATCGGCGTCACGCTCGGGAATCGCGGACTCGTGATCGTCAACGAAAAATATCAAACGAGCGTGCCGAACATCTATGCCGCAGGCGACGTGATTGGTTTCCCCGCGCTGGCATCCACTTCGATGGAACAGGCGCGCGTGGCGATGGTGCACGCCTTCGATTTGGCATACAAGGAGCACATGTCGTCCATCTTGCCGCTGGCGGTGTACACGATTCCCGAAATGTCGTCGGTGGGTCTCACCGAGGACGAATGTAAGGCTAATAATATTGCGTGTCTTATCGGACGCGCCTACTACGAACACAACGCGCGCGGACAGATCATCGGCGATATGAGCGGCATGATCAAACTGGTCTTTGCCACTGCGGATAAGAAATTGCTCGGCGCACACATCATCGGCGAACAAGCGTCGGAACTGATCCATATCGCATCCCACGTGATGATGGCAAGTGGCTCGATAGACGTTTTCATCGACGCGGTCTATAACTATCCCACGCTGGCGGATACGTATAAATACGCGGCGTACGATGGGTTGGGAAATTTCGAAAAATGGAATCCGTCGAATAAAAAGAGATGAAGAATGCACATTGACGTTCTTGATCTCGGCTTGATCGAATACGAAACCGCGTGGAAATTGCAGGATCAATACGCGGCGGAAATCGCGGAAGGCAAGCGCGCGCCGACGCTGCTCCTGCTCGAACATCCGCACGTCTACACCTTCGGTCGGCGCGGCAAACAGGAAAATTTACTGTGGGGCGAAGCGCAACTGAAAGAAAAAGGAATCGCCATCCACTGGGTGGATCGCGGCGGCGACGTGACCTATCACGGACCCGGTCAGTTGGTGGGGTATCCGTTAATTCCACTGATTCCCCTCTCCCGCTGGGAGAGGGGAGTCCCTCACCCCTACCCCTCTCCCAGCGGGAGAGGGGCTGGGGGTGAGGGGGAAACCCGCATCCCTCAAGCCGACTACGTCGGCTACGTCCGCAACCTCGAAAAAGTGATCGTCACCGCGCTTGCGAACCTTGGTCTCGCGGCGGGACAACGCCCCGGACTCACAGGCGTGTGGATTCAAGCCGACGTGCATTCACGCTGTCCGCGCTGTTCGCCGGAGGAACGGAAGAAACCCGCCAAGATCGCGGCGATCGGCGTCAAAGTGGACGCGCGCGGCGTGTCGCGGCATGGCTTCGCGTTGAACGTGAATCCCGACATGGAATATTGGGACGGCATCATCGCTTGCGGCTTGCAGGACGAGCCAATCGTTTCGCTGGCTGATTTATTTTCCGATCCGCCCTCGATGGCGCGGGTAAAGGAAGAAATTGTAAAAGCGTTTGGGGAAGTGTTCGAATAATCACGTCATTGCGAGAAGGGCGAAGCCCGACGAAGCAATCTCCGTGGTTGTGTTGGAGATTGCTTCGCCCTTCGGGCTCGCAATGACGGAAAATATTCATAAAACCGATGGGTGATTTCTCAATTGAAAAAGACTTTGATACACTTCGGCATCCTAGAAACTGTTTCTTAACCTCTTATTTGGACACGGACAACACGGATTACACTGATTTTCACGGAAAAACCTTTTCAAAAATCTGCTCTTTTCCGTGCGTTCCGTGAAATCCGTGTACAAAAGAATGATGCTCTGAGAACCTATTTTGTTAGAACCATCCTCCTCCAGGAAGACAACCCCACAAGGGTTGTCTTCTTTTTTAGCCTGTGTTATTCTCCCTAACTCAATATGAATTCGGTCATTTCTATAAGCCGCCCGCGGGGCTTGCAAGGGCTCTTCATCATCTGGTTGGGACAAATGGTTTCGGGGACCGCCTCGAGCATCGCTTTCTTCGCGCTCCCCGCGTGGATTTTAGGCCGCACCCAATCGAGCGGCAACGCGCTCGGTTCGTGGGAATCGCTATACTTCGGCTCCTACCTGCTGATGATCCTGTTTGCCGGCGTCTTCGTGGATCGCTACCCGCGCAAGGCGATGATGCTGGTTTACGACATCCTCTCGCTCGCCGCGGCGCTGATGCTGTTGATTCTAGAGCGGGCAGACGCGCTTGCCCTCTGGCATTTGTATCTGGCGGCAATCTTTCAGGGGGTGGGCTATGCCTTTCAATCGCCGTCCTACTCCGCCGCCATCACTACGATGGTCTCCAAAAAGAACTTCGTGCGTGCCAATGGCTTCATCGCCTTGCTGGATAGCGCGCCGGGCATTATCGGTCCCGTGTTGGCGGTCTTGCTTTTTCGCGGTGTGGGTCTTAGCGGCATTCTGGCGCTCAACTTGCTGTCCTACGCGGTCTCGATCGCGGCCCTGCTGATCGTGGACGTTCCGCTGACGCCTCACACGCAGGAGGGGGAACAGGCGCACGGTGAATTTTTCAAAGAAGCGATGTATGGCGTGCGCTACATCCTCAAACGCCCCGGCTTGCTTGGCGTGCAACTCATCTTTTTCTTTGGTAATTTTTTCTCCGGTGTGGCGCTTTCGGTCACTTCGTTGTTTACGATGGTTTCCCTGCGCACGGGCGGCGACCCCAGTAATGCCGGCACAGCCCAATCTGCGGCGGCGTTCGCCGCGCTGGTTGTGGGAATTTTTCTGACAGTGGTGGGCGGCATCCGGCGCCCGGTTCGCGCCATCCTGCTCGGGTGGATTCTCTCCAGCCTCTTCGGCCTGACCTTGCTGGGCATCGGTCAACTGCTGATCTTCTGGATCATCGCCGCCGTGGTGGATGCGGCTTTCGAGCCGGTCGTCAACGTTTCGCTGGATTCATTCCTCCAGACGAAGATTCCCCCCGACGTACAAGGACGCGTCTTTGCCGCCAGTGACTTTTTGGCTCAAGCAATGATTCCTCTCACGCCCCTTGTGGCTGGGTTTCTCGGCGAAGGCATCTTCGAGCCGGCAATGGCAGAGGGCGGTCAACTCGTCCGCTACTTCGGCTGGATCGTCGGCACGGGACCCGGTTCGGGCTTCGGGTTGATGATCTTCCTGTGCGGCATCGCCGGCACGCTGATCGGCCTCTCCGGCTACCTCGTCCGCGCCATCCGTGATGTGGATGTGATCCTGCCAGATTTTGACACCCTGCCGAAGATCAAGAACCCCATCAAGCCAGAGCAATCTGAAAAACAGAAACCCGACATTAAACCGAAAGTTGAAAATTAAGTATAATCACGTACCGCAAAGTTCACTTTGTGAAGGTAAACCATCCTTCGTTCACTGCAAAGTTCACTTTGCAAACAAAACCAAACGTTGCACGCGAGAATCAAACAGGCTGAGGATTCTAGAGTCCTCAGCCTGTCTTCATTCAACGCAATGGCTAATAACATCCGCCATCGTTCTTGCTAAGGCGTTGGCGTTGGAGTCGCTGTACTTTCGACAACAGGCGTAGCAGTTTCCGAGACGCTGACCGTCGGCACAAACGTGGGCGTTGCAGTGGATGCGACCGGGTACCCATCCATCAAAACCTGCCAGGCGATATTCAAGTCGTCGCTTGCGGCGACAGGGAAATCGGGCAGGTTCTTGATGGAAAGGTCGAGTCGGAAGAGCGCTTCGGTTAAGTCGGCTTGTTTTGATTCAGGCGCGGTGGCTTGGAGTTTCGCCAGCGCGTCGCGCGCGGCTTGCACATCGGAACGCGCCAGCCCGAAATTGCTTTGATATAAAAACAATCTGGCGCGCGAAAGGAGTTCCATCGCCTTCAGCAGATCGGATTGATAGGTGAGTTCGGCGAGCGTTTCATTTCGTTCCGTGTCCGCGCTTTCCAGTGTTCCGACGCGCGAATCGATCTCGGTCAGCGAACTGCCTTGATTTGCTTGTCCAGCCTCCAGCGTGGAAACACGAAGCTGCAGGTCGGCGATCTGAATCTCGCTTTGATTCTGCTTGAACGTGATGTCGTTCATTTGGGAGGTATTCTCCTCCACCGGGCGAACCAACTTTTCATAGACAAACGGCGCCCCAAAGTAGACCAATGCGCCGCACCCGGCGATCACCGCCGCGATCAGAATCAGCCGAAACAGGGCAAGGATAAAATTCCTCATCACTTTGCCGACTGATTGTTTCGGCTTTTTTTCTGCATCGGCATCTGGCGGATTTTCAGGTTGCGACGCGCTCTCGGTCTCTTGCGGAACGGGAACAATTTCATTCTCATCGGGTTTATTTTCTTCAAGCATGGTGAATCTCCTGTATCTACATTTGGTAACGGTGTGATTGATTTAGCGACTCGTCAACACCCCCAGCCGATCCACGTATTCCTCCAAAACGGCGAACGCGTCTTCGATGGGCTGGGTAGTTGTCATGTCAATTCCCGCGACGCGGTACACGTCCATCGGCGACTTGGACGAACCCGCCTTGAGGAAATTGATGTGATCCTGCGCGGCATTAGGGATGCCGTCGAGAATCCGTTTGGCGATGGCGTTCGCGGCGGAGATGCCGATGGCGTATTGGAACGAGTAGTAGTCAATGTACAGATGCGTGGTGAACGTACCCCACGTAATGCCCACGCGTTGACGGTCCAGATTCATTTCTCCGCCGTAGCCTTCGCTGAATAGGTCCGCCATCAGTTCGATCATCGCGTCGGCGGTGAGCGGCTGACCTTTTTCCACGCGTTGATGCGTTTCCAATTCGAAGCGCGCCAAGGTGGGCATGATGAAGAAGTAACGGTGGAAGTTGTCCATCGCTTCTTCGAGCAGGGCGGTCTGGAAATATTTATTCGTGTTGGTCTTGAGCAAATGGGCGCGCGTCATTGCCTGATTGAAATTGGAGGCGGTCTCCGAGATGATCGAAGGATATGTGTAATAGATCATCGGTTGCGCGCGGCTGGCGTAATACGCGTGCATCGAGTGGCCGAGCTCATGCGCGAGCGTGCTCATACTGCCGACGTCGTCGGTGTAACTCATCATGATGAACGGATGCGTATCGCTGGGGACGCGCGTCGAGAACGCGCCCTGCCGCTTCCCCGCGTTGGGCGACCAATCTACCCATTGGTCATGCAGGCATCCCCTGCGCATGACGCGTACGTACTCCTCTCCCATTGGCGCGAGTCCCTCGCAGATCCAATCCACCACTTTTTCAAACGGGACTTTGTGAGTCTTCGTCGTGAGCGGCGCCCACACATCGTACGGATGAAGCGTCTTCACGCCCAATGCCTTGCGGCGGATGCGCCAATATTTGTGCCACAGCGGCAGATTCTTCTTGAAGATGTTCAGCAAATTATGGAACATCTCAACGGGCACGTCGCCGTTGAAGAGCGTGGCTTCGAGCGACGAATTGAATTTGCGCGCTTTCATGTTGAACACGTTGGCTTTGATCGAAGCGGTGAGGTTGCCCGCCAGCGTGTTTTTGTATTCGAGATATTTGTCGTTGTAATTTTCCCAAGCCGTTTGCCGCGCTTTGCGATCGGACGTGTTCAGAATCGCATCGAACGCGCTCTGCGTCAATACCACTTTTTTGCCTTTGCTATTTTTCGCGGGCTTGAATTTAAAATCGGCATTCGCTAATTGACTCGCCGTGTTCCGCACCGTGCCGAAGGGATCGCGCAACATGCCGAGCAACTCCTCCACTTCGGCGCTGCGGACGTGCGCCTGTTTGCGGAAGAGGTCGGCGATGAAGCGCTCGTAGACTTTCATCCGCCCATCGGATTCGACCCACCCTCGCAACTTCGCTTCACCCACCGACAGGAGTTCTGGTTCCACGTAGGACGCCGCCGCGCCCACCTCAGCCAGCATGGACATCGCCTTCCCATTCATCGCCGCGCCTTGCTGATCGTTCGCATCCACTGAACTCGACATGGTCGCATACACACGGACTTTCATCGAACGCTGTTCGAGCGCGTCCATGGCGTTCAGCGCTTCGAGGAATGTGTCCACGCTATCGCCGAGATGTCCCTTGTACTTTTGAATCGAAGGCAAAGCATCGAGAATCTTCTTCACCTCCTCATCGAATTGACTCGGCGAGGCGAACACGCTCTCGGCATTCCAAGCCTGGTCCTTCTTCACTTTCGCGCGGGGCAGGGGAGCGGACATAATATTTCTCCATCAAAAAGATTGCCCCGATTATAAGCCGGGGCAATCTTGGTTTTAGATTGTTTTTGTACTCGTCACTCGATCCTCGGCGAGGTGAAATATTTTCCGAGGTAATCCTTCACCAGCATCCAGCCTCGCCACACGCCGTCAATCTGCTCGCCGAGTTTAACCTCGACCCAGATCGAGCCGTCTGATAGCCTGCGGATGTTGCCGGTGTTGTAATACCAGTATGTGCCTTGCATCGCGGAGGAAAGGATCTTCGTCCCGCCGGGCGCGTTGCGAATGTACAAACCGCCTGCATAGGTGATCTTCACGAGCGAGAAAAATTCACCGGATGGCCGCGGGGTGGGGTACGAGGGTGGCGGGGTTGGGTAACTCGGCGGCGGGACAACGACGCCTGACGGCAGATAAATGACTTGACCGGCGTAGATGAAACTCGCGTTCGTGATCTGCGGGTTGACCGCGAGAATCGCATAGACGCTGGTCCCCGCCCGCGCGGCGATCTTGCCGAGGGTGTCGCCCCATTGTACGGTATAGGTCCCGCCGTACGTCGGCGGCGCTGGGGTGTATCCAGTTGGGAGGTTGATGACCTGTCCCGCGTAGAGCCACCATCCCAGCCCGGGGTTTGCCGCGCGGATGGCGTCTACGGTGGTGTCGCACATCAAGGCGATGCCGCCGAGCGTGTCGCCCCATTGCACCGTGATGTACGCGGGGCATTGCGTCCACGCCTGCGCGCCGCCCGCCGAGGCGAACGAGGTAACCAGAAGGGCAAGAATTACGGTGATCTGCAAACTTCTCTGAGTCATGGCGCTCTCCTTTGTTGGTTCAACTGAAATCTAAATTATTATACACCCGCGTTACCGGCAGGGTTCTTAAGGGTGCCTCGGCAGAGTCATAACTTTGAAAGTCAGTGCATTCTCGTGGCAATGGAAAGAATGTAGAAAATTATTCCAATTTCAAATTCCCATTCTTATCGAACGGAAAGAACGGGTTGAACGCCACTTCCCAAAGATAGCCGTCGAGGTCGGCAAAGTACGAACTGTATCCGCCCCAAAAAACTTTCTGCGGTTCCTTCACGATCTTCACGCCTTTCGATTTCAAATCGGCGATGATCTCATCCACTTCCGCTTCACTGCGCGCGTTGTGCGCCAACGTAAAGCCTGCAAAGCCCGACCCTTCCGATTCAACCAGCGCATCCTCTGCCAGTTTCTCGCGCGGATAGATCGCGAACACCACGCCGCTGGTTTGAAAGAACGCCACATCGTCCTGGCTGGCGCCTGACGGTTTCCACCCAAGCGTCTGTGTGTAGAACTCGTACGATTTCTTGAAATCCCTCACGCCCAACGTAACCAAGTGCAGGAATTGATTCATCCTCGACTCCTTTATGACGGATTATCCCACGGCGCGACTCCGCGTCCGCCCTCGCTTCGCAACGACCTTTGAACTGCCTCGCCCAACCCCGGCAGAATCTCCCCCGTCGCCGCCAACAGACCGAAACACCCCGCGATCATCATATCCCCAAATGGGACGGCGAAATACGGCCGCAAAACTCCCCTCTCCCTTTGGGAGAGGGCAGGAGTGAGCGAAAACATACTCCGCCTCGGTCCCGTCACCACTACATCGAACTCATCCTTCCCAAATTCAAAAACCTCATCGCTATACATTAACGCGCCGTGACCCATATCGTCGAAAACATCTTCGTGTTTCAGCGAACCATCCGCCAACTTGCGGATCAACGATTCAAGTTTCGGGAGATTGATCTCGCCCGTGTGATGCTCGAAGACTCCCTCGATACCCTTTTCGCCCAGACGAAACGCCAGCGTATGGAAGTTGCCCACGTTGCAGATAATCTTCTGTTTTCGGACAGCCACCTGGGGATCGAAGTTCGCTCCCAACACCGCCGCAGGCGCGGTATCCATCACCACCAGCGGACAGGGCAGTCCGCCCGCCGAATCCGCAACGGACTTCAAGCGCGTCATGATTTTTGGAATATCGTTTGAAAGATAGGCGAAAGCGGCAAGCGAATTCTTTGCTTTGATTCGTTCATCCAGATAATCGAACCTGAATTGCCGATCCGAAACTCCCGCAGGCGCATTGCCGTGATCAAACACCGCCACCGCAATTGCGGACAGATCATCCAATGAAACGCCATAATCTTTGAATGTCTTTGAAATTAACTCGAAGTCAAAATCCCTCAACTCGTATCTCGTAACCTGTAACTTGTCCGCCTCCTCGTCCGAGACGATTCGAATTCCCAGCGCCTCCACCTTCTCCAACTCGTCGTTGATCGTCGTCGCCGCGCCTGGAGTCATATAAACGGGGATGCCCGCCCGCGCGTATTCCTCGATTGCCCAAGACGAAGGTCCGCCACCCATTTGATGGCCTGCGAGCAGGATCGGGGTCCGCGAATGAAGCGTTTGTTTGAGGCGGCGATGAATCATCATGGTCGGCGAAGGCAGGACGAGTTTGAATCCGTTCTCCAGGTCGAGATTCGAATCGTAGAGGAAAATATCCTGCGTGCCTGTGCCGATGTCTATGGTGAGGATTTTCATAGGCTCATCGTAGTAACGACTTTAGTCGTTTATACATCAATCCCCAACCACATCCGAATGAAATAGCCGATCACGAATGAAAACAAAGCCACGCCGAGACTCAACCCAGCCATTTCCAAAAACCGCTCGCGGAACGATTCGCCTTTCGCCACCGAGATGTAATAGTTGAACGCGGCGATGATGATCACGGCGGTGGTCAACGACCAGACCAGGTCGAAGAAATAGTTCTCGAACAACAGATACGGTAGGATGAGCAGAAAGACCGTGCCAATGTACGCGACGCCGGTGTAGAGCGCGGCGCGGGCGGGATTCTTCGTTGTGTTTTCCGAGCGCGTGGACAGATACTCGCTCGCCGCCATAGACAGCGCCGCGGCGATGCCGGTGATCAAACCCGAAAGCGCGATTAATTTCACGTTTTGCAACGCCAGCGTCAGTCCCGCGAGCGCGCCGGTGAGTTCCACGAGCGCGTCGTTCAGCCCCAGCACGATCGAGCCGGCATATTCGAGTCGTTCCTCGTTCAGCATGGCGATCAATTGTTCTTCGTGTTCGTCTTCTTCCTGTTGGATTCTGGAGGCTTCGGGAATGACCGCCGCCACCGCGGCGTAATTTTTTTGCGCTTTCTCTTCGCCAAGCTCCATGAGTTTGATGCCGAAGGTATATCCAAACACGCGGCTGATCAAGTAATACCACCAGACCTGTAGCCATTGCGGTTGCGCATCCTGTCCGCTATGGCGCTTCCACTCGTTGTAATGCCGCAGTTCGTCCTGCGCGATTTTTTCAAGGACTGCCGCGTTGTTCGCGGCTTGGATCGTTTTTGCCAGCCTCGAGTAGATGTGATATTCGGTGATCTCTGTGCGCTGAAAGGCAAGGATCTGATCTTGGATTTTTTTACTGGGTTGCATTCCATGCTCCTTGGCTGTATTGTACGCTATTTCGAGGCTTGAGAATTTCCGAGGTTGAACAAGCCGCGCACACATCAATGGTTTCTCAAGAGCGCTCGACAAACTTCCCTGCTTGTACACGGATTACGCGGACAACACGGTTTTTTTCCGTAAGCCTACGGAAACGTCCGTCTAATCCGTGTACTGAAAGAACGCATTTTCAGCGCTTGAGCAAACTGCGCGCGTGCGTTTGCCGAGGCTTTCAATGACAACGCCAAAACGATATAATCCCGCCCATGAATGCCGACATCGTCGTCTGCGGCGCGGGGATTGCGGGGGTCTCCGCCGCGTATCACCTCGCGGTGAAGCGCGGACTGAACGACATCGTCATCGTTGATTCGCTGCCTCCGCTAACGATGACCAGCGACAAATCCACCGAGTGTTATCGCAACTGGTGGCCCGGTCCCGGCGACGCGATGGTGCGGCTGATGAACCGCAGTATTGACCTCATGGAGGAATTGCATCACGAAGCCCCTGCGCGACTGCCGATGAATCGCAACGGTTACATCTTTGCCACAGCGGACTCGGACAATATCGAAACGATGCTTGCCAGCGCGGAGGAAATTTCACGCCTCGGCGCGGGTGAGTTGCGGATTCACCGCAACGCTTCAACCGACCTTGAATATGTTCCCGTGACTGAGCATGGTCTCGCCGACGCGCCCACCGGCGCGGACTTGTTCCTCGACCAGAGCCTCATCCGCAAATATTTTCCGCATCTCACCGAACGGACGGTTGCCTTGCTTCACGCGCGTCGTTGCGGATGGTTTGTCGCGCAACAATTCGGCATGTACATGCTCGAGCAGGCGTTGGCGCGCGGCGTAAAACTTGTGAAGGGAAAAGTTGAAAGTGTGGAAGTGAAAGGCAACCGCATCAAATCGGTGAAGGTGGCGAGCAATAGCGGCGATGAAGTCATCTCCACGCGTAACTTTGTCATCGCGGCGGGACCGTTGCAAAAGCAGGTCGGACAAATGCTCGGCGTGGAACTTCCTATCGTGTGCGAGCCGCATCTCAAGGTGATGTTGAACGATCCGTATCATGCCGTGCCTCGCAAGATGGGGTTGTTCATTTGGAATGATCCCGTCAAGTTGATGTGGACGGAGGAGGAAAGCGCCGCGCTTGCCGAAGAAGAGGAGACGCGTTGGTTGGCGAGCGAATTGCCCGCTGGTTTGCACGGACGACCCGAGGGCGAAGGCGATATGATTCTCTTGCAGTGGGTGTATCACAAAGCTGAAGCGGGCGAACCAGTTTTCCCCGTCGCGCTTGACCCGCAGTTGCCCGAAGTCGCATTGCGCGGCATGGCGACGGTCATCCCCGCGCTGTCGAAATATTTGAATCAGATTCCCAAGCCGTTCATGGACGGAGGCTATTACGCGCGCACGCCTGAGAATCGTCCGCTGATCGGACCGCTGCCTGTGGAGGGCGCATACATCAACGGCGGATTCGGCGGCTTTGGCATGATGGTCTCGTGCGGCGCGTCGGATTTATTGGCGAAGCACATTGCGGGCGCTGAGTTGCCGAGTTATACCCCCGCGTTTTTGTTGAGCCGCTACGACGACCCGCAATATCAAGAATTGTTGAAGCAGTGGGGCGCGTCGGGACAATTGTAGTTTCCCGCTCTGTGGTTCCCTGCTCGGTCGGGGTCTTAGACCCCGACCGAGCGAGAGTGGCTCACAATGACCCAACAAACTCTTTGAACTCACGAATGAAGCGCAGCTTGTTGAACCGTTGAGCGTTTTGGACAATGCGATCGGTTGAAAAACTGCTTGAGATTTTTTGAAATCGCTGAACAGCTTCGCTCAAACTTTCCATTGATTGTTTTTCAAAAAAGGTACCCGTTTCATTTTCGATCACGGTTTCGCGCGCGCCGCCCGCGCCATAAGCAATGACGGGACACCCCGCCGACTGCGCCTCGACGATGGCGATGCCGAAATCCTCCTCCGCCGCGCAGACGAACGCGCGCGCCTTGCCCAACAATTCTGCGACCGCTTCGTCGGATTGAAACCCAAGCAGTTTGATATTTGAATTTGCCATCTTTTTCAAACGCGGCAGTTCGGGTCCGCCGCCGACGACGACGAGGGGAAGACGCAGTTGGTTGAAGGCTTGTACGAGCAAATCAATTTTTTTGTGTGGGACGAGCCGCGTGACTGTGATGAAATAATCTTCACGTATCGCGGAGGGACGAAACCGATCTGTTTCGACGGGCGGGTGGATAACGCGAGCGTCACGCCCGTAGGCGCGGCGGATGCGGCGAGAAACGGTCTCCGAGTTTGTGGCAAACGCATGGACGCGCGAAGCGGCTCTTTTATCCCACGCGCGGAAGAGGCGCATCATCCAGCCGAAGAGCGGATTCGTCGTCAAGCGCGCGTCCGTCCACGCGTAGCGCATGGGCGTGTGAGTGTACGAAACGTGGCGCGCGCCGTTGTGATTCTTCGCGCCGTTCGCCACCGCGTAATTGAATGAGACGATCGCATCGTAGTCGTGCAATTTGATTCGTTCGATGGCGGCTGGCATGAGCGGAAGCAGAAAGCGGTGATGCGTGTGCGCGAATGGAAGCGCGTCGAGCCACGAGGTGTTGACGATTCGTTTTGCGATCGGCGAGTGGACAAAGATTTTTTTGTTGTAGATCAGAGTGAAAATATCCGCGTGCGGATACGCCTCCAGCGCGGCGAACAACACTTTTTCCCCGCCGCCGATGGAAGGCAATGTGTCCAACACGAACGCGATGCGGGCGTCAGATTTCATTCAGCGTTTTCCAGATCAACTCTGCCGAAGCCTGCCATGAAAATTGTTTTGCGCGCGCCGATCCTTTTTCGATGAGCGCCGCGCGGAGATTTTTGTTGGTCAGACATTCCTGAATCGCTTGCGAGAGGTTATCAAGCGCGGATAAATCGAAGATGAACCCCGCCTCGCCCGCGACCTCAGGCAGCGCGCCGCCGTTGGAAACGACGACTGGCGTCCCGCACGCCATCGCTTCGAGGGCGGGCAAGCCGAAGCCTTCATCGAACGAAGGCAGGACGAACAACTCCGCGTTGGCATACAAAGCGGACAGGCTCTCGTCGGGAACGTAACCCAAAAATCGGACTCGCTCGTCGCTTGAAAATTTTACGGAACGGAAGACGCCTCCCGCCGCGCCCGCGACAACCAGCCATGTGTCGTTGAACTCATCCTTGACTTCGTGCCATGCGCGCATCAAGCCTGCCAAATTTTTGCGCGGCTGGATCGAGCCGACGAACAAAATGTATTTTTTCGGAAACTCAATTGCATTTCCCCGCGCGGCTGGATGAAAAATTTTTGTGTCCACTCCGTTGGGCGTGACGATAACGTTCGTCATGCTGAAGCGCGCCGTCACTTTTTCTTTCACATAATTCGACGGGACAAAGATCGCAAGCGCTCGCCGCGCCAACATCGGCAAAAGCAAACGATACCAAGCCGAATACGTTCCAGCGAACCATTCGGGATGTTCGAGCGCGCTCAGGTCATGAATCGTCAATGCCTGATTGCGAACAATGAGCGGTCCCGAATTGGCTGGCGACCACAGAATCGAATCCCGATTCAACTTCGTCGGCAGAATCAACTGCTCCCACGCGTGACCTGCGACTCCGTTGAACCGCGTCGTTTCGATTCGACAACGGCTTTTCAGAATCTTCGTGATCTCATGCGCGTATCGCTCCACGCCAGTGACGCGCCGCGCGAGAAACCGTCCGTTCACGACGATGTCACGCGGCATGGTAGTCCGTTTGTGTGAAGTCGCTTAATTCGGGCATGTTGTGTCCAATTCGTAATTATAATAAGCCCTTCCAACAGACTGCCTATGAAAATCGATTCACCCTCCCCGCGCTCCACCTCCCATTGGACAACACAACTTGCGCGGTTTGCGTTTTTCGCAACGTTGGCGCTCGCGCCAGTTCGCTTGCGCGCGATCTTGCAGTCGCGTCCCGCCGAAGCGCTCTACAGCGATTACACCGACTTTCTACTTTTCATCCCCGACGTTATATTGCTCATCACGCTCATCGCCTGGGGATTTTCGCGGCGGCGGGATTCTTCTCCCTTTCGACTTGGACCCGCGCTCGTCTGGATTCCGCTAGCGGGATTAACCGCGTCTTCCCTGATTTCGGCTGTCTCAAGCGTGGACGCCTCGCTCTCCCTTTATCACGCGCTTCGGTTATGCTTGCTCTTCTTGTTTTACCTTTACATTGTGAACGCGCGGATTTCATTATTTGACATTGGTCTCGCAGTGGTGTTGCAGGGATTGTTGCAAGCGGCGGTAGCGATTCCACAATCCATCCTTCAACGCTCGGTGGGATTACAGTCATTGGGCGAATATTTGCTCGACCCCGCGTGGTCAGGCGTGAGCGTCATTTCAGACGGGGCAACCCGCTTCTTGCGCGCCTACGGACTCTCGGATCATCCCAACATTTTGGGCGGATGCCTCGCCTTCAGCATGATCGTCCTTTTGACTTTGTATCTGCGAAGCGAGCGGAAAGATTCTCTAACCTCCGATACAACAGGATTCATAAGGTGGTCGAGTAGCCCTGAGCGGAGCGGAGCGGAGACGAAGGGCGTATCGAGACCACAACGCTTCATAGCATTTTTTCAAATAATCCTATTTGCTCTTTGTGCCCTCGCGCTAGTCATGACCTTCTCACGTTCCGCTTGGCTGGCATTTCTGGCAGGAGCGGGATTCGTCATCTTCTTCGATGCGAAGTCGCGAGGCTGGGCGTCGCTCAAATCGGCGCTTCCGCTTTTCGCCTGCGCGTTGTTAGTAACTCTGCCGTTTGTCGTTACGAATGCCAGTTACTTTGGCGCGCGCTTAAACGCGGCGAATTCGTTCGAAGCCGTCCGCACTGAACGTGGCGCAGTGAAAGAGCGGATCTTCCTCATCGAAGCCGCCAACCACGTTTTTTCAAAACATCCGCTGACAGGAATCGGCATGTCCGCCTCGCCGCTTGCTCTGAAAAATGAAATTGCTCAACTTCCCGAAACCTTCAATTACCAGCCGCCTCATTTCACGCTTCTAACCGTCGCCCTCGAGACTGGCATGTTCGGCGCGATCTTTTATTTCCTGTTGCTAATTCTTCCATGGGTTACATTCTCCCGCCGCGCGGACCTGCGTGCGAACCCGCAAACGATCGGCGTGATGGGACTCTTGCTCGCAATCACCGTCGTCGGCTTCTTCGACTACTACACTTGGTTCTCCATTCCAGGCAGGCTCTGGCAATGGCTCGCCTGGGGCTTGTTTGCCGTCACCGCAGAATCTCCCTCTCCCAATCGCGCTGAGCGGAGCGATAGCGGAGACGAAGCGGCGAGAGGGAGCGGGCGCCGCGCTGAGCCTGTCGAAGCGGGTGAGGGCGAATCATGACCACCCTCGACCTCCTCTTCATCCCCGTCACCGTAATTTACTTCCTCGTCGTCACGACGCTGTTCATCTACGGCTTGAACTTTTTATACCTGTCCTATCACGCGTGGAAGCGACGCGACGCGCTGACCTCCGAGCCGTTGCCTCTCAACACCGAAGCGCTGCCGTTCGTCACGGTTCAACTGCCGATCTACAATGAACTCTACGTGGCGGAGCGTTTGATCGAATCCGCCGCGGCGCTCGACTATCCGCCCAGCCGATTCGAAATCCAAGTGTTGGACGATTCCACAGACGAGACAGTTTCACTCGTCGCGCGAAGCGTGGATCGCATCCGCGCGCGCGGAATCCAAATCCATCATCTGCATCGCGTAGACCGTCAGGGATTCAAAGCGGGCGCGTTGGCTCACGGTTTGCAAACTGCGCGGGGCGACTTCATCGCCGTCTTCGACGCGGACTTTGTGCCGCGTCCCGATTTTCTAAAAAGATTGCTGCCGTATTTCGACGCGGATGACATCGCTTTCGTGCAAGCGCGCTGGGGACATTTGAACGGCGGTTATTCACTGCTCACGTTTTTGCAATCGCTTTCGCTCGACGCGCATTTTGCCGTGGAGCAACTCGCGCGTTCGGAACTCGGTTTGTGGTTTAACTTCAACGGCACGGCGGGCGTGTGGCGCAAATCGGCGATCGTCGATTCGGGCGGGTGGAAAGCCGAGACGCTCACCGAGGATCTTGATCTTTCGTATCGCGCGTATTTGCGCGGTTGGCGCGCGCGTTACGCGGGCGAAGTGGAAGCGCCGTCGGAATTGCCCGTCAGTTTTACCGCGTTCCGCCGTCAGCAGCATCGTTGGGCGCACGGCGGATTCGATTGCGCGGTCCGTTATATTCCGCAGATCTGGAAATCGGACGCGACTCTCGCGCGCAAGATTCAAGCGAGCCTGCATCTCACTGGTTATCTGATTCATCTGTTATTGTTCGCGTGCGTGTTTTTATATCCGCTCGTGGTCGCCATCTCCGAACGCTATCCGGGCTTGATCAGTTTATTCGGCATCGCGGTCGTCTTCAACTTCACTGCCCTCGCGCCGATCGCGCTGGTGGCGGTCGCGCAAAATTCGTTACGCAAACGCTGGCTCGCATTGTTGCCATACATGCTCGCGCTTGCCGCGCTCGGCGCGGGTCTCATGCTCAACACGTTGCGCGCCGCGTGGCAAGTGTGGGCGGGTCGCCGCGGCGCCTTCGAGCGCACGCCGAAATACGGCATCACCGCCCGCGCGCAAAAATGGGAATCGAGGCGATACTACGTCAGCGTAGATTGGCTCGTCCTCTTCGAAATTGTCCTCGCGTTGTTCAATCTCGGCACGGTCTGGCTTGCGATTCAAAATTCCAATTGGCTGATCGCGCTGTACGCGGCGATCTTCGCGGCGGGACTCTTCTTCAACTCTGGCTTGACGATTCTTCAGGCGATTCAAAGACGCTTCCCGCGCGGACTTACAGCTGATTCACCCTAGGCGACTCTATCTATGTCCCCCGCCTCCATCTCCCTCGAACGCGCCATCCTCGAAGCGCTCGCCTACTCCGATATCTTCGGTCATCCTCTGCGCTTCGACGAGTTGCATCGTTATCTTCCAACGCGCGCAGGGATGGAAGATTTATCTTCTGCATTGACCTCGTTGAATGGGCAAATTGGAAAGCGCGGCGAATATTTCTTTTTGGCAAGGCGCGAGGAGATCGTCGAGATTCGCAAACAGCGCCTCGCGCGCTCGAAAAACTTATTGCCTCACGCCCTCCGCTATGGGAGAATCCTCGGCGCGCTTCCGTTCATCCGCATGGTCGCGTTGACGGGTTCCCTCGCCGTGTTGAATATTTCCAAGAATGCCGATTTCGATTACATGCTCGTCGCCGCGAAGGGACGCGTCTGGACTGCGCGCGCCTTTGCTTTGGCGCTCAACCGTTTGGCGCGTCTGTTTGGTCACACCATCTGCCCAAATCTCATCGTCTCCGAATCCGCGCTCGAATGGCCCCTGCACGACTTGTATTCCGCGCGAGAATTGGCGCAAATGATTCCGATTGCAGGGATGGACGCGTACCGCCGCGTGATGGAGGTCAACGCGTGGGCGCGGGAATTGTTGCCGAATCGTAGTCACGACTTTAGTCGTGAATATAAAGCGACTAAAGTCGCTACTACATTTCAACCATTTACGGAATTTCTCCTGCGCGGCAACCTCGGCGACAAACTCGAACGATGGGAAATGACCCGCAAGATCGCGCGCTTCTCCAATCAACCTGGCTTCGGCGAAGAGACGGTTTTCACCGCTGAAGTCTGCCAGGGAAACTTCCATCACCACCGCAAATGGACGCGGGAAATTTTTGAGCATAAACTTTCCGCGCTTGAAAAAGAGGTGACAGTCACCTTCAAGGTGACTGTCACCTGAATTGCCATGACCCAAATCCTCCTCGGCCAATCCTACTACCTGCGCTTCGACCCCAAACTCTGGGAAGCGATGCAGCCCTATCCGCCGCTGGGAACGTTGTATGCCGCGAGTTGGCTGCGTCAGCACGGATACGACGTCGCGCTGTTCGATGCGATGCTCGCCGAGTCGGAAGATGATTGGGCGAAATCCCTCGATGAACACAAACCGAAATATGCCGTCGTCTACGAAGACAACTTCAACTATCTCTCCAAGATGTGCCTCTTGCGGATGCGCGAAGCCGCGTTCAACATGATTCACATGGCAAAGTCGCGCGGATGCGTGGTCATCCTCTGCGGCGCGGACGCGACCGATCATTTCGCAGAGTATCTCGCTCAAGGCGCGGACTACTGCATCCTCGGCGAAGGGGAGGAGACGTTGATCGAGTTGCTGAATCAGTTGTCTGAGGGGAAAGATGCGGGGAACATCATTGGCGTCGCTTCAAGATACACGGTACAAGTTACCCGTCGCCCAGATTTAACCGATTTAGATAAACTTCCATTTCCCGCTTGGGATTTGATAGACGTCGAAAAATATCGGAACATTTGGATGAAACGTCACGGCTATTTTTCGATGAACATGGTCACGACGCGCGGCTGTCCGTATCACTGCAACTGGTGCGCCAAGCCGATCTGGGGTCAGCGTTACAATTCGCGGTCGCCTGAGAACGTGGTCGCTGAGATGAAATGGATCAAAGAAAATTTCGCGCCGAATCACATTTGGTTCGCCGATGACATTCTGGGCTTGAAACCGAATTGGATCGAAAAATTCGCCGCGCTGTTGCAAGAAGCCGATGCAGTGATCCCGTTCAAATGTTTACAGCGCGCGGACTTGGTCAACGAAAAGACCGCGTCCGCACTGGCGAAGGCAGGATGCAAAACCGTGTGGATCGGCGCCGAGTCTGGCTCGCAAAAGATTCTCGACGCGATGGACAAGGGCAACACGTTGGAGGATATTTACAACGCCGCGCGGCTCTTGCGTGAAAATGGAATCGAAGTGGGATTCTTTTTACAGTTCGGCTACCCGGGCGAAACGTGGGATGACGTGCAAAAAACGTTGAAGATGGTGCGCGAGTGCGCGCCTGACGACATTGGCATTTCGGTTTCCTATCCATTGCCCGGCACGAAATTTTTCGAGCGCGTCAAACTGGAACTCGGCGAGAAACAAAACTGGGCAGACTCGGAAGACCTTGCCATGCTCTATCGCGGTCCCTTCCCGACCGAGTTTTATCGGATTTTACATGGACGCGTCCATTACGAATTTCGCGCGCGCCGTGTGTTGAAACAGCCTTCATTGCGCGGAATTGCATCGGCGCCGCGCAACCTTGCTGGATTGATCCGAAGTGAAATTCAATTGAGGCGATTTTTATAATGGGCAACGAATTCAACACCATCGCCGAAGCCTTCTCGCGCACGGCGGAAAAATATGACGCCTTTGCCGAGGATCACCCGAACCAGACGCGGATGCGGAACAAGGTCTATGCTCATATCGAGCGTTTCATACCGAAAGGCGCGCGGATCCTTGAATTGAACTGCGGCACCGGCGCTGACGCGGTCGAGTTGGCGCGGCGCGGGTATCGAATCCATGCGACGGATATCGCGCCCGGGATGTTGGAACGCTTGCAAGACAAGATCGCCAAATTCAACCTGAGCGCGAACATAACGGCGCAACGATGTTCTTTCACCGAATTGGATCAAATCCAAGGCGCGCCTTTCGACGCGGTCTTTTCCAACCTTGGCGGTTTGAATTGCATCCCCGATCTCGCGCCGATCATCGCCCAACTGCCGAAGGTCTTGCGCCCGAACGGTCTTGTGACTTGGACGCTCATGCCGCCGGTCTGTTTGTGGGAAATGGCTGAGATAGTTCGCGGGCATCCGCGTTTGGCGTTTCGCCGCTTTTCAAAAAACGGCGCCCGCGCTCATCTCGAAGGTTTGTACTTCACGGTCTATTACTTCACGCCGCAAAAAGTTCTCCGCTGGTTTGGCGACGATTATGACTGCCTCTCGATCGAAGGACTCTCCGTCATTACGCCGACCGCCGAAAGCAAGAACTTCGCCAAACGATACCCGCGTCTCTATCGGACCCTCTGCCTGCTCGACGACCGTTTAGCCTCTCTCCCTCCGTGGCGCGGCTGGGGCGATTTCTTCATGCTCACCATGCGTTACCGCCCAACATGAATCTATTCACCAGAATCGCCCGCGATAGTCTGTGGTTGTTGATCGCCCGCGTCGGCGCGCAGGCTTCGCTGATCGTTGTCACCTACCTGCTCGCGCTGCGGCTGGGCGCGGCGGGCTTCGGCGAATACGCCTTCCTCGCCGCGCTGATCATGATCGGCAACGCGCTGACGACCTTCGGCTCCGATATGCACCTCATCCGCGAGATCGCGGCGGAGGGGAACTTCTCTGATGTACCGTCGGTTTTGATCGTTCAACTGGCTTTATCTTTTCTGTTCATTGGATTAATCTTCCTCGTCGCACCCTATTTGCCTCATCAAACGCCCGCAAGCGTTCTGGCTTTGAAGATATACAGCCTCGCGCTGATTCCGCTGGCATTCTTTACGGTCTTTACCTCAGCGCTGCGAGGCGCTGAAAAGATGACTGCCTATGCCTTGATGAATTTCCTCCTGCCTCTCTTGCAAGCCGTTGCGATCTTCTTCTTCATTCAGCGCGGAACAAGCCTCGTGACATTGATCTACCTGCTCCTCGTCGTTCAAACGCTTGGAGCCATAGTGGGCGGAATCCTGTGCCGCATCACAATTCCGCAAATGTGGAGCGGATTCCATTTCACGCCGGGGAGGATCGTTTCGCTATTTCGCGCCTGCCTGCCCATCGCCTTGATCGCCATCGCGGGAATTGTCTTTCAAAAAATGAGTCTCGCCATGCTTTCCCTCATGAGCGCTGCCGCCACGGTGGGAGTATTCTCCGCCGCGCTGCGCGTCAGCGAAGCGGCGCGTATGGGGCATGTCGCTGTGTTCACCGTGTTGTATCCGGCAATGGCAAATGCGCGTCGAGACCAGTCATCTGAAAACGCGTTGAAGTTTTCATGGCTTTTGCTTCTTGCCGTTTCGGCGGCAGGTTCCCTGCTCCTGTTCCTGCTGGCAAAACCCATCGTGGATATTTTCTTCGGCGCAGAATATGGAGCCTCGGTCGCGGTGTTGAAAATTCTGGCGCTCGCGCTGATTCCGTATACGGTCAACGCCTATCTTGCGCTTACTTTTTTGGCGAAAAAACAGGAGCAAATTATCTTGCAAGTGATGGTCGTTTCTCTACTGACGCTGTTCGCCTTGAACCTCTGGCTGATTCCCCGTGCGGGAGCGATCGGCGCAGGCGAAGCGGTTCTCGTCACAGAGATCGTTCAAGCGATTCTATTTTCACTGGCATGGATGAAGAGCCCGCTCCGCCAAAACGGGGAGCGTCATCCAAAAGGAGTTTGGCATGAGTTATCCGATCCATCCCGATAAGCCTCAACTACCCGCGATGTTGACGGCGGAAAAAATGATCGAGTTTCGCCGTAAGCAAGGCGGGCTGGGAGATGTGCGCGCGCCGGAAATGGTCATCCTTTGCCTGTATAAAGGCGTGATGAAATATTTTCAATTGAAGTTTGCCTCGAAGCGTGTGGGCGGCTTCCTCGGCGACTTCTACCTGCTAAATAAAACGAACGGCAAAGTGGGGGTGATGGGGAACTTCGGCATCGGGGCTCCGGTGGTGGCAAACCTCGCCGAAGAGATGATCGCCTGGGGGACGAAACGGCTCGTCATCCTTTCGCTGGCTGGCGGCTTGCAAACCAACCTCGCGCCCGGCGATGTTGTGCTCTGTAACCGCGCCATACGAGACGAGGGAGTGTCCTATCATTACCTGCCCGCCGAAAAATATGCGGAGGCTTCCCCTGAATTTGTATCTCGTCTTTCTTCTGCATTTGGAAAAATTGGCTTGTCTCATTCCATCGGCGCGGCGTGGAGTACCGATGCGCCCTATCGCGAATCGCGCGAAGAAGCCGCGCAATATCAAAGCGAGGGCGTGTTAGCGGTGGACATGGAAAGCGCCGGGCTGTTCGCAGTTGGGCAAGCGCGCGGCGTCGAGACCGCTTCCGTTTTTGTGATTGGCGACAGCCTTGCAAACCCGCAATGGTCTGCGCCGCCCGACCTCGGCGCGCTCCATCAAAAACTGAAACGCTGTTTCCGCGCGCTCGCCTTTGATATCTGATGATAAGGCAAGCCCTCCCGTTTGAGGCGAGATGCAATTGAAAGTAAGATTTTTGCCACGGATTTACACAGATTTTCACTGATTTGTTTCCGAAGATTCCGTGTAAATCCGTGTAATCTGTGACTGAGGTTTTGGATTTAGGCGGGGACTTAGAGCAAAGACGCGCCCGCTGATGGATGCGTGATGAAAACACCGGGCGCGATGCCCGTTTCATCTTCGTATTTTTTCGCGAGCGCGCTCGAAAATTTTTCCGCCAGATTTTTTTCAACCAGATTTACCGTGCAACCCCCGAAGCCCGCGCCGGTGAGCCGCGCGCCGTAGCAACCCTCGAGCGCTTGCGCGATGGCGACCATCGTCTCCAGTTCAGGACACGACACCTCATACAGATCGCGCAAGCTGACGTGACACGCGTTCATCAACGCGCCGAATAGTTGGATGTTGCCCGCTTCGAGCGCCGGTTCAGCCTGCCTCGCCCTGGCAATCTCTTCCACCACGTGACGCGCGCGCATCGCCGCCTCGTGCGGAAGCGTGTTCGCCAGGCGGTTGAAATCCTCCACGCTCACATCCCGCAACGATTTAATTTCAGGCAGATGATTCTGCAACAATTTCACCGCCTCTTCGCACGCGGCGCGGCGGTTGTTGTATTCGCCCGAAGTCAATTTGCGGCGCACGGCTGTATCGGCAATGACGATGGAAATATGCTCCGGCAGGGGCAGCGTTTTCCATTCCAACGAGCGGCAATCGAGCAGGAGCAATTTCCCTTCCACGCCGCACGCCGAGGCGAATTGATCCATGATGCCGCTCTTCACGCCGACGTACTCGTTCTCCGCTTGTTGGGCGAGGAGGGCGAGCTGCATGGGCGGGAGAGTCCATCCGCCGAGGGTTTGCCACGCGACCGCGAATGCCATCTCCACCGACGCCGATGAACTCAAGCCCGCGCCGCGCGGCACATCCGAGGCGAAGACCGCGTTGAGGTTCGGCGCCGCGAGATTTTCTTTGAGCAAACTCCACATCACTCCGGCAGGATAATGCGCCCAATCGGGGAGCGGGGTTCCGTCGGGCTGGGTTTTCTCCGAAATGGTTGAGGGGGCGATCAATGCCGACTGGTTCAGGTCAACAGCCAAAACGGAGGAATGAAGCGTTGTCGAAGGGGCGAAGGCGATGAAAGTGGCGCGGTCGATCGCGGCGGGTAAAACGAATCCGCCGTTGTAATCCACATGTTCGCCGAGTAAATTGACCCTGCCCGGCGCGCGGGCGATGTGCGCGGGTTCGTGTCCGAATGTGTCTTTGAAGATTTTTGCGATTTGTTCGATCGGTTGCATGGTGGGTGTCATAGGTTCTTGACGCAGTTGAACTGCGTCAAGACGGTAAGTTGATTGCCTGTGCGTATTGTAACAAACGGCTGAGAACTTGGTTAGGAATTTGCCCGCCGCGGCATCTGCAATTTATAATCTGGTCACGATGAGCGAAGCCCATTCTTCAAGGTTGGCGCGGTTGCGAGGTCGGTTGCGGGGCATGATGCCGTTTGTGTGGGGGATGTTTGCCGCGTTGCTTGCCGTCCTTTTGTACAATTTGATCTTTCCCAACGACACGTTGAGCCGCAGTGAGGTGGACGAGGCAATTGCTTCTGCAATGGCTTCTGCTACGCCGCGCCCGGCGTTTTCGGCGCAGGTGTATCCGGTCATCGCGCCGTCGCTGGTGGCGATCGAGACCAACGGGACAAACGCGGCGGGGGAGGCGGGTCACTCGTTTGGGAGCGGCGTGATCGTGAACGAGGCGGGCGAGATTCTCACCAGCCTGCACGTGGTTGCAGATGCGTCGGAGATCACGGTCTTTTTCGCGGACGGGACGCAAGCGCCGGCTGTGTTGGCGTTGGCGCAACCTGAAATTGATATCGCTGTGCTTCAACCCGCAAGGTTGCCGCGCGAGTGGTTCCCCGCGACGTTGGGCAACCCAGGCGCGATGCGCGTGGGCGATGAGGCGTTTGTGTTGGGCAATCCGTTCGGTTTGCCGTGGTCGTTCAGCGCGGGCGTGATCTCGGGCTTTGATCGCACGTTCAACGTGCCGAACAGCGACAAGGCGATTGCAGGGATGATTCAATTCGACGCGGCGGCGAACCCGGGCAATTCGGGCGGTCCGCTTTTGAATCGCAGTGGTCATGTGATCGGCATTGTGACCGGCATCCTCAACCCGACGGACGATAGTTTTTTTGTGGGCGTCGGCTTTGCCGTGCCGATCGGGACGGCGACGGGCGGGATGGGGTCGCCGCCGTATTAAGGGGGAGGATTAGAGAATTGGGAGAATTGGTTGTGGGGTAATTAGTATAGTAATTGGTAATTTGAGGGTGGAATTGGAGACTGGGGATTGGAGACTGGGGACTGGGGACTGGAGACTTGAGACTGGAGATTGGAGATTGGAGGCTTGCAATGGCGCAGAATAAAGACTCTGAAAACCGAACGCCGATGGAAAAAGTTTTATACGAGGTGAAGAAGGTCATTGTCGGGCAGGATCATTTGCTCGAGCGGATGATCGTCGCGCTGTTGGCGCGCGGACACATCCTCGTCGAGGGTGTGCCGGGGCTGGCGAAGACGATGGCGATCAAGACGCTTGCCGAAGCCATCGGCGGCGAGTTCAAGCGGATTCAATTCACGCCGGACCTCGTCCCTGCGGATCTGGTCGGCACGCGCATTTACAACCAGAAGACCGGCAAGTTCGAAACGTCGCTGGGTCCCGTGTTCACGAATCTTTTGCTCGCCGACGAGATCAACCGCGCGCCCGCCAAAGTGCAAAGCGCGTTGCTCGAAGTGATGCAGGAGCGGCAAGTGACCATCGGACGCGAGACGCACAAGGTGCCGAATCCGTTTTTGGTGTTGGCGACGCAGAACCCGATCGAGACGGAGGGGACGTACGCGCTCCCCGAAGCGCAAGTGGACCGTTTCATGCTCAAGGTTTTGGTTGGTTACCCATCTTCGACCGAGGAGTTCGTCATCGTCGAGCGGATGACCGCCGCTCTGCAAGCCGTGCAGAAAATTTTGACGACCGCCGAATTGGTCGCGTTGCAAAAGCAGGTGGATCAAGTGTACGTTGACCCGGCGCTGATGGAGTATGCCGTCCGCATGGTGACTGCCACGCGCAAACCGTCCGAGGTGGGCTTGAAAGAGTTGGAGCGGTTCATCATGTTCGGCGCCAGCCCGCGCGCTTCGATCAATTTGATCCTCACCGGGCGCGCGCTTGCCTTCGTGCGTGGACGTAATTACGCGCTGCCGCAGGATGTGTTGGACATGGCGCTGGATGTGATGCGTCATCGCATAGCGCTTTCGTACGAAGCCCTGTCGGAAAATGTGACAGGCGACGATCTGCTCAACAAAATTTTGGATCGCATCCCGATCCCGGTGGTTCCTTTGCATGAACACGCCAACGTTGGCAGTAACGCCTGAGCAAATTTTGCTCCGGCTCGATTGGAACGTCATCCGCCGCCTCGACGGGTTGTTGCAGGGCGACTATCGCACGCTGTTTTACGGCTTCGGCGTGGACTTTGCCGACCTGCGCGAGTATCAGCCCGGCGACGACATCCGCTACATTGACTGGAACGTCACCGCGCGCATGGATTCGCCGTACGTGCGGCAATATCTCGAAGACCGCGAGATCACCGCGTGGTTCTTGCTCGACCTGAGTCCCTCGGTGGATTTCGGCACGACGCAAACACAACGCGATAAGCGGACGGCGCTCACCGAGTTTGTCGCGGTGTTGGCGCGTTTGCTGACGCGGCACGGGAACCGCGTGGGGGCGATGATGTTCGGGAGCGGCATCCAGCGCACCGTCCCGGCGCGAGGCGGGAAGTTGCAGGTGCTGCGTCTGATCAACGAGATGCAGAAACAGCCGCGTCTCGCGCGCGCCGCGTTCACGAATCTCAAATCGTTTTTCGACGGCGCCTTGAACTCCATCCGGCGGCGCTCACTGGTGTTCGTCGTTTCCGATTTCATCAGCGAGCCCGGTTGGGAGCGCGCGCTGAGTTTGCTGGGTCAGCGGCACGAGGCGATCGCCGTCCGTTTGTACGATCCGCGCGAGGTCGAACTTCCCGATGTCGGCATGGTGGCGCTGGAAGACGCCGAGACCGGCGCGCAGATGTTTGTGGATACGCACGATGCAAAATTCCGCCAGCGGTTTTTCGCCGCCGCGCAGAAGCGCGAGCGGGATTTGAACGCCGCGTTCAAACGCGCCGGCGTGGATGTGATGTCGCTTTCGACCGAAGACGATCTCGTACGCACGATCGTGCGCTTTGCGTCGCAGAGGAAGCAGGCGAGAAGGAAGTGAAATGTATAGGATGCGTTCTCTAAGCTAAGAAAGCGTTTTGAAATTCGTTTTTTAACCACAGGCCGCGAAGCGCGCAGATAAATTGGATTTCAAACGATTTTGGCTAACTTTCATCAAAAATCAACGTTCATCCGTGTTTATCTGTGGTGAATTTTAATTTTCAAAACACTCTCTAACGTATCCGCTGACGTTTGAATTGGCGTTAGAGAACGCCAATTACGCCATCAAAAAATTATGTCTTTTATCTGGTCGTCACTGTTGGTATTGTTGCTGTGCATTCCGTTGCTGGCTTTGCTGTATCTGCGAATCCAAAAACGGAAGCGCGATGCCGCCGCGCAGTATGGCGGTTTTGGCGCGTTGCGCGATTCTTCCGGCGGCGCGGGGACGCGTCGTCAATTACCGGCGATTCTTTTTCTAGCCGCGATTTCGATTCTCGTTTTGTCTCTGGCGCGTCCGCAAGCGCCGATCAGCCTGCCGCGCGTCGAAGGCACGGTCATCCTCACCTTCGACGTTTCGGGGAGCATGGCGGCGGACGATTTGAAACCGAATCGCATGGAAGCCGCCAAAGCCGCGGCGCTCGACTTTGTGGATAACCAGCCCGCCAGCGTCAATATCGGCGTGGTCGCGTTCAGCGACGGCGGCATCACAGTGCAATCCCCGTCGCACGAACGCGCGGATGTGGTTGACACCATCGAACGACTCGTGCCGCGGCGCGGCACTTCGCTCGGCAACGGGATTCTCGTCGCGCTCAACACGATTGTGGTAGACGCGGGCGATCCGCCATTCTTGAGCGCTTCCAACATTTCCGATCAGACTCAGCCGGAACTTGGTTCGGTTGCGGTGGGTTGGTACCCGTCTTCGGCGATCGTCCTGCTCAGCGACGGCGAGAACAATCAGGAGCCCGATCCGCTTCTTGCAACGGACCTCGCCGCAGACTTCGGCGTTCGCATTTACACCGTCGGTATTGGAACCGCAGAAGGCGCCGACCTCACCGCAGACGGCTTCACCGTCCATTCGCAACTGGACGAACCGATGCTGCAAACGATCGCCGAATCCACTGGCGGAATCTATTACAATGCCGGCAACGAGAAAGAATTGCAAAGGATTTACAGCGACCTGCAGCCGAAGTTGACCGTCCGTTCCGAGAAAATGGAAATTACCTCGATTCTTTCCGCGTTGGGCATCCTGCTCTTCCTGGTGGGGGGCGCGTTCTCGCTCCTCTGGTTTGGACGCGTGCTATGAGCATGATGTGGCCCGGTTTTTTGTACTTGTTGTCGTTGATCCCGCTGTTGATCGCGGCGTATCTTTGGGCGTTGAAGCGGCGCAGGCGGTTCGTCATCCGTTACTCCAGCCTGTCGCTGGTGAGAGAAGCGGCGGCGCATCAATCGTGGCTGCGGAGGCATTTGCCGTTCATTCTATTCCTGCTCGCCCTGACAAGCCTCGTGTTTGCATTGACGCGACCCACTGCGGAGATCATCGTGCCGTCGAACCGCGCCACGATCATCCTCGCCCTCGACATTTCGAGGAGCATGTGCTCCACAGACATTCCTCCGAACCGCCTGGTCGCGGCGCAGGAAGCCGCCATCGAATTCGTCCAGCGGCAGGATGAAGGCACGCAGATTGGGATTGTCGCGTTCGCCGGTTTTGCCGAGTTGGTCCAACCGCCCACTCGAGACCGGGATTTGCTCGTCAACGCCATCACCAATCTCACGCCTGCGCGTCGCACGGCGATCGGCAGCGCCATCCTCCGTTCGATCGACGCGATTTCGGAGATTGACGACCGGGTCCCATCGAGCCAGACGAACACCGGCTCGCAATTACCCAAGGGGCAATTCGCCCCGCACATTATCGTCCTGCTTACAGACGGCTCGAACAATTCGGGTCCTTCTCCGTTTGTCGCCGCCAATGAAGCCATCGCGCGCGGCATCCGCGTCTACACCATCGGGTTTGGCACCGTGAACAACACCTCGCCCATGATCTGCGGAGACGCATTTTCCGAAAGCGATCAATCGAATATCCCGGGCTTTGGCTTTGGTTTCATTATGCCGTTCGACGGCGGCGGAGGCTTCCGCAGAGAGTTGGACGAGATCACCTTGAAGCAGGTGGCAGACATGACCGGCGGGACGTACTACGCCGCGACCAGCGCCAATGAATTACAAGACGTGTTCCGCAACCTGCCGACGTATCTGGTCGCCGTCCGCGAGACCACAGAGATCGGCGCGGTCTTCAATGCGTTTGCCGTTCTGCTCATCCTCTTGGCATTCTATTTCTCGTTAAAATGGAATCCGTTGGGATGAATGAATATAATTTACACACCATAAGCATTGCCGAAATTCGTAACGCGACATTCATGTCGCTCTTGTACGGCGCCTGCCCGAAAGGCGAGATAAATCTCGCGTTACGAACAAAACTGCGTAAGATGAATTAATTGGTTTTTGCGAACAGCAGGTAACGCGGCGCGGGGCGACAATCCGTTCCACAAAATGTCAAAACGCTCACTCTTCTTTGTAAAAGGAAAATATCTATCTATGCCTTTGCGTAACAAAACAGTCATCCTGATCGGCGCGGGCTTGCCGCGCACAAATCGCCGCGCGCCGAATGCAGGAGCGGCATGAGCGAAAAGAAAAAATATTTCTGGGCGGGCGCCCGCTCGGAGATCCCACTGTTGATCGGCGTCTTTCCGTTCGGCCTGATCTATGGCGCGCTCGCCATGGACGCCGGGCTTTCGACCGCCGCGGCGCAGGCGATGTCTTCGATGGTGTTCGCGGGTTCGGCGCAGTTCGTCACCACGCAACTGGTGCGGGATTCCGCGCCGGGATTCGTCATCGTGTTGACGATTGCGGTGGTCAACCTGCGGCACGTGTTGTATTCCGCTTCGCTTGCCCCCGCACTTGCTTCGGTTTCGACGCGTTGGAAAGCCCTTTTGAGTTATCTGCTCACCGATGAAGCCTACGCCCCCACGATCCTTCATTATGAAAAAGAAGGCGTGAAGCCGTTTAGTCACTGGTTTTTGTTCGGCGCGGGCGCTGCGCTGTGGGTCACCTGGCAAATCAGTACCGCGTTGGGGATTTTCCTCGGCGCGGCAATCCCCGACTCGTGGTCGTTGGATTTCGCGCTGCCGCTTACATTTATCGCGATGGTGGTCCCTGTTTTGAAGAATCGCCCGTCCATCGTCGCGGCGTTGTCGGCGGGATGTGTCGCGCTTGCCGCGTATTCGCTGCCATACAAATTGGGTTTAATCCTCGCCGCGCTGGTGGGAATTGTCCTCGGCGTTCTTGTAGAGGGCAAGGCGAACGTCAAACCCGAAAAAGAACTGTCGCTCCACGCCAATGTCCGCGATTCATTGGACGAGTCGCAATGAAGTTATGGGAGAAGGAATGAATATCTGGCTTGTAATGTTATTTGGCGGGTTGATCACGTTCGGGATGCGGTTCTCCCTCATCTACCTGTTTGGTAAATTCCATATCCCCGAAGCGATGCGGAAGACGCTGCATTACGTCCCGCCGGCGGTGTTGTCTGCCATCGTTTTCCCGGACTTGTTCTTGCGCGCCGGGAAGTTCGATATTTCGATGGATAATACCCGTTTGCTGGCGGGCTTGTTTGCGGTGGCGGTCGCGTGGATCAGCAGAAATACGCTGATCACGATTCTGGCTGGAATGGTCGCGTTTTTCGTCTTGCAGGTTTTTGTTCGTTAGGTTTACACGTAGATCGTGAAGATTTGATTTTCCCCATCCCGCTTCGACATCGCAAGCGCTTCTTTCGCCCGTTCGAGGAGCGCGTCCATGTCGGTGGCAACGGTCACGCGTGCGGATGAGGCGACCCCCGCGTTCAGTTTGACGTTTAGATCCGTCCCATCCAGCATCGAGATTCTGGTATTGGAGATGCCGCGTATGATGCGGTCCGCGATCTTTTCTGCGTCGGCGCCGATCACGCCGGGCAAGATGAGCAGGAATATGTCCGGTTCGATGCGGCCCAAGCCGTCGTAGGGGCGACTCTTCTCGCGGATCCCTTGGGCGATGACGGTTAAGACGTCGTTGCCGATCGTGCGTCCATATTTTTCGCTGGTGGCTCTGAAGTCGTTCACGTCGAGGGCGATCAGGCTCAAGGGCGCCTGGGCGCGGCGCGCCCGTTCGAGTTCGCCGCGCGAGAAGATCATGAAGGCGATCTGGTTCAGCGCGCCGGTGACGGTATCCACCATGGCGAGGTTATCGAGCGTATCTTTCGCGTGAACGAGGTTATCGCCCAGGGCGAGAATCCGTTCGCCGATGTGCACGCGCGATTTCAATTCGGCGGGTACGATGGGTTTGTTGAGGTAATCGTCCGCGCCGAGACGCGGCGTTGTCACATCGGCATCCTGCACTTTGGCGGTGATCAACAGGATATAAATGTAGTACGGCGGTCTTTCCTCGCGCACTTTGCGGATGAATGCCTTTGCGTCCATATCCGTGTTGGAGCGGTCAGCAATGACGAATCGAATGTCGCCCGCACGCAGGTTTTCGAGGGCGGTGTCACTGTTCCCGGCATGAACGATCTCGTGTCCGTTCACTTGCAACACCTGTTGAATGACGGTGCGTTCCATCAGATCGTTGTTGAGGACGAGGATTTTCATTGACAGAGCAACTCCATGTCCGAATTATATCCCACTCCGCATGGTTTCCTGTTGCGTTGACAAACCCTATCTCCCATAGTAATATTTGCCCCGCTTTGACCACGCCGAGGTAGCTCAGTGGCAGAGCAGGGGACTCATAAGCCCTTGGTCGGGAGTTCAAATCTCCCCCTCGGCACTCCAAAAATAAGTGGGGCGCTCTTCTTATATATGGTGGTCTCTAGACATAGGAGATCACCATGTATGCTTTAAAAACGCAAGACCAAGGGCTTATCACACTTTCCCAGCAGGATTATTTGCCCATTCTGGTCGAATCTTTCCTGATCGACCGCAGGTCGCAAGGGCTATCTCCCGAAACTATTGAACTGTATACCAAGAAATTACAGTACTTTCAAAAGTATTGTGAGAGACAAGCGCTGACACAGATTTCGCAACTCACTTCAGATTTCATTCGCAGGTATCTGCTGGAACTTGCTGAAACGCATAATCCTGGCGGCGTGCATGCCTGCTTTCGTCCACTACGGACCATGATGTATTGGATCGAAGAGGAAGAAATCATGCCTGAAGGTTGGAAGAACCCGATTCGCAAGGTCAAGGCGCCCAAACTGCCGACTGATCCTATCGAGCCAATTCAAATCGGGGAAATTCACCAACTTCTGAAAACCTGCCAAAACAACTATTCCGGCATTCGCGACAAGGCGATGATGTTGGGATTATTAGACACCGGTGCGCGGGCAAAAGAATTCCTGAATATCAATCTGGAAGATGTGGATCTGACAACCGGGGCGGTGATGATCCGTCAGGGGAAAGGGCGCAAACCACGCATGGTGTTCTTGGGACGTAAAACCATACGGGCAATCCGAAGATACCTTCGTTATCGAAAAGACAATCATCCTGCCTTATGGGTTTCCATACATGGCGAAAGAATGACCTATGCCGCGCTTCGTTGTCTCCTGCGCAGGCGGGCGGAAAAGATCGGAATGAAATCGATTCCGACCCCGCACGACTTTCGGCGCGCGTTTGCCCTGGTCATGTTGCGCAATGGGGTAGATATCTTTGCCCTGCAAAAATTGATGGGACATTCCGATCTGCAGATATTGCGGCGCTACCTGGCACAGACTGACCAGGATATTCACAACGCCCATATGCGAGGTAGTCCGGTGGACAGCAATCTTTAGAAAAGTCAAGAAGGGATTTGTGATCTGTGCTTCGTGGGTAGCAGCTATGCATATTTTCTGGTATAGTAGGCTTGTTTCGTAAAACGGCACTTTTTTACGAATAGTGCCGTTTTACGAAAGAGGTTGCTATGAAAAATACTTATACTCAATTGCATCTCCCGGAATTGAAATCTACATTTTCTGAGCATGTTTCCATTGCCAAAAATGATTTGAGGAGCTTTTATCGGATGCGTACAAATGATTTCAATGAGCAATTTTTTAGGCGAGCTCTGTATGCTCTCGAAAAGGAACAAATCCTCGTTCCGCTGGGATCTGGGATGTATGCGTTTAGAGAACAAGAAGTTAATAAGAGAAAGTTTCTTTATTCACCTTCTAAGGAGCTTTCTTCGATCCATCAAACCATTCAAAAGACGTTTCCATACCTGGACTACTTATGCTGGGAAACAATGATCCTGCATGAGTTCATGACCCATCAACCCGGGCAAAACTTAATTCTTGTCGAAGCTGAAAAAGATGTGTGCGAGTCAGTTTTTAACCGATTGATGGGAAAACATACAGGCCGGGTTTTTCTGGATCCCAGTCGAAGCCTGATGGAGAATTATATCCTTCCACAAGCAAATCCAATCATTGTGTTGCCTTTGATTTCAGAGGCTCCTCGCACGACACATAACAATATCCCTTTTCCAAAATTGGAGAAGATCCTTGTGGATATCCTGGTAGATAAAAACATATTCTTTGCCTTCCAAGGCGCGGAATTATCAAATATCTACGAAAACGCTTTTAATACTTATTGGTTGAATCAAAGGACTATGTTTCGATATGCCCGCCGCAGGAAGGCTGGGGAGACATTACAGGAATTTATACAAACTAAAACAGGAATACAACTCGAAACGAAACGGAAAAGCAAACAATGATCTCGAATCAATCCCGAACCAAAGAATGGATCATGCAGACTCGGAAGATTGCAGTCGGCAAGGATCCGATCTTGATCGAAAAGATGATCATGGCCCTGACCCTGGTCGAAAACCTGCGGTTGAGTGGGCTAGATTTCATTTTTAAGGGTGGCACATGCCTGACACTGCTGCTCGGAAAGCCGAGTCGATTCTCTATTGACATTGACATTGTCCTTCCTAAATCGCAAAACATCCTTCTGTTTTTTGAATCGGTAATTGATCAGGGCGCTTTCTACCGTTATGAGGAGAATCGTCGCCCCGGCGAGTTACCCAAACAACACTACAAGTTCTTTTTTCACTCCATGATACAGAACAAAGAAAGCCATGTCTTGCTGGATATCTTGTTTGATGAAAATCCATACCCGCAATTACAGAAAGTAAACATAGACACACCCATTCTTTCGGTTGAAGGACAGATAACCGATGTAGTTTGTCCTGTGGTGGAGTGCTTGATGGGAGACAAGTTGACAGCTTTCGCTCCCAATACCACCGGAATTCAATATAGATTGGGAAAAGATATTGAAATGGCGAAGCAGCTTTTCGATATTGGCGCATTGTTTGATGTTGTTTCTGACGTTGATCTTATATGCAAGACTTTTGAATGGACGGCTACAAAAGAGTTGTCTTATCGTGGAATGCCCGAGCTTACTCCCACAGATGTTCTCCTGGATTCGTTTCAGACAGCCTGTTTGATTGGTACACGTGGAGCAATTGCCGGTGGAGAGTATATCGAATTA
>JADLBX010000059.1 GCA_020847435.1 Anaerolineales bacterium
ATTCTTTTGTACACGGATTTCACGGAACGCACGGAAAAGAGCAGATTTTTGAAAAGGTTTTTCCGTGAAAATCAGTGTAATCCGTGTTGTCCGTGTCCAAATAAGAGGTTAAGAAACAGTTTCTCAGGCAGGTTCGGCTCTTGCAAGCGTATCGTGATCTGGCAGGATGGTTTCCGCGTTGCGGATGTGAACCACAAAATACCCGGCGACTCCAACCAGCGCTGAAATCAAACCGCACAAAACGAGCAACGTTCCCATGCCGGAACCGGGACCGGAGCCCACCAGCCATGAAAGCGCATGAGGCAACCCCGTCCCTGCGATGGCGGCAGGTTCAAGCGCGTAGTCCGCGAGCGCGCCGCCGATTAACGGCGAGATCGGGTTGGTCAACCACGCGATCAGGCGCCGTGCTGAGAAGACCCGCCCTTGAATATCCGGCGCGACCTTCGCTTGCCAGATCGCCTGGTTCGAACCATTGACCAGTGGAATGATGCCGGCGGTGATCACACCGCCGATGATCCAAACGGTAAGCCCTCCCGAGAAACCAAGGATCGCCATGCCGATTCCGCTGATCAGCCAGCCCAGCAGGACTCCGTTCACGCGGCGTTTGAAACCTCCCCACGCGCTCATGGCAATGCCGCCAATTACGCCGGCAATCGCCGCCGCAGACTGGACGGTTCCAAAAGCGAGACTATCTCCGCCGGAGCGAGTCAGAATCATGGGAGCCAGAACCGTAAAGCCGATGCCGGAAAAGAGGTTGCCAAAGAAAAATACCATCTGCAAACCGAGCAGGCTGGGGCGCGCAAAGATGTATTTGAAGCCGTATGCCGCTTCGTTCCACAAGCCGCCGCTTTGCGACTTTACGCCTTCCTCTGTACGCGGCGGCTGTGGAATATGCACGACCACCAAGGCGCCGATGGCAAAGAGAAAGGTAACTACATCAATGAGCAGAATGCCGGTCAATTGGATCAAAGGAAGCAGCGCGCCTGCCAGAATCGGCGCGATCACCTGCGGACCCGCTTCGATCAACGACATCATGCCGTTCACGCGCACGAGTTGCTCCTTTGGCACCATCGTCGAAATGGCGGCGGAGTAGGCGGGCCATTGGAACGCCATCGTCAACCCGTAAACGATCGAAGCGCCATACAAATGCCAATACTCCAGAACGCCTGCGGCTTGCAACGCCAAAATTCCAAGCGTAGCGATTCCCGCGCCGACATCGCTGACCATCATCATCAGTTTGCGGTTATAGCGGTCCACCCAAACGCCAGCCAACGGCGAGATCAACAGGAAAGGCGTGATGAAGAAAACCTGCATCATGCCCATCGCCAGCGCGCTGCCGGTCTCGTCGAACATGAAGATGGTCAACGCAAACTGGCTCATCGAACTGGCAAGCACGGAAACGATCTGCCCGATCCAGACGATCGTAAAGCCGAACATCCCCGAAGGGCGCTGTGAGTTTTTCTGGTCCATGGAACTTCCCTGTTCGAGGTTCACAGACGCGTGATTACAGCATCAAACGGTAGGGATACAAATAGAATAGCCACATGGGATTCTCTCTTTCTGGTCTAACAAAATCTAAGGTTGGCTGAACTTACTCGACATAGATCTCAACGTGTTCGCCGTCTTCGTCGTCGGTCACGTCGATGATCTTGCCGGTCATGCCGGAGCGGAGGGCTTCCATCACATTGGACATATCCACGCCCTCGACTTCGGGGGCGAAGTGCGCGCCGATCTTCAAGCCCGCGTCTACCAATGCAAGCGGGATTTGCACCGAAGCCTTCGAGCGTCCTGAGCGCGTGTCGGTGACGCGAATCCGCAGCCATTTGGCGCCGCCAGGCATCCCCGGCGCGCGAGGCGAGAGCGGACGTTTGACGCTCAACGCCGAAAGCAATTTCGTCCCTTCCTCCGCGCTGAGTTTGCCCTCTTCGATCATTTTCAAGATCTTCATTCGTTCTTCTGTTGATGCCATGTGAACCTCCGTGTTATGCCACGACCACTGTCGGGTCTTCTGTGATTTTCTCTTCGATCGTTTCCTGCTCGGCGTTTTTCGGCAGTTTAAATTTGATCCAAATCGGAATGATGGAAAGTAACAAGGCAATCGCCGTGATCGTGAACGGGAATTGCGGATTGAAGCGTTCCCACAATTGCGCGCCGATCCATGGCGCCGGGAGCGAAACGACTCCCAGACTGGTGCTGAACAAGCCAAAGGCTGTACCGCGCAAATGTTGAGGGACCGCTTTGCTGATCAGCGATTGATAGGCGGGCGTCATGATTCCCACGCCGGTGCCTGCCATGCCCCAGCCAAGAAAATACACCGCTACGCTTCCCCGCGGGAAATTGATCAAAAGGAAAAGCGCGCTAGCCAGCAAAATCATGCCCGAGGCAATGCCCACGCGCTCGCCTACTTTATCCGAAAGCCAGCCGCCGGGGATGGTAGTCAACATTACGCACAAGCCGAACAAGGAGTTGACCCAGCCGATCTGTTGGATGGTGAGCCGTCCGAATTCCTGCATGTATACAGGGAATAGATTGCCCGAGAGTTGAAAGGAGATGTCGCGGAACCCGTCGGTGATCAAAATCCAGGTGATGAGACCACCCGAAAAGATCAAGCCGAACATCGAGCCGAGATTAGCCTTCAACCCCGCGAACGACAAAGTCGGTTTGGCGGTTTGCCCCTTGGCGGCTTCGCGCGCCATGCCAATGCGCACGATTGCGGCAATAAAGTAGAAGATACCCGCGACCAACAACATGAACTTGAATCCGTACGAGCCAGCCAGCCACGCGCCAAGCGGCGGACCGACGACGGTGACAACCATGAAGATCGCCTGCGAAACGCCGTAAACCTTGCCGCGATTCTCCTCGCTGGAATGTTCGGCGATGAACGCGTCGAAACTGGGACCCACCAACGCGCGCGCCACCGAACCCACCGCCACCGCCAGCAAAAGCCAATGCCATGTATCCGCAAGAATCAATGGGATGAACCCGAGCACGCCAAAGACGCTCCCAATCGCGATCGCCCGCAAACGCCCGATAGAATCGGAAACCCACCCGCCGAGGATCTGCAACATCAGAGGCACGACCTGAGCCAGCGTGAAAAACAAACCGATCTGAGGAATCGAAGCGTCCAAATCCTTCAAGTACAGCGGCAACAAGCCGTCATACATATTCCCGCCGACGTTCGCAAAAATCATCGCGGCGAGGAACAGAATCAGCAATCCGCTTAACAAGGGTTGTTTCTTTATCTCTGCCATTTCAACGCCTAACCGATGTACACCTGCACGTGCGCGTCGTCATCGTCCACATTGACCATCAACGGCTCGTCGGAAGTCCGCGCGGCTTCCATCATCTCGGCAATCGCGCGTCCCTTGCCGGAGCCCATGCCCTCGATGTTCTGCCCGAACGTGCTGAAAAACCACCCCATGAAGCCCAACGGCGCGGGGAAACCGAGCGTGATGTGGCGCGGTCCGTCGCCGGGTTTGGCGTTGCGCCGGTCCACGTCAACGTAGATCCAACGCGCAGAACGTCCGCCCGAACCGAGCGCGATCAGCAACACGCCGAGCATCAGCGGAAAAATCATGCAATAAAACCAGAAGTTAGCGCCGGCATTTTGCTGAATGGCATAAATGATCCAGGCGCTAAACACTGTGACCAGGATTCCCACCCACAGCGGGATCAAGGCGAAGCGCCGCGCCCGCGCTTTGATCCGATCGAACTCGGGAGCCTCGGTCTTTTCGAAGTGGGAGCCTGCCCCAGGCTGGATGACCTCCACCTCCGCCTCAGCGGATTCGTCTGCGTCATCGTCGAGCGCGCGCATCAGGCTCGCGGCATCCGCCGCCGAGATCTTCCCCTCCTCCACCATCTGCAAGATCTTCTTGCGTTCTTCGGCTGACATTATTTGCCTCCATCGAGCGCGTTCAACAACTCTTCCGCCTGCTGGGCGGTGATCTTTTTCTCTGCCAGCATTTTCAGAATCGCCATGCGTTCCTCTTCCGAAACCGGTTCAGAGGGAGGTTCGGGAGGCATAGGCGGCTTGGGCGCGCCTTTGAAATCCCAATTCCAACGACCGACAACCAGTCCGCTTTTGGGGTGACCCGCGTGACGGGCATGGCGCGACGCGTGGCGTTCCGCTCGTCGGACGGCTTCTTCGGCGCGGCGGCCCGCTTCTTCCGCGCGTCTCGCAGCGCGGGCGGTTGCCTGCTCCACCTGCCGCGAAACACGCTCGCCGAAACCGGACCAATCGAAGTTCAGACCGGCAAAGTTGCCCCATTCATCCGCTGACTCACCGGCATCCGAACGGTTCGAGACGCGCACTTCGCCGCCCGCATTTAGGCTGATCTTCGCCGAACCGTCGCCGAGGGTGACCACGCGGTCGGTTTCATCGTCGTTTTCCACGCCTTGCCAATCCATGAAGATCTCATCGCCGCTCATGGTGAGTGTGGCGTTCGCATTCTTCGGCAGAACGAGGAGAATATCCTCGCCCGCGTGAATGGAGTATTCTGCGTCGGCTTTGGGCTCAAGATAGACAACCACATCCTCGCCAACGTTGACTTTGACGTCTCCGTGCGCGCCGCGCAGGGCGAGGTCATCCGCTACCGAATCGAGCGTGAGGTTGCCGTCTACGCCATGGATGGACGCGTCGCCATTTAGATTCTTGACATATAGGTTGCCTTTCACGCCGCGCACGGATAAATCATCCGAGACCATCTCTATGACCAGATTACCCGCTATATCTCTGATGGACGCATCGTTATGAATATTTTTCAAATATACGTCCCCTTTAGCGTTTACGAGCGAGAGGTCGCTATGGATCGTGTCTATCGCCACGGCGCCCACGTCGCGCATGGAAAGGTCGCTGGCTATTTCTTTTATTTCACAACCTCCTAAAATCCCGCGAATGGAGGCGTCGCCTCCGATCATGGTCAATTCCAGTGAAGCGCCGCGCGGAACGCGTAAGGCGAGGTCGCCGCCCGAGGAAACTGAAACAGCCTCCCCCGTCTGTTCAACGCGGATCTCGTCCTCGTCGCCTTTGATCAGCAAATCGGCGCCGTCCCAGCCGACCACGCTCAAGTCGCCTCCAACGGTTTCGATTCTTATTTTTGGGTTGCTGCCGACGGAAATTGATTTGGACATGGTTTACTCCTCTTCGCCGCGCAGGATGCGCATGGCAGCGTCGGCGGATATCTTGCCGGCTTCCAAGTCGGCAAGGATTTCACTACGTTTGTCCGCGCCGATTTCGATGGGTTCGTCTTTGCCCGGCTCGTAGCCAAGAGCGCGAATCACTTCGTGCAAACGGTTGCGAATGGTTGGATAGGACAACTGAAGTTCCTGCTCCATGCGGTTGATCTTGCCTTCGCATCGAACAAACGTAAAAACGAATTCCATTTGTTCCGGTGAAAGATTCGAAAAATGCCCCATGGCAAAATGTCCTTCCAGCGAGGTATCGCAGGAGGCGCAATGGAGGCGGACGATTTCGAGCTCAGATTGGCAGATCGGGCAGAGGGTGGGGGCTGATCGCATGTAAATCACTCCTTTGGTATCGGAAGGTTATCGGTTATATTGTGTGCTATTCATGGCGCACGATGCGATTGGTTTTTCAGAGCGCCAGAATAGATTTTGTGGTTGGTTTTGGGTTTACCTTCGAGTATTTGAAGGAAAATCCATTTCTGGCACTGAAAATCAAGAAACTTGAGCAACTGATGTAAAAATTATAACCAGAATTTAAATTTTGTCAAGGTTCGGATAAACAATATCAAGCAATCATTCAAGATATTTAATTCTTCATTTGAAAAACAGGTTAATTCTCAATATTGGAGTTTGAGCAATGATCCAAACTTTGTATTTTTCTCCCGGCAAGCCTATACGCAAGGAAATTCCACCGCAGGAATTCCCGAAACTTATCCGAGACCGGCGCGGTCTTTTGTGGATCAATTTCACCAATGAGCCTGCCGAATCCTGCCTCCCTATTTTGCAGGGGTTTGGCTTTCATCCGCTGGCGGTTGACGATGCCCTGCAAGAAACCCACTCGCCGAAATTAGACGATTGGGGAGACTATCTATACCTCGTTCTAAACTATCTCGACATCAAGGAAAATGGAAACGAGTGGGAAACCCAAACCGAAGAGTTGGATATTTTCCTCGGTCCGAACTATATTGTCAGCCTGCACGATTCGCCCATCCCAGCCATCGAGGAAACCTGGGCGGCTTGCGATCGCGATCCGCGCACCTTGCAGGATGGAGCCGATCATCTCCTCTACAAGATCGCGGACAACATCGTCACCGGTTACATGCCCACCGTGGAAAAAATAGACGCCGCCATTGACCAAATCGAAGACGAGGTATTCGATCACCCCTCGCCGCGGACGCTCGAAAAACTGTTTGCCCTCAAGCGGCTTTTGCAAGCCATGCGGCGGATCCTGCTCCCTCAGCGCGAGGTGATGAACAAACTCGCGCGCGACGATTACAAGGTGATTGACCCAAAAGACCGCATCTTCTTTCGGGATATTTACGATCACCTCGTCCGCTTGCACGATCTGAACGAAAGCCTGCGCGACCTGGTCGGCGGGGCGCTGGACTCGTATCTTTCGGTGGTGAACAACCGCATGAACGACATCATGAAAACGCTGACGATCATCACCACGTTCTTCATGCCGCTGACCTTCCTGACCGGGTTCTTCGGCATGAACTTCTTCGCCGCCAACCCGCCCTTCGAGGGATGGACCAGCCCCTTCTTGTTTTACGGGACGCTGATCCTGATTCTGGTCTCGCCCTTCCTGATGTATTTGTGGATGCGCCGCCGGACATGGCTCTAACCTGTAACCACGGACTCCATATGGTTTCTCAAGAAAGGTTGACGGAATCTCTCTTTTGTACACGGAACACACGGAGTACACAGTTTCTTCCGTAAGCTACGCAAAAAACTCCGTTTGATCCGTAAAATCCGTGTACCGAAAATCCCCCCCTTTCGGTTCTTGAGAAAGCCATGACGGACTCCAAAATCAGACTTGACACAGAACAGGCGTTCGGTTATCATTCATAGCACAAATGAGCGAAGAATACCCAACTCTGGGTAGGAGGTTGCTATGATGATGGTTCGAAAAAGCAAAGGCTTGGGGGAGCGCCACCAGCGGATTTTAGATTTTGTTCTGGAGTATCAGCGCGAAAACCGCTATCCTCCTTCCATCCGTGAGATCGGTGAAAAGACGGGGATTACGTCTACGTCGGTAGTCAATTACTACCTCGACCAACTCGAGAAAATGGGAAAGATCGAACGCGACCGCAAGATTTCGCGCGGCGTGCGCATCTCGGGTCCCAACACCTCGGCGGATACCTTACGCATCCCAATTCTTGGGCCCATTGCGGCTGGTCCTTTCCTCCTTGTACCGGAACCCGGCGTCAACTACATGAACGAAAAAGAATTCGAAGCGGTTGATATTGCCCGCAGTCTCCTGCCGGCGAAGGAAAAAGGAAACGATCTGTACGCGTTGGAGGTCCAGGGCGACTCGATGATCGACGCGATGATCAACGACGGCGATATTGTCGTAATGAAACCAGCCAACGAAGCGCGCAACGGAGAAATGGTGGCGGTCCGCGTCCGCGACGAATACACCCTCAAATATTTTTACAAGGAAAAGGATCGCTTCCGCCTCCAGCCTGCCAACCCGACCATGAAACCTCTGATCGTCAAAAAGTCCGAACCGGTCGAAATCGGCGGCAAAGTGGTCATGGTCATCCGCAAAATGGAGCGGCCACTGGCGGCGTAACAATCCATACGAAAAGGACGGCTCTTGCGAGCCGTCCTTTTGATTCATTTAAGTTTGATTCGTCCGCGTGCGGGCTGGGCTGGTTTCCCCAAGCCGAAACCACTCGTACCGGCTTTCCTGCCTCGCATTGCGCCTGAAATTCCGCCGATCAAGCCCGGCAGGAACAACAGAATCAGCAAGACAGCCAGTATGGACAGAAACAGGGGCCACGAGGTTGTGGATACTTCAGGCAATACGCCGCCCGGGTTATATGTTTCTTCTACCACCACAGGACTATCCGTCAACGCGACAGTGAGATTGCGGTTGATGCCGTCTCGCAGTGTGAACGGGGAAACGTATGTCAATTGATATTCACTTTGAAGTGCGCGGCTTTGCTGTTGGAAGAGACTCTTCAATACATCCGCGCTGCTGGCGTAGGCATAGAGCCCACCCGCGTCTTCAGCAAGCGATTTGAGTCCGGCTTCGTCCAAGCCTGCCTGCCCGGAAGCGGCAACATCGCCAAAGCCGATGGCAGAGATCGTCAACCCGCTCGTGCCGATACCGGCGATCACGGTTTCAATGGTGTTCGAACTCTGGTTATCCATACCATCCGTCAATACGATGATGGCTTTACGTCCGGAGATACCTTCCAATGCAGTTACGGCTTCCATGAGAGCGTTGTACATCGCAGTATCACTGCCGGTTTGAAGACCGTCAATCGCAGCGGTCAGCGCGGCGGTATCGGAGGTGATCGGTTGAACGGTATAAACGTTCGTATCGTAAGCGATCAACCCAGCCTGATCTCCGGGGCGCATCTGGCTGACGTAACTTTTGGCAGCTTCTTTCGCGCCGGTGATCTTGTCGTTTTTATCCATGCTGCCGGAGATATCCATCACCAGCATCGTCGTCACAGGGACGATTTCATCGGTAGTGACATTTCCGCCGCCTTTCACATCCACCAACTGCATCAACTGACCGTCTTCGTAGATCTGGATCGTGGACGAGTCAATGCCGACGGGTTCGCCTGCCGCGTTCGTGGCAGAGACATACACCGTGACGTTTGGGAACTTGGAGTTGTCCACTTGCGTGATGCGGACTTGCGGACTCTCCGGCTCTTGCGCGAAAACCGTCAGGGTTGAACCAAATAGCAGGGTGAGAATCAGGCTCACAGTGAGAATGATGCGAGTTTTTGTCCTCATGGCTATCTCCTTTCGTGATACACCAAATCGGTGTTGCCCATACGAATCTTCAAGCCGTTCGTCAACTGGACGCGTTCGATCTTCTTGTTGTTGATGAAGGTGCCGGAGAGACTTCTATCTTGAAGAGAGAAGTTCATGCCGTTGCCGTTCAACATGGCATGTTGCGGGGCGATATCCGGGTCGGGCAAGACGATCTCCGATTTGAGCGGTGAACTGCCGATGGCAACCGAGGGACCGCCGGCGCGCATGAACTTGTCGAGGATGAACTCGGTGCCTTTGAGTTTGCCGGAGGTAACTTCGAGCCAGGCGCGTGAGAGAAGGACAACGATCAGGGAAATGAACGCCCCAACCGAAGCGCCGAGCAGAACCAAGCCGGTGGCTTTGCCGGTTAATGGGTCTTGAAGCCGGTTGTGCACGAGTTCGAGCAGAACTCCGCCTAACGCGCCGCCGAGCAATCCGCCGAGCATACCTTTCCATGCTTGCGATTTGCCGACAATGCCTTCCGCCAAGCCGATCAGCATCCCGAACACACCCCAGCCCAGAGCGCGTCCAACGATGCCCGCCCCAACGGACTGGAACAGGAACTCGCTCAGCGGTAAACCAACCGCCCCTGCGACTGAACCGAGCGCTCCGCTGAACGCGCCGGATTTGACCGCTTGCACAGGGTTACGCGTGAGCGCGCCTTCGGTGAGACCGATGAACAATCCCACACACAGCCCCACCAACGCGCCGACAAGCGCCTCGCTGAGATACAGGTTCGTCGAGAACGATAGCCCGATGTGATCGCTGACCTGCCAGCCGATCAGCCCACCCATGGCTCCAAGCAAGGCATAGTAATAGGAACGCATACGTCTACTCATAAGAGGTACCTCCTTCGAATTCGCTTTCTGTCTTTTTCAAATTATGCCAATGGACGACGCTCCTCCGTCCGTTGGCTCCGTCCATTTCGTAAAATCCAAAATAGCGGCTGGGGTCGAGCGTACCGTCATTCTGGCGGATGAAGAATCCAGCCGCCGAAGTGAAAGGCTCTACCACCAGCGCAACCTGCCAGGGTTCAGGGAAAAAATTGTTGTGCAGAAACGTATCATAGTGGGAGAGAAAAACTCCCATGCGCGGATGAGTGTGATACCAGCCGACGATCTTCTCCTCAGGGTAGTTATTTTCGATCTGGTCGTGCACATCCAGCAAGGTATCCTTGGTAAAGGTCAGGTAAACGCTGCCCTGGCGCGTATGCCGCGCGGGAAGCATGTGATTTACGGAAATATACTGACTGCCAGTCTCCGGCTCTTCGCACCATTGCCCGATCAACACGCCGCCTACTTCATCTTCCGATGTATCCGCATGGGATGTAATGCGGAAGTAGGCAAGCCGGGCAAGAAAGACGGATACCACCGGCTCGAGACCGAGATTATCGTAGGGCGAATACCAGCGTTGCGAAAACTCGAGCGGTTTCGGAACGCTCGGTGGGCGCGTAGTTTCTTGCGGGGCAATACGGATGAGTCCGGGCATAGGTGTTCTCTTCATAATAGTGGATCAATGATTTCGGTACGCGGACCGCCCCGCTGAACGAAGCGGTCCGCGCAAGGGAATTTATCCCGCGGTGACATCGGCGGTCATCATCAGCCGGTCGCCTTCGGGAATCCCCGCCTGAGACAGAGTCTCTTCTTCCTTCAATTCGCGACCCAATGCTTTGCTATCGAGGCGATAGGACATGGGTCGTCCATCCGGGCCCGTGACCGGGAGCTCAAGCGAGGTTGTCAGTTCGGGAATCAACTCCTTCACTGCCACCTCGGCAGGCACTTCCGCATTGCGGGTGCCTCCGGAGGGAAGAACGAGTGTAACGGGAATGTCGGCCATTGTTTATCTCCTTTCTTGCTAAATATGGTTGGCTGATCCACAGCCACATTCAGGGTTCCGCCATTGCTTGCCAGTGCGCACTGGTCATCGCAATTTAATTTTGGGTTTTTCAACTTTCGGCGCGGCAGGTTGAAGTTTCACCTGCACGCTTGGTTTGCTTTTTCCTGCAACGGACGAGTCGAATTTCACGCGTTCGGGTCTCAGCAGTTCGCGGTGATCCACCGGGAATTCATGGGCGTGTTTCTTGCGGTACTCACGACTCCAGCGCGCCGCCTCGGCGTCCCATGGGAAAGGCGGTTTGGTCGGATCGTCGTGGAAATTCTTCCATTGGAGCATTTCACCGAGCATCACCACAAGACGATCAAGCGAACGACTCGCCGCCCACCAAGCCGCATCAATACACACACTGCCGTTGAGATGGTTGATATTGGGATGCCAGATCGGGGTCAACCACTTCATGCCGGGCCAGCGCTGCGGATATTGGTTATGCAGGTAGATCTCAACCTGATGGTGCTCGCCAAACTTCGGGTTGCCCTGCCGATCCACGCTGACGATACTCTTGCATTTGAACGTCACAATGTATCGTTCCGGCGGCAGGTTGGGGTTCGGGGATGAAGCGGCGAACGAGATCAAGTCGCTTCGAGAAGCCAATTCGACCATCAACTCATAGTCGCCGCGCAATCGCCTCATGCGAGGCGTCCCCGCCACTGCCATCGAACCGGCGGTAATATCTGCTGTCAACATCAGACGGTCATTTTCCGGCACACCCGCCTCAGAGAGCGTTTCGGCTTCCTTGAGTTCGCGTCCGAGCGCCTTGCTGTCTGCGCGATAGGTCATTGGGCGTCCATCCGGTCCGACCGTGGGCAGACTCAAAACGGAGACCAACTCAGGGAGTAATTCCTGAATCTTCACATCGCCCGGCACCTCGGCGGCGCGCACACCGCCGCTCGGCATTACAAGAGTTACATTCAAATCAGACATAATTCATCCCTTCCATCAAGTATTTAGATGCGGCACCTGGCAAAAGCCGGTGATCGCCCAGCAATCTGCATGATGCAATGTATGACACACTTCGCATTCCTTCACGCCGCGCGCGTCGTTGCGAGCGACGGGGTCGAGACAATACGGACAGCGATGCTCCTCGACGACCGCCAACTGGATATTCGCCTTCCGCCTCGAGCGACTCCGCCGGGGAGCTTTCGCTTCCTTCGGGACAAATGGCTTGATCCGGTTCTTCGAGCGGACTCTTGGCGTGGGCGTTGCGCTCGGCGTCGGGCTTCGAAACCAGACGACGGGCTGGTGAAGATTAGAACCATGCGATCCGTCGGGCGCGAGACTCGCCCCAATGCTACTTCGCGGCTCTACTTCGATCTGTGAATGCCCCAGCGGCTCGACTTCGATGACTTGTCGGGGACTCTTCCGCCACGCCTGTAACGACATCGCTGCCAGCAACAAACTCCCGGCAAAATGCGCCGCGTCACCCGCATCCATTCGGCTGAAGTCAAAGATCGTCCGGATATCAATTTCCAAAGATCGCAATTGCGCTGGCAAGGTGTTGTCAAAACTGAGTTGACGAAACTGCTTCGAGGTCTCTCGACTTAATCCAAGCGGTCCAATTCCCAAAACGAATTCCGTTAGCGAGCCGAGCAGAATCATTCCGACCACAACGGATACGAAGACAACCAAATAGTGAACTGCCAAATTCCATTTGCGGAACACGAACTTCCCGCCGAACCCGGCGATTAAACCGAGGGTGGCGTCCGCAAAAAAAGTCGAGAGAAGAAGCGGAAGTTCGCTGTTGACCCGGAACCACAGCACGATCCCCAATGCCGCGTTGACGACCAGCAGGAGCAGGATCACCAGCTTACGCATAAACGAATCCGATGCTCTTGCGGTTGTGGGGTTGGATATGGAATTCATGCTCGCGAGGCGCATCGCCACTGCCATTACTTATTCCTTTGAATCTCCGCTCGTCCCACCGGTCGCGGCTGAAACCGTCGCAGGCGAGCGAGCCTCGTCTGTGAAGCGGACCCGGTTCGGTTTGGCGTTCACAAGCTTGATGTGAACCGGCTCGACCACAGGTCGAATAGCGAGAGTTTTCGAAGGCTCGTCTTTGATGCGGATGCGGTTGCGAATCGTCGAATTCGGCGAATCGACCAAGCGCGCTTCATCCTTTAGGCGAACACGCGCGCCGATCGAGGCTTTTTCCGGCGCGCCGATCTTGACTGCCTGCTCGAAGTGACGGAAATGCAGCGCCTCGGGCAGATCGCCGGTCAATTCGTAGAAGCGATATTCCAGTCCGTTCTGTGCGCGCAAGATATGCAGGGCAGGCACCCCCACACTCGCCAGCGACCGATGCAAAAAGTTTTCATCGCCGGTGATCATATGCGTGAAGGTCGCCTCGCGCAGAGCGCCGCAGGTCGGGCAATGCCCCGCCTCGAAGGTGATATCGCTCAGCGGTTTCAACACGTCATCCTTTGTATGGCAATTGGGACATTCCAACGAAGTGACCAGTTCCTGATCGAGTTCGATGAAGGCGTGTTCTCCCAGATCGGCGCGCGCAATCCGAAGCAGATCATGAAGCGTGGCGCGTTCGGCGCGCGCGGGAAGTTCAGTGATATCGCCGTACACCCAGTGGCTTTCACATTCATCGCGCGGCACATACGCGGTGGTGTGCATGTGATTCGTCAAACCGTTGAAATGCGTGACCTTGCCCGCCTCCACCGGCATGTTGTGAATTAATTTGAGGGCTTCCTGCGATTGCATCCCACCGATAATCGAAGCGATGGTCGGCGTGGTCGGCACTTTTCCGAGCAGCACATTCGCGCGCGCCAGCAATTGACACGAATAACGCAGGGATAGATCGCGTAGCGCCGCTTCGGTGAGCGTACATTCATAACACGCGCCCTCGCCGGGTACGAACACCCGCATCAAGCCGAGCAATTCCTGGATCGCGCCGTCTACCCACGCCTTGTTCATCCAATGACAGAAGCGGTTCACTGCCAGCCGCGCTTCGCGGTTATCGAGACAGCCAACGATCACATCCATCCGGCGGATGATTCCCAGCCCAAGCCCCGTAGTCACATCGGCGTTCAGGTACTGAATATGAACGTCGGGGTTTACAGCCTTTGCCCGCGCCGCCGCCACCTCGGCTTTATTGCGGTTATTGTCGGTTTCGCGGAACAACACGGAACGACTGAGGTTAGCGGCTTCGATCTTGTCGAAGTCAATGATGAAAATGTTTCCCACGCCCATCAGCGAAAGATTCTTGATGACTTCGTTACCGAGCGCGCCCGCGCCGATCACCAATACCTTTGCATCCTTGACCTTTTCACGCTCCCACCATGAAATGAATTCGAATGTGCCAAGCCTGTCCTTTTGGAGATTTGGGATGTGGATTGGTTTTTCAGGCGAGACGGGAATCCGACGCGGACCCGTGAGCGGCTCGCCTCCATTCGCCGGGCGGGCTGACGTGCCTGCGTCCGCGTTACCTGCCAGTTCCTTCGCCTGCGTGATGTTCGACTCGTCAATCGTCAGCGCAAACCAGCCAACGTTAGGTTTGGATTCGATCAGCCGGTTCTCTTCAAGGGATTTCAGCGCTTCGCGCAGCGTGGCGCGGCTGACTCCCAACTGACTCATCATCGTTCGTTCCGAAGGTAACTGAGTTCCCTGAGAAAGACTGCCATCCAATAGGGACGCGGCAAGTTTGCCAGCCGCAGTTTCAACAAGGGATTTGTGGGAAATTTTCTGAATTTTCATGTTTTCTCTCAGTGGTATGGTGGTCAGACCAATATCGCTCATTATAGAAATCGAAAAAGTTGAAGTCAATAAATTTTGTAGGTAATCAGTCGTGGCAATGCGCTTGCAAAAATGAAAGACGACCCATTAGTCATGGGTCGTCTTTCTAAACACGTTGTTCTATTTGAAGGAAAGAAATTTCTTATTCGAGCGCGACCGCCGCGCCGGCTTCTTCAAGTTTCTTCTTGGCTTCGTTAGCGGCATCCTTACCCACGCCAGCAAGCACCTTCGAACCGGCAGTTTCCGCCATCGTCTTGGCTTCGCCGAGACCGAGGTTGGTCAACTGGCGGATGACTTTGATCACGTCAATTTTCTTCGCACCGGCATCTTTGATCACCACATCAAATTCGGTCTTCTCTTCGACGGGTTCGCCTGCCGCGGCCGCGCCGCCGCCAGCCACAGCCGCAATAGCCACCGGGGCCGCGGCCGAGACGCCCCACTTCTCTTCCAATTTCTTTACGAGATCAGCCGCCTCAAGGACGGACAGAGTGGAGAGTTCCTCCACGAGTTTTTCGAGCTTGTCGGACATTGTTTGATACTCCTAACTTGCAGAATGATTTTTGATTTAGTGCGTAATGATTCAGCCGATTACGCCGCGGCATTCGCGGTATTCGCCTTCTCTGAGAAAGCCTTGATCACCGCCGCCAACCCGCGTGCGGGCTCGGCGATCGTGCAGACCAGTTTGCCGGCGGGAGCCTGCAACACGCCCAACAATTGAGCGCGGACAACCGGCAGCGGCGGCATGTCAGCCAGGGCTTTGACCTGCGCGGCGTTCAACACCTGCCCGGTCATGAATCCGCCTTTGACCTTGATGAAATCTTTGCCTTTCATCGCGTCGGTCAAGGCTTTTGCCGTCGAAGCGGGATCCGTGAAAGCAAACGAGACCGCCGTGCTTTTCACAAGAAAATCCTTGGGGAAATCCATGCCGCTCGCGGCAAAAGCGCGCCGCGCCAGCGTGTTTTTCAACACATGGAATTCGCCGCCCACCTCGCGGACTTTCGCGCGGATCGCGTCCAAATCCTTCATCTTCGCGCCGGTATATTCCACAAGGATCACCGCCTGGCTCTTCTTCAACCACTCTTCATAGCCAGCCAACACTTCCTGTTTACGTTCTTTTGATACTGCCAAGAGACACTCACCTCCTTTCAATAAAAAGTCTTTGCCACACGCACGGCAAAGACTTTAGCAAACCCCAAAGGAGGGTCAATTGCTTTTCGTCTTCACCTGAGCAGGAAATTAAGGGTGTTCGTCGGTTGAGTAGCCCGAAGGGCATATCGAAACCAGAACACCACACCCGCCGTCACTGGCGAAGTGGCTTATTCGGTTTAACGGGTTCTATTTTACCCGGTTCCCTCAAGTTTTTGGGTCTCACCCGCGTCGACCTTAATGCCGGGACCCATCGTTGTGGTCAGCGTGACGCGCTTGATGTAATCGCCTTTCGCGCCAGACGGGCGGGCTTTGTGGATCGCCGCCATCAACGCAGAGAAATTATCGAATAATTGGTCGGCGGAAAAAGATGCCTTCCCCACCGAAACGTGGATGTTCGATGTCTTATCAAGGCGGAACTCGACGCGACCAGCCTTCGCTTCTTTGATCGCGCGCGGCAAATCGTCCGCATTGACAACTGTCCCAGCCTTGGGGTTCGGCATCAAGCCGCGTGGACCAAGCACGCGTCCGAGACGACCGACTTTGCCCATTGCATCCGGCGTCGCGATGGCGACGTCGAAATCCAACATGCCGCCTTCGATCTTCTTCAAAGTCTCATCGTCGTCCGCGACGAGATCGGCGCCCGAAGAACGCGCCGACGCCGCGCCCTCGCCTTGCGCGAAGACTAGGACGCGTACCGTCTTGCCCAACCCATGCGGCAGCACGACCACATCGCGCACTTGCTGATCCGATTGACGCGGATCGAGCGCGGTGCGGATGTGCACCTCAACCGTTGAATCAAATTTCGTGATGGTGGTTTCCTTCGCGAGCGCGACCGCGTCGCGAACGGAATATTCCTTGTCCAAATCCACCTTAGCCAATGCGGCTTTGTATTTCTTTCCGTGTTTTGTAGCCATATGTTCCTCCGTGGTGCAAGCGGGTTGTTCGTCTCGTAGTCGCTTAGTCTCGTAATCGCTTAGTCTCCCGATCATCTTCACATGACCGCCGACTATCCGACTAACAGACCATCCGACCAATTGACTAAAACAACTCTCCCACAAAATTAATCGGTCACCGTAATGCCCATCGAACGGGCGGTGCCTTCGATCTGTTTCATCGCGCCTTCGAGATCAATCGCGTTCAAGTCTTTCATCTTGGCTTCCGCGATCTCCTTCACTTGCGCCCGCGTCACCTTGCCGACCTTATCTTTGTTCGGCACGCCGGAGCCTTTTTCCACCTTCGCGGCTTTGCGCAACAGCACCGCCGCCGGCGAGGTCTTCAACACGAACGTGAACGACCCATCGGTATACACCGTAATTTCGGCGGGGAGCACTTCGCCCGGTTTGTTCGACGTGCGGGCATTGTATTCCTTGCAGAACGCCATGATGTTGATGCCATGCCCCGCCAGCGCGGGACCCACCGGCGGCGCCGGGTTGGCTTTTCCAGCCTCAAGCTGGAGACGAACGATTGCCTTAAACTTCTTTGCCATTTCTACTCCTTGTGGTTTTAGCGGGCGATTTCTTGTGCGGGACGCCCTCCCACTGCATCAGGCTGACG
>JADLBX010000060.1 GCA_020847435.1 Anaerolineales bacterium
AACAAACGAAAGGAATTGTGTCATGATGAACCTCGTTGACTTGGGTATTGGTTTTGCCAACTGGTGAACGTGCATTCTCCATTACTAGCCTTTCAGGCTTGAATACTGATCGAGCATGGTTCACAACAAGGGCTGGGTCTGCTTCGCAATATGAGGTCGACTCAGCACAGGCTCTCGAGGAGCTCTAGACTTGTTCAGCCCTTGTTTGGCAAAACTAATACTACCTCAAGTCTAATGGAGGAGGAGCAGAGCGACGACGAAGCAATCCCCTGATGATGGTTGAGATTGCTTCGGACAAAGAGCAAAGGCGTCCTCGCAATGACATGAAAAAGGAGAAAATATGAAACTAAAAGGCGCAGAAATTGTTTGGGAATGTTTGACGCGCGAAGGCGTGGAGGTGGTGTTCGGTTACCCGGGCGGCGCGAATATGCCGATCTATGACGCGATGTTGAATTACCCTGTGCATCATGTGTTGGTGCGGCATGAACAGGGCGCGGCGCACATGGCAGACGGATATGCCCGCGTTTCGGGGAAGGTCGGCGTGGCGATGGCGACCTCGGGACCGGGCGCGACGAATTTGGTAACGGGCATTTGCACCGCGATGATGGATTCGGTCCCCGTCGTTTTTATCACGGGGCAGGTGGCGGCGCATTTGATCGGCGGCGACGCGTTTCAAGAAACGGATGTGACGGGCATCACACTGCCGATCACCAAACATAATTATTTGGTGACGCGCGTCGACCAGATCGCCGAGACGATCCGCGAGGCGTTTTATATCGCGCGCAGCGGGCGACCGGGTCCCGTGTTGATTGACATCTGCAAGAACGCGCAGGTGGAAGCGTGCGAATTTGTTTTCCCGGAGAAGGTGAAACTGCCGGGCTATCAACCCGTGACGCGTTCGCCGCGCAATTTACTTGATGACGCAGTGGAATTGATCGAGAAAGCGAAGAAGCCGATCGTCTTGTGCGGGCATGGCGTATTGATGTCGAAAGCCGAGGAGGAGTTGATGCAGTTCGCGGTCAAGACTCAAACTCCGGTGGCGAGCACGTTGTTGGGGCTGGGCGCGTTCCCCGCTTCGCATGAGTTAAGTCTTGGCATGATGGGCATGCACGGCGAGGCGCACGTGAACCTTGCCATCCAAAATTCCGACCTGGTCCTCGCCTTCGGGATGCGCTTCGACGACCGTGTGACTGGCACGTTGAAAACGTATGCGCCGCGCGCAAAAAAGATCCACGTCGAAATTGATCCGTCTGAAATCCATAAAAACGTTTTCGTGGATGTGCCGCTGGTCGGCGATCTGAAAACCGTCCTGCGCGATCTGATTCCGCTGGTGGATGAATACGATCACGAAGATTGGAAGCAGGAGATTCGCGGCTGGCGGACGGAGGGCGAGGCGCGCAGTATTATGAATTGGGATGAAGACGGCAAGTTGCATGTGGCGCATCTGGTCGCCGATATTTGGGAAGCCACCGAAGGCAACGCCATCGTGACGACGGACGTGGGTCAACATCAGATGTGGGCGGCGCAATATTACGCGTTGGATAAACCGAATCGCTGGCTGACTTCGGGCGGCGCGGGGACGATGGGCTTTGGTCTCCCTTCGGCGATCGGGGCGTGGTTCGCGGCGAAGGACCAGGAGATCTGGGCGATCGCGGGCGACGGCGGATTCCAGATGACCGCCGCCGAGTTGACGACCGCCGTGCAGGAAGGCGCGAACGTGAAAGTGGCGATCATGAACAACCAATATTTGGGTATGGTGCGTCAGTGGCAGGAATTTTTCTTCGAGAAGCGTTACTCGGCGGTGAATATGCTCACGCCCGATTTCGTCAAATTGGCGGAGGCGCACGGGGTTCCCGCTCGGAGAGTGACCCAGCAGGAGGAGGTCCATGCAGCGATTGAATGGGCGCGGAATACGCCGGGACCCGTCGTGTTGGAGTTTCGAGTCGAGCAGGAGGAGGCGGTCTATCCGATGGTGCCTGCGGGTGCGGCTCTGCATGAAATGATTCGGAGACCAGTGAAGGCGTAATTACGAATTGCCGATTACGGGTTGCGCGAGAAAAATTAATTGAGTAATTGGTAATTGTTGTGAAAAGGAGAGATGAAATGAATTACACATTTATCGCATTAGTTGAGAACAAACCTGGCGTGTTGAACCGCGTGGCGTCTTTGTTTCGGCGGCGGAATTTTAATATCGAGTCGCTGGCGGTCGGGCGCACAGAGAATCCCGAAATTTCGCGCATGACGGTGGTGGTGGATTGCCCCAACGGCGACATGGACGCCCAGCGCATCGAATCCAATTTGTATAAATTGGTGAATGTGATTGACGTGCAGGATGTGACGCATCAACCCTCGGTGACGCGCGATTTGGCTTTGATCAAAGTAAAAGTGGGACCCGAACGCCGCGCCGAGGTGAACGGGCTGGCGGAAATCTTCCGCGCCCGCATTGTGGACGTGGCGGTGGATTCGGTCGTGGTCGAGATCACTGGCACGGAAGACAAGATCGAAGGGATGATCGAACTCCTGCGCCCGATTGGAATTGTTGAGATGGTGAGGACGGGTCAGGTCTCGATGACGCGCGGAGTCAACGACGGCGTGCGGCGGATGCCTGGCGTGAATGGGAATGGGTATTACAGCGAAGTGTTGGAAGCGGCGGAGATGATGCCGTGAAGAAAGGATGAATTGTGAAGGATGAAGGATGAAAAAGGTAAACGAGTAAACAAGTAGACAGGTAGACAGGTGAACAGGTAAACAGGTAGACAAGGAATTCTGTGCGTTGATACTTCGTGTACGTGCCTACATGTCTACGTGTGTACGTTTTTTACATAAACCCAGGAGAACAATAGAATGGCAAAAATAAATTTCGGCGGTGTGGAAGAGGAAGTCGTTACGCGCGAGGAGTTTCCGCTTGTGAAGGCGCGGGAGGTGTTGAAGGATGAAGTGGTGGCGGTGCTTGGCTATGGCGTGCAGGGACCCGCGCAGGCGATGAACATGCGCGACAACGGCGTCAAGGTCATCGTCGGTCAGCGCGCGGGGACGAAGAATTGGGATAAGGCGGTCGAGGATGGCTGGGTTCCAGGCGAAACTTTATTTTCCGTGGAAGAAGCGGCGGAAAAGGGAACTGTGATCCAGTATCTGCTGTCGGATGCGGGGCAACGCTCGCAGTGGTCGAAGATCGTGGAAAGTTTGAACGAAGGGGACATGCTGTATTTCTCGCATGGATTCTCCGTCACCTTCAAGGATGATACGGGAGTCATCCCGCCTCCGCACGTGGACGTGGCGCTGGTCGCTCCGAAGGGGTCGGGTCGCAGTGTGCGGACGAATTTCCTCGACGGTTCGGGCATCAACGCGAGTTTTGCCGTCCATCAAGATGCGACGGGCAAAGCCAAAGAGCGGACGGTCGCCTTGGGCATCGCCATCGGCGCGGGATATTTGTTCCCGACCACGTTCGAGAAGGAAGTGTATTCCGACCTGACGGGCGAACGCGGAGTGTTGATGGGCGCGTTGGCAGGCGTGATGGAGGCGCAATACAACGAACTCCGCAAGAATGGACATTCGCCAAGTGAGGCGTTCAATGAAACGGTGGAGGAGTTGACTCAATCGTTGATCCGCTTGGTTGGTCAGAACGGCATGGACTGGATGTACGCCAATTGCTCCACCACCGCGCAACGCGGCGCGCTGGATTGGAAAAATAAATTCCGCGACGCAGTCGCGCCCGTGTTCAAGGACTTGTATCAAAGCGTGCTGTCGGGCAATGAAGCGCGGATCACGCTCGAAGCGAACAGCAAACCCGATTACCGCGAGAAACTGGATAAAGAACTTGCTGAAATCCGCAACTCGGAAATGTGGCAGGCGGGCGCGGCGGTGCGGTCGTTGAGACCTGAGAATTGGAAGAAATAAAAACATCGGTGGTCGAGTAGGGCGACGGTTGTTGTCGCCCGTATCGAGACCACCAGTTTTCAAGAAACATATTGTGTATATGAAACATGTTGGTCTCGATACGCCCCGACGAGCACGGGGCTACTCGACCAACGACAAAAGGAAGACAACCATGACAAACAATAACTACGTTCGCATCTTCGACACCACTCTGCGCGACGGCGAGCAATCGCCTGGAGCGACGATGACTTCGGCGGAGAAGTTGGAGGTGGCGCGGTCGCTGGCGATGATGGGGGTGGATATCATCGAGGCGGGATTCCCCGCCGCGTCGCCAGACGACCTGGAAGCCGTCAGACGCATAGCGGTTGAGGTGGGCAACCCAGCTGTCCCGTCGGATGAAGCGAGAGTCCCAGTCATCGCAGGGTTGGCGCGGGCGAATAAATCCGATATTGATAAGGCGTGGGAGGCGATCCAGGGGGCGAAGCGCCCGCGCATCCATACGTTTTTGGCGACATCGCCGATCCACATGAAGCACAAGTTGAAGATGGATCCCGAAGAGGTGGTGGGGCGCGTGGCTGAGATGGTGGCGTATGCAAAAAGTTTGTGCGACGATGTGGAGTTTTCACCCGAAGACGCGGGACGCTCGGACCCAGAATTTTTGTATGTGGTGTTGGGCGAAGCGATCAAGGCGGGCGCGACGACGTTGAACATCCCCGACACGGTTGGGTACACAACGCCCGATGAGTTTTACGCGTTGATTGACGGCATCATCAAACACACGCCTGGGATGCACGACGGCATTACGATCTCGGTGCATTGCCACGACGATCTGGGACTCGCGACCGCCAACACACTGGCAGGGATTCGCGCGGGCGCGCGCCAGGCTGAAGTGACGGTGAACGGAATCGGCGAACGCGCGGGCAACACGTCGCTGGAAGAAGTGGTGATGGCGTTGAAGACACGGCATCCGATCTTTGATCTGGAAACGGGCATCGAAACAAAACAGATCTCGCGCGTGAGTAAACTGGTCAGCAATTACACGGGCATCGTCGTGCAGCCGAATAAAGCCATTGTCGGTTCGAACGCCTTCGCGCACGAAGCGGGCATTCATCAGGACGGGATGTTGAAACACCAGACGACTTACGAGATCATGCGTCCCGAAGACGTGGGCGTGAACCAGACCAAACTTGTGTTGGGAAAACATTCGGGTCGTCACGCGCTCCGCACGCGGCTGGCGGAGTTGGGTCATTCGTTGGATGAAGTGGAACTCGATAAAGCCTTTACGCGCTTCAAAGAATTGGCGGATCGAAAGAAAGTGATCGTGGATGCCGACCTTGAGGCGTTGATCGCCGACGAGTTTTATCGCCCGCGCGATGTGTATCATTTGGACGGCTTGCAAGTCACTTGCGGCACGATGGGCATGCCGACCGCCACAGTCCGTTTGCGCGGACCCGACGGCAAGATTCATTCACATGCCTCGATGGGTTCTGGTCCAGTGGATGCGGTTTACCAAGCCATTCGCGCCATCGTCAACACGCCCAACCGCTTGCTGGAGTTCAACGTCCATGCGATCACGGCAGGCATCGACGCGCTCGGCGAAGTGACAGTTCGCATCAAAAGCGACGGCGGCAATACGTCCATGGACCCGCAAAGCGAGGTGGAATATCCGCGCGTGTATGGCGGTCATGGCGCGGACACCGACATCATCGTCGCCAGCGCGAAGGCGTATATCAACGCCATCAACAAACTCATCATCGCCCAAACCGAAAACTCCGAGAGAGTGTCGAATGATTTTGGGGTGATGTTGGGATAGCCCTCATCCCCAACCCTTCCCCCAAAGGGGGAAGGGAGTCCCCTCTCCCTTCGGGAGAGGGCTAGGGTGAGGGCGAGTCTCTTGTCAATCAAACTAACGAAAGCAGCGAACTTATAATGCCAAACCAACCTAAGACTCTCTTTCAAAAAATCTGGGACTCGCACGTCGTGACCGAACAGGAGGACGCGCCAGCGGTTCTTTACATTGACCTACATCTGGTCCACGAAGTGACATCGCCTCAAGCCTTTACGGGACTCCGCCAGCGTGGACTCAAAGTCCGCCGACCCGAGAAGACTCTCGCCACGATGGATCACTCGATTCCGACCACGCCGATCACTGTCCCCATTGCGGACGCGTTAGCCGCCGCCCAAATCAAGCAAATGGAAACGAACGCGGCGGAGTTTGGAATCGAATTACACGGCATGACCAGTCCGCATCGCGGCATTGTGCATGTCATCGGTCCCGAACTTGGGCGCACCCAACCAGGCATGACCATCGTCTGCGGCGACAGTCACACCGCCACGCACGGCGCGTTCGGCGCGCTGGCGTTCGGCATCGGAACGAGCGAAGTGGAGCACGTGCTTGCGACTCAATGTCTCCTGCAAAAGAAACCCAAAACCTACGAAGTGCGCGTGGATGGAACTTTATCCAAAGGCGTTTCAGCCAAGGATATTATCCTCGCGTTGATCGCCAGAATCGGAGTCGGCGGGGGGACGGGTCACGTCTTTGAATACACTGGTGAAGCGATCCGTTCTCTTTCCATGGAACAACGCATGACCATCTGCAACATGTCCATTGAAGGCGGGGCGCGCGCGGGCATGATCGCTCCTGATGACACGACGTTTGAATATCTGCATGAACGTGAGTTTGCTCCCAAAGGCGAAGAGTGGGATAAAGCCGTCGCCAAATGGCGCGCGCTTCCATCGGATGATGGCGCAGTCTACAATAAATCCATTACGCTCGACGCCTCCGAACTCGAACCGATGATCACCTACGGCACGAATCCAGGCATGGGCATGAGGATCACCGACAGAATTCCAACCGTCGATTCGTTTACCGAAGCCTCGCAAAAAGCCGCCTTTGAAAAAGCCATGACCTACATGGGCTTGCAACCAGGTCAATCCCTGCTCGGTCAAAAAGTGGACGTCGTCTTCATCGGCTCCTGCACCAACTCCAGAATTTCAGATCTACGCCTCGCCGCTTCGTTCTTGAAAGATCGAAAAGTTTCGCAGAACACCCGCGTCATGGTTGTGCCTGGCTCGCAGGATGTGAAGAAACAAGCCGAACACGAAGGGCTCGATAAAATTTTCAAAGAAGCAGGCGCAGAGTGGAGAGAGGCGGGATGCTCGATGTGTATCGCCATGAACGGTGATAACTTATCGCCAGGGCAATACGCTGTTTCAACCAGCAACCGCAACTTTGAAGGCAGGCAAGGCAAAGGCGGACGCACGTTTTTAGCCAGCCCCATCACCGCCGCCGCGACTGCGATTCATGGAGTCGTGACGGACCCAAGAACAGCGCTTGATACTCGATAATTCGATACTCGAATATCGCTCAACCTGAACCTGACACCCGAAACCTGACACCTGAAACCTGAAACCTGAAACCTGACACCCGATACCCGAAACCTGACACCTGGAAACCAACCATGGCACAATTCACAACCACCACCTCCCGCATGATCTCCATCCCCGTCAACGACATTGACACGGATCAGATCATCCCCGCGCAATTTCTCAAAGTCACCGATAAAAACGGCTTGGCGGACGCGCTCTTTTACAACTGGCGTTACAACGACGATAAAACTCCCAAACCAGATTTCATCATCAACAAGCCCGAAGCGAAGGAAGCGAAAATTTTGCTGGCGGGCGATAACTTCGGCTGCGGTTCGAGCCGCGAGCACGCGCCCTGGGCGCTCACCGCGTTTGGATTTCGCGCCGTCATCTCAACTTCGTTTGCCGACATCTTCCGCAACAACGCGTTGAAGAACGGATTGATCCCCATCATCGTGGACGAAGCGACTCACAAGATGCTCCTTGATCTTGCGGAAGAAGCGCCTCGCGCCGACCTTACGGTTGACCTCGCCTCCCAAACCGTTTCCTACCCTGGAGGCTCGTTCACCTTCCCGATCGACTCGTTCAGCAAGACTTGTTTGCTCAACGGCGTGGACGAACTGGGTTACATCATGGGTTTTGAAAGAGAGATTGCGGAATTCGAGAACAGAGACTAGAGATTAGAGACTAGTACTTGGCTAACTTGAATATTTTGTATAGATTATACTTGGCGAATGACCACAAAATATCATGTATCTCTGACCAAAGAAAAGCGCCAAGAATTAGAAAGCCTGATCCGAAGCGGCGAATCTT
>JADLBX010000061.1 GCA_020847435.1 Anaerolineales bacterium
CTTGATGATTTCCAGATTGGGCAGGTTGAGCAGTTTGCTGAGTTGTAGTTCTGGCATCGCCATACTCCAGTTTTTGCCAGATTCTACTCTCTACCTGCCGTCTACCCCACCAAATCCCAGAGAGCCACCTTTATTATTGCTTAGCGACCTTTGCGTTCTTCGCGGTTAACAGCCCGCCCTGCGCGATGTGACATTACCTCCCCATCATCTCTTCCAGCCGCTTCTTCACCTCTCCCCACTCTGAATCCAAAATGGAATAGAACACCGAATCGCGGATAATACCGTCAGGCAGGATCATGTGGTTACGCAGAACGCCTTCCCGCACCGCGCCGATACGTTCGATGGCGCGCTGCGAGCGTTCGTTACGCAGATCAGTTTTCAATTGCAATCGGATCGCGCCCAACGTCTCGAAGGCGTGCTTGAACAATAAATATTTGCACTCGGTGTTGACCGCCGTGCGCTGAAAATCCAACCCGTACCACGTGCCGCCGACTTCGAGTCCGCGGTCGTTGGGCATGATGTTGAGGTAGCGCGTCGCGCCCGCCACACGTCCCGAATCGAGGTGGATCGCGACGAACGGCAGGTCGGTCCCTTTTTCGGCGCGCTTCAAAATGTCCGTCACCCAGCCGCGCATATCGTCCACGGTTTCCATTTTTCCATACACCATGAACTTCCAAAAATCGTGACCCACGCCGATCTCCGCCAGCGCTTCGACGTGCGCCAGCGTCAGCGGTTCGAGGCGCGCATGGTTGCCTTGCAAAGTTACGGGTTTTACTTCAAAGCCAGCCATTCTTTCTCCTCCAAATCCTGAGTCGGTAAATATGGCATCGGCGGGCCTGCGACGCCGAGTAATTCGCTCAATGCCGCACGCACCGCGACGCGGTCGTCCCACAAAAATTCTTTCGCGCCGAAGCACAACGACTGTTCATGCCCTTTGCCGCAGATCAAGACGACATCTCCCTCACGCGCGAGTCTCAGCGCAAAGCGGATCGCTTCGCCTCGGTCTGGGATTCGCCAAAAGGATTCGCCCTCGCTTCTTCCCCTCGACCCTTCGGCAAGCTCAGGGCGGCGCTTTGCGCCTGCCGCCATCTCGTCAAGGATTTTCGCCAGTGATTCGACGCGCGGGTCTTCGGCGGTGAAGATGCACACATCCGCGAGTTCCACGCCGACCTCCGCCATCATCCGCCGCTTGGCTTTGTCGCGCAACCCCGCCGACCCAAACACAGTGATGACACGCTTATTAGCCACAGAGACCACAGAGTTCTCCGAGCTTTTTTTCTCAATGCTCTCTGTGATCTCTGTGGCTGGGTCTTGCAACGCCCGCCCCGCCTCCAACGCGGACTTCAACGCGTTCGGCGTGTGGGCAAAGTCCACAATGACGGTGAAGTTTTGCCCCAGGTCAATCCGTTCCATGCGACCGGGGATGCCCTCCAGCGCGGCGATTCCCTGCGCGGCAATTTCAGGTCGGATGCCCAAGCCGTAGACCGTCGCGGTCAGCGCCGCGAGGCAATTGGACACGTTGTATCCGCCGACAAGTTGAGATCGGACAAGAACGGAAAAATCTTTGCTGAGCGCCGTGAAGAGGATTCCCGACGGCGTGTTCCGCACATCCACCGCGCGGACTTTCGCGTCCGCGCTCAAACCGTAATCCGCTTTGTTCACGCCTGCGATGTTCGCCAGAAACTCGAATGAACCGTCGTCGCGGTTGAGGACGGCAAGGCGCGGGTTGCCCTGCGGTTTTGCCGATGTTTTTGCCAACGCTTCAAAAAGCCTCGCTTTGGCAGCGCGATAGTTTTCGTATGAGCCGTGCTGATCGAGATGCTCGTGTGTGATGTTGGTCACGACGCCGATGTCGAACTCGCAGGCGTCCACGCGGTGTTGCTCCCAGGCGTGGGAGGTGGTTTCGAGGACGACGTGCGTCAAACCCGCTTCGACCATCTTCGCCAGATAGAACTGCACATCCTGCGCGTCCGGTGTGGTGACGTGGAAGCCGGTGTCGAGAACGTCGTCGCCAATGACCGCGTTCACGGTCGAGATCATCCCCGCTTTGAATCCCGCCGCTTTGAGGATGTGAAAGATCAAGTTGCTCGTCGTGGTTTTGCCGTCGGTGCCGGTCACGCCGATCATCGTCAATTTGCGCGCAGGCAAAAGGTAAAACGAACCAGCCAGCCACGTCAGGGCTTGACGCGTGTTCGAGAGTCGAATATAGGGCGGCAAGTCGCCGACTTGCCCTACCTCCCGCTCCCCCACAACCGCGACCGCGCCGTTGTCAATCGCTTGCTGGATGTAATTGTGTCCGTCCACCGTCCCGCCTTGCATGGCAACGAACAAATGACCGGGCTTCACCGCGCGGCTGTCAATCGAGATGCCGCTGATCTGCACGTCGGGCACGTCGGTCATACAAAACGGCATGGGAATTTCCGCAAAAATTTTTCGGAGCGCTGGATTCGTGTTCATAAAATAAAACAGGTTTTGACGAGTATATCGTCAAAACCTGTTTTCGGTATGTCGTTGCGAGGGGCGCCAGCCCCGAAGCAATCTCCTCGAACGAAAAGGTTGCTTCGTCGCCTTTCAGGCTCCTCGCAACGACATGATTAAGCCGCTTGCGCCTGCTTGGTCATCTTGGTCTTCAACCACTTGAGGCGGAAGGTCTCTTCGCGCTCGCGTTCTTCCAGCGAACTGACGATGAACTCGATCTGATGTTGGTAGTTCGGGATGAAGATGTGCTGGAGCGCGTTCACGCGCCGCTGCGTTTTCTTCAACTCGTTGGCAAGCCGCCAAACCGCGGCAGTGAGCATCGAAAGTTGCGGGATGCGCACCAGCACTTCGCGGAAGGCATTGCTGGCTTCATCGAGCGCCGCCGCAGTATCGCCGGGGCTGTACAAAAGTTTGGGCGGTTCGCCGCGCGCTTCGATCTGCGGGATGGCGACGCCCATGATGCCGCGCAAACGCAGGTGCACGTCCACGGTTTTGTTGACGGCGAGCGCCGCCCACTCCACGTGGTCCGAACCCATCACGAGGCGCGCCTTCTCCATCGCGTCGTACGCGGTGGCGAGCATTGCCCACACTTCCTTTTGAAGCGAATCCGCTTCCTTCGCCACGCGGACGAGTTCGCCGGTGAGGGCTTCGCGCTTGCGGTCGAGGATCTCGTAGCCCTCCTTCGCGAAGCGCAGTTCCTTCTTGAGGCGGATCAGGTTCGTGCGGGTGGGCGCTATGCTAACTTGTGGCATCGTCGCCTTTGTAATATTGTTTGATCTCGTCGAGCGTGACGCGGGTGAGTTCCTTGCTCGGCAGCATGGAGAGCAACTTCCAGCCGATCTCCAGCGTGCGCTCGATGGTGCGGTTTTCGGTGAACGCCTGATTGACGAACTCGCGCTCGAACGCGCGTCCGAACTTCAGGTACTTCTGGTCCACCTCGGAGAGTTCTTCCTCGCCGATAACGGACGCCAGCGCGCGGATGTCTTGCGTCTTGGCATACGCCGCGTACAACTGCGCGCCCCAGCGCGGATGATCGTCGCGCGTGCGTCCCTTGCCGATGCCGTCTTTCATCAAACGCGAAAGGCTCGGCAGCACCGTCACCGGCGGATAGACGCCCGCGTAGTACAACTCGCGTCCCAACACGATCTGACCTTCGGTGATGTAACCGGTGAGGTCCGGCATGGGGTGCGTCATGTCGTCGTTCGGCATGGTGAGGATCGGGATCTGCGTGATGGAACCCTCGCTCGTGCGGATGCGGCCGGTTCTTTCATACAGGGACGCCAGGTCGCTATATAGGTAGCCGGGGTACCCCTTGCGGCTTGGCACTTCGCCGCGTACGTTCGAGATCTGGCGCAACGCTTCGCCGTAGTTGGTCATATCGGTCAAGACCACCAGCACGTGCTTGCCGAGGTCGTACGCCAGGTATTCCGCCAGCGTCAGCGCCGCGCGCGGGGTGACGATACGCTCGACCGGGGGATCGTCCGCCAGGTTGAGGAACATTGCCACACGGGTCAACGCGCCGCTTTCGGTAAACGACTTGCGGAAGTAATCCGCCACGTCGTTCTTCACGCCCATCGCCGCGAACACGATGGCGAACTCTTCGCCCTCGGTCTGCGGCGCGCCCGCGAGCCGACCCAGCGTTGCCTGGCGCACGATCTGCGCCGCGAGTTGGTCGTGCGGCATACCGGCGCCGGAGAACAACGGGAGTTTCTGTCCGCGCAGGAGGGTGTTCACGCCGTCAATCGTCGAAATGCCGGTCTGGATGTAATCGCGCGGATAAATACGCGCGGTGGGGTTGATCGGCTGACCGTTGACGTCGCGGTACACGTCGGTGAGCGGTTCGGGACCGCCGTCAATCGGGTTGCCCAGACCGTCGAAGATGCGTCCGAGCATTTCCTCCGCGACCGGCATGTGCAGGGTATCGCCTAAAAAGCGGACGCGGGTGCCGTCAATCGAAAGTCCGGTCGAACCGGCGAACACCTGCACGACCGCAAAGCCCTCGCCCACTTCGAGCACGCGTCCACGGCGGTGCTGTCCGCGCGAATCCTGAATATCAACGACTTCGTCGTAACTGACGTTCGCCGCGCCCTCGACGACCATGATCGGTCCTTCGATGCGCCCGACGCCGACGACTTCCTGACCGCCTAAAACTGTTGCTTCGCTCATTATCTATACTCCGCATCTAATTGACCCATCTGCTCGTCAATCATTTTTTGGATATCGTCGAGTTTGTTGATCTCTTCGTTCGTCACCGACGATTTGGCGCGGATGATGGTGTCCACCACCGGCAGGTCGTGGATCAGGTTGATCGGCGCGCCGCGTTTGACGATCGCCATGCCGCGCTCGTGGAAGTACAACACCAGTTCGAGCAGGCGGATCTGTTTCTCCACCGAGGAGTAGGCGTCCACCGCGTCGGTCGCGTTCTGTTGCAAGATGCCTTCGCGGATCAGGCGGGCTGTCTCCAACACCATGCGTTCGGCGTAGGGCAACGCGTCGGGACCCACGAGTTTGACGATCTGCGACAGGCGCGCTTCTTCGCTCAACAGCTCCATGGCTTTGGTGCGCATTCCCAGCCAATCCTTGCCGACCTTTTCGCGCCACCAATTCGCCACGTCTTCGATGTACTCGCTGTACGAGTCCAGCCAATTGATGGCAGGGAAGTGACGCGCCGACGCCAGCGATTTATCGAGCGCCCAGAAACAACGGATGAAGCGCTTGGTGTGCTGGGTGACCGGCTCGGAGAAGTCGCCGCCCGGAGGCGAGACCGCGCCGACGATGCTGACCGATCCTTGCGTGCCGTTCAAATTGTCCACGTAACCGGCGCGCTCGTAAAACTCCGCGAGACGCCCGGCGAGGTACGCGGGATAACCTTCCTCCGCCGGCATTTCTTCGAGACGCCCGGAAACTTCACGCAACGCTTCCGCCCAACGGGAGGTTGAATCGGCCATGAGCGCGACGTGGTAGCCCATGTCGCGGTAATACTCTGCGATGGTGATGCCCGTGTAAATGCTCGCCTCACGCGCCGCCACCGGCATGTTCGAGGTGTTGGCGATCAGGACGGTGCGCTCCATCAACGGGCGGCCGGAGCGCGGGTCCACCAGATGCGGGAATTCCTGCAACACTTCGGTCATCTCGTTGCCGCGTTCGCCGCAGCCGATATAGACGATGACCTCCGCGTCCGCCCATTTGGCGATGCTGTGCTGGGTCACGGTTTTGCCCGAACCGAACGGACCGGGGATGCCCGCCGCGCCGCCCTTCGCCACCGGGAAGAAGGTGTCGAGGATGCGTTGACCGGTGATGAGCGGGATGTTCGCGCCGCGTCGTTGAACGAACGGACGCGCCCGGCGCACGGGCCAGCGCTGTAACATCGTGACGTTCTTTTCCTCCTTGCCCATCTTCAACTTGGCGATCGTGTCGTTGACGGTGTATTCGCCCGCCGCGGCAACCCACGTGAGCGTGCCGGCGTCGTCGGGGTGAACCATGACGCGATGTTCGAAGGTGTCGGTTTCCATCGCCACGCCGAGAACATCGCCGCCTTTCACTTCGTCGCCGACTTTCGCTTTCGGCGTGTACTTCCACTTTTTCTCGCGGCTGATCGAATCGAAACGCGCGCCGCGTGTGATGAACGAACCCACCGCCTGTTCGATCAACGGCAGAGGGCGTTGGACGCCGTCGTAAATGGATTGGATCAAGCCGGGTCCGAGTTCGACCGAGAGCGGCAAGCCGGTGCCGTAGATCGGCGCGCCGGGTTGCATACCAGCCGTCTCTTCGTAGACCTGCACGGTCATCTGGTCGCCTTTGAGGCCGATGACCTCGCCCACGAGACGGTCCTGCCCCACCTCGACGAGTTCCAACATGCCGACGTGGCGGGAGCCGCGTGCACGGACAACGGGTCCGCTGATCCAGGTGATTATTCCTACTTCATTTGCCATGCTATTCTCCCATCAACACTTTGTAGACCGAAGCGCGCAGGACGCTTTGCAGGCGGTTTAGGCGGGTTTCCAACGTGTTGTCGTAGTGGATCTTTCCGCCGGACGCGTCCACAACCACGCCAGCGCCTTCATCCAGTCCGCCGCTGATCGTAAATTCGCCTTTAAGTTCCTTGGCGATCTGGTCGAGCGCGCCCTTCTTGAGCGCCTTTTGCGTCGCTTCGTCGGCTCGGATTTCGGCTTTGTTCACGCGTAACTGCGTCAACGCCTCACGGAGCAATAAGGACGCGATGGCGTCGTAGTCGGGGCGCGCGTTGACGTCGCCCAGGCGTTTCTTGACTTCCACAAACACGTTATCGAGGACTTTTTCGCGATGTTCCAATTCGGAGGAGCGCGCTTTCAATTGCGCGGTAGCGGTCGCCTGACTGCGTAGACGTTCCGCGTCTTCGCGCGCCCGTTCGAGCGTGACCTTCCGTTCGGACTCCGCCTGTTCCTGCACGCGCTTGCGGATGGCTTCCGCCTGCTGTTTGGCTTCCACCTGCATTTGCTCCGCTTCTTCGCGGGCTTCGATCAGGATCGCCCTTTCGAGTTCGGCAATATTTTCTATTTCAGAATTCATAGATACACTTCCAATTCATTTTCCTGAGTCAGGAAAGGGTTATAACTTGATACCGATCGCCCGCAGGACGATATCGCCAAGCGAAGCCTGCCCCTCTGGGACGCCGCCGCGCGAGGGAATCTCGACCACCAGCGGGATGGCGCTCCGCAATTTGAGGTGTTCCATGCGCGTGGGGATCATCTCCGCCACATCCTGCGTGACGAGCACAATGCCCACATCTTTCGCGCGTTGGACATCGTCGAGCGCCGCGTTCACTTCGTCGGCCGTGGAGGCAACCCTGCCTCCCACGCCCGCGAGCGAGAACCCAAGCACCGCGTCCGGATGACCGATGACCAGTACCTTCATGAACGCTCCGCGCCTTGCTTACGGCAGAACGAGGAAGGAAATGATCAAGCCGTAGATCGCGATACCTTCGGAGAGACCCACGAAGATCAGCGCGCGACCGAACGACTCGGGCTTTTCAGCAGTGGCGCCGACCGCAGCCGCGCCGGAGCCGCCGACCGCGATACCCGCGCCGATGCACGCCAACCCAGTGGAAAGAGCCGCCGCGAGGGTCGCGTATTGGTCCACTGCGCCTTCCTGCGCCGCGCCAGCCGCGAAAGCCGACGAGGGGGAAGCCAGCCAAACCAGCGCGAGACCGCCCGCCATCATGCCGACGAGCAAGTTGAACCAGTTGAAGCCGCTCACCATGCGAGAAACCGCCAACGAGGGGCTGGTCTTACCGTTTTGAAACACATAGATCACCGCGGGAATGACGGGGATCAGACCGACCAAGACAGCAAAGACTAAGAACATTGTTTATCTCCTTATGATGTAGAAAATTTTTATCGGACGTTGAAGTTCGAATTACTTTTGTGGAGCGCGAATGGTCAATCGCAGGGCTTACGCCTCCTCTTGTGAGGAGTTCAGCCGCAACGGCTCGAAGCGCATGCCTCCGCCGTGGAAGAACTTGCCCAGAATTTCGTAGTAGTGCAAACGCATGGTCTGGATGTAGACGATCAGACCTTCGAAGCCGATGATGAAGATGTTGCCAATCAGCAGGGTCAGCCAGAAACCGATGGTCGGCTCTTCGCCAGCCAGCGAGAAGAACGCCAGGCTCAAACCGCCGTGTGCCACCGCAAACGCGCCCACACGGACGAAGGACAACGTATTGCTCAACATGCTGATCACAGACTCGAACAAATCCATGAAAGATGTAACAAAGTACATCGCAATGCCGCCTTCGATCAACGGGCGATGCCCTTCGGCGATATTGCGGAACAAACTGTTGAACATCACGCCAAAAGCAAAGATGGGCGTCAGGATGTTGAACGGCAGAGGGATACGGCTGATAGCGGCGGCAATTTTCGGGGCGATGGGAGTCGTTCCGAGAAGCCCGTTAAGAATGGTCAGGAAGCAGATGTAAAAGCAAATCGCGATGATACCCGTATGACCGAACCAGAAATGCGCCCAATCGCGCGCGCGCGCCATGTTGAATAAACTGAGCAGGTAGCTGAAGAGCAGGATCACGATCCCGGCGTCAATGGCAAAACCCAGGATGGTAAGGATGTTCTCCAGCGGGCTGAGCCACAACGGCTCGAAGTGAAAGTGCAGATATTCTTCGATCAAATGACCTTCAAAACCGAAGATGCTTCCATAGAGCGCGCCGAAGATCGAGGCGAAGAAACCACAATACACAAGCAATAAGCCGAGGCTGGACAAGCCTTTCATGAAGATCTTCTTGTGCGAGAGATACCCGACCAGCATCATCACCAAGCCCTGACCCAGATCGCCGAACATCGCGCCATACAAGACCGGGAAGGTCAGCGCGACCAAGATCGTCGGGTCAAGTTCGCCATACGAAGGACGACCATACGTGATGACCAAATTCTGGATCGGCTTGAGCCACTTATTGTTCAACAAGGCGACCGGTACATGTTCGTGATGCCCGGTGCGCTCTGCCGACACGGCTTCGATCAAAATTTCTTTCGAGGCTTGCTTGAGTCGCTCGCTGAGCAATTTCATATCAGCAGAAGGCACCCAACCGACCACCACGTAGGTATGGCGCAGTTGACCGAAACGCGCGATCGCGTCTGCCATCAAACGGCTGACGTGCGCGTCCCACCAGAGTTTTTGCAGTTCAGCTTTATGCGCGCCGCCAAACTTGCTCAATTGGGATTCGAGTTCGAAACCTTTCTGTTTCGATTCTTCGATCGCTTTGCGGGTCTTTTCGACCGCCTGCTGGGGCGTGCCGCTGAATTCTTCCGGCAGGGTCAACGGATTCAAGAAGGCGCTTTTCGCGGCGCGCTCCAATTCATCCGAATTGTTCTTGGAACCGAGCAACCAGACCACGGCATCCTTTGCATCGCGCTTCAATTCAAACAACACATGCGGCACGCGGATGCTGTCAAGCCGCTCGATCACTTTCGTGTCCGCTTTCATCACGCCGAGAATGGAGTGCAGATGGTCCGATTTGCGGAGCCCGCCGACTTCAAAATTTAGATGGGCGATCGGCTCAAGCTGTTTCAACTGCGCTTCCAGCGCTTCCAGCCGCTTCTTCTCCGCGCCGTATTTGTCGCTCGCGCCTTTGACCTCGCTCTCGATCCGTTCCAACGTTGGGCGGACGGTATCGAGTTCCACGATCGTATCGAACTCGGTGGAGCCTTTCTGCTCCTCTGCGATGCCGAGCGTCTGCATAATGGCTTGGATGCGGCGCTCAAACGTGGAGTAATTCGCCGCCTTCTCCTGCCACGTACTCGGACCCAGGCTTTCCAAACCGAGGAACGCGCTATCCACCTGATGGAACACTCCCCTGCCGCTCAAAACCTTCGTCACCGCGACCAGGTCTTTGGACGGTATGATCAACTCAACTTCGGTCATTTCTCTTGGAAAAAACATGTCGTCTCCGTGTACAAAATATCGAATTAGTTCAACAGACTCGTCTTCAACAGGACGGAGCGGAAATCGTCGTCCTGTACTTCAGACGATTTCGCCTCGATCATCACGATCAGGTCTTGAATTTCAAGATCGCTCAAGATCAGGTAGGCGATCGGCAGCCCGATGTGGAACGGGTTGCCGATGAACGCGGCTGTGCATTGCTTCATCACCTGACGTTTGAGTTGAACCTCAAGTTTGGGCAAGCCAGCCTGAGGGTGTTCCAGAAGCGCATTCACATCCGAGATCGAGGGGAAATTACGCGCGACGATCGCGGCAATATCGCCGCCTGCGGCAATCGCGCGGATATCTTCATCGCGCACGCGGAAACCGAACGGCAACGTGTAGTTGACGATCTCTTCTTCCGAGAGTTTGTGGTAGACCTTGTAGCGGATCGCCCACATCAAATTATTCATATCCAACAGCGCGCCGACGATCTTGGTCGCGGCTTCGCGGTCCAACCCGCTGAGTTTCTTCGCCTCCGCCCACAAACGACGCCAGTAATCGAGATCGAGCGCCACCTCAAGCGGAAAGAGATTCTGCTCGGCGGAAAACCGCTTCATCGCGAACGACATTGTCGTTTCGTATGGCGTACCTTTCAACAACTCTACCGCGGCAGGGATATTCCCCGCCTCGACCATGGCTTGCGCGGGCAGAGTGGAAAAAGAACCGAAAGGGAACAAAACCTCACGGACACGATCCCACGCCCCCACATCGGGATTCCACGAACTCACCGTGAGGATGCTTCGCAAAACGGCTTTGAGATTGCCCAACTCGAAATAACGATACAACTGCTTGATGAGCGGGCGGGTCTGCTCAGGCGACATCTGCACCACGCTCGAGTATGAATCCGCCAGGCGATGACGCAACTGTTGAATGGCGCGGCGCGGCGTCAACTCGGTGTCTTTCAACGAGGCGAGATAAGGTCCGTATGGGGTATTTTTCAGGGAACTGATCAGGGAAGGGAAATCGGGAGAATCACTTAAACGTGAAATGTCTTGCGGGCTGAGCAGGTCGGAATACCTTGCCCGCACTTTAGCGCCGATCGCTGCGTAACCGGAAACGCCGCTCGCCATGTTTACGCCTTACCGAGCACACGATCCAACACGAAGGCGACCGCTTTATCGAAATTTTTCTTCGACTGCGCTTCGAATTCGCTGTTCTTGGCGCTGATGGAAGCCAGCACTTCCTTCGACTTGTCCTCCGCCTGCGCCTCGGCAACAATGCGACGAGCCTCCTCTTGAGCCTCCGCGCGGGCGCGGACTAACAGGGCTTGCGCCTCCTGTTCGGCGCGCACGGGAATCTCTTGCGCGTCGCGCTTGGCTTTTTCCTGCAACTCTGCGGCTTGCTTTTCGATTTCGAGCACTTGTCGGATATTCTTTTCGTTCATCGGGTTTCACCTCGCTAAAATTCTGGCGCTGGCGCGCAATTGTAAAGGATTAAACCTTCGTCATCAAGGCTTTACGCGCAATCAGACAAATCTGGTTTTGATTGTGCTAATATGCACAATTATAACGGGCGGGTCTGGGATTTGTCAATCAAAAAGGATACCCGCATCTTTCCCGATTTCAGCCTGCCCGCTCCCCCTCCGTACGGCAAAGTTCACTTTGCGAAGCAGCAGAACGAGGCAATCGCGAGATAAATCTTGCGGCACTGCGCCCGTACCGCAAAGTTCACTTTGCCAGCGGCAGAATGAGACAATCGCAAGATAAATCTTGCGGCACTGCGCCCGTACCGCAAAGTTCACTTTGCGAGCGACAGAACGAGCCAATCGCAAGATAAATCTTGCGGTACTGTGCCCGTACCGCAAAGTTCACTTTGCGAAGCAGCAGAACGAGCCAATCGCAAGATAAATCTTGCGGCACTGTGCCCGTACCGCAAAGTTCACTTTGCGAGCGACAGAAAGAGGTAATCGCAAGATAAATCTTGCGGTACTGGGCGAGGTAAATCGCTAAAACAAATTCAGCGCCCCGGCATCAGCCCAGTTAAACCACGGAGCGAAAATCGTCCCGATCAGAATCACACCGATAGTGAGCGCCACAAGCGCAAGCGCGTACGGACGCGACAACGGGATGGGATGACTCGCCTCGTCCTCACCCGGCATCCGGCGGAGGTAAACGAACTTCAGCGCGTTCAAATAATAATATGCGCCAACAACCGAAGTGAGTACGCCGATGATGACCAGCCAGGTATAGCCTGCCTGTATGCCCGCCGCAAAGACGACAACCTTCGCGACGAATCCGCCGAAGGGAGGCATACCCGTCAGCGAGAGGAACGCGGACAGCATCATCAATCCGAGCAACGGCGAACGGCGACTCAGCCCGGCGTAATCTTCAAGATTCTCCAAGCCGGTCGCCTGGCTGAATGCCATTGCCACGCCGAAGGCAAGCAGGTTGGTGAGGATGTATGCCGCAAGATAAAAGATGACGCTCGCCGCGCCCAATTGCGTGAATGCGACCACTCCGATCAACGTGTATCCGGTGTGGGCAATGGACGAATACGCGAGTAAGCGTTTGATATTTGTTTGAGGCAACGCCAGCAAGTTACCGACGACCATCGAGAGCGCGGCGATGATAGCGAGCGTTAACGTCCACGGGGCGGAAAGGCTGGGGTTGGGAAAGGCAACTAAAAATAGTCGGAGAAGAACCGCATAGCCCGCGGCTTTCGAGGCAGTGGATAAGAATCCAGCCACCGGAGTCGGCGCGCCTTCATACACATCCGGCGCCCAAAAGTGGAAGGGGACGAACGCGGCTTTAAATCCCAAGCCGACGAGGATCAACGCCAAAATGCCGAATGCCGCCAGCGGCGTGATCGCCCCCACCCGGAACATCTCAGCAAGTTGATAGAGGTTGGTTGTGCCCGAAAAGCCGAAGACGAGACTGAACCCGTAAAGCATGACCGTGGTGGCGAGAATGCCGAAGAGCAAATATTTGAATCCCGCCTCGGTGGAGCGATCGTCGCCAAGCATGAATCCCGCCAACACGTAGAGGGGAATCGAAGCGGTCTCAATTGAGAGGAAGAGCATGATAAGGTCTGAAGAGACAGCCATCAAATTCATCCCAATCAACGAAGCGAGGAGGAGAAGATAGGCTTCGCCGCGCGCGCCGAGGCGTTGATGATCCATCATCAAGAGGGCGGTCATCGCTCCAGCAAACATGAAGAGCATCTTGAAGAAGAAGCCGAACCAGTCGAAGCGAATCATGCCGCCTAGGGCGGATGTCGGCTCGCCAGGTTGAGCAAAAGCCAGACTAATGAAGATAGAAGCGATAAGTCCGCCTGCGGTGAGCCAGCCGACGTTGCGTCTTTTTTCTTCTTTCCAAAACGGTTCAACGATGAGGATGACCATCCCCAAGAGGAGGAGCAAGATTTCAGGGAGGATGGAGGCGAACATGGTCGAGGAAAACATTTATGAACCTCCCAGCAAGCGCAGGACGTAATCCACGCCGGTTTGCACCATCGGCGCCATAAACTTCGGAAAAAGACCGATCACGATCATGAACAGGCAAAGGGTTGTGAGCGCGACTTTATCCAAAAATGTAATGTCGGTGATGTGACCTTGAAATTTTTCGGGCAGATCGCCGAAGAAGACCTGCCGAATATTCCGCATGATGTACGCGGCTGTGATGACAATGGAGATACTGCACACGACCGCGACCAGCCAATGTTCCCGCCAAACGCCCATGAAGATCGGAAACTCGGCAACGAAGCCAGAGAATAACGGCATGCCCATCGAAACGAGTCCGCCGATGATGAAACCCACCGCGGCAAACGGCATGACCTTGCTCATGCCACCGAGTTCGGGGATTTGCCGCGTGTGCGCCCGATCGTAGATCATGCCGACGACGGCGAAGAAGAGCGCGGTCATCGCCCCGTGCGAAAACATTTGCAAGCCCGAGCCAAGCAACCCGTCGCGGTTGAGCGTGGCGAATCCGAGCATCACCAATCCCATGTGCGAAACGGACGAAAAGCCGACCATGTATTTGAAGTCCATTTGGACGAAGGCAATGTAAGCGCCATAGACGACCGCGATCGCGGCAAACGCCATGATGAGCCACTGCCAGTATTTCGCGCCTTCAGGCAGGAGCATGATGCCGACGCGCAAAGCCGCGAACGCGCCGAGTTTCATCAACACGCCAGCATGGAACATCGAAACGGCGGTCGGTGCGGCGACGTGTCCGTCTGGCGACCAGTTGTGCAGGGGCCAGATGCCGCCCAGCACGGCAAAGCCGAGGAAGACGGGAAGAAACCAGATTATTTGGAACGATTGCGAGAAGCCAGCGCTTTCCATTTTGAGCATGTCGAAGGTGAGCGCGCCTGTGTTTTGATATTGCACGATGTACATCGCCAGCGCGCCGACCAATGCGATAACCGAGCCAATGAGCAGGTAGAGAGTCAATTTCATCGCGGCGTATTCGCGCGTCACACTCCAGCCCCAGATGACGATGAGCAGGTACATTGGGAAGACAGCGATTTCATAGAAGAAGATGAGCATGAACAGGTCAAGCGAAACGAACACGCCGAAGACACCCCAAGCGAGGATGAAGAGGAAGGCAAAGAACTCGCGCGGACGGTCTTGAATCCCTGCCATCACGTGCGGATTGTCGTCGCCCCATGAAATGAGAACGCCTGTGAACATGACCACGCCCGTGAGCAGGACAAGCGGCGCGCTGATGCCGTCCACGCCGAAGTGGAGGCTGACGCCTAACGCGGGGAGCCAATCGTATTTTTCGATGAACTGATAGCCAGCGGCGGTTTGGTTGTAGTTGAAGTAAACCCATGCAGAAAGAATCAACGCGAACGATGCCGAGGCAAGCGCGACGGCGCGCACTTCGTTCTTGCGGTTCGCAGGCATGGCGAGCATGATCAACGCCGCGACGATGGGAGTGAAGGTGATTATGCTTAGAACGGGAAAGTCCATTATCACTTATCCTTGGCTTACGCAGAAATTCTTGAACCGCCAAGCACGCGAAGAACGCCAAGAAAATCTTTTAAAATCTTCGCGCCCTTTGCGGGCTTCGCGGTAAATCTCTTAATACAGCATCATCATTGCTTTATTGATCACATCCAAAATCCAGGCGGGGTAGACGCCGATCCACAAGATCAAAACCATGAGCGGCGTCATCACGAGGATCTCACGCGCGTTGATCTCGGTCAGTTTGTGTTCGCCATGCGCCCAGTGTTCGTTCATGGGTCCGTGCAACACGTTTTTGAGCGCTTTCAAAACGTACGCGCCAGTGAAAAGCAAGCCAAGCATGGAAATCGCTGTGTACACCGTGAAGATGGGCCACACGCCGCGCACGACCAAAAATTCAGAAATGAATCCGTTGAGCCCAGGCAAGCCTAGCGACGCAAAACTCGTAAAGATCAGGATACCGCCATAAACGGGAACAAGCGGAAACAAACCGCCATACTCTTCGAGGTTGCGCGTGTGCGTCCGTTCGTAAATGACGCCGACGAGGAAGAACATGCCCGCCGCAGACAGCCCGTGGTTGAACATCTGCAAGACCGCGCCGTCCAACGCGATGGTTGCATCGTTCGTTCCCGACGCCAAGCCTGCCGCGGCAATTCCGAGGACGACAAACCCCATGTGATTCACAGACGAGTACGCGACAAGTCGTTTGAAGTCTGTTTGAGCAAAGGATGCAAACGCGCCGAAGACGATTGCCGCCGTCGCGAGGAATGCCAACGCGCCTGCGAAAATCTTCGCTTCAAACGGATAGAGCGGAAGAATCAGCCGCAGGAATCCGTACGCGCCGAGTTTGAGTAGCACGCCCGCCAGAATCATCGAGCCTGCGGTCGGCGCTTCGGTGTGCGCGTCGGGGAGCCACGTGTGGAAGGGCCACACGGGGACTTTGATGGCGAAAGCGATGACAAACGCCCAAAAAGCGATGGCCTTCACTTGTGAAACGGACATTCCAAGCAAGGTCGAATCAGGATCAAGGGAGGTCCAGCGCTGAGTTAGGGCGAGCAGGTCGAACGTCCCGAAAAGAACGCCGAGGAGTTGAATGGCGAGGAGGAGTCCGAGCGATCCGCCCATGGTGTAAATCAAAAATTTCATCGAGGCGTAGTTGCGGTTGGCGCTCCCCCACTGGTTGATGAGGAAGTACATCGGGACGAGACCGACCTCCCAGAAGACGAAGAAGACGAGCAAGTCCAGCGACATGAAGACGCCCAACATGCCCGTCTCTAAAAAGAGGAAGAGCATCATGTAGGCTTTGACTTTTTCGGCGACGCTGAACGAGGCGAGGATGGCGAGCGGCGTGAGGAGCGTGGTGAGCAATACCATCGTGAGCGAGAGTCCGTCCACGCCGAGGTGAACGGAGGAGTTGATGGCTTCGTACCAGTCGTAGCGTTCTTGAAATTGAAAGCCAGGCGCGAACGCTTTGAATTGGAACCAAACCGAAAGCGACAACAAAAGCGGAATTAGGCTGGCGCCGAAAGCGAACCAGCGCAAGAGTTTTGTTTCATCTTTGGGCAGGAAGAGCATGACCACAGCCACGAGGGATGGAACGAAGAGGATGAGCGAGAGGAAATGGGCGGAGATGAAGTTCATCAAGAAAATCCTTGGTTCTCGAACATGTCGGTCGGCGTTAGAGAACGCCGACTACACCTTGATTAAAAAATACAACGCCGCGCCGATGGCGAGGAAGAGAATCAGCGCGAGCATGAGATATTGTTGGATGCGCCCCGTTTGCGCGAGGCGCAGTTTTTCGCCAGAGAAATACGTGGCGTTTGCCGAGCCGTCGCCGAAGAATTTGTTGATGACGGGCAGGTCGAAGTAGTTGCGGATGCCGTCGCCGATTCCCTGCGTGCCAGGACCGAAGAGGTGCAGGATGCCGTCAATGAAGCCTTTGTCCATGATCTGGTAGACGACTTTATCGGCAAACCACGTGACGGGTTTGATGAAGACAACATCGTAAATTTCGTCGAAGTAATATTTGTTTTTGAGAAAGCCGAGTTGCAATTTATCTTCGGCGGGCGAGTTGACGTTGCGATACATCAAGTAGCCGAGACCAAGTCCGCCAAGGGCGACGACCAACGAGGTAAGCAACGGCACAACGTTGAACTCGAGCGCTTCGGGATGTTCAGCAAGAGTCCCGCCGACGAAATCATGCAACCAGTTCGGGACGAGTCCGCCGAGGAGGGGAAAATGCTCGGGGATGCCGATCCAGCCATACCCGATGGCAAGAACCGAGAGGACGACGAGCGGAGTCGTCATCGTCCAGGGAGTCTCGTGCGCGTGCGCGGCTTCCTTTGTGCGCGGTTCGCCAAGGAAAGTCAACGTGATCTGGCGCATCGTGTAGAACGCGGTGAGGAACGCGGCGACAGCGAGAGTCACGAACACGGGTAAGTTGTGCGCGAACGCGTCGGCGAGGATTTCATCTTTCGACCAGAAACCTGCCGTGACGATGGGAAAACCTGAAAGCGCGAAGCCGCCGATGAGGAACGTCCAGAACGTGATCGGCATTTTGTTTTTCAAGCCGCCCATGTTGAACATGTCTTGCGGGTCAACATCGTGTTTGCCCGTGTGAAGCACGCCGTGTTCCATGCCGTGAATGACCGAGCCTGAGCCGAGGAAGAGCAAGGCTTTGAAGAACGCGTGGGTGATGAGATGGAACACTGCCGCGACGTACGCGCCGATGCCGAGCGCCGCAATCATGAAACCGAGTTGCGAGATGGTCGAGTATGCGAGCACGCGTTTGATGTCGTTTTGCGCGAGGGCGATGGTGGCGGCGAACAACGCGGTGAACGCGCCGATGAACGCGACAATGCTCATCGTGGTCGAGTCGAGGCTGAGGAGCGGGAACATGCGGATGGCGGTGTACACGCCGCCCGAGACCATCGTCGCGGCGTGAATCATCGCGCTGACGGGAGTCGGTCCTTCCATTGCGTCGGGCAACCACACGTGGAGCGGAAATTGCGCCGATTTACCGATCGTGCCGATGAAGAGGAGCAAGCCGATCAAACCTGCGGACGATAGACCATTGACCATGGACGGTATGCTCGCAAGCGTGCGCAGAGTTGTTTCAGTGAAAATTTCACGGAATGAAAGTGTGCCAGTGACGGAATACAAATAAGCGATGCCGAGAAGCATGAACACATCGCCGATGCGGGTGGTCATGAACGCCTTGACCGCCGCATCGCGGGCGGATTTTTTCCCATACCAAAAACCGATCAGCAGATACGAACACAAGCCCATGATCTCCCAGCCGACGAACAACGTCAGCAGGTTGTCCGAAACCACGAGGGTGAACATGCCGAAAGCAAACAATCCAATGAAGGCGAAGAAGCGCGAGTAAAGCGGCTCCACAGACGGGACAACATGTTTGTGCCCGTGTTCGTCAACTGTCGCGCCGTGCGGGGGCAAACCTTTGTGGTCGTGATCGCCTGCGGGCTGACCGAAGTTGTGATAGCCAACCGAATAAATGAAAATCATCAACACGGTCCACGCGACGAAGAACAACGTCACTGCGGTGAGCGGGTCAACGAGAACGCCAGCCCGAAACCACGTGTCCCCCGTCGGCAGCCAGTTGACCGAAGACTCAAACGGATTCTCGCCCAGACTCTCGACGCGCAGCGCGCGCACAAACACGATCATGCTTCCGAGCCAAGAAAGGAACGCCGCGCCGACGGCAATCGTGTGGCTGAGCGCCTTGTTCCGATTCGTGAACAGCACGATCAAAAAGAACGCTAACGCGGGAGGGAGGGGAATTAGCCAGATGAGGGTTTCGGTTGCCATGAAGGTTCCTCGATGCGGGATACAAGATACAAGGTACAAGATACGAGTTACGAGTTACAAGTTACGAGTTACGAAATACGCAGTACGCAATACGAATCAGAATTTCAACATATCAAGATCGTCCGCAATCACCGTGTTGCGTTTGCGGTAAATGGAAATCACCAACGCGAGACCGACGGACACTTCGGCGGCAGCAACGGCAAAAACGATGATGGCAAACACTTGCCCCGCGATGTCGGTCACGTTGCCGTAACGCCAGAACGCGGCGAGGTTCACGTTGACCGAGTTCAACATCAACTCGACGCCGAGCAGAATCGCAACCGCGTTGCGCCGCGTCAACACGCCGAACAAACCGACGCTGAACAACGCCGCCGAAAAAATCAAGTACCATGATAAAGGAACCATTACAACTCCTTAAGCAGACACCGTCCCGCAGGGTTCGATCCTTCGGCTCCGCCTCAGGACAAGCCTGCGGGACGTTTCATCACTTTTGATTGAACGCCACATACACCGCGCCGATTAACGCGGCGACGAGCAACACGGACGCCACTTCAAACGGCAGGACGTACGCGTCGGGCGAGACGAGCGCATTGCCCAGCGCCGACACCGCGTCAAAATCCGACGGGACGGCTGACGCAGTCTTCGTGACGCCGCTCCAACCGTTGACGATCAGGAGCAGTCCGCCAAACGCGACCGCCGCGAGCAAGGCGCCGAACCGCCAATTGGGATTCAACTGCGGACCGCGGTCGCGCATTTCCTTGCGTGTGAGCATCACCGCGAAGATGAACAGCATCGCGATGGCGCCGATGTAGACCACCACCTGCACGACCGCGAGAAAACTTGCGTTGAGCAAAGCGAAGATTACCGCCACGCCGAACAACGCGGCGATCAACCAAAACGCGGCATGGACGATGTTGCCCGTCGTCACCACGCGTAACGCGGCGAACAGCGTGAGCAAAGCAACTGCAAGGAAAATGACTTGGTCAACGGTCATAAATTCTCCAAACGGAATGCCGACTTAAGTCGGCGCTACTTTCTGCGTACCCTCCACCTTTTCTCTCTCCCTGCGGCTGTAATAGCGCGCGGTTTCGAGCGCCGCCCACGCGAGCAAAACGTTCGAGAGGAACATGCCGCCCACGTAGAGCCAGCTTGGGGCGTCCGCGAGAAGCGCATTCATGAAGGCGGTCGTCATCAACAGCGTGAAAGCGACGGGCGTGAGGAATTTCCAATTGAAGGCGAGCATGTGGTCAATGCGGATGCGGAGCAACGTGTACTTAATCCACATGATGATCCAATAGCCGATGAAGGCTTTGAAAAATAAGATTGCGATGGCGAGGAACGCGCTGACCTGTTCCAGCCCAAAGAAGCGATAGCCGCCGAAGAACAGAATCGCCCAAAAGCCGCCGAAGGTGAAGGCGTGCAAGAGCTCGCCCGCGTAGAACATGCCGAACTTCATGCCCGAATATTCGATGTTGTAGCCCGAGACCAACTCCGACTCCGCTTCGCCCATGTCGAACGGAGAGCGTCCCAGTTCGGCGATCGCGGCGACGAGGAAGATAACAGCGGCAAGCGGCGCGAGGAAAAAATACCAGACATCCTGCGCCTGCGTGATCGCGGCGACGCCCATCGAGCCTGCAAAGATCGTTGGGATGAGCATCATCGTCAACATCGGGATTTCAAAGGAGAGCATCACCGCCGCTTCGCGGAACGCGCCGATGAGCGAATACTTGTTATTTGACGACCATCCCGCCATGATGATCGAAAGCGTGCCAATCGCCCCCGCCGCAATGATGTACAACACGCCGACGTTCAAATCCACGTTGAGGATGGTCGGCGCGAGAGGCATCACCGCCCAAAGGATCAAAACAGCCATCATCGAGAGAATCGGCGCGAGGTTATATAGCGCCCTATCCGCGCCTTCGGGAGTGGTGTCTTCTTTAATTAAAAGTTTGATGATGTCTGCGAATGGCTGGATCAGCCCGAACGGTCCGAGGCGATTCGGTCCGATGCGGGATTGAAAGCGCGAGACCACCTTGCGCTCGATCCACACGAGCAAAATATCCAACAGCATGAGCAGGGCGATCAATACAAAGATGCCAAGGAAGGCGATCAGAATATCCGCCCACAGTTCAGCCATGCCCCATCCCGCAAAAATTCCCAACAGCCAATCAGCCGCGACTTTCAGAGGGTCTTTGAGAAAATCCATCACTGCTCCTACGAGGATTTTTTACCGCTAAGCCCGCCAAGAGCGCAAAGTTTTTGGTTTTTTCTTGGCGAACTTCGCGCCTTTAGCGGTTCGTTCTTCTACACAAAGAAAAGGCTGAACGGGTTAAACCAATTCAGCCTTTTCCGATTTCGCGCATAAAGATTACACCCATTCTAGCATTCCCTTTCGCCATGTGTACGCCAAACCAACGACAAGGATGAGGATAAAGATGATGCCTTCGATCACGGCGAACATACCGAGTTGACCCAGTTTCACCGCCCACGGAAAGAGAAAAACGGTCTCCACATCGAAGATCAAAAACACGAGAGCGAAAATGTAATACTGCGCTTTGAATTGCACCCACGTGTCGCCCACCGTTTCGATGCCGCATTCGTACGTGTCGCGCTTGATCGGGTTCGGCTTCCTCGGTCCGAGAACCCACGCCGCGCCGATGGCGCCGATGGGAATGATCAGCCCGACGATCAGAAACAACGCGACGTAAACCCATGCGCTCATACGCGGGAATTTTACCAGAGATTATCTCTTCCTCCGCCGCCCAAACAACAGCCGCAGGATATCTTCTAAAAACGGGAAGCCGACAACCGTCCCTGCGATGGAACCCACCACGCCGACCGTGCGCGCGAGTTCGCCCGACATGCCTAGGAAGTTCACCGCTTCGATCTCGACGGGTTGAGCGGACACGGCTCTTGGGCTTTCTGCGCCGCCGACGCGTTCCACAAACCGCAAATACAACCACACCGTGCCGCGATACACGCCCGCGTCGGCGGGGAGAATGCTCCAGAAAAACGAAACAGATTGCCCCTGCGCGAGAGGCTGACTCGTAAGTCCCTCAGGCGAGACTTGCATCCCAGCGATGTCGAACCGCGCTTCGGCGATCACGTTGTGCGTTTCATATAAATTGGGAATCTCGATCACCTCGCCCGTGACAACATCCCCCCCCACTTCCGCCGTCGGCGTGACGTTACCGAGATCATCCACCTCCAGCGTCAAGCGGACGATATCCGAATCCCCCGCGCGGATCTGCGGCGGAAACTCCAGCGTGAGCCGCCGCCGCTCGGGAATCGCAGGCGGCGAAGTCGGGCTGATCGGTCCGCCGCCAGTATTGGGCAAAGCGGTCGCCGTCATGAACGACGCGATAGGTTGCGTTGGGATAGCCTCTGCGGCTGGCGGCTCTTCTGCAGGCAGTTGAGGCGCCGCGGCAGGCAACCCGCCGCAGGCAAGTATGAGGAGAATCAGCAACGCGTAAAAAAAGAACCGCAAAGACCGTGCAATCCTTGTCATGCGAATACCTCAAGCGGAGGCAGGAACGATTCTGGAGTGGGCAACTGAAGTTCCGACGGCGCGATGGGTTGAGTCCGCACCTCGCGGCGCGAGGGGGCAAATCCCCAAACCAGAAGTGAAATCGAGATAACTAAAATTACGATGCCGAGAAATATTCGAATTCTACGATTCATAATAAGCGCCTTTGCCTATACTAAGCAGGAAATTGCTTACTCAATTGTATCTTCCAATTAAATCTAACAATCCAATCGCGTCGATCGGAGGGGATGCGATTGTTGCATCCCCGAAGACGAGACGCAAACTGCCTTGCACACCTGCGCTTCGTCTGCCACTTCGCTTCGCTCCGTGTCCGCTCAGCGCGATAGTTTATTGCGAGTGTAATTTATTAATCTGCAAAAGAGTACGATGCTGTCTCAATGAGCAAAGGCGCTCCTCGCAACGACATCAAATTATGCGATCGGCGTCAACTCGCCCGCCACCAGACCAGGGAACGCGGCGCGGAGCTTTGCGTCCACCTCAGGCGAGATCAACGACTCGGGATTCTTGGTCATGATCTCTTTGGCTTTGTTCAAGGCGCGGGCGTTAATATCCAGCGCGCCTTTCTTTTCCCAGATGGTACGCGCGTCGCGGTCGGCGATCTTGGTCATCACCGCTTCGGTCTTCATGCGGTTAATGGTGTGCTTGGCAACGATGTACGAACCGCCAGGACCGATCTCTTTGATGAGGTCAACTGCCAGGTCATCGTCGCTGAACGATATGCCGCGTTTGACGCGCTTCAACATCTGCGCCACTTCATCGTCAATCACGGCTTTGGCGAAATCGAACGTCTTCAACGCGTCGATCAACCCGCCGATGTTGAACATGTCCAAGCCGCCGACGAGCCCGCCCATGCTGGACATGCCCGTTTCGTAACCAGCCTGCGCGTCGTTGAGTTTGGAATTGGTCAAGCCGATGTAACTGCCGCACGGCACGTGATAAAACCGCGCCAGTTGAGCGAAAGCCATGTGCAGCATCCCACACTCGATGGCGCCCGAAGTGTACGCGCCCGTCCGCATATCCGCGACAGTGGCGAGGGTCGCGTAGATCGTCGGCGTACCTTCCTTTACCATCTGCATCAACGTGCAAGTCGCAAGATATTCCGCGTTGCCCTGCACCAGCGTCCCCGCCATAGACATCGGCGAGGTCAGCCCCGCGTTCGGCACGATAGTCGGATAAACGGGAAGTCCCTCGCCCGCGAAGTACATCACATTTTGAGTTGAGAGCACATCCATCGTGAGCGGTGAAACGGTCGGACAATAATGATGCGTAAGAAATGGATGCTCTTTGTACGCTTCTTCCCCACCCGCGACGATGTACGCCATTTCCATCATCGTCAGCGTATCTTTGTGGTCGGTCGTAGTGGCGCGGATAGGTTTGAGGCAATACTTGAGCGCGGGATACAAGCGCGAGATGGTGAACTGATCCTTCGGCGCGTCGTCTGCCAGCGTAGAAATGGAAAACATGTCGTACCCGGGCAGTTCGTTGATGAGGTGCGCGATGCGCGCAATGTCAGCCGACTCGGCGCGCCTTTCTTTCCCCGTTACTGGGTCAATAATATCGGGCGCTGAACTCGCTGTGACAATAACAGGGCTATCGCGCGGAATCGTTTTCTCGAATTTCGGATCACGGGCATGGAAAGTGAACGACGGAGGCGCCATCTTGCGATACTTCTCCACAACCTCGCGCGGAAACTTCACGCGCTCACCGTCCACCGAACAGCCGTGGTTGGCAAATAACTCCCGCGCAGGCTCATAACGGACTTTCATTCCCGTCTCTTGGAGAATCTCCAGCGACGCTTCGTGAATTCTCTCGATTTGTTCCTGTGTTAGTAGTTCTGCAAATGACATAGATTATCCTCTACATAAAGTCCTCGGTGGTTGAGTAGCGAGCGCAGCTTGCGAGCGCATCGAAACCACCGTGCAGTAAAGTAATTCTTGTAACAAGATTTTGTACGCGTACCAGTTGGTCTCGATACGTCCCGCAACAAGCATCGCGGGACTACTCGACCAACAGATTTCTTCTATATTGTTTTCCTCTTCGCCTTCACCTGATGATGCTCTGCGCTCCGCGATTCATGCTTGGGGCGGAATCTCAACTCGTGCAAAATTTTTCTCTGCGCGCGTTGACCCTGCGTAGCGACTTGTCGGGGAATGTCAAGAATCCGCTCGATGATCTGGAAGCGGTTGTTGCGAAACGCCCAGCGCTCCACTTTGAGTTGGTTCGCCAGCGCAAGGATTTCTTCCACTGAAAACATCTGCAACCCCGCACGGGTGACCTTCAACGTCGCGGCGGCTGTAGCAAACCGCGCAGACTTCTCCAAATCCCAACCTTTGAGATAGCCATGGATAAATCCCGCCGAGAACGTCGCGCCTGCGCCGCACGCGTCCACCGCCCTTACTTTTGGCGCAAACACCCGAACGATCTCCTCCCCGTGAGCCACAAGGCATCCGCCCTTCGCTAAAGTAATGATCGCGGTCTCGATTCCCGACTTCAACAATTTGCGCGCGGTTCCGATCAACGCGCGCTTGCCGCCGATTTGCGCGGCGTCGGTCACTGCCTGACAGAACGTGGCGCGCTGGGCATACTTTTTGAGAATGTCGGGATAGCGATGACCGTGTTCGAGATTCACAAACACAGGGACTTTGAGTCGCATCGCCTCGTCCATCGCGCGCAGAACGTGATTGCCGTCGTACCAATCCACGTACAGGACTTTCGCCCCGCGTATCAACGACAAATCTGCCGTGTCGAGCGTGGAAAGGATCTGCGGCGTGCGCTGCCAGAAATACGTCCGCGCGCCTTTGCGATCCGACACGTTGACTTCGAGCGGAGTTTTATACTCTTTCGTGAATCTCACTTTCCCTTGAACGCCCCAATCCTTCAACCGTTTCGCCAGCGCGTGACCGCGCGAATCGTCTCCGACAGCCGTGCCGATCATCCCCGCAGACACATCCCACTGGCGCAACAAACACGCCACGATCGCGGCGTCATCGAAGACAAACTCGTTGACCTCGGTCACGATCGCGCCCGTGTTATGCCTCGGGAGTTTCTCCAGCACCATGATTTCCACAGGCGTCAGCATCCCAAAGCCGACGTATTCGGGAGGGGGGTTTGGCATGATAAGTTAACTCACTCGCGCAACAAAGCGATAAAACCTGCTTGCTGAAAATGCGTGTCAGTCGTCAGCGCCTGGACGATATTCTCGCTTTCCATCACCACAAACGAAATACAATCGGTCATTCCCCACTCTTTGTCTGGACGAGAAACGTACAAGGCTAAGGCATTCCGATATAGTTCCTCGCTATTTTGAACGATGGCTAGATTCTGGTCATCCTCAAGCGCACGAAGTATTACTGAAGCGGCATTACGCCAGCGCGCCTCGGATAGCGCATCGCCAATTTCGATCAAAATTGCACGGGTTGTAACAAGTGAAATGCCTTCCCGTTCGATTTGACGTGAAAGCCGCCTTGCCTTTTCGTGATATTTATCGGCAGGCGACGCCAAGGCGACGACAACCGCCGTATCGAGAAAAACCCTAGGATCCATGAGAGCGCTTTTGCGCCTGCAAATACGTCTCGATATCTTCCGACCAATTAGCGGGCGCGTCCACTTTTAGCGACTCTATCACTTTCAAGGCGGATTTTTTCTTTTTGGTTTTTGGCTCAACCGCTCGAATCGTCAACTGCACGGGAGTATTCGGCTTTATCGCCAGACGCTTCTTCGGGCGAAGCACTTTTCCATCGTAGATTGCTTCCACAGTTTGCGTAACCATAATTCGGCTCCTTACTTCGCCTTTATTGTAGCATGTTGCAATATTCCTGAGTTGCCACTTCTTCCGTGCGCCAAATACTTACACATTCTCCCAAAAATGAGCCAGTTGCTCCAATTCGTGTCGAACCGCGCGCCACTCTAGCAAATCCGAACGAAGCGTGTGGTCATCCACTGAAACTTCATTGCTCCGCGCTTCCAGGTTTTCGATACTTCCATATTGTTCCGTCAACTGCCCCATTCGTTGACGCAATTCGACGATTCGATCCGTGGTCGCCTGCGCGATGCCGCGCTGGACGATTTCATCCTCGTTGAGCGCCATGATTTTTTGCAGGTCGGTCAGCAGGTTTTGAGTACGGGAGGTGAGAATCATAAGTAAATTCCTTGCTTCTCCCCTATTTTAGCACGTTGCAACAGTCTCGAATTGTTGCCGCGACAGTTTGATCTTATACTACGCTTTCAAGCTCTCCCCTTGCCATGATATCAACAGGCGTCAGCATCCCAAAACCGACGTATTCAGGAGAGGATTTTGGCATGTTTCAATTATACGCCGTTCTTTATGTGTAAAGCAGAGGGTATAATCAAGCAACGCGCTTTGAAAGAGTATCCGAAATTGGTTGCCAAAGAGTATTTGAATCAAACTATGGAAATTATCCAATGGCTAAAGCAACATCTGAACTTAAGCAAGTAGTGAAGCGCTATCGCCTCCAACTTCAAAAAATGGGAATCCGCCCCACGCGGGTTCTGTTGTATGGCTCGCAAGCGGCTGGCACAGCGCGCGAGGGCAGTGACATTGACCTCATCGTGATTTCAGGCGATTGGAGAAAATTTAGCCATCGCGAGCGACTGGAACTGCTTGGCGTTGCCGCCGCAAGGATCCTTGAACCTGTTCAGGCGCAGGGATTCACCCCAGGCGAAATCAGATTCAAAAAGGTCGCGCCATTTTGGCAACAAGTGATAGAAGAACAGGCAATTGCTATCTAAGTGACGCTGAATTTTTCCACCCATTTGAGACTCAAGGTGGCAATCATCTATAATCTAAAGAGACCTTCTTGAGATTCCCTTACTTGTTTCTAAATTTAGCAGTTACTTATTTAGTAGCAGCGTGTGGATCTAACGAAGCCGCAACCGTTGCAACACCCACTCCCATTTTATCGTTTACGCCCTCGTTTACTAAGACACCATTAGCAACTCTTACATTCAGTCCAACCCCTGATTATGTGGCAACACAAAATTTCATTGAAACAGACAGTGTAAATGCAGTTGTTTCCACGGTTCAACCATTGACGCTTGCAGAATACTCATCACCTGATGGGAATTGGCGAGTGGAGGTTGTTCGTTATGATTGCATAAAGTATGTCAACGGGGATTACATTGGAATCATCGCCTATGAACAAATTAAACTTATCGATTTGAGAAATGGAATTACAAACACTATTGATGAGCAAAGACAAAATTGCGACGGTATAGGCGCATATGGTTTTGAAGGATTGTATTGGTCTCCAAATAATCGTTATTTTTATTATGATGATTCCAGGGAGGGTTACGCCGAGACATGTGGCAATTATGCAACACCTACCATCTACAGGGTAGATACTGTTACTCGGGAAAAGAATACAATAGGCGGTGGCCATATTTCCCCAGATAAAACAATGCTAGCGTTGTGGCAATGGGGACAAAATGAAATCATGATTTGGGATCTTGATATGGATGAGATGGGGCGAATATCAGGCTGGACCCCAAATATGCTGAATGGTCAGATTTCATGGTCGCCTAACAGTCAAGCAATTGTGTATTTGCAAACCACATATGATTGCGCTCCGGATTACGGAAAAACCTATGTGATACAGTTGTCTCTTCAAGACATGTCGCAAGAGCTTTTGCTTGAGTATAATTCTCCAGGTTTTGGCTGGCTTAGTTGGGATGCTCCCAATCGAATTAGATTGAGGGATGGCGCTGGTGTTATGTGGACATATGATTTGATCAGTAAGGAACTCAAGCCCAGTCCGTAACTCAAATTTCCAAAGTTCTGATGCTTGTTGATAAGTCACCTCACGCGTTTTATGCTCCCGCAGGGTCAAAGACCCTGCGGTGTAACCTGCAAAATACGGCGGTCAGAGATCGCCTTTGAGCGAGAGTTCATAAGGGAATTTAAGTGCGCAACCTCTCTCCCTTCGGATCATACAACACGGACGCAGTCACCTCCGCGACACGCATGCCTTCAATCAACTCGACATCCACGCGCGAGCCTGCTTTTGCCAACTCAAGCGGCAGATAGGCGAGCAGGATATTTTTCCTCACGGTGTAGCCGTATCCCCCACTGCGGACGCGGGTGAGGACTTTGCCTTCGTGGTAGATCGCTTCGCCGCCGTAGATTTGGGTGAAGTCTTCGCCATCCAAAACCAGCGTGCATAATTTTGTTGCGAAGCCTTTTTGCTTCTTTTCGATCAACGCGGACTTGCCGATGAAATCGCCTTTGTCGAGATTGACACAAAAGCCCAAACCCGCTTCATAGGGAGTTTCCAACGGGGTAATGTCCGTTGTGTAGTAACGGTAGGCTTTTTCAAGGCGCATTGAGTCCAGCACTTTGTAGCCGCCGACTTCCATGTTCACCTCTTTGCCCGCTTGCATCAGCAAATCCCAGACCATTGAGGCGCGGTTGTTCGGGATGTATAACTCCCAGCCGAGTTCGCCCACGTAACTGACTCTCTGCGCCCAGACTTTGACTCCGTTAATCGTGACGAAGCGCGCCGAAAGGTAGGGAAAAGCCTCGTTGGAAACTGAATCAGACGTCACCGTGGAAAGAACCGAGCGCGACAGCGGTCCCCACAACGCGAGGCAGGCGTAATCCGTTGTGATGTCGCGCAGAGTCACGTCTTCATTCTGCTCGATGTGCATTTGAAGCCATGCCAGATCGTTTGCGATAAAACCTGAGCCCGTGACCACCCAAAATTTATTTTGCTCGAAGCGCGTCACCGTGACGTCCGCTTCGACGCCGCCGCGCGTGTTGAGAAATTGCGTGTACGTCGCGGAGCCGATGGGCTTGTCCATGTTCGTGTCGGTGACGCGTTGCAGCAACTTCAGCGCGTCGCGACCTGTCACTTCGATCTTGCCGAACGAGGTGAGATCGAACAGCGTGGCGCGCTCACGTGTGGCGCGATGCTCCTCGCCGACTCGCTCGAAATATGGCGGCTTGTTCCAGCCCCAACTTTTTTGATCGGCGCCCGCGCGCCGCCATTTTTTATCGGGCGAGTAATACAACACGCGCTCCCATCCGAACTTTTCGCCAAAGACCGCGCCGAGTTCCTGCGTGCGATGATAAACGGGACTCACTCGATGCGGACGCGCCGCTTCATTTTCATCGTTGGGGAAACGAATGGCGTAATAATATTTGACGCTCTCGACCGTTCGCTCGGCGGCGTATTGCGGATCGGTGAAATAATTTCCGAAGCGCGTGGCGCGGAACGCGTTGACATCCATCGGCGCTTCGCCTTCGACGATCCATTCGGCGAGCAGTTTGCCCATGCCGCCCGCGCCGCCATAGCCATTGAGCGACATGCCCGCCAACATCCACATGCCGCGCGCGCTGGGGATGGGTCCGAGCATGGGCTGGCAATCGGGCGTGTACGCGCCAGGGTGACACGTGATGTCAATGATGCCCGCGTCTTTCAAAAACGGGATGCGGCGAATCGCTCCCTCCAGCAACATTTCAAAACGCTGATACGAATGCGGCACGGTCGCGTTGCCGTGTTCCCATGGCGCGCCGTCAATCCAACGCGCGGGCGGGTTGGGTTCGTAGCCGCCGATCACGAGTCCGCCCTGCTCTTCGCGCATGTACACCAAATTATCGGGATCGCGCAAACACGGCGTGTTCTTCGGAAATTCATGTCCAGCGACCGCTTTCAACGTGATGTGTTGATGATCCACTGGAGTCGTCGGCAACGGCGTCCCAACCATCGCGGCGATGCGCGGCGCCCACATCCCCGCCGCGTTGACGACCAGATTCGTTTTGATTTTTCCTTTATCGGTGACGACCGCCTGGATTTCGCCGCGCGGCGACAGTTCGATTCCCGTGACGCGTGTGTGCGTGTTCACCTCCACGCCCAACTCTTTGACGATACGCGCCAAGCCCGTCGTCGTGTCGTACGGCGAAAGATGACCATCGCGCGGCAGATAGATCGCCCCATACAAATCTTTGTCCGTGATCTGCGGCATGATGCGGACCGCTTCGGCTGGGGAGATGATTTCCACCTCCATGCCGATCGCCCGCGCTCGACTCACGCTTCTTTCCAACTCTTTGAGCTGTTCCGCGCTAGACGCGACTCTCAAACTCCCGACGTGGTTGAAAAACCCGAGTTCGCTCCACAACTCGATGGAATATTTGCGGAACGACATCATCGTCTTGGACGTGGCGAACTGCGTCACCACCCCCGCCGCATGAGACGACTCTCCGCTGGCGATATCGCCTTTTTCGAGCAGGACAATATCTTTCTTCCCCAATTTATGCAAATGATAGGCGACGCTCGCCCCATATATTCCGCCGCCGATGATGACGATTTCTGCTTGGTTTTTCATTTTCACCTTTTCATATAAACTCGGTGGTCGAGTAGTTCCGCCGCGCTGAGCGGAGCGACAGCGGAGACGAAGCGCAGGCGGAACGTATCCGCTGGGTTGAGCTTGTCGAAACCGAGACCACAGGTTTTCAAGAGTACTTTTGTAACAAGGATTACTTTATAGCACGGTGGTCTCGATACGCTCGCAACAACCGCTCGCTACTCGACCACCGATTATTCATTTAACTCTGCACATCCCTCACCCATTCCTCAAACTCCTCCGAATCCATCTTCTCCACCGCGCGACCCCAACGCTCGATTGCCCAGCCCCAGAAGTCGAAATCAATCGTGGATATTTTCGCTTGAATCGCCGCCCACAAGCCCCAGCCCACATCGGACATGATCATGTTGAGTTTCATGCGGGCGATCATGGACTGAGATGCTTCTCTGAAATATGCGGTGCAGACTTCTTCGATCTGAGAATCAGAGAATTGCATCTCTTGACAAGTGTTTCCCAGTTCAAATGTCGGGTCGTTGTTGCCGCTGTATTCGTAGTCAATCAGCCAGAGTTGATTACCGTCGTCAATGTAATTTTCGGCGAGGAGATCGTTGTTACAGGGAACGGTCGCAAGCGGTTTGACATTCATCGCTTGCTCGATACGCTGGACTGTCGGCATGCGGTCGAGGTAGCCGTCTGGGATTTTGATGGCGCGGTCGCGGCAGAGGCTGAGATAATACTCCGTGAGGCGGAACATGTTGAAGTCCAGCAAGAAGCGTGGAGCGGCGTGGAGTCGCTTGATGGCGTGAGCCATGCGCGTCGGCATCCCCGCCGCGTTGAGCGAATCCTTCGACATGGTTATCCCGTTGAGAAATTCCAGAACCATCACGTTGTATTCGGGCAAGTGATAAAAAATTTTCGGCGCGACACCCGCCTCGGATGCGGCTTTCGTGTTGTGATATTCATTATTGCGGTCAATCGCGAGGAGTTCGGTACTCTCCCCCGGCACGCGGACAAAATACGGCAACCCATCCACTTCCACTTTGAAATTGGAGTTGGTCAGTCCGCCCGACAACGGAGTAATCGAATTTTGTTTGTCTTTCCAATCGGGGATTTTAGTTACGACTTCGTCAATGATCTCCATGTGTCTGCCTCAGAAAATGGAAACAGGTAAACACATCCACTTGTTTACCTGTTTACTGTGTGCGTGTTTACGATCTTTTACAGCACCAGCACCGCTTCTTTCGAACACATCACTTTTTCTTTCGCGCCGATGGCGGGGAGCTCGAGAAACGGATTGTTGAATGTGTCCATGTTAAATTTCGTGCTGCCGATAGAAATCTGAATGCGGACGACCGAACCAAGGAAGGTGATGTTCTCGATGGTAGATTCGACGACGTTATCTTTCAGCGGCTCGACGGCGAAACTGAAACGCTCGGGTCGAACGGATATTTTGACCTGCTCGCCTTTCCTTCGATTCTTCATCCCCTCGTCGGCGGTCTTGAAGTGAACGCCGTCCATGGCAAGGATTCCGTTCGCGGGGTCAACCACTTCGGCGTCGGCGTTGTTCAACGAGCCGACAAAGTTCGCGACGAATTGCGTCTTCGGGAAGTTATAGATCTCGAACGGCGTGCCAACCTGTTCCATCTCACCGACATTCATCACAACGATGCGATCCGAAATGGAAAGCGCTTCCTCCTGATCGTGCGTCACGAAGATGGCGGTGATACCGAGGCGCTTTTGAATGGCGCGTATTTCGGCGCGCAACGAGACGCGGATCTTCGCATCCAACGCGGACAGCGGTTCGTCGAGCAGGAGCACATCGGGGCGGATGGCAAGCGCGCGCGCTAGTGAGACGCGTTGTTGCTGTCCGCCGGAGAGTTGATACGGATATTTATGCGCGTGTTTTTCGAGGTTAATCAGGCTGATCATTTCATTGACGCGTTCCTTGGCTTCCTCGGAAGGCATCTTGCGAACCTTGAGACCAAAGCCGATGTTTTGGGCGACCGTCATGTTCGGGAAAAGAGCGTATGCCTGAAAGATCATGCCGACATTGCGCTGGTTGGGCGCTTTGTCGGTTATATCCACGCCGTCCAACTTAATCGTTCCGGAGGTGGGAACCTCGAACCCCGCCACCATACGCAGGGTGGTGGTCTTGCCGCACCCGGACGGACCGAGGAAGGAGACGAACTCTCCTTTTTCCATTTCTAGGTTGAAGCTGTCCACGACAACCGTATCGCCAAATTGTTTCGTTACGTTCGTAAGGGATAAATACGACATTCGATTCTCCAATCAACAATCCATCAATGCGCGCCTGCGGCTTGTCCCTGCCCGCCGGTGAATAACTGGATCAGCCCCATCGCCAGCCACGTCAACAGGAAGGTGACAAACGATAACGCCGCGGGTTCATAGGCGCGGTGTTGCCCGATGAGAAACAAGTACGGACCAAAGGCGTCCACGCCTAAGAATGAGGCGAGGGTCACTTCCCCAACCACAATGGCAAAGGTCAACAGCGCGCCGCTCAACAATGCCGAGCGGATGTTCGGGAGGATGATGCGGGCGATGATGGTGAACCAGCTTGCCCCGAGGCTTTGAGCGGCTTCGGTCAAAGTGCGGATGTCCACCGTGCGCATCCCGGTATCCACAGAGCGATACATATACGGCATGGCAAGCACGGTGTAGCCCGCCACGATCAAAATATTGGTCCCCATTTTGAAATTGGTCAGCGGCGGCATCAATTCGATTTCCGTAAAAGGCACATCCAGCGACGAACTGTAAATGCGGATCAAGCCAAAGACCAGGATGATCGCCGGGACGACGAACGGCATCAACGTAATGAATTCCACTAAGCGCCGCGCTTCGGGCAGGCGGAGGCGAATCCAATATGCGGTCGGGACGATCAGGATGACGCTGACCACGATCGTGGCGACCGCCAGCGCGTTCGAGTAGAGGAAGGTCTCCCAGAAGTCGTTGTCCTCAAACGCCCGCTGATATGCCTTCAACGGCAGTTCGGGATCCCAACTCAGCGAGAACTCGAGCGTCGCAATGAGAGGCAGGACGAAATACAGCGCGCCGATGATCAACCACAACCAGCTCAAGAACGGAAACTTACGGAGGCGGCGCCAAAAACTCATCTCAGCCACCTTTCAGTTTTCGCCTGAAGCCAGGAGTAACCCGCCAGCGAGATCGCCATGATAACGACCATGCCGATCGCCATGGCATACCCCAGACCCGGGTTGTACAAAACGTCGCCGCGGATTTGCGCGCCGATCTGGATCGTGACGATGCCAATCCGCCCACCGGTCAACGCATAGGCGGTGGCGTACGCGCCGAACGCGTTCCCGAACAGGAGGATCATCGCTCCGAGGATGGATGGCAACAGCACCGGAAACGCGACGCGCAACCAATACTGGGCAGTGGTCGCGCCAAGGTTTTCCGCCGCCTCGCGCCATTCACGCTTTAACCCGTCCAACGCGGGCGCCATGATCAGCACCATCAATGGAAATTGAAAATACATGTATACCAGGCTCAAGCCTGCAAAACTATACAAGTTGAACCCGTGGTCGTAAATGTTGAGACCGAAATAGTCCCTGAGAATATGCGTGATAAACCCCTGACGCCCGATCGTCGCGACGAACGCAAACGCCAATGGTACGCCGGCAAAATTAGAAGCGACGCCGGAGAAGGTGATCAAAACCGAACGCAGGGAGCGCGGCAAGCCCCCAACGGTTACCGCATACGCCATCAAAAACCCCAGAATGCCGCCGCCCAGCGCCGTCACCGCGCTGATCTGAATGCTCAACTTATATGCGTTGACGATAAAAGGTTCGGAGAACAACTGAATGATGTTATTCAGCGTGAAATTGCCATCCGGGTCGGTGAAACTTGCGGTGAATAAACGCAACGAGGGCAGGAAAAGAAAAAGGACGGCAAACAACAGGAACGGAGCAATCCCAAGCCACGTCCGCCAATTTGCCGCGGTCCCATCATTCTTTTTTAGAGTCAAAGCAGTCTGTGCCATTGATGCAACTCCTCAGCCAAGCCTTGCTATGGCGAGACCCCGCCCAAAGGCAGGGTCTCGCTTAGTGCCTACATTCTGTTGTTACGGGGCGGCTTTCACATCCGCGCCGACTGTGGAATCCCAGCTCGTGGTAATCAACTCTTTCGCCGTGTTCAACTGGGCGAGGGAGGGGAACACTGCGCCGCTAACATCGGGCAGTTTTGCAAGCAAATCGGCGGGGATCACGCCGCGGGCGCGCATATCCGCTTCGCGGATCGGGTGGCAGTAACCCTTCATCCAGAGAGTCTGACCTTCATCCGAATACAGGTATTCCATCCACAACTTGGCGGCATTGGGGTGCGGCGCATACGCGCTGATCGCCTGGACATACACACCAGCGAAACGGCCAGTGGCTGGCACAACGACAGTGGCTTTCGGATTGCCCTCGAACGAATCGACGGCGGCGAGGGCGTTATAGTCCCACGTGATGCGCACGGGGATTTCACCGGTCGCGACCAAGCCGTTGTTGGCGATCAAAGGAATCAAGTTCCCGGCCGAATTCAGCTTGGCGAAGTAATCCAAGCCTGGTTTGGCGTCATCGAGCGAGCCGCCATTGGCAAGCGCAGCCGCAAAGACAGATTGGATCGCCTGATTCGAAGTGCGCGGATCACCGGAGAGCGCAATCTGTCCCTTATACTTCGGGTCGAGCAAGTCAGCCCAATCTTGCGGGACATCCGGCTGAACGTCGGTGTTCACGAGGAACGCGAGCACGCCGTAGTAATCGCCATACCAGTAACCGTCTGCATCCTTCGCTTCGGCGGGAATGCTGTCCCAGGTCGAAACCTTGTACGGTTGGATCAAGCCTTCCGCCTTCGAGGAATCGCCAAACGAGAAACCGACGTCAATCACATCCGGCGCCTGCGGACCTTTATTGTCCTTATTGGCTTTGATCGCTTCGACCTCGTCCGCCGAACCGGCATCCGGGTTCAACTCGTTGACTTCGAGTCCGTACTTCGCCTTGAACGACTCGATCACCTCGCCGTAATTGCACCAGTCGTGCGGCAACGCGATGGTGGTCAACGTGCCTTCGGCTTTCGCGGCGGCGACCAGGTCCGCCATCGGGTCGGTGACGGGGGCTTCCGTCGCGGCGGGCGGCGCCTCGGTGGCGGCAGGCGCGCACGCCGCCAGCGCCATGCTCGCCAAAAGCAATAGCGAGAACAGCTTGAACAAACTCTTTCTAGATTTCATTCTCTCTCCTTGGGTTAATATACTTGTGGAGGGCAACGCGCCCTCCATCCATATCAATTATAAGCCGGACATTCCAAACAGGGTTACTCATTTGTAAAGACCAATTTAACGCGCCACCTCCTCCACCTCCTCATACCAGCGAACGCGCGTGCCGACCTTAGCGCGCATCTGCCAGGCGAGGGATTTCGGCATGGATTCAAACGCGCCCAGGATTTCGCCAACCCGCTTCTTTATCAAACTTCGTTCTGCCTCAGCCAGCGCAAGCGACTCCTCGCTTACAACTTCTTCGACGCGCTTGAGATTGATCGAAGTGGTTTTGTACAAACCCCAATCAGCGCCGCACAACTGCGCGATGCGCGTCAGGTTGATGCACTTCTCATCGCTTGCGCCAGTTTCCACGTAGAGCAGAAGCGAAGCGATATCCAGCGCGTCCTTGCGATTGAGGTCGGCGATCTGCGCTTTGGTCAACAACAACTCCGCAGGCGGTATCGTGACCGGGTGCAGATGAAGCCTGCCTTCGAGGGGAATCTTATGGCACATCGAAAACGCATCCACAAAAACATCCAATTTCATCTCGGTCTGGTTGTGATAGTAGATCTGTCTTTCACTGCCGTTGAGCAAATTGAATTGTTTGTGGGGAGAATATCCAAGGGCAGGCATGAAGGATTCGAATTCGCGGCGCTGTTTCCCCGCCACGACAAAATCCAAATCGCCGAACTCGCGCCGAAACGCCGGGTGATCCGATTTATGATGAACTTTCACCGCCAAGCCGCCTAACACTCGCAAAAGCAACGAGCGATCATTTGCGGCGGCGATCAGCCGATTCATTTCCTCAAAAGCATTTAACGTGTTGGACATCATAGACGGCGGTCGGCGCGGACATCACCGACCGCCGTATTCTAACCGCAAAACAAACTTTACTCAGGCGGGATTTCCTTGAAGGCGTAATCCACGTTGATGCCTTTGGATTTCTGATTGCTCTTCATCACAAAATAGATGATCGCCGAAATGATGGGCAGCGCAAAGGCGATGATCTGCGCCCACAAGCCGGAGGGGAAATTCTCGAAGTTCCAATTGCCCAACACGCCCAATTGCGGAGCGAACAGGAACGCCAGAACCATCATGATGCCGAGAACGCCGCCCAGCGTTCCAAGCACGGTGATCATGGGCAGGCTGCCCAATTTATACTGCGCGCCGGGCGACGATTCGTACAATTCCTTCGCGCGATACGGCAGGAGCGCGCCGGCGATGCAGGTGATGACAAACACATAGCCGCATCCGAACGTGACGCCCAACGTCAGCCCCACCCAGCCCGGCGCCAGATTGTAAGCAAGGATGACCGGAACGCTCGCGAGGAAATACGCCAAATGCGCGTTGACCGGTGTGTGCCGCTTCTCGTCCACTTTGCTGAACCATTCGGGAAGCAGGCGGTCGAGCGACATGGCAACCAACACACGCGTCATGCCGATGTAGCAGTTACACACGATCTGGAAACCGTTGAGCAGGTAACCCAAGCCGATGATCAACACCACCAGCGGACTGGCTGTCAACGCGACCGCGATGATCGGGGGCCACAAATTGAAGCCATTGATGTTCGCTTCGGCGATCAACGACCAATAGCCTGCGCCAGCCACGTAGGAAAATTGCGGACCCGCCACGCGTTCGATGCCGACCGCAAGGAGCGCGAGCAGCAGTCCGGTGGCAATGAGCGAACCGACCATGATGAAGACCTGCGATTTGAAACTGCGCGCGTCCTTGATTTCGCCGTTTTGCTGGGAGGAGTAAGTCGCCCACTGAAGCGAAGTCCACGCGATGGGAGCCACAAGCAGAGTCGCCATCAGGCTGAACGGCGGATTGAGGTCAATGCCCGCCGCAGTCACCGCGTCTACTGCCGTTTGGTAGAAATTCTGCACGCCGCCGGAAGCGACCGCGAACGCGTTCAAGCGCGAAACGAATTCAGACGCCGGCGTTGTGAACAGCACCACGAAGATGGTCGCGAAGGCGAGCAACGTGCCCCACCACATCACATGCTGGAAGCGGACGTAATTTTTGAATCCGCTCACGAGCAACCACATCGAAGCGGCGGCGTTGAGGATGCTCACCACGACGATTCCGGTCGCAGTGGTGAACCAGACCCCCAATCCGGAAAGAGCCGCATTTCCCGTTGTCGCCCCCAGCCCGAGAAAGAGCGGAGCGAATCCGAGATAGGAAACCAGCCATCCCGAAAGCGCCACCCATTGGAGAATCCAGATCACGAAGCCGGAGAAGACCACCGTGAACGCGACCCCGCCGCCGAACACGCGCGACTGGAACACGTAATCGCCGCCGGAGCGCGGCAGCGCCGTGGACAGCCAAACATACACGTACGCGATCGGAATTTCGATCAACATTGCAAGCAAAATTCCCCACACCACTTTGCCGCCGGGCAACGCCCCTGGCGCCCATAGATACGTCCACGGGAAGATCAAGCCCATCGTCAAAATGTTATAGACGAAGGCGGAGTACGGAGACATCACGCGCACAAGCCCCGACGCTTTGCGAGTGAAGACCTCGGGTTTTGCTGTTGTAGCCATTTCATCTCTCCTTTACAAAATAAACTGCCAGAACCTTGCGGAACGATGCGATGATGTCGGCGCGCCTCCTTTCTCTATTTAACCGCTGGTCATTTGATAACCCTGCACTTCGCCGTCTGAAAACGTGACGATACAGCCGCGCAGGATGCCCTCGGCGTATTCACTGCCGGGGTTGATGCAGGTGGTGCGACCCAACTTCGCCACCGATTGCGATTCGTGGATGTGCCCATGCAAGCCGAGCATCGGCTGGTATTTCTCAATCGCTTCTCTCACGGACCTTGAGCCTGCCCCACACAAGACAACTTGTCCGCCCTCGACGATTTGCGCCGGCGGGTCTTTCGTCCAATCCAACTTCGGGCAGGTGTCGAGGGTCGAGTCCACCGGCGGATCGTGGAAGTTGAAGATGGCTTTTTTCATATCGGGCGCTTTCGCCGCCATCTCTTCGATCATTTTGCCGAGTTCCTCTTCTGTGGTTTCACGCGGCGTATGCCACGGCGTCGGCGTGCTGATACCGACCGAGATCATGGAGTGAACGTCGTCCACCAGAACCATTTCATTTTCAACTGCAAAGAACGATTTTGCGTCTTCGCGCTTCATGACGTTCAACACTTCCCACTCGTCGTCGTTGCCGCCAGTGACAAAACACTTGATGCCCGTGCCGTTCAATCGCTCCTCCGCCAGATTCACCCAGTTGGTCAGCTTTTGTTTCGCCAATTCATTGAACAACGCATGGACCGCCTGCGGGTCTGCCTGTAAACTGCGGAACTCATCCTCCGCCATGACTTTGTAGTAGAACCCCAGCGTATCCAACCTGCCCATCAGTTGCTTCAAATCTTCCTCGGTGGATAGATGTTCAACTCTCCCCTGCAAGGTGGCACGGTGATGTCCGTTGGATTCCTTGATTATGGGGATCATCAACTTGCCTTGAATATCCCCTCCCATGACGATCACGTTGACTTCGTAGAACTTCCCGGCGTTGATGAATTTACGAAAAGCGCGCTCCGATCCGTGCAGGTCTGTGGCAAAGAACAGACGGGTGACTTTTTTGCCGGGCTTCTTCGAGAAAAATGACATGAATAGACCTTTTCGATGTGCCTGTGTTTTGTTATGGATAGCAACACCCGTTTTATGCGCCCGTTGCGCCCGCCCGCCAACAATTTGGATATAATACCCGCCGTACCTTTCACACTTGGTCGAGGAGCATGGCATGTCCGGAAGTTCAATCGGGATGAAAGAGCAGGATCGTTCGGAGCGTGAAAAATTTGAAAATGAGTTGAAGACCATCCTACGGGCAAGCGGTGACAAGGGAATCCTGATGCGCGTCATCGGGTCGCTGGCGTTCCAAATGCACTGTCCGCAATTCGGCTACCTGCAACAGGCAATGGGACGGGCGTACACCGACATTGATTTCGCCGCGTACAACTCGCAAGCCAAACAAATCCAGGGGCTTCTCGCCGCGATGGGATATGTGGAAAACCGCGAAGTGTACATCGCGACCGAAGGCGAGCGCGCCATCTTCGATAAGCCGGGGACAGGCTTGCATATTGACATCTTCTATGAAAAACTCGATTTCTGCCACACCATTTATTGGAAAGAGCGCCTCGAAGTAGACTCGCCGACCATTCCGCTCGCCGAGTTGCTCCTCGAAAAAATGCAGATCGTCCAGATCAACGAAAAAGACGTGATTGACACGATCATGCTCCTGCTGGAACATCCGCTCGGGGATGCGGACGCTGAAACCATCAACGTCAAACGGACGGCGGCGCTGTGCGCGAACGACTGGGGACTGTGGCGCACGACAACGATGAACCTCGACAAAGTCAAACAATTGGCGCAGGGCTATGAACAATTGACCAGCGATCAGAAGACGAAAGTCACTGCCCAAGTGGACGATATTCTGAGACGCTTGGAGAGCGAACCCAAGCCGCTGGCATGGCGCCTGCGCGACCGCGTCGGCGACCGCGTGAAGTGGTACAAAGATGTGGACGAAGTCCAATAGGACGAGGAGACCGCGATGAGCAAAACCGTTAAAGACCTGATGCGCAAGGGATTGATCGTCTGTTCGCCGGGCGCGGCGCTGGGACAGGTGGCGAAAACGCTCACCCAGCATCACGTCCACGCGTTGATCGTGGCGGAGGCTGCGGGCGCGCCGCTGGGCATCATCTCCGATTTCGACCTGCTCGCCGGCGAATGGCTATCGGTGGACAAGGAAAGCCTCGACGCCATGAAAACGATGACCGCCGGAGATTTGATGACCTCCCCCATCGAAACCATCGAGGCGGATACGGCAGTGGACGACGCGGCGAAACGATTCCTCGAAAAGCAAATCCACCGGATGATGGTCGTCGAAAACGGCAAACCCGTCGGCGTGATCTCCATTTCGGATTTTGTCAGAGACATCGCCGCGCAGGAAAAGGTCAAGCGCGGCAACGTCGGCGAAGTAATGTCGGATACGTTTCTGGTCTGCCGGGACAAAACGACCGTACTTTCCGCGGCGCGCACCATGACGCAGGCTGGCTGGCGTTCGGTGGTGATCGTCAACTCACAGGGCAAACCGCTCGGGGTTGTGACCGGCAACGATCTGATGCGCCTCGCAGGAAAACCCGTGAGCGAGACGCTCACCGTCAGCGAGGTGATGAACCGCAACCTCGTCACGATTGACATCAACGCCAGTTTGCAGGAAGCCGCCAACTTGATGATTCAAAACCACCGTCACCGCGTGATCGTGGTGGACGCGCAAGACCCGCAGAGTTTTCCGCTAGGGATCATCTCATCGTTTGACATTGTGGAAGAGATGGCGCGGCCAGGCTCGATCTGGCAGGGATAAAAAAGTGACGGTCACCTTTGAGGTGACCGTCACTTTTTTGTTTTCAATGCGCAAAGTGAACTTTGCTGTACGGGCTACTCTGCCGGAATCTCAGCGTGGACCTTGTCGAGGTCAATGCCCTGCTTCTTGCGCGCGGATTTGAAGCCGAAGTAGATGATCGCCGCGAGCAGATACATCGAACCCATGTAGATCAAGGAAGGGACATTCTTGAGCCCCGCCTCGTTGATCGAATAGCCGATGCCATACAACGCGTTCGGATCGAGAATCCATTCGTAAAGCAGGAAGACGAGGAAGCCGCCGAAGATCACGCCCGCGACCGTGATGAGCGGAATGCCGAGGATTTTATACTTCGCCACCGGCGAGGCGTTGTACAGGTCGGGCTTGGTGTAAGGCAGGATGATCGCAGAGATGGTTGTACCCAGATAAGTCACGGCAATCACCAATGTCGAACACAAAGTCAGCGAGGCAAAGTTTGCGATGTTGTACGAGAACAGGTACGCGACGAAGATCGAAGGCACGACCATCAACAACAGCGCGTAGATCGGCGTGCCGGTCCGCTCGTTGACTTCGGCGACTTTTTCAGGGAGCAGACGATCAAATGCGGCGGCGAAGATGACGCGCGTGGAGGAGAGAAAAACCGTCCCGCACCACCCAAACCACCACAGGCTCATCAAGCCGACCACGAGGAATTGAACGAGTTTGTTCGTCGTCAAGAAGGCGGCGAGCAAAGCGGGATAGGGCCAGACCGGCAAAGCGACCTCCGCCCCATACCACGCGTGGTTCCACCATGCCGCGCCGGCTTGCACGTAGAAATCCCAGCCGACGGTTTTGCCGATCGAATAGAGCAGGATGATTCCCAGCAAGGTGGTCGCGCCGAGCGCCCAACCCATGCCGGAAACGTTGCGTTTGAAATCGGTCGCGCCGCGCACTTCGCCGTACAAGGTCGCGCCCCAATTGGGCCACAAATTGAAGAACACCAAATAGGGGATGACGAGGAACACCGCCAGACCGATCCCGCCGCCCACCAACGGAGTCGCCGCGCCAGCCGCTGTGCCCAAAGCGACGGTCGCGTCGTATACGCCGGGTTGGGCGCCGAACAAGGCGGCGGCGTTCGCGTCCAATCCGGCTTTGAACGCCGCGTTGGAGCCGGTCAGGAACAGGATGATCACGAGCGCCATTCCCAGAATGCCGCCATAGAATGAAAATTTCTGGATGCGCGCGTAGGTCTTCATGCCGAGCGCGATAAAGACGCTCACGATCGCCAGCGTAATAAGCGCCGAAGTGAACTCGCCGTTATCGGTCCCGGCGAACCACAGCGCAGTGTCCTGCGCGCCGAGAATGCCGAGAAGCGGCACCAGCACAATGTGGCGGAACATATCGCCGTACAACGGCACCCACAGCCACAGGATGAACCACCATCCGGTCACCGCGAGGATGAAGCCCACCGCGCCGCCCAGGATGCGGCTCTGCCAGACGTAATCGCCGCCCGAACGCGGCATAATCGCGATCAGGTTGGCGTACACGATCACCTCGAAAAAGATGAACACCGCGCTGACGATCAACGCGTTGACCATCCCGCCCTCGAAATAATACATCTGGCTGAAACTATACAGCCCGAGGGTCACAAGATTGATCGAAAAGAACGCGTAGATAAACGCGTCCATGACCGACCATGAACGTACCATGCCGGTCGCTTTACGGACAAACAAGTTGCTCATAACATCATCTCCTCTGGTCGTTTAGATTTTTCCGTGTAGCAGGCGCACTCGAAACAATGCGAGAGCAGGCGCATCCTACACAGGTAGAAACCCACAACTGCCCGTAGAGTTATCCTGTTGTCAGCACGTAATTTTCGATCTTGTTTTTCCCAAGTTGGACGATCGCCCCCAACAGCGCGCCTTGCTCGTACATCGAGCCGGGATTAATGCACAGGGTTTTCCCAATGCGCGTCGAGCCGCGCCCCTCGTGGATGTGCCCGTGCAAACCCAGCAACGGCTGGTATTGTTCAACGACCTCGCGTAGAGCCGTCGAACCCACCGGCTTGAGCGCCTGACCCGCCAGCACGGGACGCAAATCCTTGTCCAGTTCGGGCGCCTCGTCCAATCCGGAACGATGCGGCGGCACGTGGATGTTGAAGACCGCGTTCTGCGGATTCTTCAATTGGGAGATCATCGCTTCATATCGGAATTTGAGTTGGTCCTCACCCTCCTCGCGGTGCGTATCCCACGGCGTTCGGTTGCTCCAACCGGAGGCGATCATTTCGTGATGCTCGTCCAATTGCGTCACCTGCCCTTCGACGAGCATGACCCGCTTCGAGGCGCGGACGATCTCGTCCACCGCGTCCATATCGTCGTTACCCGGCGAGCAATAGACTTTCATATCTGTGCCGCTGAGTTTTTTCTCGGCGATCTCCATCCACTGCTGGACGACCTTCAACACTTCGGCGTTGAAAATTTCAGAGACGCGACCCGGGTTCTTCTCCAATTCCGCCATCTCATCCGGGTCCGTCAAATATGGATAATAGCCGCGGCTTCGCACGCGCTTTTTCATTTCAGCGAGTTCGTCTGCATTGGTGACCGGGAATTCCTGTTCGAGCAGCGTGACTTTGTAATTCTCCCCGCCTTGATGAACGAACGGCACAACCGCCTTGCCGGTCATATCGCCGCCGAGGATGAGCACATCCACTTCGTAGAATTTCCCCGCGTTCAAAAACTTGTTCCAACAAATATCCGAACCATGAATGTCTGTCGCAAAAAACAGTTTGGTCACGGTCGCATCCTCCGCAAGGGATTTGGACTGGCGCGTTCAGGTCTTGTGAGCGATTATATCGGCAAAAGTTAACAAGTACACAGGGAAACAGGGAAACAAGTAGACAAGGAAACATGTCAAATGCTTCTTATCCTATCTACGTGTCTACCTGTCTACGTGTCTACTGTTCACGTGTCTACTGTTCACGTGTCTCCTTGTTTACGCATCTACTCCCTACGGGTACACCCTCTTGATCGTGCGCGGAAACGGAATCGCCTCGCGGATGTGTTCGATGCCGCACAGCCAAGCGACGACGCGCTCCACGCCCATGCCGAAGCCCGAATGTGGAACCGATCCGTACCTCCGCAGTTCGAGATACCACTTGAACGCTTCTTCGGGCAAGCCTTCTTTGTGGATGCGCGCCAGCAATTTTTCAGGATCGCTCATGCGCTCGGAGCCGCCGCAGATTTCGCCGTAGCCTTCGGGCGCGAGCAAATCCACCGACTTGCAGACTTCGGGTCGTCCGGGCCACGGCTCCATGTAAAACGCCTTGACCGCGCTTGGGTAACCAAAGACAAACACAGGTTTGTCGTTTAGTTTGGTCAATTCCGTCTCGTGCGGCGCACCGAAGTCCATGCCCCACTCGAACTTGAGCAATTCTTTTCTTTCGGGATCGGTTTCTTTTTCATAAAGGTCAATGAGATACTTCGCCGCGTCGTCATAGGACATGCGCGGGAACGGCGCGGAAATGTTCTGCAACTTCGTCACATCCCGTCCGAGAAATTTCAATTCTGCGGCGCAGTCTTTCAACACCGTCTGGGCGATGTGCGTGATGAGTCCTTCTTCCACTTCCATTAACTGATCGAGGTCGCAAAAAGCGATCTCAGGTTCGAGCATCCAGAATTCGGTAAGGTGACGACGCGTTTTCGATTTCTCGGCGCGGAAGGTCGGACCAAAGCAGTACACTTTCCCAAAGGCGAAGATGTTCGCTTCATTGTAGAGTTGTCCCGTTTGGGCGAGATAGGCTTTCCCCTCGTCGAAGTATTCGGTTTCAAAGAGCGTGGTCGTTCCCTCGGCGGCGGCGGGAGTCAAAATCGGCGTGCTCATCTCGAAGAATCCGCTCGAGTCGAGCCAGTCACGAGTCGCCGCCATGACCGCGGCACGCACGCGCAAAATCGCCCACTGACTCTGCATCCGAATCCACAAGTGACGATGATCGAGGGCAAAATCGGGACCGTGATCCTTGAGCGACATCGGATAATCCAAACCCGCTTCTTGCACGATTTCGATCTGCTTCACGCCCAGTTCGTATCCGCCGGGGATGCCGGGCGCGCGCTTATCTTCACGCACTGCACCCGTGATGATCACCGCCGACTCTTGCGGCAGGCGCATGACCTTGTCGAACACTTCGGGTTCCAGATCGCCTTTGAAAGCGACGCATTGCACAAAGCCCGAGCCGTCGCGGACGAGTAAAAAGCACAGTTTGCCCTTGTCCGTGCGGTTGTAGACCCAGCCTTTGACGGTCACTTCCTGCCCGACGTAGTTTGATATTTTTGAAACGCTGATGTGTTCAGCCATTAAATCCTCTTCAAAGAGATGTTATCAGATGTTTTTTTCAATCAAGAACTATTGGGTCATATCAAGTATTCTTCCGCCGCTTTGATAAATTCTTTTGCCCAACCGAGCATCTCTTTTGCCTGTTCATCCGTAACTTCAGCCACAATACTATAATCGCCAATATTCCGCCTGTCTTGCGACTCGATCAAATAGTTATGATATTTTGCGTCCATTGCGCGAGTTCGGGCGAATTCCTTTCCAAAATTTGCAATGACTCCCGAATGGCTGGAAAATGAAAGCCCGCGTGACAGCAACAATGCGGAGGCTGTATAGAACAGTGCGTAATACGCGCGCGAAGCGGCAAAATCTATATCGCCGTCCTTGTACAATTTTGAGGCGGCTTTCTGACTGCGCTTAGCCTTTCTCAACAGCGCTTCCACCTCGCTCATCATACCAATATCCCTTCACGGCGGACGTTCATCAGGAATGGAATTTGCAATTTCTCGTAATTCGCCTTGGTGACAAATGCTCGTGAAATCACCACGTTATTTTCCAGCGAAAGAGACGCAACCAAAGACGAACTGCGCTTCATCATCTCGCTATAATCGAAATCGCTTTTCAGCACAACGAGAACGTCTATGTCTGAGTCGTCCCTCGCATCGCCCCGCGCGCGTGAACCATAAAGGATGACGCCATCCACATTTTCTCGACCATAAATGCGGAGCAGTTCTTTCTTGAGCTTCCTTAGCGTTTTGCGTATCTTTGTTGACATAAGTTTTGCCAATCCCAATCATACACTATTTTCAGCGGCGACCTCCCCTTTCCCATAAACCATTGAAACAGGGACTCTTTGTCCAGCCGATAAATTTTAGGACTTTCGCCAAAACTTTTCTTTGTCCACTAATTTGCGCCACTCTTCGCGAATTTGAAAGAGATTAGCGCCGCTGGCGGTCGCATATTATTCGTCAAACGAAATTACGCTCTGGCGTTGTCTGTTCATCTTTAATTGTAATACATCGGGCCTGCTGTAATGCCCTGATGGGTCGAAGTTCTGCCGTTCTTCGCGCACACGGCGATGGTCAATTGTGGCGACGATCAACTCTTCCTTCCCATCAAGCGGCTCGACGATCCATTTGCCGTCGGGTCCTGCGATGCACGAACCGCCGTTCGCCAGAACATCATCCTCCTTGGATAAGATGGATGAAAGATGCGGAGTGTCCTTCGGAAAATCACTGGCGCGCATCAAGCCCGAAACGGATAAAACATAAGAACGCGATTCAATGGCGATGAAGCGCGTAATATCTTTTGTGTTATGAGAACCGCCGGGCCAAACGGCAACGTGCAAATCCTCGCCCAGTCCATACATCGCGGCGCGCGCCAGAGGCATCCAATTCTCCCAACAGTTGAGTCCGCCGACCGTAAAATCGCCAAGTTTGTGCGTGCGTAACCCGTGTCCGTCGCCGGGCGACCAGGTGAGTCGTTCTTCATAAGTCGGCATCAATTTTCGATGCGCCGATTGGATAACGCCAGCCGCGTCAATGTAGATCAGGCTTGCATATAAACTATGTCCGCCGCGGTCTGACGGGCGTTCAATACATCCCAACACAACGGCGATCTCATTTTCTTTCGCCGTTTTACACAGCGCGTCCAGATGCCCCGCCTCGATCTGCACGGCTTGATCCAAATAATGCGCGTGAATTTCCTTCTGTACGGTCGAGTTGAACGCCGCGCCATTTGTCCGCTCGATCCAAAATGGATACCCCGGAAGCAGACCTTCGCCAAACGCCACAAGATGACAACCTGCTTCTCTCGCCGCTCGTACCTGATTCAGTATCTTCGACATGGTCCCCGCCCGATCCAGCCAGACCGGCGCGATCTGCGCCAACCCAACTGTGAGCGTGTCTTTGGAAAAAGTTCGCGTCATGATTTCCTCCGTTTGATGGATGCTTCAATCCTTTGGACTACTTCCTTCTCTCTTCCAAGCCTTTCAACGTCAACTCGTTCGTGATTATGGGGTCTGCTTTACCTTTGGCAGCGCGCGCCGCCTGACCCATGAATCATTGAAGCAGGGACTCTTTCTCCGCCTGACAATATTCCGTTTTTTCAAAATTGCCGTTAGCCATCCTCGTTACGATCTCTTCAATGGCGCATAACCCGGTTAATCGAATCAATGATCCCCGTCATCGTCTCCGTCGTTTTTGCGTCCATTGGCGTGGCACTCGGCGCAGTTTTGGAAATCTGGTATTCCCTCCTCAAGATGCTTGCTTCGGATTTCCGATTCAGTATGTTCGTGGCATCCGTAACAGGTATAAGTCGTATACGTTGAAGGGTGGCATGTGGCGCAGGATACTTGTCCGCCATCGCCGTGATCCAGCGGAAAAATATGCTGCAGGTTAAATTGCGCGGGAAGCCAGGCGGTCGTCGTATGGCAGGACGCGCAGTCGGCGCCGAACAAGCCCGAATGAACAACCGGCTCGGCATGACAGGAAGCGCACTCGGCGGGCGTTCCTTGATAGACGCCATTTTGATGACAGTCGGCGCAGGCAACTTCGGAATGCTTTCCGTCCAATTTGAAGGCGGATAAATTATGATCGAACGCGGCGGGCTTCCACGCCTCGGAAGAATGGCAGGTATCGCATTTTGCGCCATACGCGCCTTGATGTATATCATCCTCAAGATGACAGGAGACACACTCGCGCGAAACATTTTGTAGGTCCGCCGCGCTATGTGGGTTGAGGTGACAACTTTCGCATGTTAAAGTTGCGTGTTTGCCCGTTAACGGAAAGGGGAATTTGTTATGGTCGAAGTCGGCGCCGTAACGGTCTACGCCATCGTGACAGGCAAGGCAATCTGCGCCATAGGAAAGTATATGCCCATCGCTAAAAACCATGTCCGTTGAACGGTGACACTCCAGGCATGAGTCGGATGCGAATGCGGCATGATCTGAAGTATGGCAATCGGAACAGGCAAGCGCGGAACCGTCCGCTTTGGATTGATGTTTTACAAGGGAAAAGCCCAGCGCGTCGTGGGGAAAACTCGCAAGGTTCAATTCCGTCAATGAGGCTGACGCGCCGCGATGATCGGGGTGACAATCGCGGCATTCGTATTTTTGACTCGCTTGCGCCATTGCGCCGTGAAGTTGATCGGGCGACCGCAATTGCGCGGTTATATCCGTGTGACATACCTGACAGCGATCCGACATTGTATCGGCAGACCAGAATTCGGCATGACAGGTCTTGCACTGCTGAATTTGAGCGTGAGACATCACCCCGCCGATGGGTTGTCCGCCCTGATTTTGATCGTTTAATCCTCCGGGGCTGAAGATCGCGCCGCCCGTAAAATATATAAACGCTGAAATAATGGCAATTGCAACCAGACCGGCAAAAGCCCCGGTCCCGGTAAAACACCCCAGGCGGCGGTTATGTTGCATACCGGTCTCCTATTTCAATAACGTCGAATAATACAACGCGGCAAAAATATGAGCGAACGCCGAAAGGAAGAGCGCGATACCGATCGGGATATGGACGGTGTGCCACAACGCCATCAGCCGCCGCGCCTGACGGAGGGCTGCCTGCGAAAGGGCGCTTTCAATTTCAAGCCCGTCTAATGTGCGCGGGATGCGAGTGTAGACATACCTGCCGACAAAACCGCTAATGACGATAATGACTGTAAGCAATGTGGTTGCGCCCGCCAGACCATTAAACTTCCACGAGGTATGCAGTAAGACCATGAAGGGACCGACAACGCCGGTGTAAATATGGATTTTCAGCCAGGTGGACATTCTGCCAAACGACGCGAGGCGCGTCCTCTTTCGCAGGCTGTAGAGCGTTTCGGTCATTAACATCAAAATAAAACCGAGGATGCCGATGGCGTGACCAAGCAACTCGCCCGCCGCGGGAATTTCGCGCGTCCAAAAAACGTAGAAACCATAAAGCCCCGCCAAAACCAGGCAGGTAAAAAATGCGAACCATAATTCCAAATTTCCACGCAACATGACGACTCCCGTCCACGATCTTCACTCTGGCTTACTGCGCCATTTTTTGTTTTGCTCAACCCAAAAATCAACAACGACATCGGCAATACGCGCATTGCGCGCAAGCAATTGATCGCGCATGGGGCGGATGTCAATCCCTTCGCGGATGATGCGCTGTAACGGCGCGGAGATCGTCTGGTCGCCGATAACCACCGCCCCGATCAGAGTCCGATCGCCGACCAAAATACGGACCCTGTTTTCGTCAAAACCGCTTTGGGCGACGATCGCATCGGGCAACTGGCGCCAGGTTTCGCTGTCGCCGCGCGCAATGCCTACCACGTCTTCATCGCGTCCGCTCCCAACCGTCCCAATGATCGTGGCGGTGAGACCGGCAAGGCGGGTGACATTAAACGGGACGTTGCGAACATAAGCCTGTTTCTCGCCGGTCATATTCAAACCCGCAATATGCCCCTGATCTCTGGCGAGATGCCATAAACTATCCAACACCGTCTTTTTCAGGAACGGATCGTAGACCTGGGCAACATCGCCTGCGGCGTAAATCTGCTCGTCGTTTGTCTGCAAATATTCGTTAACTACGATCCCGCGTTCGCACTGCAAACCGGATTCGCGGGCGAGTTGAACGCGCGGCTGGACGCCAATGGCATAGGCAAGGATGTCGCACCGCATCGTTTTCCCATCGTTGAGTTTGACCCCCGTCAAACGTGTTTTTCCCAGCGCTTCGGCAACGCTCGCATGAAAATGCAGGGTCACGCCTTCCTCCTGCAGCCGCCTTTCGATCATGCGCGATTCCGTTTCATCCAGCACATTGCTCCAGTAGCGGTCTCCGCGTAAAAGATAATGTACGCGGACTCCGCGGGACAGCAAGCCTTCGGTTAATTCAAGCGCGGTAATTCCGCCGCCGACAACCGCCGCCGTCCGCCCGCGCTTTGCCAGTTTAAGAATCCGACGCGCATCTTCCAAATGATCGAGTTTGACCACGCCGTCCAGGTTGGCGCCGGGGACATTCAAAGGCAGGGAGGACGCTCCCATGGCAAGCAACAATTTATCGTATAAAAGTTGGTTTTTCCCGTCCAACTCAACGGCTTGTTGATCGCGTGTGATGCGTGTGACGCGCGCTTTGACGAATCGAAAATTCAGGCGTTGATATTCCTCGCGAGTATGCGGGGACAGCATCCGGTTAGGCAGTTCGCCCGTCAGATAGTAAGCCAGACCGGGGCGCGAATAAAAACCATACGGATCCTCGCTGACCATTACGATCTCATCGGTCTTGCCCGGTTTACGGATCGCTTCGACGGCGGCATAACCGGCAACGCCCGAACCAACGATCACGCACTTCATGCGCCGCTCCTTTTGAACAGATCGGTCTGCTCAAAACGCAACGCGCCGCGCGGACAACGCGCGACACATTCGCCGCAGGTCAGACATTCGCTATTTCTAACAGGCTCGCCCATCCATGCGTGGAGGCGCACATCAATTCCGATGGGACAGTTGTACGAGCAAATGCCGCATTGAACGCACCGCGTCGGGTCCGGAGCAACGTACCCGGAAAACAAGGCGGTGCGTCGGCGCGCATCGGTTTTAAAGATATTCAAACACGCCAAAGTTATTCTGCCTTTCGCGTCCTAGCCACCCCGACTCCATGGTTTCATAAAATCATTGTACACTCCCCGCAAAAAGCCGGTGAAGTGACAAACGTCACATCATGGTACAGATTTATTTTGAGGACTTACTCCCTTCTCTCTTCCAAGCCCTTCAACATCAATTCTTTCGTAATCACAGGATCCGCTTTACCTTTGGTGGCGCGTGCCACTTGACCCACAAACCACTGCACCAACGTGTCTTTGCCTGCGTGATATTTTTCTATTTCAGATGGGTTATCGTCCAGAATTTTTGTCACCGCTTCTTGGATGAAACTTTCATCTGAAATTTGTGCTAATCCTTTTTCTTTGACGATCTGTGCGGGGTCGCCACCAGACTTAAATAATTCTGTCAGCACAGTTTTGCCAGCATTTCCGCTGATGGTTTTGTCTGTCACCATATCAATCAATTGCGCCAGTGATTTTGCAGGGACGGAATCCGCTTCTACATTTAACTCGTTCAAGTTGCGCATGAATTCGCCTGCAATCCATGTGTTGATAATTTTCGGCGAACTCTTGGCGTGTTTAATCACTGCTTCAAAATAATTTGCAAGGGAAAGCTCGGAGGTAAGCAAACGCGCTTCGGACGGAGTCAATTCAAAGTCAGTGATGAAGCGTTTTGTTTTTGCTTCGGGCAATTCGGGTAATTGATTCCGAATCGCATCAATCCAATCATCATTCAATTGTAGTGGAGGCAAATCAGGTTCGGGGAAGTAGCGATAATCATGCGCATCTTCTTTACTGCGTTGCGAAACCGTCACGCCGCGCACATCATCCCAGCTCAATGTTTCTTGAAACACTTCGCCGCCATCTTCATAAATTTTTATTTGGCGTTCAATTTCATATTGCGTCGCACGGGCAAGCGCACGAAAACTATTTAAGTTTTTAATTTCAGTTCTTTTGCGCAACTCATCACTGCCAACGGGTCGCACAGAAATATTCGCTTCAAAACGCAACACACCTTTTTCCATATCACCAGAATTGACTCCGAGATAGCGAAGTATGGCGCGAATTTTTGTTGCATAATCCAACGCGGCTTCGACAGTTCGCATATCAGGCTCGGAGACAATTTCAAGCAACGGCACGCCCGCGCGATTGAAATCAACCAACGCGTAATTTTTTTCGTGTGAAAGTTTGGCGGTATCTTCTTCGATGTGGACGCGCCTTACCCTCACCCCTAGCCCCTCTCCCAAAGGGAGAGGGGGATTCTGGCTCCCTTCCCCCTGTGGGGGAAGGGCTGGGGATGAGGGCGAAAGCTCCAACCAACCTTTTTCTGCTATCGGCAATTCGTATTGCGAAATTTGATAGCCTTTTGGAAGATCGGGATAAAAATAATTTTTTCTTGCGAAAGTATTATGTTTGTTGATGGAACAATTTAATGCCAGCCCAACCAACGCCGCAAGTTCTGTCGCTTTTTTGTTGACGGTGGGCATTGCCCCAGGTAAACCTGTGCAAGTGGGGCAGATGTTTATATTCGGCTCAGGCGCGGA
>JADLBX010000062.1 GCA_020847435.1 Anaerolineales bacterium
GGTACTGAAAATGCCTCATTTTGTTTGAGAATCCGCTAATCTCCACGAATTTACGCTAATTTTTTTAGGAAAATTCGCGCAGATTAGCGAAGATTAGTGGATAAAAAGCCCAAATGCGATTGCCCTACTCCGCACGTTTGGGCTGTTTCCGTTAAAATAGCCGCATGCCCACGTACGATTTTATCTGCAACCACTGCAACCAACGCTTTGACGTGTTCCTCACCTTCGACGAATACGGCAAGAAACCGGTCGCTTGCGCGCATTGCAACAGCAAAGACGTGCGCCGCCGCATGACGAAAGTCCGTATCGCCAAATCGGACGACAGCCGTATGGACTCGATGGCGGACGATTTCAGCGGCTTCGAAGGCATGGAGAACGATCCGCAAGCGATGGGACGCATGATGCGTAAGATGGGCAAGGAAATGGGCGAAGACCTCCCTCCCGAATTCGACGAAGTGGTTGACCGCCTGGAGTCAGGTCAAAGCCCCGAAGAGATCGAGAAAGCCGTCCCCGATCTGGGCGCGGGCGGCGAATCCAGCGATGAATAAAAAATGACTGTCACTTTCAAAGTGGCAGTCATTTTATTCCGAGTTATTACCCGACCGCGCCGCCCCCTCCGCTGGCGATACTTCCGCTCACATCGCTCATAGACTTCTGCGTTTGTTCCGCAAGATTCTTGAGGTTGCGCACGCGTCCCAGCATATCATGCCAGAACGAACTGCCCGCGCTGGCGGCGAGACCTGTGGCTAACATCCCGCCGATATGCCCGATCGGCGTGTTCAGGCTGGCGATCACATCGTCCGGGAAAAGCACGCCGAGGATCTCGAAGGTGTTGATCTGCATCACGAACGCAATGAGGACGCCGATCAACGCCGAACAAACGCGCAACGTGGTGATGCGGCTTTTTTCAACGCTGGCATATTTCTGACGCAGGGTTGCCAGCTTCAAAGCAATATCTTTCTGCACCGTGTTCACCTGCGCCTCCAAGCCCATTTCGGTGAGCGCTTTCACCGCGTCGGCGCGCAAGGCATCCACGGTCTTATCCAATTGCTCCATATTGGTTTTGGTCTGCGAGGTAAAGGTCTGGATCGCGATCACCTTGACCGCCTCATCCGAACCTTCCGGCAGCCACTCCCGCACCGATTGCAACACATCGTCGGGGCTGGCTTGCTTACGCAAGCCGCGGAACCACGTGAACGGTTCGAGCAACGTCTCCACGCTCACTGAAAGCACAAGCAGAATCGCAAAATATGCGCCGAGCACACCCAACACGATCGTAACACCGTCGAGATTCATTGCCTACTCCTCCTGTGTATTTTTTTTCAACGCCATAGGGTCAACCGAAAGTTATAACATCTTTTCAAGCGTCGCGCGGTGTTCGGCAAAATGCTCTGTCGTGTCGCCCAACACCCATAGCAACAGCGGTCGCTTCTCAGGGTCGTCAGCGCGGCGAGGTTTCAATAACTCATCAAACGCGGTGACATTCAACTTCTCAACCAATTCCGCATACACGCGTCGCAATTCATCCAACACGTCCGCCGCCGAACGGTTACGGTTTCTCTCGAAAAGCGCGGGGTTGATCCTTTCCATATCCCAGCCTTCCGTCACCTCGGCGCCCACGCCCATTACTTCGTGCGACGGGCGTTTGTCCATATGACAGCCCATCAGGATGTTCATCCACTCCGCAAGATGCGCCAGATTATCCTTCGGACTCCACCCGCCCTCATCGGGCATGGATAGTTTACCCGATTGCTCAAGTTTTCCCACAACTTCCATGAGGGATTTCCACTCGCGCTCGATGGCGCTCATCAATTCAGATTTACTGCCGGGAATCCATTGCTCTTCGTCGGACATTCTCGCCTCTTTCCTACGGGACGATTGGTTCGCCCGCTTCGATTTTTTCCTTCTCTTCATCTTTCCGCAAAACCCACGCCTCCCCGCGGACGAGAGTCGTCTTCTTCCCTTCCACTTTCACATACCCGCCGTCGCTCAGCATGATCACGGGGTTATCGTGGAACGAATGATACCCCGAAAGCCAATCGTCTTGAGAAACATCGTCAGTGTAGTGAGCAAAGAAATTGAACGGCGAAGCCTTCAACCCGTCGAAGTGATCCGTCTCCACCGAGTTCATGTCGCTGGAGGTGAGGATGTTTTGTCCGCACACGATCATCCCCGCGCTGAATCCAACTACAGGCAAACCTGATTGTACTTTCTTGCGAAGATACGGCATCAACCCGCTGACATGCAAACGATGATTCAACAAAAACGTATTACCGCCAGAAATATACACCACCTGAGTTTTGCGAAGAATCGATTCCATCTCAGTCAATTCCATGCGGTCCGTATCAATCAATTCGACCTGCGCCAACTTGTCGAACGAGCGGACTGTGGAATCCATCCAGCGGTTTACGTTGAGCGATGCTTGCGGCAGGAAGGCGACAGTGGGTTCTGATTTTCCCGCTACATGCGGTTTGCACGCGTCCAACACCCAACGAATATCGCGGTTGCCGGGCGTGGAGAGGAGGTGGAGGGTAGGCATGGTATGAGGGTGCGACGCACTCATGCCGTCAAAATGATCGGTTTATTCTTGGTGACAACGATCGTATGCTCGAACTGCGCGGCGATGGCTTTATCCGTTGTCCGCAATGACCAGCCGTCGCGTTCCTGCGTCACGCGCCCGACTCCTGTGGTGAGGAAAGGTTCGATGGCAAGCACCAAGCCTTCGTTTAGGATTCGGCGATCATTCGAGTCGTAATAGTTCAGAATTTCCTTCGGCTCTTCATGCAGTTTGCGCCCAATCCCGTGCCCCGTCAAGTCGGTGATAACGTTGTAGCCGCGTTTTCCCGCCTCGGTCTGCACCGCGCGGCTGATGGCGTTCATTCGGTTTCCCGCTTTTGCGGCGCGCAAGGCTTTGTTGAGCGAACTCCGCGTGGCTTCGATCAACTTCTCGAAGCGGCGTTCGCTTTTTGAAACGACCAGCGAAGCGCCCGTGTCGGCAAAATAGCCGTCCAGTTCGGCGGAGACGTCAATGTGAATCAACTCGCCCTCGCGCAACAACCGCTCGTTCGGAATCCCATGCGCAATGACGGGCGAAACGCTGATGCACGTCGCGCCTGGAAATTTGTACATCGCCTGCGGCGCGGAGCGCGCGCCCTCCGTTTCGAGGAAGGCACGTCCGATCTCATCGAGTTCGCGCGTCGTCATCCCCACACGCACCGCGCCTTGCATGCGGCGCAACGCCTCGGCGCAAATCCGCCCGATGGCTTTGAGGTATTGGAGGTCTTTGTTCGAGTCGGCGGTCATGGTTTGTTAGTCTTCCACTGGAATTGAGACACACTACTCGATTTCACGCGGTTCTGTTACAAGTCCCAAACCATCTAAAATTTGACGAATTCGTTTTTGCGATAATGTTCCGATATATTCACCCAACTGATTCTTGTCAACTGTAAACACTTGAGTAACCAGCGCTACACTCGCTTTCGATAAATTTGCTTCTCCTTCATTCAATGTAACGTTCCCCGGGGCGCTGCCGCGCTTTAAGTTGGAAGTGATCAAGCAAACAACGACGGTATGGATTTGGCTCAAATTGAAAACATTATTTTGGATCACAACACATGGTCGTTCATACCCCGGCTCTGATCCCAAAGGTTCGCCCAAGTCAATCCAAAACACATCCCCCTGGTTAATCACCATTCAACAGCCTTTATGGATTTGATAGATTTACGCTGCATTCTTCGCAACTCATCTCGCTCTTTTTCGTCCGGCGCCTCTGAATATGCTTGATTGATTTCCTCAAGAAGAATCTGGTTTTGATAACGGCGGATAAAATCTTCTACAGCCAACACGAATAAGCGACTGCGGGAGATTTTCATTTCCTTGGCAATTTCCTCCGCCCTCTGAAACAAAGATTTTTGAATCGAAATAGCAGTTTTTACGATTGTCATGTTTCTACCTTTAGTTATACCGAGAGTATAACTCGTTTGGTGTGTGAGTCAACCCAATTTTTGCAACCTCCCCTCCACCACCCGCCTCAACTCCTCCTGCACGGATTGCCATTCGCGCCCCGCGTCCACCACCGCCCAGCGACTCGGCTCCTGCTTGACCATCACCAAATATCCCGCGCGGACGCGTTGATGGAACTCCACCGTGTACGCGTCCAGCCGATTCCATTCGTTATCTTTTCGCTTTCGTTTCAGCCCCTCTTCCACGTCCACATCCAGCAAGACAGTCAAATCAGGGATAAGTCCGCCTGTGGCGTATGTGACCAATCCCCGTACCTGCTCCAAATCCTGTTGATGCCCGTAGCCTTGATAAGCAATCGTCGAGTCGTAGTAACGGTCGGAGATGACAATTTCCCCGTCGGCGAGACGCGGCTTGATGACCTGCTCCACGATTTGAGCGCGCGCAGCTTGGTAGAGCAGAGTCTCGGCGCGCGGATGCATCTCCACGTTTTTCAGATCGTGGATCACTTCCCGTATCTGCTCGCCAATGGACGTGCCGCCTGGCTCGCGCGTGGGGAATACGATATGTCCTTTCTCGCGGAGATATTCCACGAGGTAGGGAATGTGCGATGTCTTGCCTGATCCTTCGGGTCCTTCGAGGGTGATGAACATGGGTTAGAGTATACAAGGAAATACGCGCAAGCGGACACGTAAACAGGGAATAGAGTGGATTATTCCCACCCACTGCGCGGCGTCCATTTTAGGGTTGATTGGGCTCGGTTGGGCGACGACTGTACAGGCTGTTCGAGAAATTTCCAAATTTTTTGAAGAACAGTTTGGAAGTCATTAACTTGGATGTTATCCAATTCCAGTTTTTTCAAGAAGTTACGCCAACGGGTCTGGTTGGCGCGAGCAAAATCGGCAGATAGGGATGAAGGTCTTTCGGTTGGAATATCCGTTTCCCTTTTCTTGAATGTCGCTTGGATGGCTTTTTGCAAGAACGTGTCGTCGAATTCAAATGTTTCCGAGATCAGCCACAGGTCATAATAGTCTTTCATGCGGCTGTTCAAGTCGCCGTGACGAATCATGGCATGGAATTTTTCAGCAACCACAGTTTCCTTCGGATAGCCCTTCATGCGGACGATTTTCTGATCGGGCAACATGTTGGGATATTCGATGGTTTCAGGTTTCAAGATGAGTTCATCTGAGAAGCCAATATCAATTTGAACAGGGATGTGGGTACGCTCCAGCAGGGCAACCAACTTTATGCGGATACCCCGATAGTCGGCGTCAATCTGTGTTTCCTCCACTGAAACGGATTGCGGATCGAAGACAAGTCCATCCTCAGGCGCGGACACTTCGATCACTTGATGGATGATTTTCAAAAGAGTTGACCGATCCCTCGAAATGTAGCCGCGAAAATCAATATCCCGCGTGGAACGGCGCAGGGACAGGTTCCAGACGTAAAACAACAAACCGCCTTTGAGGATGAATTTATCGGCATAGTTGGTTTTCGAGAGCCGATACAGGAAGCGCTCCATGGCGTAATACTGGAGGGTTTCGGCAAAGGGACGATTCCGCTCTATGGCTTGATTCCGCAAGCGGGTCAGAATGGACGCGGGAATATTCTTGACAGGCTCTTTCACAGCAACGCCTCCAGATACGGACGCATTACTTTTTCCACGCGGTTGATGCGGGCGTACTTCATCAGCAGAGGTACATTCAGCTTCGGCTGTTTGAGATAGTCCCTGACGGCTTCGAGGGCGATATCCATGCCGATTTTCTCGCGGAACTTGAAACAGTCCGCGATGGTTTTCTCGCGGTCATAGATTTTCACTTTGACGCCATCCAGTTCATGTTCGAGGATGCCCGCTTTATAGGTCTCTTGCGAAAAATGAAATGCTCGAATAGGTGGGACTTGAATTTTCGGAGTTTTGACGTCGCGCGGCAGGGCAAAATACACCTGATGAGGAATCTGTGTGGTCAGTTCGTGGAAATACAGCGCGGAGATCAGACAAAACACCGCCCTCGGCACGCGCAGGCTGAGATTGACAAGGTCGGGGTTGCCCAGCGGGTCGCTGTCGCTCAGGCGGTAAATCCCCTGCGCTTCGCGGACGAGTTCGCCTGCTTTGACCATTTCATACAGAACATGTTTTGGCACACCCAGTTCAATCGCCTTCGAGGCGCGCAGAATGCCGCTATTGGATGTGAAGATTTTCTTGTAGTTTGACATGCAGGGGATTATACAACAAAAATACCATAGTTTTGTAAATGTGTGGTATTTTGGGAATGTCGTTTCGGAAGGTTGTAAGCAGGCTGGGAATTACCCACACAGTGAACGTGGAGGAAAGTATAAGGTAGACAGGGAAACAAGGAAACAGGTAGACATGGACTTACCGTTCGTTATGCAGAAAAATATCAGAGGTGAAAAATTCGATTTTTATTGCAAAGTAAGATATTTCATCCTTGACTTACTTTCTTAATAGCAGTAGAATAAAATTGAATTTCCGAAAGGAGCGCAAATAATGGAAACTATTGCCACTTCAAAGGGACAAGTCGTCATCCCTTCCAAGATACGCAAGCAATTGGGTATCAAAGATGGGACCTATCTTCAAATCGCCATAAATGATTTGACCAAGCAGATCATCCTCACCCCCGTCACTCGCGAGTACGTTCGGTCTTTGCGCGGAAAGTACAAGGGCAAAGGCTTGATGAAGGCATTGATGGCGGAAAAGAAACGCGAAAGGGAGTTGTAATATGGCGAAGAAGGCAAAAGCATACGTGTTGGATACTTGGGCAGTGATTGCCTATCTTGAAGACGAACCTTCGGGTGAGAAGGTGGAGGATTTGATCGCCACCGCGCATGAAGAACAAATCCCCATTTACATGAGCGTGGTCAATGTAGGGGAAGTTTGGTATACGATAGCGCGGGAAATCTCAGAAGAGGAAGCGGATGCAGGCGTGAAAACCCTGCGTGATTTGCGGATTCAATTTGAAAATGCGGATTGGGAATTAACACAGGAAGCGGCGCACTTCAAATCACAAAACAAGATGTCGTATGCTGACGCCTTCGCCGCCGCGCTGGCAAAAGCCATGAAAGCGGATTTGGTCACAGGGGATAATGAGTTCAAGCCGTTGGATGGTGAGATTAAGGTTTTGTGGGTGTAGGAGGAATTTAAAGCTATGGAATGGCACTTTATAAAACAACCACCTGTTGGAACAACTCGTGACCCTATTGCAGGAGAGTTTTTCTCTACAGATGCAATAGAAAATCCTGCCCAAGCTTTAGTTAGAGAAGGTATTCAAAATGCTTTAGACGCATTAGATACACTTAATGGAAAATCTGTCCATGTCAGAATTTATTGTGGAAAACTGACAAAGAAAGAACGTATCAGCTATTGGCTCAATGGTGCGTGGGACCATTACAAAGCCCTGAAAAATGGTTTAGGGAAGTTGCCTGAAAGCGACAATGAATTATCCTTTTTGGTGTTTGAAGATTTTGGGACAACTGGCTTATCGGGAGATGTTGAGCAGGCGTTTGACATGCCTGATGTAAAAAACCCGTTTTATTATTTCTTTCGAGCCGAAGGACGTTCAGGAAAAGGTGAACAGGATCGAGGAAGATGGGGTGTTGGAAAGTATGTGTTTCCTAGAGCTAGTCGAGTTAGTACACTTCTTGCTCTTACAATTCGTTCAGACGACAAGAAACATTTATTAATGGGGCGTTCAATATTGAAATCGAGATGGGTACAAGGTGGCTACTATTCACCTGATGGTTATTTTGGCATCAAAAATGGTGATCAAAGACCCATCCTGCCCGTAGATGACGCTAAAATTTTGGGGCATTTTCGCAGTGACTTCAAAATGAAAAGAAAAGACGAATCTGGGCTGTCTATCGTTGTTCCTTATTTATATGACGATATAACAACTGATAATCTTCAAAAAGCAGTTATCGAAGATTATTTCTATCCAATATTGAAAGGGGATTTGACAGTTACTGTTGAATCGGATGAAAGTACCGTTGAAATCAATGCAACAACGCTTAAGTCATTTTCCTCAACAGTAAACTTTGAAAACTTTAATTCTCTAATTCAATTAGCCGAATGGTCATTAAGTAAGGAGCCGTTTTACGAGCTAAAACCTTGTAGTGACAAAAGACCAACTTGGTCTAACGACTTAATACCAGAAGATATTTTGTCAAACATGCGTACTCAATTTGAAAATGGTGAGTACCTTTCTGTAAAAGCTAGCTTGAGCGTGAGATTGAAAGATGATGTCGAAATTCCATCTTACTTCATGGTTTACCTCAAACAGGGAAAAAACGACGATGGCAGACCATTATTTATCCGTGAAGGCATAATAATTTCAGATGTAAAGAAAAAAGTTAGGCGCACATCTGGAGTGCTTTCTTTAGTGATAATAGAAGACAAGCCGCTGGCAACTTTGCTGGGCGATTCTGAAAACCCTGCTCACACACAATGGCAAACAGATTCTTCTAATTTTCGCAATAAATATATTTACGGGAAATCCTATATTGATTTTGTCAAAAACATCGTTTCTGACATTGTAAGTGCTTTGTTTGCACAGGAAGATGAACTGGATGAAAATCTTCTGTTGGATATTTTTTCCCTGCCCGCTGAAGAAGATGAGACAACTAAACGTGAAGACAAACAAAAAGATAACAAACCAGGAACAGAAACCGAGAAAGTAACTTTGGATCTGGAATCTCGAGAAAGGAAATTTGAAGTTCAACAAATAGCAGGAGGCTTTCAAGTAAAAGCAGGAAAAGCAAAGTTGAAACCGTCAACAAAGCTTGAAGTTTATGTTGCGTATGATGTACGGAAAGGTAATCCTTTAAAGAAATACGATTTGTCTGATTTTCGACTCGATCAGACACCAATAAAAATCAAAAAACCATCCAAAGGCTTGAAGTTGACTAGAATCCACGAAAACCTGATATTGGCAGATGTCATCAATCATGACTTTGAACTGCTCGTAACTGGATTTGACCAAAACCGCGACTTGTATGTAAAGATCGTGGTCAACGAAGGCGAAAAATGATAAAGAGATTCAATTACACCAAACGAAAGAGTATCTCAAGAAAAGAATTCAAGATTGTCATCAATATTGATGATGCGAAAATATCCTTCGATGCTGATTTGTCAAAATTGAATTCTCATAACCTGCCAGACGGAAGTCTTGTTTTTGTTGAAGCATATCGTCTCCCAAATTGGGTAAGATTTGATTATGGGCAAATTGGAAATATACAGCCTGCCAAAGCGAGAGATCTTTCTTCATTTGATACTCATGAGGGAATTTTATTCAGGGTTAAAGTTACAGATTCCAAAGACGGTAAGCTCCTAGCTGAAGCAGATCGAATTCCCTTTATATTACCCGATGAAAAGGACATGCCGCTGGAGCCGCTTCTTAAGACTCGCCCACAAAATCTAGGCAATGAAATATATCGTGTTGATTATTCGGACGATAGGAGCGGTCCTATTTTGTTGATAAACAATCAAGGGGTTATGGCAGGCAACTACAGGCGAATTGGGCTTGACCCTGTGTTTATTTCCTTGGTTTATGCTTCCATTGTTAGAGAAATTTTGACAAAAATATTTACAGAGCCATATTTCGAATATTCTGATAGAGATAACTGGCGCGACAGATGGCTGATATTTGCAAGATCATTCCCAGGCACGGGCGAAATGCCTAAAAGTGAAGATGAAAGCGATCAGTTTGATGATTGGATAGACAAAGTCGTGGAAAAGTTTTGTAAAAAAATACGTGCTTTTGAAAGATTTTCTGAATTTTGGAGTAAAGAAGGATGAAACTGAGAAAATTAAACGACAATGGACTTGTTGAGTTTAACAACTATTTGGATCTTCTTGAAGAAGATGGCAAATTACAGCCTCCATTTTTCCTTCTATCAGATCCGTCTTATTCTATTGCTTTAGGGACAGAAGTGGAAATGGAGATAAAACCTTTTACAACACGCTTTGAAGTTGGAAATTACTTGTACTCTGTGCTTGGAAATTTAGGGTTATCTGACTTGGAAAGGGATACGCAACTATGGGCATGGTGTTCATTATACTTTTTTGACGTTTTATGTCCATTGGGAGACAAAGAAGTTCGAAAGCCTAGGGAACGTGCCGCATATATACCTGAACCCGAAAATTTTAAGAGGTATTACAGACATTTGTTGTTGGGTCCATACTTAATTTATAGGGCGCATAAAGACCAACCAACAAGTGCAATGGCGTTGCTATCTGTACCGCCTCATAAGATATCTGAGGTTGAAGCGCAGATAGCAGCAACAATGGATCTTGTCACAAACCCATCGATTGTTGAGATTGCTACTCGTCTTTATTACAACCCAAAAGAAAGAAAACTAAAAAAAGGTGCTCAAAATACAAAGGGTGGAGGAATTCCGAGAAGGCTTGTGGCATTCCTAAATCAAGTGGACTTGACCTGGGATTTGTATTTTGCCTCAGCAGATACGCTTTGGAAAATGTTGCCAAAAGAATTTGAAAAATTTGCTAAAAGCATTGGATAAGCCTATAATAGCCGTTTATCTGTTGCGAAGACGGCTATTATTATGGAAAATACAATACCCATCATTGACATCTTCGCTGGTCCTGGAGGATTGGGAGAAGGCTTTTCATCTTTTGTAAAAGATGAAAAGCCTTTATTTGGTATAAAGCTTTCAATTGAGAAAGATGAAATTGCCCACAAGACCTTGGAGTTGAGAGCATTCTATCGTCAGTTTACCGCAAAAGATATTCCTCTTGACTATTACAAATACCTAAAAGGAAACATCGGCAGAAAAGAGCTGTATAAGAAATATTCAGAGCAAGCTTCTAAGGCTAAAAGAGAAGCATGGCTTATGGAGCTAGGAAAAGATAATCGGGGGAAAATCAGATCCAAAATAAAGAATGTGTTGGAAGGCGTAGATAATTGGGTCTTAATAGGCGGTCCCCCATGTCAGGCATACTCATTGATAGGGCGAACTAAATTGCGGAATCAAAGTCAATGGAAATACGCAAGGGATCATCGCCACACATTGTATAAAGAGTATTTGCAGATATTGGCAGATCATCAGCCTCCAGTTTTTGTCATGGAGAACGTCAAAGGATTGCTTTCATCAAGAAAGGGTAGGAGTGCCAAGAAGAGTACCTTTGATTTGATAGTTGCCGATTTGAAACAGCCTTTGGATGTTAAGAGAAATGGTACAAATGACCTTTTGTCTTATAAATTATTTTCGATTTCAAGTGAACATCCAGAGAATTCGGAAGAAGTAAAGCCAGAAAGTTTTATTGTACGTTCTGAAGATTATGGTATTCCCCAAGCTCGACATAGGATCATTATTCTTGGAATACGTTCTGATATTTATGAAGCCAATCCAACGAATCCAGAGATATTGACAAAGATAAAGAAACAGATACCCATTGAATCTGTAATTGGGGATTTGCCAAAATTACGGAGTGGACTTTCCAAAGACAAAGATACTGCTGAGAAATGGCGCAAGGCAATCAGAGAAATCGAAAATACCAAATGGCTTAAGTCAATTTCACTAAAAATGCAGACTGCGATAGTAAGAGCATTAAAGAGTGTTAACGCAAGTTTTGGTCGTGGCAAGCTATTTGCGCCATTTATTGCTTCTCCCAAAGAGTATCGCAATTGGTATGTAGACGATAAATTGGGTGGAGTATGCAATCACGAGACAAGAGCACATATCCGTGAGGATTTGCACAGATACTTTTTTGCTTCTGTTTTTGCTCGCATGAATGGAAAATCACCCAAGTTAAGCGATTTTCCATCTGAACTACTTCCCAAGCACGAGAATATTCAAAAGGAAGTAGACAGCACTATATTTAATGATCGTTTTAGAGTGCAGGTTGGCGGCAGACCATCCACCACAGTTGTGTCTCACATTAGTAAAGATGGCCATTACTATATTCATTATGACCCCTCCCAATGCCGTTCTCTCACTGTAAGAGAAGCTGCCCGTTTGCAGACATTTCCTGATAATTATTTCTTTGAGGGAAACAGAACGCAACAATATCATCAAGTTGGAAATGCTGTTCCGCCATTGCTGGCAAATAAAATTGCTGAAATAGTTTACAATGTTTTGGAAGGTTCAAAATAAGGAGTTGAAAATGTTTCGATTGAAACTCGCGTCTATCCCAAACCCTGATCATGATGAATGATTCTCACCTGCGCCCACTCGATATGTCACAGTTAAATCTTTGCGGGATGCTTCTCGAAAATGCCGCAGGTATATTGAAGAGTTTAATTTAGGTGCTGGTAATTGGATTGGTGGTCAGGTCTTGCAAAATAGAAAACAAATTGCCAAAATTTCATATAATGGCAGAATTTGGAAATCGTAAACTTTAAGATGCCTGACGTCTTCACCAAAGAAAAACGCTCTCAAGTCATGTCTCGTATCAAAGGGAAAGGAAATAAAGATACGGAACTGGTCATGATTCAAATCTTGCGAAAGAATCATATTTCAGGATGGAGAAGAAATCAGGCTGTGTTGGGCAAGCCTGATTTTGTTTTTCCAAAGAAAAAGATCGCTTTGTTTGTGGATGGTTGCTTCTGGCATGGATGTCCCAAGCCCAAACATGCCAATCTACCGAAGAACAATCGGGAATTCTGGGCGAAGAAATTACAAGCCAACAAAGACAGGGATAAATTTGTAAACAGGGAATTGAAAAAAGCAGGGTGGAAGGTAATCCGCGTGTGGGAGCATGAGTTGAAATTTCCAGAGAAAGTTGCCGAAAAACTGACAAGACAATTTGCAAAATAAAAACAGGCACACACCTTACCTGTGTACCTGTCTACTTGTCTATCTGCCCACTTCACATCACTCCCTAAAAATCCTCACGTGCCTGCGCGGCTCTTTGCCATACGAGTGACTCACCAATTCCGCGTTGCGCGCCATTTCGTGTTGGAGGCGGCGGACGATGGATGAGCTGGGAGGCAGGTCTACCCAGCGTTCGCCGTTGAGGACGGCGGAGATGGCTTGCTGGGTTTGGTGGCGGATGTCTTCCATGTTGTCGCGGGTTGGGGCGGCGCTGAGGTTGTAGAGGTCGCTGAGGAATTGTTCCACTTGTGCGACGGTGTTGGCGCGCAACACATAGATCGGCATGCCGCGTTGCTCGGCTTCGATGACGGTCTGCTGGCGGTTGCGATAATACGTCCGCAGGGTGACGAGCGCGTCGGCGTCAGACACGTCGCGCACGACGATGGCTGGCACACCGAGTCGCTTGGCGGCTTGTTGCAGTCGGTTCTTTGCAACGCCATACGCGTACACGCGCACGGTCTGCAACGCGGCGCCGATGGGCGGAGTCGGCTGAGGGGTAGATAATGTCTCCGAAGCAGGAGCAGGCCGAAGTCCGCGGCGAGGCGTTTTTACATCCGCTTTTGGTTTGGGCGCGGGCGCAGATTTCTCGATCTGGATTTTTCCCTCAGCGTCGCGCATCCGCACTTCGGGAGGCAGAGCCGCGTCACGCAAAAGCGAATCCACTGCGGACATGATGTCGGCATGGACCGCAAAACGATCGCGGTGCTGGATTTCGATGAGGACGTCGAACGTGGGCGGAGCGCGTCTTTCGAGGACTGTTTTCTGGGTGCCGCGTCGACGCGCTTCCTCGTCCGACAGCGTGACCGCTTCGATGCCGCCGACGAGATCGCTGAGCGTCGGGTTGAGGAGCAGGTTGTCGAGCGTTTGACCATGCGCCGTGCCGATGAGTTGCACGCCGCGTTCGGCGATGGTGCGCGCCGCGAGGGCTTCAAGCTCACGCCCGATCTCGTCAATGACGATGACTTCGGGGTTGTGATTCTCGACCGCTTCGATCATCACTTCGTGCTGGTGCGTCGGCACTTTGACTTGCATGCGCCGCGCCTTGCCAACGGCGGGATGCGGCACGTCGCCGTCGCCGCCGATCTCGTTGGAAGTGTCCACGATGATGACGCGTTTCGATTCAGCGAGGATGCGCGCCGACTCACGAAGCAGAGTCGTTTTGCCAACGCCAGGGCGACCGAGAATCAACACGGACTTGCCCGACTCGATGATGTCTTGAATAATGTCCACCGTGCCGTAGACGGCGCGACCGACACGTAAAGTTAATCCCACCACGGCACCGCGTCGGTTGCGGATAGCGGAGATGCGATGCAGAGTCCGTTCGATGCCTGCGCGGTTGTCTGCGTCGAAGGCGCCAACGCGTTCGACAACGTGATCGAGTTCGGCGCGGGTCAGTTCGGTGTCGCTCAACACGATCTCATTCTCGACGAAGCGCGCGGTGGATACGCGTCCGAGGTCGAGGATGATTTCGAGGAGCAAATCGCTATTGTTCGCCTCTTCCACGGCGCGACGGATGTTGGTGGGAAGCACGTCGAGGAGGGCGTCGAGGTCGTCGGTGATTCGTAGTTGGGTCATGGGAGTGATTGGTGATTGGTGATTGAGAATTAGAGGAGTGGAGAATTGTGGACTGGAGACTGGAGATTGCGTGAGGGTGGTTGTGTCACGGTCTCATGTACTAGACGGGGTTGGGCGTGGGAAAGTTGCCTGTTGTTTGGGTTTCAGGTTTGCAGGTTCCAAGTTTCAGGTCTATTATACGAGGAATAAGAAAATCCCCGCATTGGAATGTGGTTATAGAAATGTCATGGCATTAAGTTTGATTGGTTGCGCGTGCAATCATATTTAATACCTGTTTGTTGGCATTGGCATGATCCAAATGAATATTTGGGTGCTGAGAAGTAAAGACGCGGAAAATTTCATCGGCAAACGCCTGCCCAATGGAATCTACGTTATCGAAATCCAGCAAAATTTCCTTGAACCGTTCAAAGCGGGCAAGCAATCTTTTGGCTTGCGAGCGGGAAACCAAATTCTCGTTGCCGTATCGCGCCAGAAAAACGGGGACGCGTGTTTTTGAAAAGCCGTAATCGCCGTCAACGGTAAAATGGTCGAAGACCTGCTTGGTCGTGCGCTTCGAGTTGACGCCGATGGTCATTTGAACGACAGTGCCTTGATTCGCTTCATCAACATTTTCAAGCAGCCAATCGTCGTCTGGCTCAGAATGACTAAAATACAACTTGTCAGACTGGATGGAAAATTTATCGAACATTCGGGACGTAAAGAATATCCCCTCCCCAGTATGGCGGGCGGGGTCGGTTGTCAGTTTACCTTTGGATAATTCAAGTATGACATGAAGTTGGTCGTCCAGACCGAGTTCCTTCTGAATTTTTGCAAAGATGCCTATCCCGTTATCCGTGATTCGTATTTCTATCGCCTTGTGCGTCCGTTTTAGGTAAATGGTCAACTCTGTCCCTTCCGAGTGATCAATCGCGTTATTAACGATCTCCGTAAAACCATACTGACAAATTTGCAGCACGTTCACGGGCAGATTCTCCAACCGTGAACGGATATGCTCCCGCCATACTTTATCCTCCTGAAGGGATTGTAGTGGGAGGGTAGATGAAACTTCGACTACGGATTTTACTTCGTATCTTCTGTCGCGGGTTGCCCCCTGGGTCAAAAGAAATCCATCGAGAATCAGTTTTTGAATATGACGATGGCTGGCTTGACGCGAAATATCGAAAGTCGCGGCAACGAGATTCGTAATATCGGAAGGATGATCCTCCACATTTTCGAGGATGAACTGGCGGATTTGTTCGTTTTTCTCTTGGCGAGCAGGCATAACGACACCTTCTACATTGTAAACTTTTTACGTATATATTGTAAACTTTTCTCTGGACATTGTCAACTTTTCCCCATAACAAACTTCTACTTCTTCCCCTCCACCCGACTCACCCGCGACGGCTGAACACTCACTCCCTTCGGCACAGCGGAAGCGGGGACACCTTCCTTGACCAAGCGTGCCAAATGTTTCACCATCACCGCCTGGCGCGGTCCCGATTGCGCGCCCAAATCTGCGAGCACGGGTTCGAGCCATACCTGATACGAGCGGACACAAACATACACGGGGCGATTACGTCGGTCGGGCAAGTTGCGGATCAACGTTGAAAGTTTCTCGCCCACGTCTGTCGCTTCGGGGTGGATGAGCGGCGTCAACACGATTCCATACACGCCATGCGTCACGCTCACGTAACACTTCGGTCCGTCATTGCTCATCCAACCCAGCGGAGTCTTTGGATGAGGCTCAACGGGTTGCAACAGCGGCGGCATAATTTGGTAATACAGACTCTGCACTGCTGGCAGACTCACCGAGCGGACTCGAGTCCACGCTTCAATCTCGAAAGCATCCTGCTGAGGCATCTCAGGCATTTCCCACATCCTCTGCCACGCGTAGACGGAGAATCCCGCCTTCCGCAGAGGCACGAACGCGTCGCTGACTTCATCCACTTCGGCAAGCACGTGGAACGCGCCCCATCCGCCAGCCTGCGCCGACAAATTCTCGATCAAGGCTGGCAATTCAGGATGATTCAGATTCGACAACGGAGCCAGATACAAAAGTTTTGCAAACGTATCGTCGCTCGAATGGATGATGCCGCCCAGCACCGAGTCATGTTCGCCGTTTGCGATCGCTCCATACACATGCCGCGCGGGATTCATGTATGCCAACAGTTTCACCGCCCCCAGTGGATTACCCCGCGTCAACGTGCGCGCCGTATCCAACCCAATCGCCTCATCGCGGAAGCGATAGATGTATGGCAAATCCAGTAAAGCAAGCGGGCGGATGGACATTTTGAGTTACAAGTTGCAAGTTGGAAGGTTACAGGTTTAACTTGCAACTTTCAAACCTGCCAACCTTCAAACGATCTTAGTCAACCATCGTCAAAAAATATTTATGGAAGCGCAGATCGTCGGTCAGTTCGGGGTGAAACGACGTGGCGAGGAGATGTCCCTGTTGAGCCGCGACAATCCTCCCGTCGGGGATCGAAGCGAGAATCTTTGCGTCGCCGCTCACCGATTCGATGATCGGCGCTCGGATGAAAACCGCGTGATAATCATCCGTTGTGCCTGTGGCTTGTTTGAGTTCGGGAATATCCAAATCCGTTTCAAACGAATCAATCTGACGCCCGAACGCGTTGCGCTGAACTTTGATATCCATGAGACCGAGCAGGGGCTGGTCGCGGCTCACGTCTTTCGACAAAAAGATCGCTCCCGCACACGTTCCCCAGATCGCGCGGCGTTGACCGAATACTTTCAACGAGTCCATCAAATGATATGCGACGGCAAGTTTGCCGATCGTCGTGGACTCGCCGCCAGGGATGATGAGACCATCAAGCCCTTTGAGATGTTCGGGCAAACGCACTTCCGACGCTTCAACATTTAATTTCTTGAGCGCCGCAACATGCTCAGCAAAGTCGCCTTGCAAGGCGAGGACACCGATTTTCATAACGAATGCACGTAGACACGTAAACACGGAAACAAGTACACAAGATTTCACGTGTCTACGTGTTTACTTGTGTACCTGTCTACTTATTTACCTGTTTACTTGTCTACCAGCCTCTCCCCGCAATCTTCTCCGCCTCGGGCATCTGCGATACATTGCGCCCAACCATCGCCTCGCCGAGATTCTTGCTGACTTCCGCGAGAATGGACGCGTCTTGATAATGCGTCACCGCTTTGACGATTGCTTGCGCGCGCCGCGCGGGGTCGCCGCTCTTGAAGATTCCCGAACCGACGAACACGCCATCCACGCCGAGTTGCATCATCAACGCGGCATCGGCAGGAGTCGCAACTCCGCCCGCCGCAAAATTAACGACAGGCATACGCCCCAACTCTTTGGTCTCTTTCACCAATTCATACGGCGCGCCGATCTCTTTGGCATAACGCATCAACTCTTCGTCAGCCATCGTGGTCAACTTGCGAATATCGCCCAACACCGTCCGCGCGTGACGCACCGCTTCGACCACATCGCCTGTGCCTGCCTCGCCCTTCGTGCGAATCATCGCCGCGCCTTCGCCCACACGCCTCAGCGCTTCGCCGAGATTGCGGCATCCGCACACGAACGGCACTTTGAAATTATGTTTCAAAATGTGATTCGATTCATCGGCGGGCGTCAACACCTCCGACTCGTCAATGTAATCCACGCCAAGCGCTTCGAGAATCTGCGCCTCGACAAAATGCCCGATGCGACATTTCGCCATCACGGGGATCGAAACTGAATCAATAATTTTCAAAATCAACTCAGGGTCGCTCATGCGCGCCACGCCGCCGTTCGCGCGAATGTCGGCAGGCACGCGCTCCAACGCCATCACCGCGCACGCGCCCGCGTCCTCGGCGATCTTCGCATGTTCCGCTGTCACCACATCCATGATGACGCCGCCCTTGAGCATTTGCGCGAGCCCCTTCTTCTCCGTCCACGTACCAGTCTTAACTTGCATTTTTTACTCCTTGATTTTTTACACGCGGGATTTTTATCCACGCGATGACTTAATCGCTGCGTTCGAGATTCTACCACGCAGGATGAAACGCTTCATTCGCAGGGACGGCTGGTTCAGTTTCGTCAACATTCCCATCTCCCTGAGGGAGATCGCGAAGCACCCCGAAGGGGAGGGTCAGGGGTGAGGGCGATGGGATTCTTGCCTCTTGACAAATTTCTCCATCGGCATACAATTATGACAATGATACAATTAGTACAATTATGACAAACAAGAAACTCACCCTCCAGATAGATTTCCGCTCAGGTCTGCCGATCTACACTCAGATCGTCAATCAGGTGCAGGCGCAAGTTGCCAGCGGAATACTCAAGCCAGACGACCAGCTCCCAACCGTGCGCGCGTTGGCTGAAGAATTACGCGTAAACTTCAACACGGTGGCGCGTGCCTATCGCATCTTGGATGAGGCGCGCATCATCTCCACACAACAGGGACGCGGCACGTTCATCACGGAAATCCCGCCGCCGAAGGTGACGGAACGTCTGCGGCGAGAGTCGCTGGAGGCGTTGACGCAGAGGTATGTCAGCGAGGCGCTGAGGCAGGGATTCTCGAAGGGCGAGATCCGCCAAATGGTTAGCGACCAGCTGAAAAGTTGGAATGAATCGGGTAAATCCGAAGAATAAAGGAGAATGAAATGGATACAAAATTTATGAAAAGTGTGGCGCAGAAGAGCAAGTCCCAAAAAGCAGACCTGCGCGTCCCCGCCATCGCAGGCACGTTGTTTGGCGTTTTTCTGCTGGTTGCGGTGTTTGGCGCCATTTTCGGCGATGAGAAGATCAACGACAACATTTTGGGCGCATGGGTCTTGGGCTGGACGCTGATCGGCACGTATATTTTGTTCGCGCTCAAGGTGGCGTCACAATGGGAAAAGGCTGTGGTTTTGCGGCTCGGAAAATTTCATGGGCTGAAAGGACCTGGCGCGTTTTGGATCGTGCCGATCATTGACACGATTCCCACGTGGATCGATCACCGTGTGATGGTCACGCCGTTCGCCGCGCAGAAAACGCTGACGAAGGATACCGTGCCTGTGGACGTGGACGCGGTGCTGTTCTGGGTCGTGTGGGACGCGGAGAAAGCCGCGCTCGAAGTGGAAAACTACCGCGCCGCCGTAGACTGGGCGGCACAAACAGCGCTACGCGACATTATCGGGCGTATGATGCTGGCGGATATTCTTGTCGGTCGCAGTGTGATTGACAAGGAACTTCAACAAGTGATTGACGAACGCACAACGCCTTGGGGTGTGACTGTGCAATCTGTGGAAATTCGTGATATTGTCATCCCGCAGGATTTGGAAGATACCATGTCCCGTCAGGCGCAGGCGGAGCGCGAGCGCCAAGCCCGCGTGATCCTCGGTGAATCCGAAAAGCAGATCGCCGAATCGTTTGCGGAGGCGTCGAAAGCGTACGTGGAGAACCCGACTGCCTTGCACCTTCGGGCAATGAATATGCTCTTTGAAGGTTTGAAGGAAAAAGGCGCGCTGGTCATCGTGCCATCGTCGGCGGTGGATACGATGAATCTCGGCGGAATCAGCGGTGTCGTTTCGATGGCGCAGAATAATTTGCCGAAGGAAAATAAATAACGCGTAGGGGCACAGCGAATGATTCAAGGACTTTGACGAGAGATCGTCTCGCTGTGCCCCTACGAAAGAAAGGAAATCAAATGTCAACCAAACTCACAACCATCATTAGCCTAACCTTGATCGTGCTGGCAGTTATTGCAGGACTTCTGCTCTGGAACCGACTGCCCGACCCCATGCCCTCGCACTGGAACGCCGCGGGCGAGATCGACGGCTACATGTCCAAATTCTGGGGCGTTTTTCTCCTGCCGATCATCACAGCCATATTGACGCCGCTCCTCCTTGCCATTCCGCATATTGACCCGCTCAAAGCCAACATCGCCAAATTCAGCGGCATCTTCAATGCGTTTATCGTAGCGTTTGTGGCATACATGCTTTACGTCTACGCCCTGATTTTGTTTGCCGCCTTAGGCAGGACATTCAACATGACAGCCATGCTCCTGCCCGTCGTCGGTCTGCTGTTCATCGGCATCGGCTATATGATGAGCAAAGCCAAACGCAACTTCTTCATCGGCATCCGCACGCCATGGACGCTTTCCAGCGAGACGGTCTGGGACGAAACGCATAAACTCGGCTCCAAATTGTTCATGCTGGGCGGCGCGGCGACGATCATCAGCGCGTTCCTCGGCGAGACTGGTATCTGGCTCATGCTAGGCGCCATGCTCATCGCCGCGTTCGTGCCGATCGTTTATTCCTATATCCTGTGGCGGCGGGAGACGAGGGCGTAACCCAAAACGGAGCGGGCGTCCCCTGCTCCGTTTCACGTGAAACGGAGATTGACATGACAGACGAAATCAAAACGTGGGAATATCGAGTCCAAACGATCGGAAGTTTCTTCGGCACAAAGGACGAACAGATTCAGGAAACGCTGGACGAATGGGGTCAGGAAGGCTGGGAAGCGATCAATGTTTTCACGCCTGAGAACAGCGGCAAGATCACCATCGTGGCGAAACGTCCGCTGACGGAACGCGCGCGGCGGATGCGCTCAATACCGTCGCAATAATTAAAGGAGAAGACAATGCTCATCGCAGCGTATGTTGTCAGTTTTTCGGGCATGATCGTGTTGCCCATCATTTTATGGTTCGTCTTCACGCGCAAGTTTGCGCTTTCGTGGAAATTGGTCCTCGCAGGCGGACTCACGTTCATCGCTTCGCAGGTTTTGCACATTCCGCTCGTAGTCGGATTAGCCAATTTCATGAAGGGAATGCCGCTGTGGGTTAATGCGATCATCTTTGGTCTGCTGGCGGGACTCTTCGAGGAAACCGCCCGCTACATTTTGTTCAAGTTCGTCTTGAAGAAGTCGCGCTCTTGGAAAGAAAGCGTCCTCGTCGGATTGGGTCACGGCGGGACGGAGGCGCTTCTGGTCGGTATTTCTGTCGCGTTCACGGTTGTCAACATGATCGCGCTAAGGAACACGGATCTATCTACTGTGCCAAGCATTCCAGCGGACCAACTTGAGTTGGCGAAGCAACAAGTGGAAGCGTTCTGGTCTGCACAGCCGTTCACGGCATTACTCGGATTCATCGAACGAATCTTTGCGATGTGTTTGCATGTAAGTTTATCGTTGATGGTGCTGTATGGACTTGCGAAGAAACAAGCCATCTGGTTTTGGCTGGCGCTACTGTGGCACGCGTTCGTGGACGCGGTCGCGGTCTATGTTGGGCAGTCAGTTGGGATTTTGCAAACGGAAGGTCTCGTGGCGGTCTTTGCCATGATCAGCTTGTGGATCGTTTTCAGAATGAAGCCGAAGTTTGAACAGATGGTCGAAGTCAGCGCGCAGGGGATGGCTGAAGAGTAGATCAAGGATTCCGAAACTGAATCAAGCCTACCCTGAGTCCGAAGCGATAATCATCTCTCTGAATTTAGAGGGATGATTATTTGTCTATACAAATATCGGAAGTAAAATAAGCGTATGAAAAAGTTGTTTCATCCGTTGTTGTTGATTGTTTTACTTTCAGCAGTGATCGGCTCAGGCATGTTGCGGCGCGGACACGAGTGGGGCGACGATTGGGCGTGGTATGTTTTGCAAGCAAAGAGCATCGTAGATGGTTCGTTGGATGAGTTCATCGCGATCAGTGATTTCACGAATTATCAATCGACAACGCATCTCGGACCACTCGCCTACCCGTGGGGCTATCCGTTGATATTGGTTCCATTTTACGCGCTGAACGGAATCAGCCCCATGACGTTGAAAATTCCTGGCTTACTTTTTTTTGCAGGATTTTTGATCTGTTTGTATCTGTTTGCGAAAACTCGCTTCACGCGGACGGAAAGCCTGCTCTTTGTTTCGTTGTTCGCGTTCAACCCGATGCTTTTGGAGTTTCTCGATTACATCCTGTCCGATATCCCATTTCTTTTCTTTTCAACGTTGACGTTGTATCTTGTCATGCAACGAAACGAATCACGGACACGCTACGCACTGATCGGCGCGGCAATTTTCTTCACCACTTTCCTGCGCGCTACTGGACTTTTACTGCTCGGCTGTTTTTTGATGATCGAATTCTTCAAACTGATTGAACATCGCAAGGAATGGGAAACGGTCAAACGAATTGTGTTGAATGCGTTTATCGTATGTGCGATGTTTGTGTTGCTATGGCTCGCCAACGCGTTGATCTTCCCTGGCGGAGGCGAATCGTATTTATCGCAATACAAAAACCTGACCGCCGATCTCGTGCGAGGGTTCATCGGCGCGTACTTCACAGTGTTCGGCACCTTCTTTGGTAATTCAACGGGCTGGAGTTATGTGTATTATTTCGTATTGATCTTCGCTTCACTCGGCGCGTGGATTCACCGCAAGGACGATCTATATTTCATTCTCTTCTTCGCCGTGTGGATGCTTGTCCACATCACGTATCCCTACTGGCAGGGGGCACGGTACATCTTCCCGCTGTTGCCCATCTTCATTTACTTTGCGTTCCAAGGAATGAAGTTCGCTGTTGGAAGACTTTCTGATAAGTATCGTTGGACGGGTCAGCGAGTCATGTACGGTTTTTGGATCCTCCTCGCTGGATATTATTTCGTTTCTTCGAGCGTTTCTGCGTTCAACAACGTGCGGAACGGACGGCAGATCAACGGTCCCTTCGACCCATACAGCATGGAAGTGTACGACTGGGTGGAAAGAAAAACTCCGCCCGACAGCGTGTTGATCTTCTACAAAGCGCGCGTCATGAGGTTGATGACGGGTCACCCCAGCATCATGATCAATGTCTGTGATGGGATGTTGAAAGGCGATTATTTGATCCTCAGCAAAAAAGTGGGCGAAAACAATCAAGTGCCGCCTGAACAAATCGCTTCGTGCAACCTGCCGATTGATAAAGTATTCGATAACCGCAGGTTCATCATTTATGAAATCTTGAAATAATCAACGCCCCGTCAAAAATGACGGGGCGCTTCTTTGTTCGACTATCAGACTATCAAACTAACGAACTACGCGACTAACCGAGATGCATCGGCATAATCACATGCAGGAACTGGTCGTCGCCTACAGGCTTGACCACGCCTGGCGCGTTTGGCGCGGACGTTTCCAGCGCGACGTTCGGGGTGCGAATCACTTCGAGCGCCTCGCGCAAGAATTTCACGTTGAACGCGATGAGCAAGCCGCCGCCATCAACGGTCGCTTCGACGATGGTCTCGTTCTTGCCCGTCTCTTCGGATGTGGCGGAAATTTCCACTTCGCTGGGTTGCATGTCGCTTTGCGCGGTCTTGATATTGAAGCGCGCCACGTTCGAACCTTCGCGCGCAAAAATTTCCGCTTGCTTGCAGGCTTTCAACAAGGATGAAGTCGAAACCAGTGTGCGCGACTTGTACGAACGTGGGATGATCTGTTGGAAATCGGGGAACGTGCCGTCGATCAATTGCGAGACCACTTCCACATCTTTCACGCGGAAGACGACCTGCCCGCGTCCTTTGGGGAGCGCCATGTAGATCGGTTCTTCGCCATCGGAGGCGACGCGCGCCAACTCTCTCAGCGCTTGGGCGGGAACGATCGCCGAAACTGGGGCAGCCGAAAGGGTAGAAAGAACCGCTTTGCGGACGGAGAGTCGAAATCCGTCTGCCGCCGCCATCGTCAGCTTTTCTTTGTCTACTTGAATCAGCACGCCCATCAACACGGGACGCGCCTCGTCGGACGACGCCGCGAAAACAACTTGATGGATCATCTCGCGGAAATCGCCGCTGTTGATCTGCACCGCGCCTTCGAGATCGGGCACGGGCAATGGCGGGAACTCCTGCGCATCAATGCACTTGATGTCGTTCGTGGACGTTCCACCGCGCACGTTGAGCGTTTGCGTTTGCGCGTCGAGTTTCAACATTACCTGGTCGCTCGGCAATGTGCTGACTAAATCAGAAAATGTGCGCGCGGGCACGGTGGTTGAGCCTTCCTCTTCGATGCGCGCGGGTATCCAACAAGTGATTCCCATTTCGAGATTCGTCGCGGAGAGTCGCAGGCGCCCCTCGTCGGATGCGATCAACACGTTCGCAAGCACAGGCAATGTACTGCGCGGCGATACCGCTTTCGAAACGATGCCCAGTCCGCGGGCTAAATTTTCTTGAAGCACAGTCACTTTCATGGCGCGTCTCCTGAATCAGGCAGATGAATGCGCCTTATTTTACTTCATAACTCCCCAGATACAACAGTGTATACTAGGGCTACATTAACAACAAGGAGATTTTCCGATGACTATTTCCGCCCCTCGTTGGGACATGACCAACGTCTACCCCTCGCTCGAATCAAAAGAATTCAAGAACGCCATGAAGGATTACATCAGCCTCTTGGATAAGTTCGAGAAATTCTACAAAAGCAAACTGACCAAAGCCAGCGCGAAGACCAAGTCGAAAGAACTCGGCGCGTTGCTCGGCAAAGCCGTGGACCAATTAAACGCCATCTTTGAACTCGGCGGAACGATCAACGCTTTCATCGATTCTTTTGTCACCACCGATTCGCGCGACAAGACCGCCAACCGCCTGCTTTCCGAATACGAGCAGGTGCGCGTGCGGCAGAGCAACCTCGGCACGCAGTTCAGCGCGTGGGTGGGAACGCTCGGCAAAAAACTCGATGAAGCCGTTACGACAAACCCCTCGGCAAAGGCGCACGCCTTCGGACTCAAAGAAGCGCGCGACCAGGCAAAATATCTGATGAGTGAAGCGGAGGAAATGCTCGCCGCCGAAATGTCGCTCAGCGGCGGCAACGCCTTCGGCAAATTGCAGGGGACGGTCACCTCGCAACTTTCTGTGGACTTCGAGCTGGACGGCAAAACTCAAAAGTTGCCCATGCCCGCGCTGATCAACCTCCGCTCGCATCCCGACGAGGCGACGCGTCATCGCGCCTACGACGCGGAGAATCAGGCATGGGAGGGAATCAAAGAAACGTTAGCCGCGACCCTCAACGGCGTCAAAGGCGAGACGAACACTCTCTGGAAAAAACGCGGACGCAAGGACGCGCTCCACGCCGCGATTGACTTCGCGCGCATGGACCGCAAGACCCTCGACGCGATGATGGGCGCGATGAAAGATTCATTCCCGATGTTCCGCAAGTATTACAAGGCGAAGGCGAAGAAACTCGGCAACCCTTCGGGAAAACTGGCGTGGTGGGACATCTTCGCCCCGCTCGGCAAAACGGACAAGGTCTATTCGTACGATGAGGCGCGTGATTTCATCCTCAAATACTTCGGCGAATTCTCACCCGACTTACGCGACATGGCGGCGACTGCGTTCGCAAAAAATTGGATCGACGCCGAACAGCGCGACGGCAAACGCGGCGGCGCGTTCTGCATGGGAGTCCCCGCTGTGAAAGAAAGCCGCATCCTTGCCAACTACGACGGTTCGTTCAATCAGGTCAGCACGCTCGCGCATGAGTTGGGTCACGCGTTCCATAACTATTGCGCCTACAAAGCGGGCAAGACCGAACTGCAACAAAACACGCCGATGACGCTGGCAGAGACCGCTTCCATCATGTGCCAGACGCTGATCACCGAGGCGGTGCTTGCCTCGACCAAAGATCCACAAGAGGAACTGGCGGTGCTTGAAGCGCATATTCAGGACGCGGGTCAGGTGATCGTGGACATTTACTCGCGCTTCCTCTTCGAAAAAGAAGTGATGGAACGCCGCGAAAAATCGGAACTCTCCGCCGACGATCTCTGCGAGATCATGGAACGCGCCCAGAAGGCGACCTATGGCGACGGACTCGACGAACGCTATCTGCAAAAATTCATGTGGACGTGGAAGCCGCATTACTATTCGCCTGGCTTCTCGTTCTACAACTTCCCGTACGCGTTTGGTCTGTTGTTTGCCACCGGCTTGTACGCGATCTATAAAAAACGCGGCGCAGACTTTGTGCCAGATTACATGAACCTGCTCGCCTCCACCGGCGAAGCGCCCGCCGCAAAACTCGCCAAACGCTTCGGCATTGACATCACAACCAAAAAATTCTGGCAGGATAGCCTCGCCATCATCGGCAAACAGATCGATCGGTTTTGTGAGATAGGTTGATGTACACACGGAAACGCGTAGACAAGTAGACACGGATACACGTGGTGATCTGTTTACTTGTCTACTTGTATACGTGTCTACATTACACCCGGAGGAATCATGACTAAAACCCGAATCTCCCTTGCCATTTCCATTCTCATCCTCGCGACACTCGCGTGCAACGCGCTACTTCCAACCGCTGAACCAACCCCGGTGGTTATCTTCGAGCCGACGAATCCATCCCAACCATCGGACCTACCGGTCACCGAAGCCGACGTGCCGCGTGCGCCGCTCGAAGTGGCATACACCGCTTATACAGCCGGCGCGGCGATCATCGTGGATGTGCGTAGTCGGTCCGCGTATGCCGAACTCCATGTGCCCAACGCGCTTTCCATCCCGCTGGATATGTTTGAGATCAATATTGAAGATGTGAATCTCGACAAAGAGCAATGGATCATCACCTACTGCACCTGACTGAACGAACATACGAGCGCCCGTGCGGCGTTCCTGATGTTGCACAACGGCTATAAACATGTCGAAGCCTTGCTCGGCGGTTTCAACGCGTGGGTCGAGGCGGGGTATCCAACGGAACCGTAATAAAACGTAGACAAGTAGACACGTACACAGGAACACACGTGTCTACTTGTTCACTTGTTTACCTTTTTCCACCATGACCATCCTCTCGATTGACCACGTTCAATTGGCGCTGCCCGCAGGCGAGGAAGAAAAGGCGCGGGCGTTTTATGTTGGCATCCTCGGCTTCACTGAAATTCACAAACCTCCCGAACTTGCGAAGCGCGGCGGCATGTGGCTTCAAAATGTTCCGTTAACGCCAGATCAGACGGCAGTTGAACTGCCGTCTGATCAAGAACTGTCGTCCGATCCGCCATCGGAAACCGTTCGAGTGCATCTCGGCGTTGAAAATGATTTTCATCCGGCGCGCAAGGCGCACCCGGCGTTCATCGTGTCGAGACTTGACTCGCTCCTCGAAAAGATTCAAGCGGCAGGTTACGAATGGGATTTATCCCAGCCGCCATTGGAAGGTTATAACCGCGCGCATGTGTTCGACCCATTCGGGAATCGGATCGAGTTGATGGAACGCACGTAGGACAAATTGCCAATTTGTCCCACACAAACGATGAACACGCCTCATGTCACCCTTTGGGCTGACCCAGCCGCCCCGACCGAATCCGCCCTTCGGCGACTCTTTGCAGACGAGGGCTTGCATCCGTACGCGTGGTCGAACGGAGCGCACGACACGTCCGCGGCGCATTCACACGCGTACGATAAAGTCATTTATGTTGTGCGCGGTTCGATCACGTTCGGTCTGCCGGAGTTAAATCAATCGTTTGAATTGCACGCGGGCGACCGGCTCGATTTGCCTGCTGAGGTTGCGCATAACGCGCAAGTCGGCGCGCAAGGGGTGGTCTGTTTGGAGGGACACAAAGGCTGAGAGGGTGAAGCAGGTCGAAATTGCGAAAGAAGCGGGTTCTTCATCCAAAAGAAAAAGCCCTCGTCTATGGACGAGGGCTTGCTGTTCGTCGGCGTTTACCAATCTCCGTTGAGCCAGCCGCGCAATCGCATGGCTTTGACCACGCTGTCAATCGCGACCATGTAGGCGGCGTCGCGCATGTACACTTTTTCGCTGAGACTGCGCTCGTGGACGGCGTTGAAGGCGTTGGTCATGCGGTGGTCCAGGCGTTGCAAGACTTCTTCTTTCGACCAGTAAAAATTCATGTCGTTTTGCACTTGTTCAAAATACGAGACGGTGACTCCGCCGGCGTTGCATAGAAAATCTGGAACGACGAAGATGTTGTTTTGCTTGATCGTTGCGTCGGCTTCGGGCGTGGTGGGACCGTTCGCCGCTTCGGCGATGATCTTGACGCCTTTGGAAATTTTCTTCACGCTGTCTTTGTTGATCTGTCCTTCGAGCGCGGCGGGGATGATCACGTTCGCTTCCGCTTCGATCCATTTGTCGCCGTCGGAGGCGGTGTAGCCGGCGTCCAACGCTTTTTGTTTATCCACCGTTCCGTATTGGTCAACGATCGAGATTAAAAAGTGCGGGTCAATGCCGCCTTTTTTGCTGTAGGTGTATGCTTTTTTATCGTGGCGGTCGTAGCAGGAAATACAGGCGACCTTGCCGCCCAAATTTTCCACAAAGCCGATGGCGGCGTATTGCCCGACGTTGCCAAAACCTTGAATGGCAGCGACGGATTCCTTCGGGTTGAGGTTGAGGTGTTGCATGGCTTCGCGCACGGTATAGATGACGCCAAAGCCTGTGGCTTCTTTGCGCCCCAGCGAGCCGCCGCCGCCGACGGGTTTGCCGGTGAATACGCCCGGCGTATATTGACCGACCAGTTGCGAATATTCGTCCATCATCCAACCCATCATTTGGGCGGTTGTGCCGACATCGGGAGCGGGCACGTCGTTGCGCGGACCGATGTTCTTCCACATGGCGCGCACCCACCCGCGGCACAACGCTTCCTTTTCACGGTCAGACAGTGCGGAGGGGTCTACCACGATGCCGCCTTTGCCGCCGCCGAGAGGGATATCCGCTACGGCGCATTTCCACGTCATCCAGGTCGCTAATGCCCGAACTGTATCCAGCGTTTCATCGCTCGCGAAGCGAATCCCGCCTTTGTTGGGTCCGCGCGCGTCGTTGTGTTGTACCCGAAAACCTTGAAACACCTGGAGCGATCCGTTATCCATGCGGACCGGAATGCGGAAGGAATATTCGCGTTGGGGCCAGCGCAAAACTTCGCGCACGCCGGGCTCAAGTTTCAACAATTCCGCCACATGGTCAAATTGCGATTGTGCGATCTGAAAGGCGTTCACTTTTTCGGACATGGTTGTCTACTCCTGAGAGGGAAATATAAACGGGCATCCCGGAGGGGAGCCCGCTTTCGAGTGGAAGACGCTGAATGGACAGTCGTTGGAGGATGTCACAGCCTTTGTTTCCGTGAAGGATTGAAGGTTATCACGAGACTCAAATACTCGTCAATGTTCAAAAGCACAGACCGGGCTTGCGCCCGGTCCGGTTGTAGTTATTCGAAGGGGTCCTCGTCCGCTTCGTCGTCTCCCTGGTCGAACTCGTATTCAACTTTATCGCTGTCGAGATGCACCCAAAGGAGCAACACGTGCCCGTCCGAGGTTTCCACGTTGCGGGCGGCGAAGATCGGCGCGCTCTGTTCCACGCCGGAATCGTTACGGTAATGCAAATGGATGGGCGCTTTGGCGTTCCATGCCTGATAACAACGCTCCACCAGCGCGGGACCGTTGAAGGTGCGTAAACGCGTCAACGCCGGGACGGATAACTGGGCGCGCTCGTTCAAGCCCAGCGCCCAACCGTCGTTCACCGCCTCAAAGATGGGCGGCGGTCCTTCAATGATGGTGATCTTTTCGTCCATAGTGGCGACACTATACCATAAAAGACTTTCGACGCGCATTGCGGTTCTATTAGACCTGTGTAGGAATTTCTCCGCATGAAATTGTCATGCGGTTGTTTGCGCGCCGCGTGCCGATACGGGTATACTTGCCCTGTGTTTCCAGCGAAGATCGGGATCTATGAGATCAAAGCAGAGTTGGGGCGCGGCGGCATGGCAACCGTTTACCGCGGCTACGATTCGCGCTTTGAACGCGAGGTGGCGGTCAAAATCCTGCCGCCGGAACTGCTCCACGCCGACCCGCAATTCCGGGCGCGCTTCCAACGCGAGGCGAAGATCATCGCCCAACTCGAGCATCCGTCCATTGTGCCGGTCTACGATGTGGGCGAAACCGAAGACACGAAACTACCGTATTTCGTGATGAAGTATATGAACGGGGGCTCGCTCTCCGACCGCATCAAAAAGGGGATCATGAGCGTGGCGGAGGCGGCGAAAATCCTCGAGCAGATCGCCCCGGGGTTGGACGAAGCGCACGCTCGAGGCTTCATCCACCGCGACCTCAAACCCAGCAATATCCTGTTCGATAGCCGCGGCGCGCCGTACATTTCCGATTTCGGCATTGCCAAGATGAGCCAGAGTTCCGGCACAATGACCGGCAGCGGCATCATCGGCACGCCCGCGTACATGGCGCCCGAACAAGCCACCGGCGACCAGGTGGACGGGCGCGCCGACATTTACGCGCTCGGCATCATCCTCTTTGAAATGCTCACCGGCAAACAACCCTACGTCGCCGATACGCCGATGGCGCTCGCCATCAAACACGTCACCGAGCCGGTGCCGCGGATTTTGACGTTCAACCCCAACCTGCCCGCCGACATGGATTTGATCATCCAAAAGGCAATGGCAAAAGACCGGAACGAACGCTTCGACACGGCGCTGGAGATGGTCCAAACCCTCAAGGAAATCGCGGGAGATTACGGTCTGGCGAAAAAATCCCAGACCCTCACCGCGCTGCGGACCGCCGTAAAACAAAAGCCCGTTGGAGCAAAGCGAAAATTTTCGCCGGCGGTCGTCGTGATTGCCGCACTCGTCATCGTCGGGATCGCGGGGGTGGGCATCATGCTCGCTAGCCGAAACAGCCTCCCCGTCGGGGTTGAAGCGACCGACACCGCCGCGCCGACCTCCATCCCCGCCACGTTCACCTCCGTGCCGACGATCGAGTCCACCGTCACCTCCGCGCCTGCGACAGAAACCGCCACGCGCGCCGCGCCGACAGAGACCGCCCTGCCGCAAATCCCGCTGATCGGCGGCGCGGATAAGGTTGCCTTCCTGCGCAATAACGATATCTGGATCATGAACGTGGATGGAAGCGACTTGCGCTCGGTGACCAACGACGGGCGCGAAAAGACCAACGTGGAATGGCTGCCGGACGGCGATACGATCCTGTATGTGACCGGCAAGACCGTGAAAACCGTAAACATCACCGATGTGCGCGAAGAGATCATCACCAGTTTTGCCTCGGCGGAATACTTCGAAGCCTTCCACATCTCGCCGGACGGGCGGCAGATCGCCATCAGCGTTAACCGCGAATTACACGTAGTGCCTTTCAACCTGGGCGCGTTCCCCGCCAACACCACCAAAGCCGTCCTGCTCGCCATGAACGGCTGTCTGTTTTATAACGATGTCGGCGTGAAAGAGGTATTGTGGTCGAAAGATAACCAGAAACTCGCGGTCGAATTTCTCACCCCTTCCGGAGCCAACGTGGCAGATGCAGTGCGCGTGCTCGACATCCACCTCTGCAAGACCTCTGTGCCCATCCGCCTCGATGAATTCCCCGGCACGCGCTTCCAGTTTCCGCTCGAGATCGGCGCCTTCGATTGGGACGGCGATGTTCTGTTTGCCTTGAACAGTAACAAACGCAACGGCGGCTTCGGCGACCTTGTGTTCTACAACACCTTCACGCACAAAGCCGCGTCCGCCGCGCCCGTGGAAGGCAAGTGCTGTTATCGCGACGCGGTGTTTAGCCCCGACGGGACCTATATAATTTTTGCCTTTCAGGATATCAGCCTCGGCGCCGGCAGTCCCATCGTGTTGTATTACATCCCCACCGGCTCGCTCACCACCGAAGGCGCGCTTGAGCCCATCCCACTGCCCGATGGGTTCTTCACCCGCCGCAACGACGCGCCGGCGCCCATCTTCCGCCCTTACCAGCCGTAAGTACGTTCCGTCGGGGTCTGAGACCCCGACGAGCCTAGAGATTTTGCAAAATCTGTTTGACCAAGCCCGGCCCCCGATAGATCAGTCCCGTGTACACCTGAACCAGACTCGCCCCCAACGCGAGTCTTTTCTTTGCATCATCTGCGCTCGCAATTCCGCCCACGCTCACGATCGGGACTTTCCCATCCACGCGCCTCGCCACCTGACGTAAAACCGCTTCACTCCGACCTTTGAGCGGACTCCCGCTTAGTCCGCCGTTTTCGCCCTTCAAGTTTGACCCTTCGGCAGGCTCAGGGCGGCGCCGCACTCCCTCCCGCGAAAGTGTGGTGTTTGTTGCGATAATCCCATCCATCTTTTTATCGAGAATCACGCCGACCGCGTCGTCCAATTCCTCCTCGGTCATGTCTGGAGAAATCTTTACTAGGATTGGTCGCGTATCTCGTAACTCGTATCTCGCACCCTGAATCTCCTCCAACAACCCCTCCAACATCTCCCGCCCCTGCAACCTCCGCAACCCCACCGTGTTCGGCGACGAAATGTTGATCGTCAAATAATCCGCCAGCGGAGCGAAGACCTTCATCAACTTGACGTAATCCTGCGACGCTTCTTCCAAAGGCGTATCTTTGTTTTTTCCGAGATTAACACCCAAAATTATGTCATTGCGAGCCGCTGGTCGAGTAGGCGCGCTCTTCGCCGTATCGAGACCGAGGCGAAGCAATCTCCTCGAAACATATTCCATTCCCTTGCTCGGAAACCCCATCCGATTGATCGCCGCCTCATCCTCCACCAGCCGAAACACGCGCGGACGCGGATTCCCAGCCTGAGCCTGCGGCGTGACCGTCCCCACTTCGACGTGACCGAATCCCAGCGCGGCGAGTCCGCGAACCGCGACGCCGTCCTTGTCATATCCCGCCGCGAGACCGATTGGATTTTTGAATGTCAATCCAAACGCGTGGACGGGTTTTGATTCGGTTTTATAAATTTGGTTGATAAGAAAATTGGAAAGTGGAAAGTTTCCCGCGACGCGCAGCAGTTGCAGCGTGAGTTGATGCGAAGTTTCGGGATCAAGAGCAAAAAGAAGAGGGCGCAACAATGAATACATATTTTCATATGTCATTGCGAGCGATGAAGCCTTGGCGTCAGAGCGCGGCAATCTCGGCTAACAATCACACAACAGTCACGATGAAAACAGAAGATTACTTCGCTTCGCTCGCAATGACACCTAGAATTTTTTCTGTCCGCTCTTATTCAGAAAATACTGCACGAGCTCCTCTTCGGGATGCGGAACATTCATCACGGCAAACATCGCCGCCAATTCGCCGCGATGATGCGTGTTGTGATTCGGCGGCTGGACCATCATCTGCCACAACGGAAACGTGAACGTCTCGCCTTTGGGATTGGTATAAGTGACATCGCGCCACAGACTGGTTTCGGTTTGTTCCGCAACGTATTCGCGCACATTCTTCTCCACATCCGCCCAATAACTTTTTATTGAAGCGATCGTCGGAAAATCCTTCGGGTCGAGGAACTCGCCTTTCTCGTCGCGCCAGCGCTGACGCCACATCCGCTCTGAGCTCATCATGTGAACGAGAATCGCATGGACGGAATCCCATGAATGTCCATGTTTGTGGAAGAGTTGCTCTGGGTTGAGGGTTTCAGCGACAGCCAGATAGCGTTTGTTCGCCCAGTAGTTGTAATCGTAAAGATATTCGAGATAATGTTTGAGTTCCATTGATTATTCCTCGGTGGTCGAGTAGTCCCGCATGGTTTTCGCGGGACGTATCGAGACCACAGGTTCATGCGCCTCTTTTTCCCTTCTTCAACATGTCAACCGTTTTAGCGATTCGACTCTGCCGCGTTTCTTCTCTCTTCGCTTCGTTGATCCACGTCACGTATTCCCTTTTGTGTGTGTATGAGAGTTTATCGAAGAACGCTTTGGCTTCCTTGTGTTTTTTCAATTCTTTCATCAAATCTTTAGGAACTTCGATGACGCGCGGCTCCGTATCCAACTCGACGGTGATCTTCACTTCATCGCCAAAAGACTTGCCGATCTTCGCGCGAATCTCCTTGAGGATGACCAAGATGTGATTTGGTCCACCCATCCGCGACAAAATGCCACGATAAAGGACTCCCTCGATCATTGCCTTGACCTTGGGACGCTTCGCCCCAAACGCCGCCTCGACATCGAACGGCACTTCCACGAACGCCCCGCCTCCGCCCGCGTCGAGGATGGTCGCTTTGAAGATGTGTTTATTGTGCATGGGTACTCCGTCTGTCTCATTCTAACACGCGGTATTGAGTGTATAATTTAACCATGTCCACTACCAACCGCAACGCTGTGGTCAAAGTTCTGAAGTCGAAACGCGCCGCTTATAAGCGGTATGGCGTCAAATCGCTGGCTTTGTTCGGATCGGCAGCGCGGAACCGTTTGAACAAAAACAGCGATGTGGATATTCTTGTGCAGTTCAAAAAACCGACCTGGGCAAATTACATCGGGTTGAAGTTTTATCTTGAGGATTTACTGGGTCGCGAAGTGGATTTGGTCACTCCCAAAGGATTAAGACCCGCCATCCGCTCTTCCGTGGAGAGGGATTTGCTGAATGTCATCTCGTAGCTCGAAGTTATACGTTGACGATGTCCTGCAAGCCTGCCATGACATTCTCGATTTTACGAAGGGGTTGAGCAAGGCAGAGGACCTCGGAAATGACCGCCGCACCTATCTGGCAGTCGTTCGAAGCTTGGAGATTATTGGCGAAGCGGCAAGACAAATGCCGCGAGGCTTCAAATCGGAACATCCCGAAATCCCTTGGCGCGAAGTTGCCAGTTTACGAAACATCATCGCACACGAATACTTCGGCTTGGACAATGAGATCATTTGGGATGTGATCCAGACACAAGTTCCCGATTTGATAAAAAGGTTTCAAAGTTTGAAGACAGAGTAAAGCAAAAGCAGAACTCGGAGATTTTTGCAAAGCAGATCTCCGAGTTCTTAATTTCCACGAACGCTCTGCTCGCGTCGAGGATAACTGATTTGAAATCGCTATGCTTGCCATTCTTTCCCTTCCACCTCAACCGTTTCGACCAGTTCGGCTTGCTCAAAGATTCGCTTATAAAATTCCTGTCGAGAAATTCCAGATTGATCGCGCAGTTCGATCAATTCATTTCTTGTCATCTTTTCTGGCATCGTTGGTAATTTGTACTCTTGTAAAATGACTGCGCCCATTACGCCTGAAATGGCATCTTCGATCCGCCGCTTGTGCCCCGCAGAAAGCGGACTGGGAATGTCATCAAAATCAAACCACTCCACCGCGATCGTCTCGCCCGCCTGCAACTTGATCTCGCCGCCTATCAGTTTCGCAGTGAATAGCGCCGCGTGCACAGCAGGCATATTACTGAGCCGAGAATAGACGCCGACCAACCCCGTCAATTCAACGTCCAATCCTGTTTCTTCCTTTGTCTCACGGATTGCCGCTTGAGCAAGACTCTCTCCCTCCTCAACGCCGCCGCTGGGTAAGATCCACGTTTCAAAATCCTCCCGCTGGGTTAACAAGATTTTGCCTTCATGAATAACCGCTACATTTACAGCCAATCCTGCCATGCTCCCTCGCTATCTGGTTTGTTCCAAAAACCTCCTCGTCGCCTCAATTTTACTCTTCTCCACCTTTCCATTCTCTTCCCAATACTCCAACAATTGACCGATCGTCAGCGCCGCGTGCATGGAGTATCCCGCCTGCGCCAGCGACTCTTGCGCGCCCGATTGACGGTCAATCAGCACAACAACATCTTTCACGACCAAGCCCGCCTCTGTCAATTTCTCGATGGCTTCGAATTTACTTCCGCCAGTGGTGGCGAGATCGTCAATGACAACGACCGTCTCGCCCGCGTGATATTCGCCTTCGATTTCGGCTTTCGTGCCGTAGGTCTTCGCTTCCTTGCGTGGGTAGATCATGGGGTAATTGCCAGCCAGAGAAATTGCCGTTGCAATTGGTATCGCCGCATAAGGCAAGCCTGCGATTCGGGAGAACTGAAGCGCTGAGAGGATTGGCAAGTAAGCCTGCGCGACCTCCGCGAGCAGTTTGGGATGGGTGATGATGCGGCGCAGGTCAATGTAAATAGGACTTGTCAGTCCCGACTTGAGAGTGAACTCGCCGAACTTGATACAGCCAGCGGAGAGGAGTTGGTCGGCTAAAGCAGAAAATTGGTAATTGGTAATTGGTAAATTACTCGTCATGAATCATCCTGGGATATACCCAAAAAATTGAGAAAAACTGATATGTGGCTAGGAACATGCCAGTTTGGTTGATATATCGGATAGACAATATTTTCCGCTATCCGATATTAACACTATTTTTCCATTTGCCTCTTTATGTTCAACATCTCATCTCGTAACTCTGCCGCGGCTACTTTGGGATTCTCAGCCCGTGAGATTCCGCGAGAAATGGGAATCAACATCCCGCTTCCATCGGACCTCAAGCCTGCCCGCAAAGCGGATTCAAGTTCGCCGCCTTGAGCGCCGACGCCTGGGGCGAGGAACCACAAATCTGGCGCGGCGGCACGGACGCGCTTCAACGCATCCACGTGAGTTGCGCCGACGACGAGTCCGATGTTGTTGCGCGTGTTCCAAGTTTGAGCGAGGTGGGCGACGTGTTCATAGAGATGGAAAGTAGAAAGTGAAGCATTCTCTACTTTCCACTTTCTATCCTCCACGATCAAATCCTGCAGGTCGCCACTTCCCGCGTTACTCGTCTTGCATAACAAGAACACACCTTTTTCTGGATATTTCAAAAACGGCTCGATCGAATCTTTTCCGAGGTATGGACTCAACGTAATGCAATGCGCGCCGAGAGTCTCGAATGTGGCTTTGGCATAGGCTTCGGCTGTGGAGGCAATGTCGCCGCGTTTGGAGTCGAGGATGACGGGAATCATCGAACCGAGTCGTTTTGACTCTGCGTCAATGGCTTCGATGACTTGCTTGAGCGCGCTCCACCCATCCGCGCCGAAGACTTCGAAGAACGCCGCGTTGGGTTTGAATGCCGCGGCGTAGGGAGCGGTCGCCTTAATTAGAGTCAGGCAGAAGTCGAGGGCAGACGCGGGAGAAGGCTCCCTAAGTTCGCTCACGTGTGGGTCGAGTCCAACGCATAAGAGGGAGGAGCAGTCGTCGACGCGTTTTTCCAAAAAAGAAAAAAAAGTTTCCATAAAAATCCTTTTACCGCGAAGAGCGCGAAGTTCGCAAAGAAAACCTTTAAAAATCTTCGCGCTCTTTGCGTGCTTCGCGGTTAATGAATTTAAGCCTTTCCAAGCACCATCGCCAACAGAGCCATTCGCACATACAAACCGTATTCCATCTGGCGGAAGTACGCGGCGCGGGGGTCGTCGTCGAAGTCCATGCTGATCTCGGTGACGCGCGGGAGTGGGTGCATCACGATCATCTTTTGTTTGGCGGTTTGCATCACGGCGGGGTCGATCACGTACGCGCCTTTGACCTTCTCGTATTCGGCGGGGTCTTCGAAGCGTTCCTTCTGGACGCGCGTGACGTACAGCACGTCGGTTTCGGGCAAGACGCTTTCGAGCGACAAAGATTCGTTTTGCGAAATGCCTTTCTCGCTCACTTCGTCCATCACTTCTTTCGGCATCTTCAAAATATCGGGCGAGACGTAATTCAACTTCACGTTGAACAACGACAGCAAACGCGCCAGCGAATGGACCGTGCGACCATATTTCAAATCGCCGAGCATGGTGACGGTGAGACCGTCGAAGCCGCCGAGCTCCGCTTTGATCGTGAACGTGTCGAGCAATGCCTGCGTGGGATGTTCGCCCGTGCCGTCGCCCGCGTTGATGAGCGGCTTGCGCATCGCCTTCGCCGCTATCGCCGCCGATCCCGTTTCGGGATGACGTAGGACGACCACATCCGCATAACATTCGAGCGTGCGGACGGTGTCGGTCAGCGTTTCGCCTTTCGTCACGGATGAATACTTCACCTCGTTGATCGGGATGACCGAGCCGCCGAGCCGCTCCATCGCGGCGGTGAACGACGACGACGTTCTCGTGGACGGCTCATAAAACAGGTTGGCTAAAATTTTTCCTTTCAACAGGTCGAACGTCCCGACGCGCTCGACCATGCCGCGCATCTCGTGCGCCACGCCGAACACGTACTCCAGGTCGGCGCGGCTGAACTGCTTGACGGATACGATGTCCTTGCCGTACCACGCGGCATTTTTATTTTCGCCAAATGGCAGGTGGGTGGAGGGGGAATTGGTGGGCATGGGGCTCCTTGGGGTAATTAGGGATTGGTAATTGGAGGATTGGGAGAATTAGAGAATTGGAGATTGGAGACTGGAGATTGGAGACTGGAGACTGGAGACTCGCTTCTTTCGACGGGGGAGGCTGGTTCGGTTTCGATGGGCATTTTCTACAATTCATCCTATTCCCTCTGATAAATGTGTTCACGAGCAGATTTTAGTTTCCTCGCCATTTTTGGTGAGATTCTGTCTTCATAAGGCTCCAAAGATTTAATGACTTTCAACCAATCTCGATTTTTAAACGCTTCGACCGCTTCTTGCACCGCAATTCCAAAATTTCTTCGATTTTGATATTCAGCCCGAGATAATCTTCTTTTTTCAAAAGCACGTTCAAACACAACAAAATTACCTTTAAGCAAGTCCATGCCATATTTATATAACAAGCGCGCCTCCTCCTTTATATCCTCCTCTTGGCTGGTTGATTTAAATTTCGGGGTTTTCCCTGGGTTTGGTTGGAAATCAGGATTCAAGAGTCTCGGAAAGATTTTACGTCCTTTCATGTCTTGTAAATCTACTGTCGCCGCCATGCCATAATGAATACCTTCAACTATCACAGTGAAATCATTCCTAACAAATCGAATTTTGAATTCATTCTTGAATTCACTTGGTGGGTACTCAATTTCTTGAAATCCAAAATCTCTTAATAAATACCCAAATTCGTTTCGGCAAATATATTTGAAATTCTCAATAGCCGATTGCATACTTTTGTCGCTCATTTCAATCTCACTCAATCAAACAAATGATTCGCCAGCGGAATGACATTGACCAGCGCCTCTTCGTAGGGATGTACACGCTTGATCGCTTCGAGCGCGTCCTTCACCAACTCGCGCTTGCAATTGACTTCGAGTTTGTATTCCGTGACCACTTTGATTTCGCCGACTTTCCCGTCATACGGATTCGCTCCTTCCAGCGGACGGAAATAGCCCGTTACCTGAGTCATTGCGACGCAGTGATCGTAGTTGCCGATCACGCCCACGCCGATCTTCGAAAGCGCGTCGGCGAGTTTCTTGGCGTGGTCTTGCGGTACGAAAATTTCGAGTTTTACGTTGGTGAAGTTTTGCATGGCCTTATCCTTCCGTCATTGCGAGCCCCGAGGCTCAAATGCCGAGTGGGCGAAGCAATCCACAACAACACCCATCCGTTACCCTTTGCGAGAGGCTTCGATGTCCGTGGCAATTTCTTCGTCGCTGAATGAACCGTTGAGTTGGGCAAGTCGATTCCAAACCTGATCAAAGCGAGCAAGGACTTCGTTTTCCTGCATCTGTTGATACCGCTGGTAATCTTCATAGGGAATAAGCGCCGCTTCGGGTCGCGAGCCGCGCGTCAACACAAGGGAATTGCGCTTGCAAACCACATCCTCAAAGAAAAAACGAAACTGCCGCTGGAGTTCGGTAACGCCGATAATTTTCTGCATTTCAAACCCTTTCTACATCTTTGAATATGTATTCTAGCGCACACCGTCAATATCGGATATTCTGCCCAAATCCCTTTTCTGCCAAAACCTTCCCATCCTCGAATGCGACTTTTCCTCGCAGGAAAACCCGCTTCACGCGCCCTTTGACCTGCCACCCCTCGAAGGGAGTCCAGCCGCAACGTGAGAATTGGTCCGCCGCTTTGATCTCGTATTCGGCGGTCTCGTCCACTTCGACCCATGTTTCGGGTTGTTCGGGGAGGCGGAAGATTTTTCTTGGATTGATAACTGACTTCTGAACAATATCGTCCACGGTCAATCGTCCATCGTCAACGGCGGTGAGTAATAGCGGAAGCAGTGTTTCCAACCCAGGGAATCCAGGCGGGGGATTCTCCGAGTCTTTTTCTGCGAGGGTGTGAGGGGCGTGGTCGGTGGCGAAGCAGTCGATGACGTCCATGTTTTGCCAGAGGGCTTCGACATCTGCTTTCGTGGCGAGGCGGGGGCGGACTTCCATTCGACCCCCTCCCTGCCCTCCCCCAATTCCTTCGGAATTGGGGGAGGGAGAAGTAAGGAATAAATGATGCGGACAGACTTCGCATGTCACTTGGATGCCGCGTTCTTTGGCGGCTTTGATGAGGAGGATCTCTTCTTTCAATGAGACGTGGGCAATGTGAACGGGACGGTCGTAGATTGCGGCGAATAAAATTCCTGCCGCCATGGTGCGTGATTCGGAGTGGAGGACGATGGGCATATCTTTCGGGAAGTTGATGAAGTGCGGAGCCCACAAGGTCATGTCGTCGAGGCGGAGTTCGCCGAAGGTGGAGTCGAGATACATTTTCAAGCCTGCGGATTTGTCCGCAAGCGAGGCGACGATCTCTGCATTGTCGGGTCCTGCGCCGAGAAATTGAGCATAGTCGCAGCGCGTTTTTTGTTTGGCGGCATCGAGGGCGAGTGTGAGAGTCGCTTCGTCGAAGATGGGCGGTTTGGTGTTGGGCATGGCGAGGATCATCGTCACGCCGCCAGCGAGGGCGGCTTGGGTGACGGTGTCCCAATCTTCTTTGTGGGTCTGCCCAGGTTCACGCACGTGGACGTGAGGGTCAATTAAGCCAGGGAGTTTGAGCATGACTTAGCCTGTTGCCAAAAGGCACACAAAAGATTACAATCGGTGAGTGAAATATTTTTCATGGAATGAAGAAAAGAATGAAATCCTAAAGGCTGAGCGCAATCTTTCCTTTGAGGAAGTTGTCTTTTATATCGACTCGGGATTTCTGCTCGATGTGCTGGAGCATCCCAACCAGGAAAAGTATAAAGGACAAAAGATATTTGTCGTGCAGATGGAAGAATATGTTTATCTTGTTCCATTTGTTGAGAGTGATAACGAAATATTTTTGAAAACAATAATTCCGAGCCGAAAAGCGACAAAGAAGTATTTGAAAGGAAGCGAAGAATGACATCTCTAAAACTTGGGCAGGATGAACTCGAACTGCTTGCTTCGTATGAGCAGGACGAGTGGAAGTCTGCAAAAAGTGTGAAAGAGCAAAAAGAGAAATACCGAGCGTATGCGCGCGCCACATTCAAAAAGGATAAGCGCGTCAACATTCGCATCTCTTCAAAGGACTTGACGAGTTTGCAAAAACGCGCCATTCGTGAGGGCGTTCCTTATCAAACGTTGATCGCTAGCGTGTTGCATAAGTATGCGAGCGGAGGGTTTGTTGAGAAATAGGCTCATTAAACCCTCACCCCTAGCCCTCTCCCCGCTTCGACTTCGCTGTCGCTCCGCTCAACGCGAGCGGGAGAGTGGGAGTCTTGCGGATAAAAAAAGAGAGCCGATGATGGCTCTCTTTTGAATGGGGAAGAAAAGGTTGAGGAAACTGAATCAGGTTCAACGTCGGGAATGAAGCGGTTGGTCATTTCGGCGTGATTCTATGCGGGCGGGGGAATCTGTCAAGAGGCGGTGTATAATCCAGCCGATATTTTTCAAAACAAAAGAGGAAAGCATGACATATCAGAACGTAAAAGTCCCCGCGGGCGGGGCGAAGGTGACGATCCAAAATGGAAAGTTGAATGTGCCCGACAATCCGATCCTGCCATTTGTGGAAGGCGACGGCACGGGGCGCGACATCTGGCGGGCGGCACAGCGTGTGTTCGACGCGGCGGTGGAGAAGGCGTACGGCGGCAAACGCAAAATCCATTGGATGGAAGTGTACGCGGGCGAGAAATCGTACAAGATGTTTCAATCGTGGCTGCCCGACGAAACCGTGGAAGCCTTCACCGAATTTTTGGTTGGGATTAAAGGACCGCTCACGACGCCCATCGGAGGCGGCATCCGATCTTTGAATGTCGCCCTGCGGAAATTGCTCGACCTGTACGTGTGCCTGCGACCTGTGCGGTATTTCAACGGCGTGCCTTCACCTGTGAAGACTCCTGAAAAAGTGAACATGGTCATCTTCCGAGAAAACACGGAGGATATTTACGCGGGCATCGAGTTCGCCAACGGGACGGAGGACAACGCGAAGTTCAAGGCGCTGTTGAAAGAGAATTTCCCGAAGGAGTATGGCAAGATCCGCTTCCCCGATTCGAGCGGAATTGGATTCAAACCCGTTTCGGTCGAAGGGACGGAGCGACTCGTGCGCGCCGCGATCGAGTATGCCCTGCTGTACAAACGCCGCAGTATCAACTTCGTGCATAAGGGCAACATCATGAAGTTCACCGAAGGCGCATTCAAAGATTGGGCGTATGACCTTGCCAAGCGCGAGTATCGCAACGACGTGGTCGCCGAACGCGAGACGTGGATCTTCAACAACAAGGAAAGTAACTCCGATCTTTCGGTGGAAGACAACGCCAAAATTGTTGACCCAGGTTTCAACATGATGTCGCCCGCGCAACAAGCGGAGATCAAAGAGGAAGTGGAAGACGCGCTCAAGTTATGGGAGACGCACGGCGACGGCAAATGGAAGTCTAAATTGCTGTTGAAAGATTCGATCGCCGATGTGACGTTGCAACACGTGCTGATGCGTCCGCAAGATTTCGACTTGATCGCCACGATGAACTTAAACGGCGATTACATCTCCGACGCGCTCGCCGCGCAGGTGGGCGGGATTGGCATTGCCCCAGGCGCGAACATCAACTATGCAACGGGTCACGCCATCTTCGAGGCGACTCACGGCACCGCGCCGAAATACGCCGACCTGGATAAGGTGAACCCTGGCTCGGTCATTCTTTCGGGCGAAATGATGCTCCGTTACATGGGCTGGACCGAAGCCGCCGATTTGATCGTCAAAGGCATGGAAGGCGCCATCCTTGCAAAGACCGTCACGTTCGATTTTGCCCGCCACATGAGCGACGCCAAGGAAGTGAAATGTTCCGAGTTCGGCGATGCGGTCATCAAGTGGATGGATAAGACGCCGAAGGCGTTGAAGGTTGAAAGTCGAAAGTCGAAGGTCAAGAGCAATAAGGTCGCCAAGAAGAAAGTTGTCAAGAAGAAGCCTGTTAAGAAAACGTTGGCGAAGAAAACGACAAAGAAAAAGTCGAAGAGGTAGAAATGAAAAGTCGGGACTGGAAGGTCCCGACTTTTTTACTTCACATCCACCAATTCCACATCGAAGATCAGAGTTGCGTTCGGCGGGATGACGCCGCCTGCGCCGCGCTCGCCGTAGGCAAGCTCGGGCGGGATGATGAGTTGCGCCTTGCCGCCGACCTTCATCAGCGCGATGCCCTCGTCCCAGCCTTTGATGACGCGTCCCGCGCCGAGCGGAAACGTGATCGGTTCGCCGCGTGAGACGGAACTGTCGAACACGTTTCCATCTTGAAGTTTGCCTGTGTAATGCACGCTGACCGTCTTCCCCGCTTCGGCTTGCGCGCCCGCGCCTGCTTCCACTTCGATGTATTCCAATCCGCTTGAGGTTTTCATGGCGTCTCCAATAAAAATTTATTGGGCAATTGTACCCGCTGTTTACAAAGAGCCTGCATCCGTTTTGAATTTTTCCCGTCGAGGTGTACAATAGCCCCGTTTGAAAATTCGAATGGAGGTTTTCAATGGGATTGAATCGAAACATCAGCCTTTCGTCAGCGCTGGGATATAAAGGGCAGGGAACGTATCTCGCTTACATCCTGCATCGCATCGGGGGAAGCGCGTTATTTATTTTCTTCACCGTATATGTCTTGTCCCTGGCGGGCGTGTCTGCCATGCAGGCATTGATGAGTAACTGGGTTTTCCAGATCGTCTTCCTGATCTTCGGTCTGTTCCACGCCCTTAACGGATTACGCATCACCCTGATGGACCTGCGTCCGCGCTGGTTCGAGCATATCAATCAGGCGTTGACGGTTCAAATTGTGATCTATCTCCTGCTGGCAGGGTGGGCTATTTTTACAATTCTGCGGAACGCGTTCGGAGGTTGACATGGCGACGAGAACTCTTCCACTTTCAAAGCGCGGGTTTAACTTTGAAACCACCATGTGGATCTTCACGCGCTTCACCGTGATCGTGATGTATTTGCTGATCCTTGCAGGCATCGTCGGCGGACTGATCGTCAGCGCGCAGAC
>JADLBX010000063.1 GCA_020847435.1 Anaerolineales bacterium
GGATTTTCGGTACACGGATTTCACGGATCAAACGGAGTTTTTTGCGTTGCTTACGGAAGAAACCGTATACTCCGTGTGTTCCGTGTACAAAAGAGAGATTCCGTCAACCTTTCTTGAGAAAACCATACGAGCGCGTGGACGCTGGGGAATGCAAAATTCCACAAATTTTATTTCTCCAATCATCCTGCGGGCGCTACGGCTGGCGGGTCAAAATATCTTCCTGTTGCGTTTTTCCCGATTCGGATACAATCCTTCCGACGACAGGCGACCCGATTCTTGAGTAATGGGAGTGTACTATGGCGAACCAGAAGTTTTTCCAATGGCAGAACGACATCCTGTTGAAAGACATCTACCCGATGCGGCTGGTGAAGCTGCGTGATTTCCTCGTTTTCTACAAGGAAGCCGACCTATGGGTGGAATATAAAAATAAAAACATTGCAGCGCTCACCGCGGAAGTAAAGGAATACGAAGGCAGTATGGATTCTGCTCGCGTAGCCGCGCTCAAAAAATACACCGATCTGAAAAATTATTTCATGACGAAAGACGTCAGAAGCGTTTTTGCCCGCTTCAACCCGATCGAGCCAGAAGCGTTGGCGTTGATCCAAAGGAACCACGATTATTTCAGCGCTTCGTGGCCCAAAGACATTCGCGGCGAGCGGACGTTCGTCCAATCGCGCATCGGGTCGTTCAAGACCCAGTTAGGCTTCCTGCAAGACCGCGTCCGCTACCTGCAACGCCAACTCGAGGGGATGTTGCCCGAGCATCCCAATCGTCCGAAAGTGGAAGCGGAGTTCAAGCTCAAGAGCGAATCTGCCATGCCGATGGTGTTGGAAGAGATGGAGAAATTGCGGCAGTTCGACGAATCGTACAACAAACTCGAAGCGCCGAAACTCGAATGGTACAGACTCAGCAAGGCAGACCCGAACTTTAAAACTCCCGAGCAGGATTTCCTCCTCAATTACGATCCGAAGACGCCTCCTACCCTCAAAGATATTGTGCGGCTCAAGGTCGAGCAATACGCCAAAACCTTCGAAGGCAAGGATCAGTATCAACTGTTGGCGGAGATTCGGGCGCGGTTCGATAAAGAGCCGCAGCGCTTCCCGCTGTGGCTGCAATACATGGTCGTCCATTTTTCGGGGATGCGCTATAAGTCGGCGCATGGATCGTGGGCGGACCCGAAGGACCTGCTCGTGCGCTTGCGCGTTGCCGAGGTGAAGAAAGCGCAGGCGGCTCTTCCCGACGGGGAGGTGGAAGCGCGCTGTAAGGAAAAGATCGCGCAATACGCAGGCGGGTCGGGGGCGAACAAACCCAAATTGGCTGGGGCAACTGAAAAGGTGTGGCAGGACCGGATCGCGCGCCATATGCAGGGAATCAAAGCCAGCGGACCGCAATCCCGTCGCATCGGCTTGGACGGCTTGGCGGAGGAGGAAGCCAAGTACGAATTCATGGCGATGACGACCGATCAAGCGCTGGCGAAGTTGGAGGCGCTGAAGAGTCAATTCCCTGCGTGGGCGTGGAAGATGATCGTCATGCTTACGCAGTTGCGCGTCAATCACGTCGCGGCTGCCGGGTGGGAAACGTTCACGCCGGAAGAAGATAAGATTCGTTTTGCCGACACGGCGTTGTATCCGCTCCTGAGCAAGTGGGCGACGGATCACATCGGCATGTGGCGACCCGAGCACGGCCGCACACAGGAGTTGATCGTGACGCGTGCAGTGTGCAATGAGACTGCCGAACACGTTCAACACATTCGCGGACACCTGCCGCCCGGCGGACTGACCGAGAACGCGGCGCGCTATTTCAAATTGTTCAAAGCGAAAACGCCCGGTGTGACTTTCATCCGCCCGACGGGCGCGGAACACTATGTGCAGGGCGCGAGTATTTTTTGGTTGAGGTTTGTGGACAGCGAGCCGAGCCAGTGGCAGGTTGCGCGCGGCGTTGAAGACGCGAACGGCGAAGGTTTATTGCCCGGTGAGTTCCTCGGCAAAAAGCCTAAAGCAAAACTGGGAAAAAACGCGCCCACTGCACCTGCGCCATGGACCTATAAGCCTGGTGAGTCAATCAAGCGGACGCGCACGACTCTCGATGCCAACAAGAAACCGATTCCGCAAACCCAATGGCTGAGATGGATCCATGAAGCGACGGTGATCGAAGTGGCGGACCTTGCCGACGGCGCGTATGTGTACACCTTTGAGACCTCCCTGCCCGACGATTTCCGCGGCACATCCTGTCTCGGCGTCTTCCGCAACTCCCTGCGTTGGAACCTCGATGACGGCACGGAAGATTACTACAACCGTTCGTTCACCGGCTTTGTGCCTGAGGGGCAGGCGCCGATGGAGCATGTCAAGTCCATGATGGATTGGACTAAGATTCTAACGAAATAATCTTTGCCACAGAGAACACAGAGATTCTAAAAAACTCAAAGGTCTCGGTGTCCTCTGTGGCTGAAAATATCCCTGCAACTTTTTCGCCCCCAAACCTGTACTACAATTCAGCCATGACCGCGCCCACCGACCGCGACCTCATCGTTAGCGCCATGCGCGGCGACGGCGACGCGTTCGGCGAACTCGTCGCGCGTTACCAGACCAACGTGTTCAACGTCTGTTACCGCATCCTGCACGAGCGCGGCGAAGCGGAGGATCTGGCGCAAGAGACGTTCCTGCGCGCGCATCAACGCCTCGACCAGTTCGACTTCGAACGCGAGTTTGGTCCGTGGGTGAGGAGGGTCGCGGCGAATCTTTGCCTCAACCATCTCGAGTCGCAGAAGGTCGCCGCGCCGCTCGACGAAGATCGGGACGCCGACGAAAGCCAACGCCCGGAGAGGCAGGTCGAGGTCCGAGAAAGAAGCGAGCAGATACGCGGCGCGCTTGCGTCCCTGCCGCCGCACTATCGAGTCGTTGTAGAATTGCGGCATTATCAGGAAATGTCCTACGACGAGATCGCCGCCGAGCTGAAAATCCCATTGAGCGACGTGAAGAGCCATCTCTTCCGCGCCCGCAAACTTCTCGCGGAGAAACTTCATGCACCTGACTGACGACCAGCTCAACGAATATTTGGACAACGAAACCGCCGAGCGCGCGCAGATCGAAACGCATCTCGCTTCTTGTGCGGATTGTGCGACGCGTCTCACCGCGCTTCAAACTTTGTTCGCCGAGATCGAATCGCTTCCTGACCTTGCTTTGTCGCGGTCGCTCGCTCCACGTCTCACGCCTCACGCTCTCGCGCTCCCGCGTTGGCTCACACTGACAGCGACTCTCCAAGCCGCCCTCGCGTTGATCGCCATCCTCCTCGCCGCGCCCGTCTTTGCGACTCGCTTGCCTGTAATCCAAATGCCGTCGTTCGCCGACCTGCTTCTTCAACTTCAATCGCAATGGGCGCTGTTCTTTGACACAATTACTACTTACCAATTACCAACTTTGCCTCAACTCCCGCCGCTTGAAATCTCTACCTTCGTGCTTTCGTTCACCCTCGCGGGCGCATCCCTGCTCTGGCTGGTGGGGAACGGGTTGCTGTTGAGGAAACAGATTCGTAATTAATGTCACTCTCCCGAAGGAAATCGGGACGATGTGAGCGGAGCGAAGGGTCTCTACGACCATCATAAGAGATGCTTCGCTATCGCTCAGCATGACAACCTAGGAGACTCTCACATGAACGAAATCCTCCGCGTAACGCTTACCTTTACATTGCTGATCGTTGGTTTTGCCTGTTACTTTCTTGTGCTTGGCGCGTTCTTTCCGCGCCGCATAGCAAAGACCGCGAGCGCAATTCAACAAATGCCGCGTCGCGCGTTCGGCATCGGATTTGTAAATGTCCTATTCTTCGGCACGATCGCCCTTGTGATGTTCGGTATCGCTGATTCACTTCAAGAATCTGGAAACAACATCTTGAATGTGATTCTATTAATTCCCACGCTCTTGCTCACAGGCGTTTTGTTGAGCGTCTTCTTCCTCGGGTTGACGGCGCTGGCAAGCCTTCTCGGTGATCGTCTGTTTCCTGAATTTTCACAATGGCGCAAAACATTTTGGGGAACTGTTGTGTTGGGCGTCGCTTCCTCCATCCCTGCGGTGGGGTGGATGTTATTATTTCCCCTCGCCGCCCTCACAGGCTTCGGCGCGGTGATTCTGGGATTCTTCCAGCGCGAGGCGAATTAACTGCGAAGCCCGCTAAGTCCGCGAAGATTCTTTCCTCTTTCTCCTTTCCACTTTCCAAGACGCGCTCACCCGCGTCATTAGACCTCCGAGTTCTTACAGAACTCGGAGGTCTTTTTTCGCCTGCAACTTTTCCTCACCCTCCCCTGTATCCCTTGCATCAACCAAAAGAAAGGACTTTCCCATGGCTGACATGACCGCCATCTTCTTCCTGCTGTTAATTTTCCTCACCGCGTACCCTGCGATGCTTGCCGCGTGGTGGCTGTTGTTCCCGAACCTCATCAAGCGCGCCCAGACCCGCGTCGAAAAATCCCTCGCCGCCTCCTTCTGGCTGGGACTGGTCGTCATCATCGCCCTCGTGATCCCCATCGCTATTTTGATGGCATTGCCGTTCGGTCCCGCCAAATTCATCGGTTGGATTCTGCTCGGCGCCTCGTTGACGTTCGCCACCGTCGGCTCGGCGGGAATCGCCGCGCACCTCGGCGAGCGGATGAATCAAACGGGGGACAACTATCCGCCTCTCAGCGCCTTCGTGCGCGGGGCAGTGATCCTCGAACTCGCCGCCTTCTACCCCCTCCTCGGCTGGATCTTCGTGTGGATTCCCTTCCTCATCATCTCCTTCGGCGCGACCGCGTTCGCGTTGTTGAAGTGGATGCCGAGGGTGAAAGTAAACACGGAAACAAGTACACAAGTAAGCGCCTTGAAACCAGAGAGTGTGTAGAAAGTGGAAAGTGGAGAAGGTGACAAGTAAACACGGAAACACGTAGACAAGTAAACACGCGTAAACCCATCACACAATCCGCTCTACTCAAATCCAACAAACCCATCCAATCTCTAATCTCTAGTCTCCAATTCTCCAATTCTCTAATTCTCTAATTCTCCAATTCTCCAATTCTCCTAAATTACCACTTACCACTTACCAATCACCATGATTTCCCGAAGAGACTTCCTCAAACTCTCCGCCCTCGCCACCGCCAGCGCCGCACTGTCCTCCTGTGCGCCGATATACAGACGCATCGCAGGCGACCTCCCCGCCGTGCCGTGGACTCCGCTGGATGCAAGCGACTTCCTCGCCTTGAACCGACTCACCTTCGGTCCACGCGTGGAGGAGCGCGCCCGCTTCGCCGAGATCGGATTGCAAGCCTTCATCGAAGAGCAATTCGATTATGAAGCGATTGACGATTTCGATTGCGATATTTTGCTCCGACCGTTCAAGACCCTGAGCATGGACGCGCACGAAATCGAAGGCGTGACGAATCAACTCTTCGACGGCTACGACCGTGAGCGACCCATCAGAGAATTGCGTCAAGCGACCTTGCTTCGTCAAATTTACAGCAAGCGACAATTGTATGAAGTGATGGTCGAATTTTGGAGCGACCACTTCAACATATTCATCGAAAAAGAGCCGCTGTTCTACCTCAAAACTGTTGACGACCGTGAGGTGATTCGCAAACACGCCCTCGGCAATTTTCGTGATCTAGTCTGGGCGTCGGCGCACTCGCCCGCCATGCTCGTGTATCTCGATAATCACGTCAACGAGAAGAGTCATCCCAACGAAAATTATGCCCGTGAGTTGATGGAACTCCACACCCTCAGCGTGAACGGCGGCTACACTCAAAGCGACGTGATGGAATTGGCGCGCTGTCTCACGGGTTGGACGGTCAAAAAACATTTTTGGTTGGGCGAGTTCACCTTCGACAACGACCTCCACGATGAAGGTGCGAAAAACGTTTTGGGTTTGGCGATCCAGCCGAATGGCGCCGCCCTGAGCGAGTCGAAGGGTCAGAGTGAAGCGGAGCAGGTCATCGAACGACTCGTCACGCATCCATCCACCGCGCATTTCATCGCCACGAAATTAACTCGTCGCTTCATCGCCGACGAACCTCCGCAAGCCATCGTCGAAAAAGCCGCGCAAACTTTTCTAAACACCAACGGCGACATCAAATCTGTTTTGCGAGTCATCCTGCTCGACGGCTTGCCGCTCGCGCAACCCAAATACAAACGCCCCGCAAATTTCATCGCCTCCGCGCTGCGCCTCACCAACGCGCACACCGAAGGCGCGCTCGGAGATTATTTCATCCGCATGGGTCAGCCATATTTTGGAATGCCCACGCCCGACGGCTACCCCGACGTGAGCGCGCCGTGGGAAAGCAACTTGATGCCGCGCTGGCAATTTGCGTTCGAGTTGATGCGCAACGAGATTGATGGCACGAAAAATAACTTAAAACATTTATTGGATGTCGCTCACCTGCACTTGCGCCAGGTGCAAGTGTCGACGGGCATTTTACAAGACGATGTGGATTCGCTCACCTCTCTGCTTTTAGGCGCCCCTCTAGAACGCTTCGAACGCGACGGGCTAATTGCCTCAGTCCATTCAGCCGACGCGGCGCCTGAAGAGACTCTGCAAATCCTCGCCGCAGGCATCCTCGCCTCCCCCGCGTTTCAGTGGCGATAAGCTCGCTGGTTGAGTAGCCCCGCATGTTCTTGCGGGGCGTATCGAAACCAGCAATTACAAGAGAAAATGAAATTGCATGATGTGGTCTCGATACGGGCGGGACAATCGCCCGCCCTACTCGACCACCCGATGAAATGGAGTATTAAATGCTACACACCCTCCCAGTGATCAATAAATCCTGGATGCCGCGCTTTGCGTTTGCGCCTCACAACGTCGCGCCGCGGGGCGACACGCTCGTCGTCATCTTCCTGCGCGGCGCGGCGGACGTGTTGAACATGGTCGTGCCGCACGGCGAGGACGCATACTATGCATTACGCCCCACATTGGGAGTTCCGCATCCCGATGAATCGGGGACGAAGAAAGATGAACGCGCCATTGACCTCGATGGCTTCTTCGGCTTTCATCCATCCATGAGCGCCCTGCTCGACGCGTGGACTTCACAACAACTCGCCATCATCCACGCTTGCGGCGCGCCCGATGAGTCGCGCAGTCACTTCAAAGCGATGGAACTCATGGAGCGCGGCGTGGACGACGAGCGCGGTCCCGCCTCAGGCTGGATCGGTCGTCACCTCGCCACGTTGAACACAGGCAACTCGTCGCCCTTGCGCGCGGTTGGGATGGGCACGCGTCCGCAACGAAGTCTGAGCGGATCCGTTCCCGTTTCCGCATTGCGTTCGATTGCCGACTTCCACCTCGGCGGCGACCAACGCGCCCTCCAACAAATGCGCGCTGCGTTGAATGTTGTCTATGAAGACGACGTGCTTGGACAAGACACGTTATCCATCATGGACACTCTCGAACAACTCGACCCCGCCACGTATCAATCTCCATTTGCCACATATCCCGAAACCGAATTTGGTCTCGCCCTCAAACAAACCGCCATGCTCATCAAAGCCGAAGTCGGACTCGAAGTCTCCGCCATTGACGTGGGCGGCTGGGACACGCATTTCGCACAAGGCTCGGTCACTGGTTTGATGCCCAGCCTGATGAAAGATTTAGCCGACGGCATGGCGGCGTTCCATGCGGACATGCAACAGCACATGAAGAATCTCACCGTCGTCACCATGTCCGAGTTTGGTCGCCGCGCCTCCGAGAACGGAAGCCTCGGCACCGATCACGGTCATGGAAGCATGATGATGGTCATGGGCGGCAACGTGGACGGCGGCAAAGTCCACGGCGAATGGCCTGGCTTGCAAGACGGTCAAATGATCGGACCAGGCGATCTTGCCGTCACGACCGATTATCGCGATGTGCTATCCGAAGTGTTGCAAAAACGCCTGAACAACCCCGCCACCGATCAAATCTTCCCCAATTACACGCCGATCATCCGCAACTTGTTGAGGTAGATAAATTCACCGTCCCGCAGGTTGGTCTAGAAAACTTCATTGTCTTCCAGCAAACCTGCGGGACGTTTATGAAAGTGCGACGCACCCTCTCTGTGAAAAAATATTTAGCCACGGATTTCACGGATTTTCACCGATTTTTTAAATCATCCGTGCCAATCCGTGTAATCCGTGGCAAGGATTTGGGGGGTTCGGCATAAGCCGCCGCGTGTGTCGCACCACACGGGCAGACTTATCCGCCCATGCGGACGAATCTACAATGAGAGTCGACCTCCTTACGAAAGTGCGATGCACCCTCCCCCGATGGCACAGGCTTGACGCGGCTTACAAATAACACCATTAACACCATCTCCGATTGGCAACCGAGGTGGGGGAGGTAAATCCTCATGATCCATCCGCAGTTGAACTGCGGATGGAACGCAGACAACGAATCCTACCGATACACTTCCCGTCGGTGTCCAACTCCCACAATAAACACTTGCTTTGATTTGTCGTCAATGGTGTACAACACTCGATAATCCCCAACGCGTAAACGAAAACTCTCTTGCCCCTGAAGTTTTTTGATTCCCGAAGGGCGTGGATTTTCCTCCAGCGCTAGCAAACGCCTGAGAATGCGTTCTCGAAGGTTTGCTTGAAGCGCATCCAATTCCTTCTCAGCGGAACGCTTAAGAATGACTTGATAAGCCACAGGTCAGTTATTTTTCTCTTTGAGATAATCCCGTAACGGACGCCCAGGCTCGTTGCGGCGTTCTTCGATCAGCGCCATGTCCATGAGGTCGCGGCGTAGATTCTCATCACGGATGATGCGAATCAGAACGGCATGTTTTTCCTCACGCGGTAGGACGTTGAACGCCGTCCAAAAAACATCGGCAGTCGCTTCTGTTTTTGTCATGTTGACTCCTTATGCTGGTTGTCAGTATAGCATATCTTCTGCTACGCCTGACAAAAGGCTTATGTCATGCTGAGGGGCGGTTTTTGCCCCGAAGCGTCTCTACCAAGCCGTGACCGAGACCCTTCGTGGCGCGGGGCGCCACTCAGGGTGACATGGTTGATGCCCTGCCCCTTCTGGGGCGGCGGTTGTATAATGCAGTTATGGAAGATATATGCCATCAATTTGGAGTATTATACGGATGTCTGCATAAGCCCTAGTTGGCACGCTCCGCGCAAGGAAGTGAGAATGACACCTAATCAATCATCTGCTATGACATTGAGTTCCAAGCAATTGGGAATGATTAGCAATGTTGTTAGAGAATACTGTGCATCGCGTTCAATTGATTGGCAAAAATGGGGGAATCAAACGCAACAAATAATCCAATTAGCTATGAATAACAGCATTCAGTCTGGCTCGTCTGAAAGAATCAATATCGTGCTTAATGACCAAAGTTGGCATACTATCTCTCTTCTCACGAGTTCCCACAAGAACGATTTTCCTGTTGCTCTTCCCTTTATATCTGACTTTAAAATCGTTGAGCAAGAAATTGTCAAAGGTGAAAATATTCTATGGGTTGGAAATATTGCTCAATTTAATAGTACCTCAGGTACTAACCGCTACCCGTTTGGATATTTGATATTGACTCAGCAAAGGATAATAAGGGTCTTGTTCCATGCCGAGTATGAAGATGATTTGGGTGGGAGCATTTTAGGAATGTTATTCGCTCCTGTTCTCGTTCCTGTTCTCCTGGTTGCCGCTTTAGCATCACCGAAGGCGGGAGAGCCAACTTTTGGGAAAGTCAGAGCGCATGACCCAAAGAAAAAGCGACAAGAAATCAGTGTTCTTAACTACGATCATTCCGGACATTCACACAGTTCATATTTGAAGGTTCCCCCAACAACACCCTTAACTAACAGTGAAGCCACATCTCGTGCTGTACGTGTATTTCCATTTACCAATCTAACAAACGTTGACCGCTTTGAAACTCAAGATGACCATACAGGAGAGAAAATAATCGAATTTGACATTCGGTTTGTTCCTGATGAAACAATGCAGGTTGTTTTCTACACGGAGCAAGACGCAAAAAAAGTTTACGAGATTCTTCTTGACAGGCTTCGTGGTAACGCGCAATCCCCGAAACAAGTTCCTGCTATTTCAGAACAGTTAGAGAAACTCGCAGAATTGCACAAAGCGCAAGTATTGACCGATGTTGAATTTGAATCTGCAAAGAAAAGATTGCTTGAAAAGTAACAAGAACGATACCTCAAGACTAAACCCATGCCAACAAAGCACGCACGCCGTGTGGGGTTCTGTCGTATTTACAAGTTGTTTTCTCGTTTCAAGTTTTTCCTGCTCCCAAGCAAAGGCCATGCCTACCCCAGTGCACTGTTTTCCCCTCACGGTCTCCCCATATTCACCGTCCAATAACCGCCATAACTGCTCGTGCGGACGAAGACATATCCCACGCCGATCTCGGTGACGCGTGAATTGATGATCGCATCCCAATCGAGCGGAGTGATTCTCCATTGATTCATCGCGTCGCCAGGCAGACCGATGGCGATCACCTCCAAATAATACGTGGATGTGTAACCCGCTTGGCGTAAACGATTACCAGTCCACAAGCCGTCCGAGCCGCTGTGTTGGAGGAAGTCGTTGCATGCCATGTCGAGGCTGTGACCCTGCGCCGCGCCAGTCAGTATCGGATTCACCGTCAGCGCCGCGCGACCGACGTCCGCGCGGGCTTGGTTGATCAGGTCAATCAACTGCTGGACGTAATCGGGGTTGGTCGTGTAATAACAATTCTCGGTGCCGACTTGCGCCTCCGCGTCGCCGACGAGAATTTTTACCCAAAACGTATTTTCGATTCCGATCGGCACCACCTGCCCTTTGTCATTCCGCAATTCGAAAATGCTGATGTACGCGCCGTCTACGGATGGGGCGGTGAGCTCGACGGAAATTTCTACGGTGGCGTCTGCGGCGGTGTCCGCGACAGGAACCGAATCGGGCGCGTTCATCCGTTCACCCGATTTGAACGCGGCGGTGTAGCCTGTCCAATCGCATGTGCCAGTGTTTTGTATCTTCCACGTCTTGGTAAATTTTTCTCCAGGTGAAAAATTCGTGTTGTCGGGAATCGTCACATCTTCGACGAACGTCGCCGCGTCCCTGCACGATGGCGTCGGCGTGGGCGCGGACGGGTCGAGAGTCGCCGTCGCAGTGGGCGGAATCGGCGTCGGCACGGTCAAACCTTGCTTGGTCGGCGGCAGAGTCGAAGTCACGAAAAGAATCGGCGCGTCCGTTGGAGTCGCCTCCTGCGCAACAGTCACACAGGAAGTCAAGAGAATTAGGAGGATTGGGAAAATTTTTTTATACATTCGCTACCTGCTCTCACGGGGTCTCAGACCCCGTGAGAGCGTTCCTAGAACATCATCATCTGCGATTTGGATTTTTCAAGCGGGTCGCTGGCGATCTGCTCCTCGAACGTCTCCCGCGTCAACACAGGGACTTCGAGCATGGCGCGCAATAGGCGATATTTCAGCAACCGATAATTTTTCAAGCGCTCCGCGAGCGCGGGGTCGCGGCTGGCTTTGTATGCGATCAACGACGCGCGCCCGCCAGGGATGACGAGAATCGTTTGCTCGGGCGAATACGGCGTTTCGGCGATGGCTCGCCCAACGAGCGCCGAGGCAAGCACGTAAAACGCAAATTGGATCGAGTTGTTTTCCTCCCACACGTGATTTTTCTCGACGAGGCTCGTGGCATAACCGAGACGTTTGCCCACGAGTTCTAGCATCGGTATGATCGTCTCGCGCTCGCTCCGCCGCGCCGACGCGACATCCTCCGCGCGTAACTTCAACGACGCGCCCTCGCGCGCCGCGTACGAATCCAACACCGCGTAGATCATCGCCTTCGACGGCGTGAGCAACCCAGGGAACTGCGGATACAAATCGTCCTCGATCTCCAAATAAATGCTGTTGGGATTCTTTTGCAAGAACGTGACGATGGCGACCTCAACTCGGTCGGATAGCGATTCGGCGGAGCGCGGCTCGGAGCGCGGACTTAAGTCCGCCCCCCAAACGCCTGTTTCAATGCCCTCGCTCGACGAGTAATGAATGAAAAGTTCATTTTCTGATAATGTTGATTGAATCAACGCGTTCGTCGCGCGCATCGCCTCGTCGAATTCCTGATTTTTCTTTTTCAACGCGTGCGCCTCAGCCAAAGCGATCGTCCCTGCCGCGAGGACGTGTAAATAACTCGCAGGCTCGCCGCGCTCCGTGAGATGCGCATGGATCGCCTCGCGTACAACGGAAATATCTTGCTCGTTGGCTTCGCGCTTCAAATGTTCTCCACGATTCCACAAAATTTGAATCGGGTCGTGTTCCGTCCGCAATGCCAGCGATTTCAAATCGAATCCCGCCGCGCTCGCCGCAGTCAACGCCGACGTGAGAAACTGCGGCTCAGGCTCAGGCATCAATCCAAAAAATGGCGTGCCGAGCGGCAACAACTCAAACAGATGAGCGAACGCGGCGTGCAGAGCCGTCGCGTTCCACGCCCAGTCATACCGCCTACGACGAAGCGCGACCTTATAAGGTTCCACCGCCTCGCGCCCCCACAGCCACCCCGCCCACAAAGCGGACAACGTCCAAAACGCCTGATTCGGACGCGGCAACGATCCGATCACCGCCGCAATCGGGATTTCCTTTTTGACTTCGTGCGCCAACTCTTTGAGTCGTCCCTCGTAGACGCACACCCCTCCGCTTTCTGGGATGCGCTGGGGCCACGCTTCAATCTCGACGGGTGAGCCTGTTTCAGTCCAGAGACTTAATCCACGCTCCAGCTGAGTCCACAAGTTGTGCTCGCGGAACTGGTTCGGGATGTTGAGTTGTTTCGGTCGCGGCCGCGTGGACGGATGATCCCACAACGTGTTGCCCGCGTCGCACGCGACGAGGATCAACGCGCTCAGCGCGCGCTTGCGTTCGGGCGCGAGATTCAACCCGTCCATGCGGTTGATGACTGTCGTCAGAAAATACAACGGACGCGGCAAGTAATGTTGAATGGCTTCTTCCGCGTAGAACCGATCGTCGTCGTCGAGTTTCGCCACGCGCTCGAACGCCCGTGAGCGATGCAAGCCGTCCGTCGCGGCGATCTGCTTGGCGCGGGCAATGTCTTGTTCGGTGACGAGGCGCTCGCCCGAATCGTTGCAAAGCGGGCAAGCGTAGACGCGGGCATACGGCGCGTCCTCATCTTTCCGCCACAGAAAATAGTCAACCTGAATTTCACGTTCACATTTTTGGCACTTGGTTTGATACAACGATTGCAAATGCGCGCCGAGTCGTTCCTCTCCCTTTTTGGCGGTTTCCAGTTCAGCCAGCGCGGCTTTGAAATCCGCTTCCGTTGGGGGATTCGCCGCAATCTCCAGCAGAAACCGCGTGATCGGGTTGTTGACCGTCACGAGCACGCGGTATCCGCTCCGCGCGGCTTCGAGCACGAGTCGCGGGGCGAATCCGAATGGGTCGAGTAGCCAGCTTCCCATAGGCGCGTGAAGCGAAAGCCAGCGGGCAACACATCCCTCCTCCAGCGGAGGAATGAATCGCGAAAGCGGACCCGCGTCCGCTGGCTTCGTCCCTGGAATGTATGGCTGGGCTTGCATGAGTTAAGTATACATCCCCTGTCATTTTGTAGCGCAAGATGCCATCTTGCGTTACTTGCGAGCGGCGAAAATCTCAAACAACGGAATCGGCTGATACAACGTGGCGATGTGTTCGACGCGTGAAATTTTGCGGAGTTCTGTTTTGATCTCGGCGATGCCGCATTCGTGATACGCGCCTGAATATTCGGGTCCCGCAAGTTTGCGCCCGATCTGGTACAAAATATTTTCCGTCGGACCCGATACCACGAGTTGCCCGTTCGGTTTGAGCAGGTTCATCAATTGCGAAAGAGTCTGCTGCAGATTGTCCACGTGTTCGAGCACGTCGAGTGCGTTGATGAGGTCGAACGATTTTGGCATGAGGCTCGAGATCGGAGTCTGGTTCGCGTCGAATACCTGCACGTTTGCCGCAAGCGGGATGTGCGCCTGCACTTTTTCGAGGGGGAGCAGGTCGGTGTCGTAGGCGGTGACGTGTTTGCCGCATTGTGCGAGGAACGGAAGCATCACTCCGCTCCCGCAACCGAAGTCGAGAATGTTTTCATGCGGCGCAGATTTTTCGATGTGGCTCATCGCCACTCGCAAGCGTTGCCAGAATAACCAGTTGATGAGCGAATTGGGATGAGCGTAGGCAAGCAAGCCCGCTTCATCGAGGCGTCCGTTTTCAGTTTCGGCGACGACGATCTGTATCGCGGCGCGGTAGCGGGCTTTATAGGCGTTGAAGTCGGCGGAGTTCATGATCTGGTAAAAAAACCTTTTACCACGAAGGACACGAAGTACACAAAGAAACAGATTTTAAATTTCCTTTGTGACCGTCGTGTCCATGGCGGTTAAATTTTTAAAGCGTTCGCTTACGGCGTTGTGAGGCGTGAACTTCAAATTGCGGAGAAAGATTGCGCAGTATGCAATACGCAGTGCGTTTTATTCTTCCGATTTACCCGAAATGAAATTGTCCACCTTTTGTTTGGCGATCTCGTCGCGGAATTGTTTGGGAGGCGTTTTGAAAAAGTAGGACGATGGTCCGATAATGGGACCCGCGAGTTCGCGGTCGAGGGCGAGTTTGGCGCAGCGGATCGCGTCGATCATCACGCCCGCTGAGTTGGGGCTATCCCACACCTCGAGTTTGACTTCCACGTTGAGCGGCACGTTGCCGAAGGTGGTGCCTTCCATGCGGATGTATGCCCACTTACGATCGGTGAGCCACGGCACATGGTCGCTCGGACCGACATGCACGTTGTTTGGGTCCATCTTGTAGGGAATCATGCTGGTGACCGCGTTGGTCTTTGAAATCTTTTTGCTTTCGAGGCGCTCGCGTTCGAGCATGTTGAGGAAATCGGTGTTGCCGCCGAAGTTGAGTTGATAGGTGCGTTCGATCTTCACGCCGCGATCAACGAACAGCGTGGCGAGTTGGCGATGCAGAATCGTCGCGCCGACTTGACTCTTCACATCGTCGCCGAGAATCGGCAGACCCGCGTCTGCAAAACGCTTGCCCCAATATTCGGAGGAGGCGATGAACACGGGGATGCCGTTGACGAACGCGCAACCCGCTTCGATGATCTGCTCCACGTACCATTTGGTCGCCATCTCCGAGCCGACGGGCAGAAAACTGATGACCACGTCGGTTTTTGTGTCGCGCAAGAGTTTGACGATATTTGCCGTGGAGCCGGGCGCTTTTTGAATCATGCCGCTGAGATATTTACCCAGCCCATCGTGGGTCATGCCGCGCACAACGGGGGCGTTGAGTTTCGGCACGTCGGTGAATTTGTAGGTGTTGTTCGGCTCGGCGAAGATCGCCTCGGATAAATCCTTGCCGACTTTGGTCACGTTCACGTCAATGCCGAGGGTGAATTCAATGTCTTTCACGTGGTAATCGGCGAGTTGGGTGTGCATGATGCCAGGGATGACCTCGTCCTTTTTGGCGTTCCGATAGAAATGAACGCCTTGCACGAGGGAGGAGGCGCAGTTGCCCACGCCGATGATCGCTACGCGTACTTTTTTTTGTGCCATTGAGGAATCTCCTATGTGTGAAATCTTTCTTCAACGAAAACCATATTTTTTGAGCCATGCGCGTGTTGTATAATTTGAGCGATGGCAACCAACGAGCGGATCGAGCATTTGGAACGTCTGCTGGAAGTGGTGCGGGGTCTGACAACCGCGCCGGATATTGAATCCTTCCTGCAAACTGTGATCACCGAAGCCAGCGAGATGACGAACAGCGAGTTCGCCTCGGTTCTCGAATACGATGAAACCGCAAAAGAACTTCGCTTCCTCTCGATGGCATGGATTCATCGCGATCTTCTGCGTCCCTTGGGCGTTCCGCTGGACGGCAGTGCGGCGGGGTGGGTCTTCCGCAAAGGTCAACCGCTGATTATACAGGATGCGAGGAGCGACCAGCGTCATTTCAAAGCGGCGGACCGCATCGCCCAATATGAGACTCGTTCGCTCGCGGCAGTGCCGTTGATCACTCATGGTGAAACGATCGGCATTCTGGAGGCGATCAACAAAAAAGACGGCGCGCATTATAACGAGGAAGACCTGGCGATCCTTGCCACGCTCGGCGCGCTCGCGGCGCAAGCGATGCAAAACGACAGCCTGCGACGCAGGGTCAAGTCGGCGCGTATTGAACTGGCGGAACTCGAACGCCTCAAAACGGACTTCATCGCCATCACCTCCCACGAATTACGTACACCCCTCGGCTTAATCCTCGGTCATGCCACTTTTCTGCGCGAGTTGGCGGGCGAGAAATATAACGAACAGTTAGACACCATCATTCGCAACGCCACCAAGTTGAAGGAGATCGTTGAGAACCTCGCCGATGTGGATAACTACAACAAAGGCTCAGCGCGCGTACGCAGTCATCAGGTCTCGTTAGCGCGGATCGTGGACGATGTGGCGCTCACGTTTCAGGATGAGGCGAAGGCGCAGGGCGTTACGCTCGCCGTCGAAAAATCCGATGCGCCGTTGTACATGGACGCGGACGGCGTGAAGATCAACATCGCGCTCAGCAACCTGGTGAAGAATGCGCTCCAGTTCACCGATGCGGGCGGGCGGGTAACCATCCGCGCGGGGGAGGAATCGGGGTATCTCAAAGTGGCGGTGGAAGATACGGGAATTGGGATTCCGCTCCGCGACCTGCCGCGTGTCTTCGAGCGTTTCTTCCAAGTGGAGACGCATCTCACGCGTCGTCATACCGGAATGGGACTGGGTCTCGCCGTGGCGAAAGGGATGGTCGAACTGCACGGCGGGCGCATCTGGGCGGAGAGCGAAGTGGGGCGGGGAAGCGCTTTTACTTTCCTGTTGCCCATCCGCCAGCCTCAGCCGTCCGAACCGAAGCCCAAGCCATTGATGGAATAGATTCCAAGCAATGCAACGAGTCGGTTGTCGCGTACATCGGCTCGTATCATTCCTGTTTACTCCAAGTTGCACAATGCCCCCAGAGTTTCTCGTCTTCGGAAATTTGACACGCGAGTTCCATTTTCTCGCCGACGCGCAACCGCGTCTGGATGTGCCGGGCGGCAGTCTTTTGTACGCGGCGGCGGGACTAAAGGTGTGGGAATCGGAAATCGGCTTGGTGAGCCGCGTTGGCGACGATTATCCGCGCGCCTGGCTGAACGACCTCAAGGCGCGCGGGTTGGATACGATGGGGGTCAAGATCCTGCCGCAAAATTTGGATGTGCGCGAGTTCCTCGCCTATGACGAAAATTTCGAGGCGACCAACGTCAACCCGATCACGCAATTTGCGCGGCGCGGCATTACGTTTCCCAAATCCCTGTTGGGGTATCAGCCTCCCTCCGAACGCGAACCGCAGGAGGCGGGGAAACTTTTAGTCACGGATATACCCGAGGACTATCACTCGGCGCGCGCCGCGTTATTCTGCCCGATGGAGCTTTCCACGCAGAATCAGTTGATTGCCGGGTTGAAGCGCGGCAGTGTGCATACCTTCATTCTCGACCCTGCGCCTGCAGACCTGACTCCCAAGGCGCGGCGCAAACTCCCCGCGTTGTTGAACGGCGTTACCGCGTTATTGCTTTCGGAGGAGGAATTGCGGAATTTATACTGGGGCGAAACGCATGACTTGTGGGAAATGGCAAAAGCGGTCTCGTCCTATGGTTGTGAATATGTGGTGGTGAAATGCGGCGCGCAGGGACAGTTGCTGTACGTTGCCGATAACAAACGCAGGATCGAAATCCCCGCTTACCCGGCGCGCATCGCGGATGTGACCGGCGCAGGCGACGCGTTCGACGGGGGCTTCCTCGCAGGCTACTGTAAAAATTACGATCCATTGGAAGGCGTGTTCCATGGCAGTGTCTCCGCGTCGTTGAAACTTGAGGGGAGCGGGGCGTTCTATCCGCTGGATGTGATGCCCGGGTTGGCGGAGGCGCGCTTGGAGGCGGTGCGGAGTTTGGCGCGGGAGGTGTGAGGAGGAACATAATTGGTAAATGGGGAATGGGGAATTAGAGAATTAGAGACTGGAGATTGGAGACTTGGGACTTACAGAACGGGTGATTGACCTTGCGATTCAGCTTCAACAGATTTCCGCGCCGACGTTTGAGGAGGGGAGGCGCGCGGAGTTTGTGCGCGGGTTGTTCGAGCGCGAGGGGTTGCGCGAGGTTTCGATGGATGAGGTGGGAAATGTGTATGGCAGGTTGCAGGTTGAAGGTCAAAGGTCAAAGGTCGTCAATCCATTGATTATTTCCGCGCATTTGGATACGGTGTTTCCGAGCGGAACGGATCTATCCATTCGACGCGAAGGGAATAGGTTGTTCGGTCCCGGTATCGGGGATAACTCGCTCGGCGTCGCGGCGTTGTTTGGGTTAATGTGGGGGCTGACCTCACCCCCAGCCCCTCTCTTGAAAGGAGAGGGGAGTCGTGACATTTGGTTTGTTGCCAATGTTGGCGAGGAGGGATTGGGCGATCTGCGCGGGATGAAGGCTGTCGTGGATCGCTTCGGCGCGGACGTGTCAGCCTATCTCGTGATCGAGGGCATGGCATTGGGCAGTGTTTATCACCGCGCGATCGGCGTCAAGCGCTATCGCATCACCGCGCGGACGTCGGGCGGGCATTCGTGGTCGGATTATGGCAAGCCGTCGGCGATTCACGAGTTGTCGAAATTGGTGGTTGAGTTGACTTCGATGAAACTGCCCGAGTCTCCGCGCACGACGATGAATGTGGGAAAAATTTCAGGCGGCACGTCAATCAATGTGATCGCCTCCGAAGCGTCGCTGGAGTTGGACTTGCGCTCGGAGGGGGAGGCGTCGCTGGCGCAGTTGGTCTCGAAGGTGGAGGAAAAGATTCAGTCAGCGAGTCAGCCCGAAGTGCGATTCGAAGCGGAGATCATCGGCGCGCGTCCGGCAGGGGCGATTGATGCGGCTCATCCGCTGATTCAACTCGCGCAGGAGTGTATCCGTGAACAGGGATTGGAACCCACGCTCACCGCCGGTTCAACGGATGCGAATGTCCCGCTCAGCCGCGGCTATCCTGCGCTGGTGTTGGGAATCACGACTGGTGGCGGCGCGCACACGCTGAATGAATTTATCAATGTCGGTTTGGTGGAAAAGGGGTTGGGGCAGTTGCTAAATTTTGTCAACAATGTTTGGAGTTAAATAAATACGCAGTGCGTTTTACGAAGTACGCACTGCATAAATCCAAAATCGTCAATTGTCAATCGTATTACTTCAACCCCACCACCTCAAACACATCCAGCGGATGCGTTTTGCCTTTCACCGTCAGCGGTGCGAAGGGGTTGGCTTCCACCTCGTCTTTCACGCGTTCGTACGCCTCTTTACTGATGAGGATCTGGTTCTTGGCGGAATTTTCCTGAATGCGTTTGGTGGTGTTCACGCTGTCGCCGAGGGAGGTGAACTCGAGGCGCTTTTCGGTGCCGATCCAACCCAGCACGGCTTCGCCGTAGTGAATGCCCACGCCGAAATCGAGATGCGCTTCTTTGGGCAGTTCGTTGTGCAGTTTCGCAATCGCCTCGCGGATCGCCAGCGCGGACTTCACCGCGCGCAGGGTGTGATCGGTTTGCAGGATCGGCGCGTTGTACCACGCCATCACCGCGTCGCCGAGGAATTTATCCACCGTGCCTTCCTGCGCCAGCACCGCCTCCGCCGCCGCGGCAAGGTATTGATTCAACACCGCCACCAATTCTTCCGGCGAATGTTTCTCGCTATATGAGGTGAAGCCGCGCACGTCGGCGAACAACACGGTGATGTATACCTTCTTGCCGCCCACCTGCAAACTGTTCGGGTCAATCTGGTCCAACACGGCAGGCGATACCATGCGTTGTAACAACCCGCGCTGTGCCTCGAGTTTTTTGCGTTCGGTCAAATCGTCCAACACGATCGCCACGCCCTGCGTTTTTTGTCCCGCGTCCTTCAGCGGTGAGAGGTTCAAGCGCCAGTCCACGTTGCCGCCTTGCGCGCGCGTTTGGCTGAGTTCCAACCCGATGATCGGCTTATCGTTATTCCGCACCGCTTCCAGGTGGGGCGTGATGTCATTCGCGAAGACGGGGACGACATCGTTGATCTTTCGCCCGACGATCTCGGCGGAGGCGCGCCCCAAAATGGACGCGGCGGCTCGATTACACAGGGTGACCTGGTCCTGCACGTCAGCCGTGATCACGCCTGAGACGATCGAGGCGAACACATCGTCCATCAAGTTTTTGAGTTCGGTCACTTCGGCGAGCGTGCGTTTGAGTGAGGAGAACAGCCGCGCGTTTTCAATGGCGACCGCGGCTTGGTTGGCGAAGGCGATCAAAAGGTCGCGGTCCGATTCGGAAAAAATCCCTGTGCGGATGCGGTTGTCGGTGTAGATCACGCCGATCAGTTCGGTCTTCACCATCAGCGGCACACACAGGATCGAGCGCAGGTTGAAGGCGATGATGCTTTCCTGTCCGCTGAAGCGTTGGTCTTCGAGGGCGTTGGTGGTCAGCACGGCTTCGTTCCCCTGGATGACGCGTTGCACAATCGTCTTGCTGATGGCGAATTCGTTTTCGTTGATCGATTCGCGTTCCCAGTTGCGCGCGATGCGGATCGCCATTTCGCCGCGTTCGTCGCGCAGCATGAGGAAGCCGCGTTCCGCTTCCGTGAGGCGGACGATGGTGTCCATCACGATTTGCAACACTTCATCTAATTCGAGCGTGGAGTTGACGATCTGCCCGATCCCCGCGAGGGCTTGCAGGTGGCTGAACCGCTGTTCGAACGGAATCAGAACTTCGCTGATGCGCACGAGCGAGCCTTCGAGGTTCCTCAATCCTTCGACGGCTTCCGGCGCTTTCGCGGCGTCCAGCGAACTGCGCAGGGTGGCGGCATGTTTGGTCACCGCGATCAGTTGGTCGTTGATGGAGATGGCTTTTGATCTTGCGGTGGTCGCCATGGGAGGTCCTTTGTGGTTGGCTCAGGGTGTGGGCGAGTTTTTGCCCGTTAGAATGTGACGGAAGCGGGCAAGGATGGCGCGATAGCGAAGGGTGAACGCCGCACGTCGCGCTGAACGCGCGTCGGCAGTTCTGGAAGTATAAAGGGATGTTTGATGTTCGTCTAGCAGGACTTTCACGTTCGGCGCCGCTTCAGGCAGGAGGACGATCAGTTTGTCGGCGCGTTCAATTGGGGTGGCGTGCAGGGGTTGTGACTGCTTCAACTGGCGCAGTGCAAAATTCACACTATCGAATGATTTTTCGATGGGTGAAAGTTTTGCCCAGCGTTCCCAGTTCAAGACCCAAGCGGGCGCTTCAATGCCGCCGCGCTCGATCGCCGTGCGGACCAGCGCAGGGACGCGTTCGGGAATCGCGTAGCGGCGGGTGAGGAAAACCGTCAGCGCGAGAACGCCCAACACGAGTAGGACAGCATAAAGGAGGGGAGAGAGCGGGTTCGTCGCCGAGGGCGAGAGCGCGTCCTCGGGCAGTGGCTCTTCGAGGGGAAAGTCGGGTTCGATATCTGGTTTCAGATTGCTCGAATTGATCAAGCCTCCAGACGATGAATTTTCGCGCGGCGTCAGCGGACGGTTTAGCGGCGACTGGTTGCCGGTCGGCTCGAACTCCACCCAGCCGATGCCGGGGAAGTACACCTCGGGCCAGGCGTGGGCGTTCATTTTTCGGACGGTGTAGGCGGTGACTTCATCGGGCTCATCGCGCGTCGCGGCGCGGGTCGTTGCCGTGCCTTCAGCAAAGCCCACTGCCATCCGCGCGGGGATGCCCAGTGACCGCAGCATCACGACTTCGATGCTGGCGTAATAGACGCAGAACGCCTGCTTGTAATCGAACAAGACCCATTCGAGCGGGTCGGCGTTGAACGGCGGCTTGGGAACGGTGGGTGAGTATTTTATATGTTCGCGCAGGTAGCGTGTGATCGCGCTCGCTTGATCGTAGGGAGTTTCCGCGTTTTGGGCAATCTCTGCGGCGAGGTCGCGTATGCGCGGCGATACGTCGTTGGGCAATTGCAGATATTTTTGGGTGACCCATTCGGGGTAGTCGGTCCCTGCCGCGCGCAGTCCCTCGATGCTTGGGTTGTGCAACACAACTTCAACTTGATATGTCTCGCCGGGCATTAAGCCCGGGTTTGCGCTCCACGAAAGGATCTCCTCGCCGGCGCCTGCCGGCGCGTTGATGGTCGAACCCGGTCGGCTGATCCAGATCGGGTCTGTCGGCGTGTAGAGCAGTGTCAGCGGTTGTTGCCCCACCGTGAAGATGAAGCTTGCAGGCGCGTCCTCGTCGGCGGGGCGCGTCAGCGGAGCCTCCGGCGAGAACTCTTCGCGCTGGGTTTGGCTCGCGCTCCAACGGTCGTTCGTGAAATTATCGTAGACTCTGCCGCGCCAATAGTAGCGCGGCGGAGCGAAGCCGGCGGGCAACTCCGGCGCGCGGACGGTGAACATCACCGCTTCCGAGAGCGAAAAGCCCTGCCCAAGTTCCAGTTGTGTGCCGTAGAACTCCGGGTTCGGACTTCCGCCCGTTTTAGAATCCAATGCGCTCACGGCGTTTTTAAACCGCCCGGTGAATTCGTTCCACGGCCGGGTGATTTGATTCCATGATTTCCGAAGCGTGTCTATCCTCGTGAAGGTCGGCGGGATCGTCCAAGCGAAGACGATCAACAAACCGGCGGCGATCACGATGCCGCTGGTCAAGTCGAGGCTGGTTTCCGGCGAGAGCGTGATGCGTTTGTCTTTCCAGCGTTTTTCCTCTTGTAGGAAATTCAAGCGTCCCAGCAGGAGCAACGCTTCGAGCAAAAAGAACGCCATGATCACGATCCGCCCTTGCAGGACGTTGTCGTAATTTTGGATGACCAGGATGCAGATCAGCGCGGGAAGCGTGGCGGCGAAAAAATTCTGGCGCCGCGTAAGTTGAAAGCCGGCGGAGGCGCTCAAAACCCAATAGGCAACGGACATGACCGCGATAAATAAAAGCGGATCGTCCACCGGGCGTTGCGCGAATAACTCGGTCAGCGAAAAGAACAACCTGCCGCCCACGCTGGCGAGTTTTTCCTCGAGCGCCACCTCGCCTTCGATCAGGACGGTCCATTGCAATGGAAGCATGAGGAGCATGTAACCGAACGACAGCCAGCGCGCCTTCCGCCGGGAAAAGGCGCTGTAGCCCAATGCCAGCCCGATCGCCGCGCCCATCAAACTGACGCCGCGGACAATGCCGAGCGAAGGCGTCCACTCCGTCGCGCTCAACCGCGCCGCGGCAGTTTGCAACAACAGGATGATGAGGACGACCGACCACCAGTCCCACCAGTGAACGGTGGGCGGCGTAAACGTTTTCTTCATAGCCTGTAGTGTACAATTAAGGCGCGGTAGCGTCAAATACTGCTGAGGGGTTTTTCGGCGCTTAACTGAAACCTGAAAATGTAGTGTGGAGATACAGATGGATACTCTGGTTCAATATGGCATCGGTTGGGTGATCGCCGTCCAATCGCTCGGCGGTTGGCTCGAAGCGCCGATGAAATTCTTTTCGTTTCTCGGCACGCAGGATTTTTTCTTCCTCGTCCTCCCGCTCGTCTATTGGAGTATAGATGCCCGCCTCGGCTTGCGCGTCGCGTTCATCCTGCTCGCCAGCGTCACTGTGAATTATTTCGGCAAGTTGTGGCACGCGGGTCCCCGCCCGTATTGGGTGAGCGGTGAAGTGCGAGCGCTTTCGTCTGAAACGTCGTTCGGCGTTCCCTCGGGTCACGCGCAGAATGCGGCGGTCGTGTGGGGGACGCTCACGACTGGCAAAGAAAAAATTTGGAAGTGGCTCGCCCTCGCCCTGATCTTTTTAATCGGTTTCTCGCGCATGTATCTCGGCGTGCATTTCGTCCACGATGTGCTGGTGGGCTGGCTGATCGGCTTTGTCCTCCTTTGGGCGTTCACGCGTTATTGGGACGCGCTCGCCGCGTGGTTGAGAAGACAAACTGTGCCGCAAAAGATAACGCTCGCGTTCCTCGTTTCGCTGGCGATGATCGCGCTCGGATTTTTTAGCGTGAACAGATTGGATGGATACGTCTTCCCGTCCGCGTACGAAACCAATGCGCTGCGCTCCTCCGACGTTCTGCCTGCCCCGGTTTCGTTGGAGGATATCTTCACCGCCGCGGGGACGTTCTTCGGCATGGCGGTCGGCGCGGCGTGGATCGCGTCGCAAGGCGGCTATCAGGCTGACGGTCCGGCAGAGAAGCGGGCTTTGCGGTTCTTTGTCGGCTTGATCGGCGTGCTCATCCTATGGCGCGGGCTGGGCTTGGTATTTCCAAAGGGAGAGGAATTCATCTCCTATTTTCTACGTTACCTCCGCTATTTTCTGGTCGGGTTCTGGATCATCGCCGGCGCGCCATGGTTGTTTTTTCGTATCAAATTGGCAGATACGCCCAAGATATAGCGTCTCGCTTTGATATAATCCCAAATCTACTGCTAAAATTTTTGGGAGACCCTCTGTTTCAATGACCCTCGAACGCGGCGCGTTACTTCATAAAAGATATCGGATCGTAGAAATTCTCGGACAGGGCGGCATGGGTTCCGTGTACCGCGCCGTGGACGAAAACCTCGGCGTGGATGTTGCCGTTAAAGAGAATTTATTCACCACTGATGAATATGCGCGCCAGTTCCGTCTTGAAGCGGTGATTCTCGCCAACCTGCGTCACCCGAACCTGCCGCGTGTGACTGATCATTTTGTCATCGGCGATCAGGGACAATATTTGGTGATGGATTACATCGAGGGAGAGGATTTGCGTCAGCGCATGGAGCGGCAAGGCAACATCACCGAAGATGAAGCGATTCTGCTCGGCGCGGCGATGTGCGACGCGCTTGCCTACCTGCACACCCGCAAACCTCCGATTCTGCATCGCGACCTCAAACCCGGCAACGTGAAGATCACGCCGGACGGTCACATCTTTTTAGTGGACTTCGGCTTGGCGAAAGTGTTGCATGGAAGCCAGGCAACCACCACCGGCGCGCGCGCCATGACTCCGGGCTATTCTCCTCCAGAGCAATATGGCACGGCGCGCACTGATCCGCGCACGGATATTTATTCGCTCGGCGCGACGTTATACGCGGCGTTGAGCGGCATCATCCCCGAAGATGGGCTTGCCCGTGCGATGGACAACACGCAACTCACGCCCCTGCGAAAACGCAACGGCAAAGTTTCGCGGCGGCTTGCCTCGGCAATCGAAAAAGCGATGGGCGTTGATCCTTCCGACCGCTTTCAAAACGCCGAAGATTTCAAAAATGCCTTGCTCGGTTCCAAATCGAAGACCCAAAGGATGCCGGGCGATTATTTGATCGCTCCGCCGCCGCCCTCAAGCGGAGAGTTGAAGATTCAAGAGTCTGTGGAAAAAGATTCGGGACCCACTCCCAATTTCAACCGTTCGGGGTTATTAGGCGCAGCGGATGAAGACGCGCCGGTTTTCAAACCGCCGCGCAAGAAGAAAAGCTTTTTGCGCCGCCTGGTTTCCGCCATCCTGTGGTTGTTGTTGATCCTCGCGGCGGGGGCGGTGGGTGTGGTGCGCTTTGCGCCGCAGTATGTGCCGCCATTCTTGATGAGTCAGTTGAACGCGTTGCAAATTCCGTTTCTTGTGCCGCCTGCTTCCCCGACGCCGATTCCCCCGTCTGCCACGCCGGTTGTCACGGATGTCCCAATTGTCCCAATTGTCCCACCGCAAGCGACCGCCACGCAGACCCCGACCGTTCCGCCGACTGTCACCCTGCGCCCGACACAAACTTTAACGCCAACCGTAGACCCATCGGCAAGCGTCGCGCCGACCGCGTTTGGCGGAACTCTGGGACAGATCGCATTTGCCTCCGACCGTTCCGGGCTGCCTCAAATTTACCTCGTCAATATCAACGGAACGGACCTCAAGCCGCTTACCGATATGCGTGAAGGCGCTTGCCAGCCGAATTGGTCGCCGGATGGCGACTTGATCGTCTTCGTTTCGCCCTGCCGCGCGCGCGCGGAATTCTACGACAACTTTTATTCCAGTTCCAGTTTATATGCGATCAAGCCTGACGGCACGGAATTACGCTCGCTGACCGTCATCCCCGGTTCCGACTTCGACCCAGCCTGGTCGCCCGACGGCGAGCGGATCGCCTTTGCTTCCGAGCGCGACGGTAAAAAAGAGATCTATGTCCTCACGGTGGATTCAGGCGCGGTCACCCGCCTGACCGATTCGCCTGTGGGTATTGAAAACACACAGCCCTCCTGGTCTCCCGATGGAAAGCAGATCGTCTACACGGTGAAGCGCCTCGAAGCCTTTCAAGTTTGGGTGATGAGCGCCACCGGCAGGGATAATGCCCAATTAGTTCGGAGCGGACAAACTCTATGGGACTACCTGCCGTTCTGGTCCACCGACGGGACGACGATCTTTTTCAACCAACGTAATCTCGGACCCGGGCGCCCGTGGTTGATGAGCATCCCGTTCGCCGACTTTACCGCGCGTGAGCCTGTTAAATTGAATTTGCCCACGCCCATCGAAGACGTGGAATTTTCTCCGGATGGGTTGTGGATCACCTTCGAAAGCTCCAACGAATTTGGCAACCGCGATATCTATTATTCCTCCGCTACGGGCGGCAACCGCACACGCCTCACCGACGACCCAGGCGTTGACTTCGACCCAGACTGGAGTTCGGCGCCAAAGCCATAGAATAACGAATGCCTGCCTTTCCAATCGGCAGGCATTTTCTTATACACTTCTTATTGACTTCCCTTTTTGCCTCGTTTATCATACATCCCATAAAAAATAGCGCTCTCAACCCGAGAGCGCTAATTGTGTGAAATCATGATCGAACTTACCGAACGCCAGAAGAACTTACTTCTATTAATTATCCGTGATTACATCGAATCGGCGCAACCCATCGGCTCGAAGCGGCTGATGGAACATTACCGCCTCGATTTTTCGCCAGCCACCATCCGCAACGAAATGTCCGCGCTGACCGAGATGGGCTATCTGCGTCAGCCGCACACCTCCGCAGGACGCGTCCCGACCGAAGACGGCTATCGCTACTTCGTTAGCCAGATGATGCACAATGCCGAACTTCCCGCGTCGGTGCAACACACCATCTCACACCAATTTCACCAATCCCGCGCCGACGTGGACCAGTGGATGACGCTCGCTGCATCTATCCTCGCGCATCAATCGCAAGGCGTATCGGTCATCACCGCTCCTCATTCCGAGCAAGCGCGCTACAAACATGTCGAACTCATCTCCACGCAAGGACGGCAAGTGCTCATGGTCTTGGTGATGGCAGGAGGCGAAGTCAGCCAACAAATCCTGACTCTTGCGGAACCCGTAACTCAAGACCGCCTCAGTCAGACCGCTGCGCGTCTTAACGCCCTTTTGGCTGCTCTCGCCGTAGACGCGATCTCCGCCCTCCCAGCCCGCCCCGACGCGCTCGACCAGGATATCCTCACCCTCATCGCGCAAGAGATGCGACGCGCCACCTCCAGCGCCTCGGGCGAAATTTATACCGACGGCTTGACCAACGTTTTATCCGAACCCGAATTCGCTGAAGCCGACGAAGCGCGGCGCGCCTTGAAAATATTCGAAGAACGATCCACGTTGCAAGATTTGTTGGCGCGCACAACAACCAACAGCAACATCGGCGGTTTGCAAGTCATCATCGGCGGCGAGGGCGAGTGGGAGGAACTGCGTCAGTGTTCGATGGTCATCGCACGCTACGGAGTCCCCGGTATGGCGACGGGTACGCTCGGTGTTCTGGGTCCCATGCGGATGTCGTACACGAAGACGATTCCCACCGTCCGTTACGTGGCTGGGATATTGAGCGACCTGGTCAATGATCGGATCGCAGGCGAATAATGGACGCGACGCATCTGTACCGCAAAGTTCACTTTGCGAATGATTGTAGTAAAGCAAGCAAAGGCAAGGTAAACCTTGCGGTACTGTGTAGCAAAAGCGAATTAACCTAAAGAGAGAAAGAGCATGACACCTAAGAAGAATCAAAAGCACGAAACACACGAGATCAAGATCGAAGAGGCGGAAATGCCCGAGATGGATGAACAGCCGCAAGTGGATGTCGACGCGTTGAAACGTCAACTCGAAGACGCCGAAAATAAATTGGCGGAAAGCGTCGAGGGCTGGCAGCGTTCGCAGGCGGATTTCCAAAACTACAAACGACGCGTCGAACGCGACAACGAAATGACGTTCGCTTCGATGAAGGGCGACATCGTCAAAAAGATTTTGCCCGTGCTTGACGATCTCGAACGCGCCCTGAATAATCGCCCAGCGGATGACGCGTGGGCAAACGGCATCGAATTGATCGCGCGCAAGTTTCAAAATATTTTGGACGTGGAAGGCATCAAGCGGATCGAAGCCCAAGGCGCCGAGTTCGATCCGAAATTCCACGAAGCAATCTCGCACGAACACAACGAAGATTTTGAAAGCGGGCAAGTGATCGAAGTGGTGCAAAACGGATACATGCTCGGCGAGCGCGTGATACGCCCTGCGTTGGTGCGGGTCGCGCAATAATGGTTTATCGCGACATATCGGAAGCGACATATACTCATGCAACAATTTCAATCCCCAAATAAGTCATTGAGCGTTGGCGTGGCCTTGTTGGTTGGTCAGTTGGTTATAAATGTGCCTGTGTTCCTTATCATAATTGGCGGAATAATTCTGGCTATATTTGCTCTCGCTTTCGAATATTACTTACTCTCTTTGATATTGATTTTTCTTGGACCTTTAATTGCTTGGCTGTGGTGGTCATTTATGGTTCCTCGTTGGCGTCGTTGGGCGCATAAACGAGTTGTTGATCCGAATAAACTTCAGAAATTAGCCGTTGCGACAGCATTGGTCTGGCCAAAAGGCTCAATTCTTGAGAAAACAGAATTCAAATTGAAAGATGACGATAATTAAGGAGACCTTATTTCATGGCAAAAATCATCGGTATTGACTTAGGCACGACCAACTCCGTTGCGGCGGTAATGCAGGGCGGCGAACCCGTTGTGATTCCGTCGGCGGAGGGGGAGCGGCTTGTTCCGTCTGTTGTGGCGGTGAACAAGAATGGCGAACGACTCGTCGGGCGCGTGGCGCGCAATCAGGCGATCACGAATCCGCAGAACACGATCTTTTCGGTAAAGCGCTTCATGGGGCGCAAGTCGGACGACCCCGAAGTGGAACGGACGAAGAAGCGCGTGCCGTACGCGGTGAAAGCGGCAGACAACGGCGATGTGCGCGTGCAACTCGGCGAGAAAGATTATTCGCCGCCTGAAGTTTCGGCGATGATCCTTGCCAAGATCAAGCGCGACGCGGAAGCCTACCTCGGCGAGCCGATCACGCAGGCGGTCATCACCGTCCCTGCGTATTTCAACGACGCGCAACGCAACGCGACCAAGGACGCGGGCAAGATCGCTGGACTCGAAGTCCTGCGCATCATCAACGAGCCGACGGCTTCATCGCTGGCGTATGGTCTCGATAAAAAGAAGAACGAGATCATCGCAGTCTACGACCTCGGCGGCGGCACGTTCGACATTTCGATTCTCGATGTGGGCGACGGCGTGTTCCAAGTCCGCGCGACGAGCGGCGACACGTTCCTCGGCGGCGACGATTTCGATTTGCGAATCATGGATCATCTCATCGAGCAATTCAAAAAAGATAGCGGTATTGATCTGCACAACGATCGTCAGGCGTTGCAGAGATTGAAAGAAGCCAGCGAGAAAGCGAAGATCGAACTTTCGACCACGATGCAGACGGAGATCAACCTCCCGTATTTGACAGCGGATGCGACGGGTCCCAAACATTTGGTGATGACCCTCACCCGCGCCAAACTCGAACAGCTGACAGCGGATCTCGTTGACCGTACGATTGCTCCACTCAAGCAGGCTTTGTCCGACGCTGGATTGAGCGCGGGCGACATTCACGAAGTGGTGATGGTGGGAGGCATGACGCGTATGCCCGCCGTGCAAGACCGCGTGCGCGCGTTCTTTGGCAAGGAGCCGCACAAAGGCGTCAACCCCGATGAAGTGGTCGCGGTTGGCGCGGCGATTCAGGCTGGCGTACTTGGCGGCGAGGTGAAAGATATTTTGCTCCTCGACGTTACGCCCCTGTCGCTTTCGATCGAGACGTTGGGCGGCGTCGCCACCACGCAGATCGAACGCAACACGACGATTCCGACTCGCAAATCGCAAGTCTTTTCCACGGCGACCGATAGCCAGACACAAGTTGAAATCCACGTTTTGCAAGGCGAGCGACCGATGGCGGCGGATAACAAGTCGCTGGGCAAATTCATCCTCGATGGGATTCCTCCCGCGCCGCGCGGTGTGCCGCAGATCGAAGTGACGTTCGATGTGGACGCGAACGGCATCCTCAAAGTCAGCGCGCAGGATAAGGCGACGGGACGTTCGCAACACATCACGATCACCGCGTCGTCGGGCTTGTCTGACGCCGAGGTGGAGAAAATGAAAAAGGACGCGGAGGCTCACGCCGAAGAGGACCGCAAGCGCAAAGAGTTGATCGAAGCGCGCAACCATGCCGATAACACCGTCTATGCGGCGGAGAAGGCGTTGCGTGAGTTCGGCGATAAAGTTCCTGCTGAGGTCAAGACCGAGATCGAGACGAATGTCGCGGCGGTGAAGAAAGCGGCGGAGGGTGAGGATGTGTCGGCGATCAAAGCCGCCACGGACGCGCTAGGGCAGGTCATTCAAAAGATTGGAGCAAGCGCCTACGGCGAATCAGCCGTCCCTGAGGGCGAAGCGGGTTCTTCATCCAGTGAAAACCCTGATGTGGTTGAGGGCGAAGTCAAGGAATAGAAAGTGGAAAGTGGTGAGGAGCCACTGTCTACTTGCTGATAAGTATGTCTGATCGAGATTATTACGACACTCTAGGCGTGGGACGGAACGCGAGCGATGACGAGATCAAAGGCGCGTTCCGTAAACTCGCGCGCCAGTATCATCCCGATGTGAACAAGGACGCGGGCGCGGAGGAAAAGTTCAAAGAGATCAACGAGGCGTACGGAGCGCTTTCGGACGCGGATAAGCGGGCGCGCTACGATCGCTTCGGCAAGGCGGGACTGGGCGGCGCGGGCGGCTTCCACGATTACACAGCGGACTTCGGCGATATTTTCGAGGACTTGTTCCGTGGGTTTGGATTTTCGACGGGGGGCGGACGTTCACGTCGGTCGCCGCGGCGTGGGCGCGATATGCAAATGCAGGTCACGCTGACGTTTGAAGAGTCGGTGTTCGGCGTTGAAAAGGAAATCGAGTTTACGCGCGACGAAACTTGTTCACACTGCGGCGGCAACGGCGCGGAGCCTGGCACGTCGCCTGTGAAGTGCGCGACGTGTCATGGGCAGGGCGAAGTGCGGACGGTGCGGCAGACTTTTCTCGGTCAGATGGTGCAGTCGTCCACTTGCCCGACGTGCAACGGACGCGGCGAGACGATCTCCACTCCGTGCAAGACTTGTCGCGGCGGCGGGCTGGAACGCAAGAAAGTAAAGAAGAAGGTGCAAATCCCTGCGGGTGTGGATGTGGGGACGCAGATCCGTTTGACGGGGGAGGGGAGCCCTGGCGAAAACGGCGGTCCGAACGGGAGTGTGTATCTCGTGCTGGATGTGAAGCCGCATAAATTTTTCAAGCGGCGTGAGAACGATATTTTGTTGAATCTCGATATCAACGTGGCGCAAGCCGTGTTAGGCGCGGAGATTCACGTGCCGACGATTGACGGCGACGAGAAGTTGAAAATCCCTGCTGGGACTCAGCCTGGCAAAGTTTTTCACTTGCGAGGCAAAGGTGTGCCGTTCGTACGGCGGAACGGTCGCGGCGATCAGCTGGTGCTGGTCAATGTGGCGGTGCCAACCAAGTTGACGAAGGAGCAACGTGAGTTGTTCGAGAAATTGGCGGAGAGTCTAGGCACGACGGTGAAGCCGCAGGAGAAGGGATTTTTGGATTGGTTGGGAGAGACGTTTGGGGGTGGGTAAGTGGTAATTGAGGGAGGAGAGGATTGGAGAATTAGAGAATTGGGGGTTGGAGACTAGAGACTAGAGATTGGAGATTGACGAGCGGAGGAGGGTCTGCTCGTTTTTTTGTTTTTGGTAATGCCTGTAGGATTTGTATTACAAATTTGTCGTTGACTTACAAATTTCCTAATGGTAAACTGACTCTAGCAGAAAGGATACTTTATGGAAGGATATATTACCGTCAAAGGGCAGATTGTCATTCCCGCCGAGTTGCGTCGTAAGTTTGGGATCACACCTAATACTCGCATTGCGATCATAGACAATGAGCATGAGATCATTCTACGGCCCATTACAAAGGATTATCTCAAGAAATTACAAGGGTCTCTAAAGGGATCGGGCGCGCTGGAGGTTTTGCTGGAGGAACGTCGGAAGGACAGGGAGAAGGAAGATGCAAAATTCCGTCGTGCTTGATGCGTATGCGCTTTTGGCGTTCTTTCAAAATGAAGCGGGCGCAGACGTGGTTCGACATTTGATTCTTCAGGGAATAGAGGGCGAAATTGACCTAGCCATGTGTACAGTGAATGCTGGCGAGGTTTGGTATTCCATTGCTCGAAGGAAATCGATGGGAACGGCGGACGCGTATATGCGTGAAATCCAATCTATGCCGATTGAGATCGTGGATGTCGGATGGGAATTGACGAGACAGGCGGCGGTGTACAAAACGCAAGGAAATATTTCTTACGGCGATTGCTTCGCCGCTGCGTTGGCAAAGGAACGGAATGGAGAACTCGTGACCGGCGATAAAGAGTTCAAGTCATTGACAAGCGAAATAAAAATCAAATGGTTGAAATGACAAGTTGTTGTAGAAGGTAGGAGATTGGAGATTGGCAGGCTGCGATAATTTAGAACGCGAATGGCGCAAAGGGACGAATTACGCATATATTTTGGGTTTATTTGCGGCATTTGCAAATTCGTGATACTTGCGTTGAAAGCTCATGGACTTGGAGTAAATCATGCAGCGAGCGGAGGTGAGTCCGCTCGTTTTTGTTTTGCGCCAACAGTACCTCAATAAGTTAAAGTTGTAGGCAAATTGCCAATTTGCCAAGCGCAATTTAGCAAATTGCGCTACACGATAATCGAGTGATGGCTCGGCGGCGGGGTAATTACACGTACAAGTCGTTGAAGAAATTGGTCAGGATCAGATTGCAAATTGAGTCGGGCAGAGCGTCCAACGCTTCGTTGATGAACGCCAGTTCGCTGGGGAGACTTGTTCCGGTCAACCCGGCGGAGGCGGCGAGTTGATTGAATGCCGCTTCGGGGTCCGGACTTTGAAGCGCCCCGCCGATCAGGGCTTTGATCGCGTCCGTGTCAATCGGCGGTTTGGCTTTGACGATTTCGACACAGGCGCGCAGGTCGCTGAGCAGGGCGTCGGCGCGGTCGGCGTTGCCAAAGTTGACCGAGATGTGCAGGTTGCGGGGAGTCAGAGGCGTGGAGAACTGTCCCTGCAAATACCAGCCGCGCCGACCCATTTCATCCGCCAGTTGGTAGACGTTGATCTCGTCCGAAGCGAAGGAGAACATGCACATGACGGGTTGTCCCAGCACGCGCAAGCCGGGGATGGAGTTGATTCCGTCAATCAATTTTTTGGTCGCGTCCTGCACCGTTTTGATGATGCGGCTATAACCCTCTTCGCCGAGGAAGTTGAGGATCGCCCACGCGCCCGCAGATGGACCGCCGCTTTTACTGCTCAACACGGTGGGGTTGATGAGGGTGTAGCCCAGCGTGTCGCTGCAGGCGAAGATCTGATATTTACGCAGTTCCTTACTGCGATACATCACAACCGAACAGCCCTTGGCGGCGTAACCGTACTTGTGCATGTCGGCGGAAATGGACGTCACGCCCGGCACGCTGAAATCGAAGTCGGGGATGTCGTATCCAAGTTTTCGCATGAACGAAAGATGGATGCCGCCCACACAGCCGTCAACGTGAAAGAGCAGGTTGTGTTTTTGAGCGAGACGGCCGATATCCGCGATGGGGTCAACCACGCCTTGCGAATAATTCGGCGCGGACGCGACCAGCAGAATCGTATTGGCGGTGATCGCCTTTTCCATATCCTCGGCGCGGACTTTGAACGTGGCGGGGTCAATCTCCACCACCACAGGTTTAACGCTGAGGTAATGCGCGGCTTTGTGGAAGGCGGCGTGCGCGGTCCTGGGCAGGATCATTTCCGGTTCCCGGATCTGCGGCTTTTCGACGCGGGCTTGGTCGCGCGCAGTCTTCACCGCCAGCATGATCGATTCGGTCCCGCCGGAGGTGAGATTCCCCACCACGTTGGCATCGCCGCGCAGAAGTGTGGCGATCATGCGGACGACGTCGGTTTCCACTTTGAGCAGGGAGGGGAAGACGGTCGGGTCGAGTCCGTTTTCGGTGAGGTAGGCGAGATACGCTTCTTTCATGACTTCGGCGGGGTCCTCGCCCGGGTTGTAAACATAGCCGAATACCTTGCCCGCTTTCCAGTCCATGTCGCGGGTTTTGAAGGCTTGCAGGGCGGCGAGGATTTCCTGTTTGGAAAGCCCGGTTTGGGGGATGCGCATGATAACTCCTTGAGTTTGATGAAGCGGGCGGCTGTGCAACCGATGTCTTTCTTTTATTGCCCGAGCCGCCGTCTTCGGTATATAATTTGTTTCAATATTTTTCGTTCGACAAAGGAGACCGGATGAATTCAACATTTGCCATGTGGCGCAAATCGCTTTCGCAGTTGATCCAAATGGAAGACAAAAAAGACTGGGACGCGCTCGACGTCCTTTCCAAATGGTTCATCGCCACCCGCTCCGCCGTTGGGACGGTCACGCTGTATTCGGGCTTGATCGGCGGATTGTTAGCCTGGCAATACCTGCGGGCGAATAACGGCGCCTTCAACCTCCTCGCCTGGTGCATCCTCACGCTGGGACTTTTCATCGCGCACGGCGCGAACAACCTGATCAACGATTATACGGATTTTAGCCGCGGCATTGACAAGGATAATTACTTCCGCACCCAGTATGGCGTGCATCCGCTGGCGCAGGGATTCTGGGATAAATCCACGCATCTGCTCTGGTTTGGCGTGAGCGGATTGCTCGCCGCGCTCTCCGGCTTATACGCGTTGTACATCACCGACTTCGCGCCGGTCGTTGCCTGGCTGTTCGGCGTCGGAGCGTTCATCCTGCTATTTTATACCTATCCGTTGAAATATATCGGCATCGGCGAGTTATCCATCTTCGTGATTTGGGGACCGTTGATGATCGGCGGTGTGTTCTACGTCTTGACCGGCGTCTGGAGCTGGACGGTAGTTCTCGCCAGCCTGCCCGTCGGGTTGAACGTGATGAGCATCAATCTCGGCAAGCATACGGATAAAGGAAAAGAGGACGCGCTCAAAGGCGTGCGAACACTGCCCGTCCTGCTCGGCGAGACGCTGGCTCGTTACGTGACTATGGGCTCGATCCTCATCTCGTACATCATTATGCTCTACCTTGTGTTTGCAATCCATTTCTTGACGCCGGTGATGCTGTTGGTCTTCCTTGCTTATAAACCAGCGCTGGTCGCACTCCAACGCCTTTCCAAGCCGCGTCCGAGCCAGCCGCCGGCGGGATATCCGATCTGGCCCCGCTGGTTTTCGACGGTGTGTTTTGTGCATAACCGCGCGTTCAGCAACTATTTCGCGCTGGCGTTGATCGTGGATACGGCGCTACGCACTTTCGTCCCTGCATTTTGGCGGTAGCGCCTTCGCGCCAGTGAAGTTGATGGAGGCGGTACCGGGGGAATGTTTAATCGCAGAAGTGAAACCGATGCGCGGAGTCTCCTCCGCGCGTTGTGTTTTATAATGCGGGGACTTTTATGATGAAAACCTTGATGCGAATTTGGAAGGCGTTTCCGTTGTGGGCGCACGCACTGGCGGCGCGGTTCCTGCGTCCGCGATTTGGCGTGGGGGTTGCCGCGCTGATATTTGACGAGCATGGACAAGCGCTGTTGTTCAAACACACCTATCGTAAATTTGCGTGGGGCATTCCCGGCGGCGGATTGGAATATGGCGAACAGCCCGCCGACGCGATTGTCCGCGAGTTTTATGAAGAGACCAGTTTAAAAATAGAAGTGATTCGGTTGTTGCTGGCGCACAGTTCTCCCTACTATCAACATGTCGGGTTGGTATATTTATGTAAAGTTGTCGGTGGCAAATTCAAGGAAAGCTACGAAATTTCCGAGATTCGATATTTCGACGTCAACGACCTGCCGCCGATGTTGTTCGATGAGAAAGATTTGATCCGCTCGGTTCACAAAAATATTTGGAGCGGCTCATGAATACTATTTTGTATGTCGGTGTTGGCGGTTTCATCGGCTCAGCCATGCGTTACCTGCTTGGCGGGTACGTTCAACAATCCTCCAAAAGCCTCTTTCCGTTTGGCACTCTGGCGGTCAATGTGATCGGATGTTTCGCCATTGGGTTTCTGTCTCAATTGGTTGAAAGCCGCGGCGTCTTTTCCAGCGAACAACGCGCCTTCGTATTTATCGGAATTTTAGGCGGATTTACCACGTTTTCTTCGTTTGGGAATGAAACCCTAAACCTTATGCGCGACGGTCAAATGCTGAATGCCTTTGCGAACGTTGGCTTGAATCTATTTCTCGGTCTGTTCGCTGTGTGGCTTGGTCGCACCCTTTCTTATTTGATTTGGAGGTAATCATGCAACTACCAGAAGAAGGTTATCTTCTCCGTATTTTCATCGGCGAATCGGACAAGCAGGAAGGCAGACCGCTCTACGAATGGCTGGTCTTGAAAGCGCGCGAACACGGTCTTGCCGGCGCGACCGTTCTGCGCGGCGTGATGGGATTCGGCGCAAATACACGCGTCATTCATACGTTCAAGGTCGAACAACTTTCAGGAGATATGCCTATGGTCGTTGAGATCGTGGACACAAAAGAGAAACTTGAAAATTTTTTCGAGGCGATTGACGAGCATATTCAGGCTGGTTTGATCACATTGGAAAAGGCGCAGATCCGTTTTTATCAGGCGGACAAGAAATGAACTGGCTTGAAGTTTCGATGACGGTGGACGGCGAACTCGCCGAAGCGGTGGCGGACGTGTTCGCGCGCTTCGCGCCCAACGGCGTGATGACTGAGCAGGGCGTGAAGTACAACGGCGAGGAGGACGCGGGCACGCCAACGGGACCCATCACTGTGCGCGCATATTTGGAAGTGAACGACCAACTCGAGGAGACACGGCAAAAGCTCGAAGAGTCGCTGTTTTATTTGGGGATGATCCAGCCTCTGCCCGCGCCGACCTACAAACAAATCGCGGATCAAAACTGGATGGAGGCTTGGAAGAGCCATTACAAGCCGATTCGTATCGGCGGGCGCCTCCTCATCCTGCCCGCATGGATGGCGTCGCCGGAACCGAATCGCGCAGCCATCAAGATCGATCCCGGCATGGCCTTTGGGACGGGGACACACCCGACGACGCAGTTGTGTTTGGAGTTGATGGAAAAAGATTTCGAGGAAAGAGGCAAGAGGCAAGAGAGCGAGTCTTTCGCCCCTTCGACGATGCTCAGGGCAGGCTTGCCTCTTTCCTGTATTGATGTCGGTTGCGGATCCGGAATCCTCTCGATCGCCGCGCTGAAACTCGGCGTGAAGCAAGTCCTTGCAGTGGATATTGACGAGGACTCGGTGAAGAACTCGCGCGAGAACGCGGACCTCAACGACGTGGGGGAGGAGTTGATCCTCGGCGTGGGCTCGGTGACGGAGATTCTCGACGGGAAGTTCCCGTTCAAGTCCGCGCCGTTGGTTGTGGCGAACATCCTCGCGCCGGTCATCGTCCGCCTGTTTGACGCGGGGCTGGCGGAGTTGGTCGAAGCCGATGGCGCGCTCATCCTAAGCGGCATCCTGCAAGACCAGAAGAAAAGCGTCCTAGAGGCGGCGCAAGCCCAACGTCTGCATTTGACCGAGTGGCGGCAAAGAGGCGATTGGGTCGCGCTGACGCTGAGTCGCTGAGATCAATCCCTACGAATGTCCTATCGAATCATGCTGGCTTGATGATAAAATTCCGCGCATATTTTGACAAAGGAGAATGTGAAATGAAAAGTAGCCGAATTCTTTTTGCGGTGGTTGTACTTGCAGTTGCCGCGCTTGCCTGCCAGTTGCCCGGCGGGCTGGGGAGTAACGTAGTATTGAGCGATGATTTCTCGTCTGCCACGTGGGGCACCGGCACCGACGCGGATAGCTCGGTGGAATATGCAAATGATGCGTTGCAGTTCATTGTCTTCCGCACCAATTATTTTGTGTGGAGCACGCCCAACGATGAGGATTACTCGAACGTCCACCTCGAGGTGACCGCGCTCAATAGCAGTACGGATAGCACTACCGCGTTCGGGGTGATCTGCAACATGCAAGTGACCAATGTTTCGTATTATTTCGCCGTCACCCCGGCCGGTCAATATGCCATCGGCAAGTCGCAACTGGCGGCAGACGATGTATTCCTCACCAACAACGATCAATGGGCGAATTCAGATTTGATCCCTGTGAACGAATCGTCTTATCGCATCGGCGCGGATTGCGCCAGCGACGGCACGTTGACGCTGTACGTGAACGGTTCGCAGGTCGCCAGCGCGGTGGATACCACGTACACTTCCGGGAATGCCGCCGTTTTCGTGTGGAGCGGCGAGGAGCAAGAATCCGGCGCGAACGTTTCGTTCGACGATTTCCAGATGACGCGCCTGCCGTAACGGCTGTTGTTGAAATCAAATCCTGCGTTGAAATCAATGCAGGATTTTTTATTTGAATCACGGATAATCTGTGCTATGATTCAATCACAATGGATCGCCGCCGACTTCTTCTTTACTTATTGCTGAACGTTTTTATCTCTGCCTGTGTGACCGGCGCGATCCTTTTCTGGTATGACCGCAATTACCGACAGGCGGTTCTTTCCCCGGTTCAGCCTGCCGCGCCCGCTCAACTTGAGTCAGCCACCCCAGCCGCGTTCAGCCCGCAAGTGGACATCCCCGTCGAGATCGTCAGCATCGTCGGCGCGGGGACGTTGACCGCCGAGTCGGTTGTCGTCCGCAACGCGGGCGATGAACCGTTGAATCTGGCAAACTGGATATTGCAAGACTCGGATCGGAATATTTTCGTCTTCCCGAACCTCACATTGAACAGCGGCGGCGCGGTGCAGATCCATACGATTGCTGGAACGAACACCGTCATTGATTTATACTGGGGCATGACCAATCCTGTTTGGGAATCCGGCGAAGAAGCGCAGTTGCTTGATCCTAGTGGAAATGTGAGAGCGGTGTATAAAGTGCCGTAAGAGGTCAGATATGCCATCTAAAGATTTTGAGGATTTTGTTAGAACTTGCTTTCCGAAAACCTTCGGCGAATGGCATGATGGTTTAGACATTGCTGCGCTGTTAAGGCTTGTTGGTGAAGAGTTTAAAGAGGCAGAAAAACTCATATTGAGTGGTATTCCGAAATCAGGTCATAGCAATAACTCGATTGAAGCAGCGGGTTACTTGCGTTTGCAATCAGCTGGCGAGTTGCTAAAAAAGGAACTCAAAAGAACGAAGGTGAAAAGATGGCTGGAAATAATCTTTCTTAACTTGTTATTCATATTTAGGCACGAATATTTTCAAGAAAGAATTGTAAAAATTGCTTGGGCTCTGTACCAGATTGACAAATATCCAGATGCATCAAGACTTATTATCGCTGAGATTGAAAAACCTAGCTTAACAAACCCGCCCCCATCATTTTTCCAGATGTATGCTCTTCGCACTCTGATTTCGTTTGGAAACAACCTAGAAGTTATTGCATATTTGAAGAAGAATGTACAACACGGAAGACTTGTTTTTGAATCAATGTATGCTTTAGCTTCAATTGAAGCTGGGCAAAACCTGCCATTTCATGAAAAGGACTCAGAGATAAGTCAGATCGTTCAAAAGCAGTTAGCAACTGCCAATAAAACATGGGAATGATCTAAATTTGATGCAATAGGAATTGAGACAGTAACGAATGTCACAAGCTCTTTATAGAAAATATCGACCTCAATCATGGGACTCCGTCGTGGGACAAGACCACGTCGTCACCACGCTCAAGAATGCCATCGCGGCAGACCGCGTCGCGCACGCGTATCTTTTTGCAGGCTCGCGCGGGACGGGCAAAACGACGATGGCTCGTCTCTTGGCGAAAGCGGTCAACTGCACGAATCCCGACCCGACCAAACGACCCGACAACGAGTGCGAAAACTGCAAAGCCGTCAACGAGAATCGTTTCCTTGACCTCATCGAAATCGACGCGGCGTCCAACACCTCCGTTGATGACGTCCGCGACCTGCGCGACAAGATCAATTTCTCGCCGTCGCAGGGCAAATACAAAATCTACATCATTGACGAAGTCCACATGCTTTCGACGGCGGCGTTCAACGCCTTACTCAAGACTCTCGAAGAGCCGCCGCCGCACGCCATCTTTGTGTTAGCCACCACCGAGATTCACAAAATCCCCGCGACGGTTCTCTCGCGTTGTCAGCGCCACGAGTTCCGCCGCGTTCCCGTTGACGAGATCGTCGCCAACCTCAAACACATCATCCAAGCCGAAAACATCCAAGCCGACGACGACGCGCTGATTCAAATTGCGCGCAACTCAGCGGGCGGGATGCGCGACGCGCAATCCCTGCTCGATCAACTTTCTTCAACGGGCGAACGAATCACGCTCGCTCTCGCGCAACAAGTCCTCGGCACAGCCACGAGTCAATCGGTGCTGGATGTGCTGAATGCCATCGCCGATCACGATCCCGCGCATGGGCTTGAGTCCATTCACAAGGCGCTCGATGCGGGCGCCGATCCGCGTTCGCTGGCGCGGCAGGTCGTCGAATATCTGCGCGGGCTGATGCTCATCCAAATGGGCAACACGAATCAAGTCGAAGCCACGGCGGATGTCAAGAAGCAGATGCAAGCGCACGCCAAATCTTTCACCACCAGCGATGTCTTGCGGATGATGAAAGCGTTCAACAACGCCGCCACCGATCTGCGCGGCGGCTGGCAACCTTCATTGAGTCTGGAACTCGCGCTAGCGGATGTGCTGGACGCTCCGACCGAATCGCCACAACCTTCGATTTCATCGCCACAGGGAGCGCCGCGTCAGTCCAAGCCTCAGCCTGCCTCTGTTTCGAAAGCGGAATCTCAGCCTCAATCTCTCGCGCAGAGCGGAGCGACCGAAGGGAGCGAAGACGAAGCGCAAACGCCATCATTCGCAAAACCCGCCTTGAACGTTGGCGATGTTATCAAAGCGTGGAAGCCGATGTCCGCCGCGTTGCCGAAGTCGCAAGCGAATCTGTCGGCGTTGATGAACTCGGTCAGGATGATCGACGTGCATGAAAGCACGCTCATTCTCGGGCTGGCGAGCGATGTGCTGGTTTCAAAAATTGACAAGCCCGACCAAATCGAAGCGATCCAAAAACTGATCAAGGATCAATTCGGCGTGGACGTGTCCATCCGTTGCACGGTGACGAACGCCAAAGGCAAAATCCCTCCGCACGTGGCGCAAGATGGCATGGTCGCAACCGCCATCCAACACGGCGGCGAGATCGTGGATATGCAGGATTGATACCGCGCTGAGCGGAGCCGCCGTTCGTTGGCGGCGGTGACGAAGCGATTGTGGTTACTTCGTACTTCGTATTGCGTAATTCGTAATTGGTAATTGAGGTTGATGATGACTCAAAAGAATGACAAAAGCGAAAAGAAACGACGAGATGTGAAGATCGAATTTATCGTCCCTCCTGTGCCTCAATTGCCTGAGAAGAAAATCAGCGAATCGCAGGAAATACAACTCGATATCATCGCCAAAACCAACTTCAATTTTTTCAATGGAAGGAAAATTGCGGAATGGTTGAGAGCGAACCATAAAATGTGGCGCGCAGTATTGTTGCCGCTCAACTTCATCTCTCTTCGCGATATGGACGACGGGCATTGGCACGCCGATACGCTTTACGTCTACCCCGAGGATGGCTGGGGTTTCGAGTTGGAAGAGATCATGCGAGAACAATTTCAGGCTGATGAAGTCAGTTGGATTGGCGGAACTACAGCGGCAGAAATGTTGGGAACATCGGAGGTGGAAGATAAATCTTATGTGCTTTTAGAAGCATGGTGGGATTAGTTTCCACCAAGGATAATTTTAGAGGAGTATTCAATGGCAAAAGGATTCAACAAAGGACCGCAAATGGGCGGGCAGGCTGGGATGATGCAGCAATTGCAACGCCTGCAACAACAAATGGAAGAGGCGCAGGCGAAACTCGCCGAGGAAACCGTCACGGCAACGGCGGGCGGCGGCGCGATCAAGGTCGTGATGACGGGCGACCAGAAATGCAAATCCGTCGAAATCTCGCCTGAATTCATGAAAGACGCCGATGCGGAGATTCTGCAAGACATGGTCTTGTCTGCTGTCAATATGGCTCTCGACCAATCGCGCGAACTCCAGCAAAAGTTGATGGGTCCGCTGGCGGGTGGGCTTCCTTTCTAGAATCGATGCGTAGGGGCACAGCGAAACCGATTTTTGTTTTGTCCTGAATCGTCTCGCTGTGCCCCTACGAGTACATATATGCTCCTCCCCGAATCCATCCAATCCCTCATCAACGCCCTCGAGCGTTTACCTGGCATCGGACCCAAATCCGCCTCGCGGCTGGCGTTCTACCTCCTCCGCGCCACCGACGACGTGTCGGACGATCTCGCGCTTGCCTTGGCGCATCTCAAAAAGAACACCGCGTTTTGCCAGGAATGTTTCAACATCACCGAAGCAGGACGTGAGCGATGCGAGATCTGCGAATCCACGCGGCGGGATGGAAGTCTCATCTGTGTCGTCGAAGAAGCGCTCGATGTGTTAGCCCTCGAACGGACGGCTGGCTTCAACGGCAAGTATCACGTCTTGCAGGGAGTGTTATCGCCCATCGAAGGCGTCGGTCCAGACGATTTGAAGATCAAACAATTGCTGGCTCGTGTGACAAATGGGGGAGTGAAGGAAGTTATCATCGCCACGAATCCCAGCATGGAAGGCGACGCCACCGCGTTGTACCTGCAAAATCAATTGAAACAATTCGGCGTGCACGTCACCCGCCTCGCGCGTGGACTTCCCATGGGCGGCGACTTGGAATACGCCGATCAAAACACCTTGTTGCGAGCGCTGTCTGGCAGGCAAGAGATGTAATGAAACATGACTCGCCCCGAATTTAATCTTTCGAGCTTTTAGCCACGAATTACACGGATTTACACGAAAAAAGCCGACCATGTATTGACTGGTCGGCTTTCGTTTTGCACGATTTGGGTTGAAATTTTATTCTCCGTGAGAATCCGTGAAATCTGTGGCTGAATCTTTAAGTTCGGGGTTAATCATGTTTTCGTTATTCGATAATGCGTCTAAAACATTTTCCAACTTCGGCGTTTCTAGCGAATCTTTGAAGCCTGCAATGCGATGATAAACTTCCGCCGCCGCTTCGTGGAATCCGTTTGGCAAGCGCGCCTCCTGAAACGTATCCGCTATTTCGTGCATCTCGCCTTCGAACCTCCACGCCTTGGCGGTGACGCGCGCTACTCTGCGGTTTGCTTGCTCTGAAAAATTCGGATCATCCGCATCCCATAGCTGGTACAACTCGTCGCGCACTCCTAAAGTCTCTGCGGCGGCGAGGATTGCGGAAAGCAGGGCGGTCGTCCCTTTGGAATATGCCGCGTAGCACATCTTCAGCGCGGATGCCCTTCCGATTTCATCGCCGATAATTTTTGTTTCGAGCGGTCCGTTCGAGAATAGATCGGCGATTACCGCTGCGTCCTTCCCCGACAAGTAAAGAAAAGTTTCGTTTGGTTTCCATGCAGGTCCGCCGATGATGCCTCCATCAATGAAGCGGATGCCGTTGGCTTCCATCATTGCGCCGATTCTCTTGGCGCGTTGCGGAGCGATGGCATTCGCGTCGAGATAATTCCCTTTGAAGCCGCATTGAACGACCGATTTCGCTACATCTTCCGCCGCGTGAGGCGGACAAACGCTCAATATCGTTTCGCTGATTTCGCAAAGACGGTTGATGGATGCAACTTCTTGCAGATGATACTTTTCCGCACGCGCACGAGTTTTGTCACTGCGACCTTCCGATGTCCAGTAAACGCCGTGTCCGCTGTTGACGGCTGATGCGGCGATGGAAACTCCCATTTCGCCTGGATGCAAGATGCCTATGTTCGTCATGGTCGCTCCTTGTGATTCAAAAGTTCAAGCGACAGTTGTGCTGTCGCTTACCTCGACGCAGTGCAACTGCGTCGAGAACTTATTTCTTCTTTATTTCCAGTATAGCATTTCCACAAGGTAAAATATCCGCATGAACATCGCCATCCTCACCTACGGCTCGCGCGGCGACGTTCAACCGTTCCTTCCCTTGTCCGTCAAATTAATTTCACGGGGGCATCACGTCAAACTCGCCGCGCCGTCGCGGTTCAAGAATCTTGTCGAAGGATATGGGATAACTTTCATCCCCTTGCCTGGCGATCCAGCCGATGCGATTCAAAAAATCACCGCTGGCGGGCAAAACATTTTCACGATGCTCCGCGAGGGATTGCGTCATGCGTTTGAAGTGGGCGGACCAGTTTTCCGTCAGAGCGAAGAAGCGTGCAAAGGCGCCGACCTCATCATCCATGCGTTTTCACACGCGGTGTACGGTCACACGCTTGCGCGCGAGTTGAACATCCTCGACATCCACATTCAAACTTTTCCGATGTTTGCGCCAACGGGCGATTATCCCAGCGTTGTCTTGCCTGATCTGAAAAATCGTTCGTTGAATTATTTCACTCATCTTGCAGGCATCAAGATCATCTGGTGGCTCTCGCGGTTTGGATATGAATACATCCGCCGCCGCGCGGGATTTCCCAAACGCAAACTTTTTTTCCCGTTTGACAAAGATCCGCTTCGCCCTCCGACGTTGATTCTGTGCGCGTGGAGCCCCAGCCTTCTCCCCCCTTCGGCGGAATGGACGGCGAACGTCCGCGTGACGGGATTTTTCTTTTTTGATGAAACCGAATCGTATCAACCGCCTGCCGAGTTGCAAAATTTTTTAAGCGCGGGCGATGCTCCCATTTGCGTTTCGTTTGGGAGCATGGTCAATCGTGATGCGAAACGAATTGACGAAATCATTCGTGAGTCTCTGAGGCGGACGAATCATCGAGGGATTATTTTGTCTGGGTGGGGGATGGTGAACCAACCTCCTTCAAGTGATTTGCTTTATCTCGAATCCGCTCCGCATGACTGGTTATTGCCGCGTTGTAAAATGATCGTCCATCACGGCGGCGCTGGCACGGTCTCCGCTGGATTGCGAGCGGGCATTCCGCAAGTTGTCGTGCCGTTCATGACCGACCAGCCTTTTTGGGCGCGGCGCGTCCACGCGGCTGGAGTAAGCTCCAAGCCGATTCTTGTAAAACGCCTTTCCGTTGAACGGCTGACTCAAGCAATCATCGAAGCGGACCAAGAAGCAATTCATGCAAGGGCAGGCGCGCTTGGGCAAGTTGTTCGAAAAGAAAATGGCGTGGAGCGCGCAGTAGAACTGATCGAAACGCACATGCGAAATTGGGCGAAATGAAAATCACCATCCTCACCTACGGCTCACGCGGCGACGTTCAACCGTTTCTTCCGCTATCGCTTGGCTTGATGGCGCGTGGACATTCGGTCAAACTTGCCGCGCCCCACCGATTCAAAAATCTCGTCGAAGGATATGGCATCCATTTTGTGCCTTTGGCTGGCGACCCCGAAGATTTGAGTCGGCGGTTGAACAATGTCGGCTTCAATCCTTTCAAGCAAATGCGTGAGATGATGGATCACGCCATAGCGATCGGCGCCGATGTTGCGCGTCAAGTTGATGAAGCCTGCCGCGACGCCGAACTGATCATCCACACCTTTGCTCACGCGGTCGGCGCGCACACCACTGCGCGTGAAAAGCACATCCCCGATGTTCACATCCAGACCTTTCCGATGTTCACGCCTACGGGCGATTATCCCAATGTCGCTTTGCCCAATCTGAAACTCCGCGCCTTGAATTACTTATCGCACGTTTTTTCGAGTCAAATTTCAAAATGGACTTCAAAATTTGGATACGAACAAGTCCGCCGCCGTGCGGGATTGCCCAAGCGCAAACTTCATTTTCCTTTTGACAAAAATCCGCCCTTCGATAAACTCAGGACATCGCTTCGCCCTCCGACGTTGATTCTGTGCGCGTGGAGCCCCAGCGTTTTGCTTCCTTCAAGAGAATGGGGCGAGAATGTCCACGTGACGGGATATTTCTTCTTTGATTTCAATGAAGCCTACAAGCCGCCTGATGAATTGCGGTCATTCTTGAACTCAGGCGAAAAACCGATTTGCGTTTCATTTGGGAGCATGGTCAATCGTGATGCAAAGCGAATTGATGAAATCATTCGTGAGTCTCTGAAGCGGACAAATCATCGAGGAATTATTTTGTCGGGGTGGGGAAGGGTGAATCAACCAGCCTCGGACGATTTGCTTTACCTCGAATCGGCGCCGCATGACTGGTTGTTGCCGCGTTGTAAAATGATCGTCCATCACGGCGGCGCGGGGACAACCTCCGCTGGGTTGCGTGCAGGGATACCGAATATCGTTGTGCCTTTCACCGCAGACCAGCCGTTCTGGGGCAGGTGTGTCCACGCGGTGGGCGCTGGACCCAAACCGATCTTGGTGAAGGATCTCAGCGTGGACAGACTCGTGAAGGCGATTGCCGATGCGGCGAGTCAAGCCGAGGGTGAGCGGGCAGATGAAATGGGGAAGAAGATCCGTGCTGAGGATGGGGTGAATCAGGCGGTGGCGTTGGTCGAATCCCATGTGCGCGATTGGTATGAAACGGCAATTTTTTAAGGTAAATTTGTCTGACGACTATTGACAAAGTAATCGAAAAGCATATAATCAGCGTTCGCCAGTAAGTTCACGGATCTCGTCCCCCTGACAGATCATTGAAAACTGAGTAGTGGTCTCACGTCAGAGACACAAGCCTGTTGGTTTTGCAGTCTGACGAGCC
>JADLBX010000064.1 GCA_020847435.1 Anaerolineales bacterium
CAGTTTCCTCGAATCGTTCTTCGCTGGCTTGAGCGTGCTTACCGACGGCTGGCTCTTCGTCAAATTCCTGTTTTGGATGACGATCAACTGGGCGATTTCCATTGTCGCCTACTACCTCATCATCCGCGCCTTCTTCCCGCAGGCAAACATGATCTGGGCGATGTTCGGGCTGGGGATGGCGGCGTTTGGCGGAGCCATCCCTTCGGCGCCCGGCGCGCTGGGAACGTTCGAAGGCGCGATCGTCTTCGCCCTCACCCGCTTCGTCCCCGACGAGTCAACCGCGCTCGCCGCGGCGATCGCCATGCGGTTGTATAACTATATCAACAGCATCACTGTCGGAGCGATCGGTCTCTCGCGCGAAGGGCAGACGCTTTCAGGCGTGTACCAGCAGTTGATGAGTTTCAGGAATAAAGAAACTGCAGAATAAACTCAGAGGGCGCCACGCACTTCCTTGTATATGCTCCCGCAGGGTCTGCGATCCTGCGGCATAACCTCTGCAAAACACGGCGGTCACAGACCGCCTTTGAGCAAGAAAAGTGAGTTAAGGATACATCGTGAGCAAACATTACCTCATTACAGGCGGCGGGGGATTTATCGGTTCGAACTACGCCTTTCGGCTGATTCAACGTGGCGAGCGCGTCACCATCTTCGACAATCTCGCGCGGGCGGGCGCGCCGCGCAACATTGCCTGGTTGAAGGATCAATTCGGGGAAAACGGATTCGCCCTCGTCGTTGGGGACGTGAGAAATGCCGACTTGATCGGCGAGACAGCCAAACCTGCGGATGTGATCGTGCATCTGGCGGGGCAGGTCGCGGTGACGACGTCGGTCACGAATCCGCGCGACGATTTCGAATCCAATGCGCTGGGAACGTTCAACGCCCTCGAAGCCGCGCGGCTCTCACAGCGGAATCCCATATTTCTGTACGCGTCCACCAACAAAGTCTACGGCGGCATGGACGATGTGGAACTGGTCGAAGAATCGACGCGCTGGCTGTACAAAGATTTGCAATACGGTTGCGCTGAAACCCAGCCGCTCGATTTCCATTCGCCGTACGGCGTGAGCAAAGGCGCGGGCGATCAATACGTGCGCGATTACGCGCGCATTTACGGGTTGCGCTCGGTTGTCTTTCGTCAATCGTGCATTTATGGTCCGCGCCAATTCGGCATCGAAGATCAGGGCTGGCTGGCGTGGATGATGATCGCCGCAGTGACGGGACGTAAAATCACCATTTACGGCGACGGCAAACAAGTGCGCGATGTGTTGCACGTGAACGATCTGCTCGACGCGTACGACGCCGCCATCGAAAAGATCGACGTTGCCAAAGGACAAATTTACAATGTCGGCGGCGGCAAACGCAACGTGATGGCGATCTGGGCGGAGTTCGGTCCCATTTTGGAAAAATTGCTCGGCAAAAAAATCGAAGTGGCGCGCGAGGGCTGGCGTCCCGGCGACCAGAAAGTATTCTACGCCGACCTTCGCAAAGCAAAACACGAACTCGGCTGGGAACCGAAGATTGACCTCGAAGAGGGAATGGAATTGATGTTCGAGTGGGTGAAGGCGAATAGGGAGTTGTTTTAGGTTGAAAATAAATGAAATACTCTTTGAAATTATGTGGCGACAAATTGGTTTTATAATCGGGTTTGGAGACACCCAAAATGAAATTGCCCCTGAATCAGATTCTTCAAGGCGACTGTGTTAAAAATCTAAACTCATTGCCCGAAAAGTCCATTGACTTGATTTTTGCAGACCCGCCTTATAATTTGCAGCTACAAAATGAGTTACATCGTCCCAACATGAGCAAGGTGGACGCTGTTGACGATAATTGGGACAAGTTCGATTCGTTTCAAGCCTACGATGAATTTACCAAAGCATGGTTATCGGCTTGCAAGCGCGTTCTAAAACCCACTGGTTCGATTTGGGTTATTGGTTCTTATCACAACATTTTTCGCGTTGGAACAGTTATGCAAGATCTGGGCTTTTGGATGTTGAACGACGTTATCTGGGTGAAGACCAATCCAATGCCTAATTTTCGCGGGGTGCGATTTACTAACGCCCATGAAACAATGATTTGGGCAAGTTCTGGAAAAGGCGCAAAATACACTTTCAATCATCAAGCCATGAAAGGCTTGAACGAAGAAAAGCAAATGCGTTCTGATTGGTGGCTTCTGTCTTTGGCTACAGGTTCAGAGAGAATTAAAGATGATAACGGAGACAAAGCCCACTCAACACAGAAACCTGAATCTTTGCTCTACCGAGTCATCCTCTCTTCTAGCAACCCTGGCGATGTAGTTCTTGACCCATTTTTTGGAAGCGGCACAACTGGCGCAGTCGCAAAACGTCTTCATAGAAATTGGATTGGCTTGGAAAGAGAAGAAAAATACATAAAAGTAGCGCAAAAGCGAATAGATTCGATTCAACCAGCATTGTTTGACCCGCAAACTTTTGATGTGAAAAGCAAGAGTAAAACGGCGCCAAAAGTAGAATTTTCTGCGCTTGTCGAAAACGGTTTGTTGCAAGCAGGGCAAAAACTCTTTTTCTCAAAAGACAAATCTCGTTTTGCAACCATCAAGCCCGACACAAGACTCCGCACAGCAGACGGTTTTGAAGGAAGCATTCATCAAGCAGGAAGTCATTACATGAATGGCGCGCCTTGCAATGGATGGGAACATTGGTTTTTGCAAGAAAATGGCGGCTTGATAAGCCTTGATGATATGCGCGAAAAATACAGAATAGAAAACGGTCTCTACGATGAGCAGCCAAGTTAAACAAATTATCCGCAAAACCGTTTTGGAGATGTTGGATGACAGCATGTCATCTAGGAATATCCGTAAAATGGCGGAAAAACACGCCGAAAAAGTTCATTTTGTTCCAATTCGGTACCGAATTATTGGCGGCATCCTACAAGGGTTAAACATTAAATTCGGAAATTTCATCGAACAACTTTTGAGGAACATTGTTGAAATAGACTCTGGCGTAAAAATAATGGAGGATTCTGGCAAAAAGATAAAACTGTATTTCACTCCTGAAACAGATTCGTTGATTGACAGCTACATTACAGAACGCCAACTTCCAGATAGTCCTGATGATTGTTCAAAAATGTTTTCGGGGTTACTCGATAAGATTTTACGAATTGAGCGCGCTGCAGCGGACGACCAAAGACAAGGCATTACAAAAGACGTTGACGGGTTGTTCCAAGTGGATGAAGGCTTGCTTGTTTACACCGAATTGAAATATAACGACGACCATGATACTGGCAAGTTTGTTGACATAAACAGAAAATTCATAAAAACTTGGGCTGGTTTGGCTGTCCGCTATCGGATTCAAACCAAAAATGAATTGTTGCCGATTTTGTATTACTTCAATCCCACCAAACGGTATGGTCCGATTTACACGCCCAGCAAAAATATTATGCGCGGCTCACAGTTGTTCGATAAGTTTTTGCATATCAGTTACGATGATGTGGATGGGTATTTATCAGAGATCGGTGATGACCCGGAGATTCTCGCAATTTTTGACAAAATGTATAAAACGGTTAGAAATCAAAAACTAAATTGAGCGACGCATGTTCAGTTTCATAATTAACGCATCTTCTGTATATTGAATTTTCTCTAAAAACCTCACCTCCTCCGATACAACACCGACAACACCAACGCCCCCATCAATCCCATAGCCATATCCACGATGGTATCTGTCATTCCGCGCACCATCGTCGTGCCGAAGAGATAATCGAATGCGTTCTCGTAAAACTCCCACAGGATGATCGTCGTCCCTGTGCAGGTGAAGGCGAACAGAGTCTGGATCAGCGGCGGAATGTCTCCGACAAATTTCCGCGAATTCCGAAACGTCACTCAGAAGAAATATGGGATCGCAACGCCTCGCCGAATTTCTCCAACTCATCCAACGTGTTGTAATGCACCGGTCCCACGCGGATCATGCCGCCCGCTTCGAGCAGACCCAGGCGCTCCACGATTGCCAGCGCGTAATTGTGCCCGTTCCACACATAAATATTTTCATCGCCGAGCGCCTTCGCAATTTGCTCGGGGTCTTTGCCTGCGAGGGTAAATGAAACCGTCGGCACGCGCTCGTCGAGGCGGTTCAAATCGGCGACGCCGTAGATGCGCGTCCCCGGCACAGACTCGACGATGCCGATCAACTTTTTGGATAACTCCGTCTCGTACGCGCGCATGGCAGACATGCCCTGTTTCAACTCCAACTTGCGACCTGAGAATCCCGCTTCGTTTCGACTGGGCTCAACGCGAGCTTTCCACGGGGAGGCGTGGTCCGCTCCGAACTGCGTTCCCAACCATTGAAGATATTCCAGCGCGCCGAGGACGCCGGCGATGCCCTCGTGGTTTTGTGTGCCGGTCTCGAACTTGTGTGGCAATTCGTTCGACGCGGGTCTCACTTTGTAAGCCTTGAGTTCGTTGAGCAAATCGTATTTGCCGTACAACGCCGCCGCGTGCGGACCGAAAAATTTATACGATGAACACACCAGAAAATCACAGCCGATGTCCTGCACGTCAATGGGACCGTGCGGCGCGTATTGCACCGCGTCCACGTAGACGAGCGCGCCGGCATCGTGCGCCATCTTCGTTAATTTCTTGACCGGGTTGACCGTGCCGAGCAAATTCGACGCGTACCCGAACGCGGCGATCTTCGGCTTCTGTTCCAACGCGCGAGCGAAATCGTCGAGGTCGAGCGTGCCGTCTTCCACGTCAATATCCACCCAGAGCAAATTACAGCCTTTATCCTCGGCGATCAGCATCCACGGGGAGATGTTGGCGTCGTGATCCATGCGCGTCACAAGGAGGTTATCGCCAGCCTGCAAATTCCGCGCCAGCGAGCGCGAGATGTGCAAGGTGAGCGTGGTCATATTATTGCCGAAGATGATCTCCTCGGGGCGCGAGGCGTTGAGAAAATCCGCCATGGCGGCGTGCGCTTCATGCAAGACCGCGTCCGATCTGCGGCTGGTTTCGAACTGACCCTCGTGGTTGGCGTTATTTTCAAGGAGATATTTGTTGATTCGAGCAAGGCTGGGCTTGGCGATCTGCGTCCCGGCGGGGTTGTCGAGAAAGATGGCGGGACGGTCGAGCGAAGGGAATTGTTGACGAACACGGCTTAGATTTGCGCTCAATGAAGTAAACGTCATGTCTATGTTCCTCTGATTGAATTCAAATGTCTTTTCTGTATACTTTTCATATAGATTGTACACTATCAAAAAGGAGAAGCCATGTTCAACAATATCCTGCTAGCCGTAGACGGTTCGGAGCACGCTTTGAACGCCGCGCGCACTGCGGCGCAACTAACACACGCCATGAATTCCGCTGAGTTGCACATTGTGGTTGTGTATGATGCCATGCCATTGTTTTTGGGCGAACCCAATTTCCAATCTGCCATGAATGTCCGGTTGGACGAAGCGCAGAAAATTCTGAAAACCGCTGTGGAAGCCGTTGGTGAGGTCCCAGCCAAAACGCAGACCGAATTCATTGCGGGCGACCCCGCTGAGGCGATTATCGAAATCGCCAAAACGCGCAAATGCGACCTGATCGTTATGGGGTCACGCGGGCTTGGACGGTTGGCGGGCTTGGTTCTGGGGAGCGTCAGCCAGAAGGTTGTCGGTCACGCCCCCTGCCCGGTGCTGGTGGTGAGGTAGCCAGCCTCTCTGCTGTGGAAAATTCTGCGGGCGTGTTCACGTTCCAAAATGCGAGCCCGTCCGGGTCGGCGGATTTGATCTCATCGGCGGTTAGTACGCGCAGGTTAACTTGCGGGAGCCACGAGATCACGCGCCACTGATCGGAATTGATCGCCGATTCAATTACCGGCAAACAAGCCGCGCGGCGATAGACGGCGTGAAGCGGCTCGTAGCCTTCATCAGATTTCGCGATCACCACGTCAACATTTTCGTTGTCCATGATTTTGGTTGAAGCCCGAATCAATTCTGCGCTGGCGAAAGGCATGTCGCAGGCGACGATCGCGGCCAGCGGATGCGACGCGGAAACGATCGCGGTGTAGAGTCCGCCCAAGGCGCCGCGACCCGGCTTGAGGTCCGGGATGAGGCGGGCGCCCAAGAAGGAGAAGTCTGCGGGGCGATTGGTCGTCACGATGAGTTCGTCCGCGATCGGTTGAAGTCGTTCGACCACGCGCTGAATCAACGGACGTCCGAGAAAATTTTTGAGCGCTTTGTCTTCGCCCATGCGCGCAGACTCGCCGCCCGCCTGTATACAAACCGTGAGCATGGGAGTATTATAAGGGTGAAAGCGAGCGCTCATGCCTGCCTCGATTGGCGAATATCTCGACCGATTGACTGTGACGGGGGAACTGTACGAAAAACTTCCGGATAATGAAGTGCGCTGTTTTGCCTGCGGACATCGTTGTGTGATCCGCGCGGGCAGGCGCGGGATTTGCCAAGTCCGCTTCAACCGCGACGGGGAGTTACGCGTGCCGCATGGATACGTCGCGGCGCTTCAAAGCGACCCCGTGGAAAAGAAACCGTTCTTTCACGTGTTGCCCAGCGTCAACGCGTTGACGTTTGGGATGCTCGGTTGCGATTATCACTGCGGTTTTTGTCAAAACTGGTTGACCTCGCAAGCCATGCGCGACCCATCTTCGGACGAATCGATCAACTACATCCGCAAGATTTCTCCGCAGGGGATGGTGGATTACGCTAGAAACACGAAGGCTTCGATCGTTGTTTCTTCTTATAATGAGCCGTTGATCACCAGCGAGTGGGCGGTGGAGATTTTCAAGGAGGCGAAGAAGGCGGGCTTGATGTGCGCGTACGTCTCGAACGGAAACAACACGCCGGAGGTGATGGAATACATCAGACCGTACATCTCCGCCTACAAAGTGGATTTGAAATGTATGCAAGATAAAAACTATCGCAAGTTGGGCGGCGTTCTGCAAAACGCGCTGGACGGAATCAAACGCGCGCATGATTCAGGTTTGTGGGTGGAGATCGTGACGTTGACAATTCCCGGCTTCAACGATTCGAATGAGGAGTTGTGGGATGCGGCGCGGTTCATCGCCGGAGTGTCGCGCGATATTCCCTGGCATGTGACCGCGTTCCACAAGGATTACAAGATGACCGACCCGGATAACACCGACGCGCAGACTCTCTTGCGCGCGGCGGAGATCGGACGCGAAGCGGGGTTGAAATTCGTGTACGCGGGGAACCTGCCGGGGCAGGTGGGAGAGTATGAGGATACGTTTTGCCCGGAGTGCACCTTCCGTTTGGTCAAGCGGCGGGGATACATCATTCAAGAGTATCGCGTTACGCCAGAGGGGAAATGTCCGAAATGTGGGGTGCAAATCCCTGGTCTTTGGCATAAAAACCCCTCTCAGGTAGTGTTAAATGGGTTGGGCGCGCCCTTGCCTGTTTACTAATTTTTCTTTTGCTGTATAATCTGCCCATTATCCGGAAGGAGGCGTTCCCTCATCTGATATTTATAATTTCCTCAACCCTGTAAGAAATCGAATCCAAACTATATTTCTCTTAGGAGGAGAAACGTGAAACGCAACCTGTTACATGTACTATCCCTGCTCGTCCTCGCGAGCATGCTCCTTGCGGCGTGCGGACCTGCGGCAACCGAAGCCCCCGCCGCGACCGAAGCCCCCGCCGCTCCTTTCGAAGCTATGAAAGTGGAAGCCCCCAGCTGTGATTACGGCGGCGGTATGAAATCCATCGAAGCGGTGGATCAATACACCGTCAAGTTCACGCTCTGCGCTCCCGATCCAGCCGTCCCTGCGAAAGTGGCGTTCTCGTCGCTGGGCATCCAACCCAGTGAATATCTCGAATCCACTGGCGGGACCGGCGAATTGCTCGAGCACCCGATCGGCACCGGTCCCTACATGATCGAAACCTGGGAACGCGGCAACCAGATCGTGTTCACCCGCAACGACAACTACTGGGGCGAACCTGCCAAGAGCAAGACCCTTGTCTTCCGCTGGGGCACGGAATCTGCCCAGCGCTTGCTTGAACTTCAATCCGGCAGTGTAGACGGCATTGATAATGTCGGCCCGGATGATTTCGACACGGTCAAAAACGACGCCAACCTGAAACTGTTCCCCCGCCAGGCGTTGAACGTTATGTACATCGGTATGACCAACACGTTCGCGCCGTTCGATAACGAATTGGTGCGCCAGGCGTTCGCGCAGGCGGTTGACCGCCAACGCATCGTGGACCGCTTCTATCCCCCCGGATCGGAAGTTGCTTCACACTTTACGCCCTGCGCCATCCCGAACGGTTGTGCCGGCGAGTCATGGTACGACTTCAACGTGGACGCCGCCAAAGCCCTGCTCGAGCAGGCTGGCTATGGCGCCTCCAACCCCTTCCCCACCATCAAACTGCATTACCGCGATGTTGTGCGCGGTTACCTGCCCGACCCGAGCGTTGTAGCGCAGGATATTCAGGCGCAGTTGAAGGAAAACCTGGGTGTGACGGTTGAAATTGACGTGATGGAATCCGGCGCGTTCATTGATGCGGCTAACTCCGGTTCACTCGACGGCTTGTGGCTGTTGGGTTGGGGCGCGGACTTCCCGGATGTGGTGAACTTCCTCGACGCGCACTTCAGCGCCGCCGCCTTCGATTCGTTCGGCAAACCCTTCGCCGATATCACCGATAACCTCGCTCAGGGCGCGCAATTGGCTGACGAAGCCGCGCGCGAGCCCTTCTATGAAGCCGCGAATAACGCGATCAAACTGCACGTGCCGATGATTCCCGTCGCGCATGGCGGTAACGCCGCGGCGTATAAAGCCACGGTCGAGGGCGCGCACGCCAGCCCGCTCAGCACCGAGATCTTCGCGGTGATGGGCATCCCCGGCCAGGATACCTTCGTCTGGATGCAGAACGCCGAGCCCATCTCGCTTTACTGTGCAGATGAGACCGACGGCGAATCCCTGCGCGCTTGCGAGCAGGTGACCGAGCCTTTGCTGTCCTATGCGATCGGCGGCACTGCCACCGAAACCGGCGGCGTGGCTGAATCGTACGAATCGAGCGCCGATCTGACCGAGTGGACCTTCCACTTGCGCCAGGGCGTGACCTTCCACGATGGCTCGGCTCTTGACGCCAACGATGTGGTCATGAGTTACGTCGTCCAATGGGACGCGGCTAACCCGCTCCACAAGGGCAACACCGGCGCGTTCGAATACTGGACGTATCTGTTCGGTCAGTTCTTGAACGCCCCGCAATAAGTTCGTCTCGTCGAACCCATTGCAGTAAACCTTTCCCCGGCAGGAGAACTCCTGCCGGGGAAAATCAAAATATCCAATGACAACCTACATCCTACGACGAATCTTCCTCAGTATTCCAGTGCTGATCGGCATTTTATTTGCCACATTCGCGCTGGCGCGCCTGATCCCCAGCGACCCGTGCCGCGCCATGCTGGGCGAGAAGGCAACGGATGAGGTGTGCGATCAGTTCCTCAAACGCCATGGGTTAGATAAACCCATCCCGGTGCAGTTCGTGGTGTATATGGGGGAGATCCTCAAAGGCGATTTCGGCAGGTCCTTCCGGTTCTCTTTGCCGGTGACGGAAATCCTGATGCAGCGCCTGCCAATCACAGTTGAGTTGAGTTTTGCGGCATTAAGCATCAGTATTCTGGTGGGGATTCCGCTCGGTATTATTTCAGCCGTGCGCCATAATTCATGGGTGGACGTTGTGACGATGATGTGGGCAAACATTGGCGTTTCGATGCCGGTATTCTGGCTGGGTCTAATGCTGGCGTATTTCTTCTCGTTATCGCTCAAAGACACGGTCTTTCAACTACCGCCCTCCGGGCGTCTTTCACCCGGCTTGATTCCCGAACCGTTCTTCGAGGTTTGGAACCTGCAATTAACCGAAGGCACATTTAGGTACATTTTGGCAGACTTCATTGCCCGCATGAACATCCTCAACAGCATTCTCGCCGGTAATTGGGAGGTATTCAAGGATGCCGTGAAGCACATGATCCTGCCTGCCGTTGCCCTCTCCACCATCCCGATGGCATTGATCGCCCGTATGGCGCGTTCGGCAATGCTCGAAGTGCTGGGACAGGATTACATCCGCACGGCGCGCGCCAAGGGGTTGAGGCAAAGGGCGGTCATCATGAAGCACGCCTTCCGCAACGCGTTGCTCCCGCTCGTCACCATCATCGGTCTTTCACTGGGAGGTCTGCTGGGCGGCGCGGTGCTCACCGAAACGGTCTTCAACCTCAGCGGCATGGGACGCATCCTGTATGAAGCAATTACCGCCCGCGACTACGGGATCGTGCAGGCGTTCACCGTCGTGATCGCCATTATTTTTGTCGCTGTGAACCTGCTTGTGGATATTTCGTACGCCTACCTTGACCCGCGCATCCGATTGAGCTGACCATGCAGACAACCATTCCAAAATTAGACACCGACAAATCCCTGGATTCGGTCAGTCTCTGGAGCGTAACCCGCAAGCGGTTGTTCCGCCGCAAGTCTGCCATCTTCGGCATGACCATTCTCGGGATCTTGATCGTCATCGCGCTGACGGCGCATTGGCTGGCTCCGTACGATCCGACGAAATCCATGCTGGACATCAAGGGTTATCCGACCAGCGTCGAGAAACGGCAACCGCCCTGTATCCACGCCTTTGGGTGTCCCGCCGATCAGCCCCAACATATTTTGGGCTTGGATGGCGTCATCCGCGATGAGTTCAGCCGTTTGCTATACGGCGCGCGCCTCAGCCTCGTGATCGGGTTGGCGACCGTGACGTTCGCGATCGTCATCGGCACGGTCCTCGGCTCGCTCGCCGGTTATTTCGGCGGGTGGGTGGACAACGCGATCATGCGCGTGATGGATGTCTTATTGGCGTTCCCATCGTTATTGCTCGCCATCGCCATTGTGACCGTCCTCGGTCCCGGATTGATCAACGCCTTGCTTGCCATCGGCATCGTATCCATACCGGCGTATGCGCGCGTCGTCCGCGGGAGCGTGCTTTCCATCCGCGAGACCGACTATGTTTCCGCCACGCGTTCGCTCGGCGGCAACACCTACGAAATCCTCTTCAAACGGATTCTCCCCAATGCGCTGACTCCGCTCATTGTGCAGGGCACGCTGGGCATCGCCACTGCCATCCTGGATTCGGCGGCTCTTTCCTTCCTGGGATTGGGCGCCCAACCCCCAACGCCGGAATGGGGCGCCATGCTCGGCGCGGAACGTAACCAGGTCTTCACCGCGCCGCACCTTGTGTTCTACCCCGGTCTGGCGATCATGTTGACTGTGCTTGCCTTCAACCTTCTCGGCGACGGCTTGCGCGACGCGCTCGACCCGCGGCTGGCGCATGTGAGTTAATTTATCCTTTTACGCGACATATTGCGGATTAACAATTAAACCGAGCAATCCGCTCAACTATTTTGAACCACTGAGACACGGAGTTTTTTCATTTGTTTTTTTCTCAGTATCTCCGTGACCCCGTGGTTTGACCTTAAAGGTTGAGAACCGATTTATTGCTCGATTAATTTGGAAAAGACAAAATGTCGCGTTACGAAAAAAAACGGACGGCACACGCCGTCCGTTTGCATTTAATCGTCGCCGATGAACTCTTTTGCCTTTTCCACATACGCCAGACTTTGATGCCTGAAATAGGTGTTGTACAGCGTGGCGTAATGTCCGCCTTTTTCAAGCAAGCCATGGTGATGCCCCTCTTCGATGATGCTTCCCTTATCCATCACCACGATTCGGTCTGCCGCTTTCACCGTGGACAGGCGGTGCGCGATCAGAATGCTTGTTGAATTTTTCAGGATCAAGTTCAACGCCTGCTGGATCTGCCACTCGGTGAACGGGTCAATGCTTGCCGTCGCTTCGTCGAGGATGAAGATGGCGGGCTTCTGCATCAGCACGCGCATCAACGCCACCAGCTGACGCTGCCCCATGGATAAATGCCCGCCTCTTTCCCCGACCTCGGTCTGGATTCCATGCGGGAGCGTCTCCAACCATTCGCCGTCGCCGATCTTACGCGCCATCGTCAGGATTTCCGCCTCCGAAGCGTCCGGCGCGGCATAGCGGATGTTGTCCGCGACCGTCCCCGAAAACAAAAACGGAACTTGCGAAACGATGCCAAGTTGCTTTCGATATTGCGAGAGGTCAAACGTGCGGATGTCGTGCCCATCCATGAGCAGGCGTCCCTGCTGGAATTCGTAAAAGCGCGTGATCAACTTGGCGATGGACGATTTCCCCGCCCCGGTGTGACCTACAAGGGCGAGCGTCTCTCCGGGTTGGATGAGCAGGTTGAAGTGGGAGAGAATCGGTTCTTTATCCGTATAGCGGAAGTCCAGGTCGTCGAAGTGGATCTGTCCCTTGAGCGGAGGCACATCCCGATGATCGGTTTGGACGACGTTCGGGTCGGCGTCAATCAAGGCGAAGACGCGTTCCGCCGCCGATAGCCCGGCTTGGATCTGCGCCCAGAACGCCGAAAGGTTCAACACGGGGAAGAAGAACTGGTCGAGGCTCATGATGAACAAGTACCACGCGCCGACGGTGATGATGCCTTGCTCCGCGCTAAAGCCGCCCACGTACACGAGGATGGCGACGAAAATGCCGCTCAGCGCGTTGAGCGTGGGGAAGACCAACGACAGCACGAAGCCGCGCTGGACGTTGACGCGGTAGGACTGCTGGTTCGACTCCTCGAACGAGCGGAAGATGCTTTCTTCCTGGCGGAAATTTTTGGCGATGGCGATGCCGCTGATGGTTTCCTTGATGGCGGCGTTCACATCTGCCATGGCTTTCATGCCGCGCTTGGTGACGCGCCGCGCCATGGCGCGGAAGCCCAACGCCACCGCGAAGATGAAAGGCAGGAAGGTCATCAACATCAGCGATAATTTTACATCGGCGCGGAAGAGGACTACGCCGAGGATCGCCGCCTGGACGATCTGCGAACCGACGTCGGTGACGATGACGATCAGTTGACCGAAGTCGTTCGTGTCGGAGGTGATGCGCGAGACGATGCGCCCGGAGGAAAATTGGTCGTAGAACGAGAGGTCGTGTTCGGCGGCGGCGCGGAAGGCGCGCGTACGTAAATCGAGCACCACGTCGCCTACCGCGCGCACGACGAGACTGCGCCGCGCCCAGTTCAACCCCCACAAGGCGATGCCGATAAGCAATACGATTAACCCGACCAAACCGATGGCGGTGAACGTCGGCTGAGATTTGAGCATGTCTACCATGCGCGCCACGCTGATCGGCAGCGCCGCGCCGATTAACGCGATCGCCATCACCAAGCCTGTCACCGACAATAACCGTCGGGATTGTTGTTTGAAGTAGCCAAAGATGCGCCGCGTCAATTCGCGGTCGGTGTATTGGCGGTCGTATTTTTCGTCTGCGAGTCCGGTAAAGAAGCCCATGATAATTTCCGATTCACAATTGACAGGGATTATGCTTCGAGCCAATCTTCGAGGGTCAAAGGTTCGATTCGTTCAAAATGCTTTTTATTGTGAGTAAGAAGGGTCGCATGGTTTTCTATGGCAATACTCGCAATTTGCAGATCAAGATCGTGGAGCGGCTTTCCTTCTCTTTCGAGGCTTGCTTTTAATGATCCCCAGCGGCGCGCGCTCATTTCATCATAAGGCAGCGCGATCAATGCCGCTAACAACACATCCAAACGCGATAAATTATCCGCCGGATTTTTAGAACGATATGCACCGTGTGTTAGTTCGCCGATGCTAATGGTTGTGACCGCCAACTCCTCTTCCGGTGAGGCTTTGATACGCAAATCCAGTTTGCCGCGCAAAATAGCAATGCAATGATCGCTGTCAAGAATTTTCATAATCTACAACGGGGCGATCCGTCATACCTGCGCGTTCGGCATAGATTTCATTTGCTAGATCTTCGAGCTCTTCGTTCTTCCATAACCCGAACGCGGACATTGCCGGGTGGACTTCATTCTTTTCAACAGCGCTCAACAGCGCAGCATCTTGACCAAGCGCTAGCGCGAGACGATACGCCATACCGGCATTTCGTTCCAACCGTTCCAATACGGAAGGGTTAACCAATGCCGCTAATGCCTTTCCTCGCCGGCGAATGACAAACCGCTCGCCTGCCGCGGTCCGACTTACTAGCTCGGAAAAGCTACTTTTTGCCTCAGCAATGTTAATTTCGACCATTTTTCTACTCCTGAACAGGTCATTTTGACCTGTTCATTACATTATACTACTCCCTAAATATCCTCGAATATGCCTCGGAGGTTTTCATTAATTCGTCGTGCGCGCCGATGGCGGCGATGCGTCCTTTGCGCAGGACGATGATCAAATCTGCCCAGCGGATCTGCGACAGGCGATGCGTGATGATGAAGGTGGTGCGTCCGCGCGCGGCGTTGGAGATGGCGCGCTGGATGCGGTCTTCGGTGGCGGAGTCGATGGCGGAGGTGGAATCGTCGAGAATCAAAATGCGCGGATCGGTGAGGAAGGCGCGCGCCAAAGCGACCCGTTGGCGCTGTCCGCCGGAGAGGGTGGCGCCGCGTTCGCCGATGATGGTTTCATAACCTTTGTCGAACGCGTGGATGAAATCGTCCGCTTGGGCAAATTGCGCCGCCGCTTCGATCTCGGGTTGGGTGGCGCCCGGCTTGCCGAACGCGACATTGTCGCTGACGGAGCGCGAGAACAGGAAGATATCCTGCTCGATCATCGAGATCTGCGAACGGAGCGCGGCCAGGTTCCAATCGCGCACATCCACGCCGTCTACGAGCGCCTGCCCTTGCGTGGCGTCGTAGGTGCGGTTGATGAGTTTGACGAGCGAGGTTTTTCCCGCGCCGGTCTGCCCGACGATGGCGACCGTTTGACCGGATTTAACTTTGAACGAGATGTTTTGCAACACCTCATCTTTTGCATCCGCTCCGCCCAGCGCGTACGAAAAACTCACATTGCGGAATTCCACGTCGCCGCGCATGGCGCCGGTCTGCCCCCGAAGGTTCTGGTCGAGGTTGGTCTCGCGGTTCATCAATTCCAAAATGCGGCGCGCGCTCGAGAGTCCGAGCGAAACCTGCGAATACGCAAAGGTGGAGGTGAACGTGGGAAACTCCAGCAGGCGCAGTAAGCCGAAATACGCCACCACGCCGCCGATGTTCAGCAGTCCATTGTGAAAAAGGATAAGGGCGTGAAACAGCCCAAAGGCGTAGGCGGAACCGAGCAACAGCATGGCGACGTAACGTCCCTCGAGATCGCCTTGTTTGACGAAGGCGTCGCGCACGCGGCTGGCGTTCATCACGAACTTGTCCACCTCGGCGTTTTCCTGCGAGGCGCCTTTGACCACCTCCACGCCGTCCAGCGATTCGGACAGGTGCGTGTTCATGGCGCCGAACGTGGAGCGCACCTCGTCTGTGACCGGCGCGAGCGTTTTCAGATAGCGGGCGAGGAAGAAAAAATAGAGGATGATGAAGACGATCGGCGTGAGGACGAGCGAGGGATGATAACGTCCCGCCACGAAGATGGGCATCAGAATGAAAATGAACGAGCCCACCACCAGGTTGACGCCGGGGCTGAACATGTAATTGACCTCGCGCACATCGTTGGTCGAACGCGCCATCGTGTCGCCGACCGGTTGCAGGTTGTGGAAGGTCATGCTCTTGCCGAGCAGGGAGAGGTACAACTCGTCGCGCACTTGTAGTTCCATTTTTTGCGCGAGCAGTTCCGCGCCGAAGTTACGTCCCAGTTGCAACACGCCGCGGACGATCTGCGAGACGCCGATGATTAACGCCAGCGGCAGTAACACGCTGGTATCGGGCTGGGGCTTGAGCATGGCGTTGAACGCATCGCCGGTCAACACCGGCACCACCGCGGCAAGACTCGCATTCCCCGCCGCGCCGAGGATCAGCATGAAAATGATCCACCCGTGCCGCGAGGCGTGCGACCAGACCCAACGCGCGGGGCTGGTGCGGTTGTAGGTCTTTTGTTGTTTCAACGAAAATTCGGCGGGAGCAGTCAGCGTGGTCATGGCAGAAAAATCTCCCGCGGTCGGTTAATGCGCCGCGAGAGCGAATTGTTGGTCAATTCTACCACGCAGAAAGCGTAACCATTGATTTGGAGCGGGGTTGTCCAATTTAGAACCGTCCGCGTGGACGTACAAATCAACTCAATAGGAGAGTGTGAAATGAAGATTTCGTTACCCCAGACAATTTCCGGTTGGTGTATGTGGTTGTTCTTCCTGTGCACTGGCGTCGGCATGTTTGTTCCCGTATTGTTGACCATTGCCCCGTGGCTGGCTCTCGCGTACGCGATCCTCGCCCTGATCGGCTTGTAGTCGCTGTATTCACCAGAAACAACAGCCTCCGGATGGGAGGCTGTTGTTATTTTAACTCTGCAAGCATCTCCGCATACTGCAACGAATACTCCCAGCCTGTGTTGTCTTCGATCCCCCACCAAGCGGATAGAATCGCGTGCGCCAGACTCCACTCCAGGATGCGCTCGCGTTCGAACCCCAAATATTCGTGCAGGATGTCAACCCGCTTCTTCGCGCGGACCTTGAGGCTGGTCCCCGTTGGCGACATTCCCCACGGGTTCAGCATCAACGGACCCACCTCATAGCACGCGGGACCGATCACTCCCTTCGGATCAATCGCCAGCCATCCCCGCTCAGACGAGAGAACGTTGTAGTGATGGAAATCCCCGTGCATCAACACGGGATGATGATTCTCCGCAAAGAAATCCTTCGTAGATCGTTCAACCCGCTCCACAAGCCTCACATCCAGCGGACCTGTATTTCCCTCAAACATTTTCCGCAACCGCTTCAATCCCTCGAACCAATCGGCAAGTCGAATATATTCTTGGAGTCCAACTGCTTGCTGTTGGACTTGCTCCTGCCGCTTAGCCAGCAAGCTGGCTGAAACCACATTTTTCCATACCCTCCTCATCACCTCCGCCGCGATATGCGTCGCTTCCTCGTCGTCTTCCACCTCGGCGAGCATCCTCCCGGGCTGTAATCGTTCCAGCAACAACAATCCCTTTTCCTCATCGCAATCCATCAAACGGCACGCGCCCTCGCCGTTGAATAGTCGCAACGCCGCCATCTCGCTCGTCAACTCCCCACGCGGCACGCCGATTTTGAGGACGACATCGCCCCATTTTTCTAAACCGCCAAGTTCGCGAAGAGCGCGAAGATTTAATCCTTTCTTTGCGGACTTAGCGCGCTTCGCGGTAAATTGTGAAGATTCTGCAAACGCCACAAAATTGTACGAAAGATTCGAAACAGGCTGGACGTTCCTCAATCCCCATCGTTGACTCACCTCCTCAACCAATTCAGGAAGTTCGGCGATGAATCGCTCCCCATCCGCGCCGAAGACGTTTTTGATGGTGGAGATGAAGTCGGGAGGGAGGTTCATTTTTATTTGTAGGGGCACAGCGAAACCGAAAAGGATTTTGACGATCTCTCGTCTCGCTGTGCCCCTACGCGTTACACAGGAAACAACTTCTCAAACACCTCGGGACAATACTTCTGAACCATCTCGGAGGAGAGTCCATTCTCCTTGCAGATCTCCGCATACAAATCCACTGACGGACGTTTGATCCGCTTCTGCGTTTCAACATCCACCCCCCACAGACCGAAGCGCTGGGTCCAGCCGCGTTCCCACTCGAAGTTATCCACCAGCGACCAGTGGAAATATCCCTTCACGGGAAAGTTGAAATTGACCGCGCGCCAGACTTGATGAATGTGCTGGGCGATGTAACGCGGACGCATCTTGTCGTCCGCGTCTTCCACTCCGTTCTCGGTGATGTAGAGCGGAAGGTTTGGATATGTCCGCGTTGCCCACTTGATGGTGTCGAATATCCCATCGGGGATGTTGGCGATGAACTTCGTCCCGCTGAAGTCGGAATCATCGGGATAATATCGCTTGCCGAACAATTCTTGTGGTCTTGTGATGTCGAATGCAATCGTATCCACCGAATAATAATTTAGACCGAGATAATCCTGCGTCCCTTTCGCTTCGGGGATGCGCACATTGCCCATCGGCGATTTCATCACGCCAGCGCTGATCGCGCTGGGGAACGCCATGTTGATTCCGTTGTATTGGATGTTCCTCATCAGCCGATCGAGCGGCGACCATTTATTATTCGCCACCATTGGGCGATAATGCAACGCGTAGCCGACCTGCGCCTCCTTTTGAATCTCGTGGATGGCGTGATACGCCGCGGCATGACCGAGTAGCAAATTTGCCAGCACACGTTTAGCAACATTCAGTCCGTGGCGTTTGGTAGGGAACAAGCCTGCTACATATCCGCTCAAAGTATAGACGTTCGGCTCGTTGACCGTGCACCACAGCGAACAATATTCTTTCAAAGCCTCGACAACTTTGCGAACAAATTTCTCGAACAGCATCGGCGCGTCGTCGTGCTCCCATCCGTCCATTTCATAAAACCACATTGGGTCAGTGAAGTGATGCAACGTCACCATCGGAGTCATGCCGCGCTCGCGCAGTCCGCGCAACATGGCGCGATAACGTTCGAGCGCGTCTTCGTCCCACGTGTCGGGCGTCGGTTGTATGCGGCTCCACTCCACCGAGAAGCGATGCGCGTTTTGCCCAGTCTCTGCGGCGCGGTCGAAGTCTTCCCTCCAGCGGCCGCCCCACCAATCGCAGGCGAGACCAGACGTCCCGTCGGTGTGACCCGTTTGTTCCCACATCCACCACTGATTGTTCGTGTTGTTCCCCTCCACTTGATGCGAGGCGGTCGCCGTCCCCCACAAAAATCCGCGCGGGAAATGATAGGTTGCTTGAGGCATGTTATCTCCAATGAAGGTGTAGGGGCACAGCGAAACCGAAAAAGATTTTGACGATCTCTCGTCCCGCTGTGCCCCTACGAATTATTTCGCGCCAAATACGCCAGATACAACGCCACCGCACCCGCCACCGCCGCATTCAACGATTCGACTTGCCCGCGCATCGGAAGTTTCAAGACGATGTCGCACTTCGCCCGCGTGAGTTGACGGATGCCCTCGCCCTCGCTTCCGACCACGAGCGCCGTTGCCCCACTAAAGTGACGCGTGGTCTTCGCCCCGACCATTTCCCCGTCCTGGTCCAACCCAACCACCCAGACATTTTCTTCCTTCAACGCGTCGATCGCTTGCGAAAGATTCATGCGCGCAATGAGCAGATGCTCGCTCGCGCCCGACGACGCGTTGACCACCGCAGGCGTGACCTCCACCGTGTGCGCCAACGGAATGACAATGCCATGCACACCGACCGCCTCGGCCGTGCGAATCAGCGCGCCGAAATTCTGCGGATCATTCAACGAATCGAGCAATAACACAAACGGAGGCTCACCCTTCTTGCGCGCGTTCTCCAAGATGTCAAGCAGATCGGCGTAGGGATATTTACTCACCTCCGCGACAATTCCCTGATTGTGCTCGTGGATCTTGTCCAACTGAGGCCGCTTCGCCTTTACGACTTGAACCTTCCTCTGCGCCACCAGCGACATCACATCGGCAAGCCTGCCCTTGATCTGCACATTATCGGCAAGCTCGATCTTGAATACTTCCCTGCGTTTGGCGCGCAGGGTTTCATACACGGCGTTACGGGAGTAGATGAATTCTTTCATGGGAATTGATTTTACCTGTAAAACATAGACCTCGGAGTTTTTTGAAAACTCCGAGGTCTATGATCAATCTATTCTCGTTGCTTTAGAGACTGTTTCTTAATTTTTTTTTGGACACGGACAACACGGATTACACTGATTTTCACGGAAAAAACCATTTTAAAATCTGTTTTTTTCCGTGTGTTCCGTGAAATCCGTGTACAAAACAGCGACAGTTTGGACTTAAGAAACGCTCTTAGGATCTTTTCGATCGTTTCCCATAATTCGGGAGTTTCCATTAGTTCGGCGTAATCCTGAACCCATTGTTTGATGCGGCGATGGTCAAGAACTGGATGCTTATCAACAATCGTTCGAATATCTTCAAGGTCTTTTGGACGATGAGCAATTGCCTTCATAATAATGAGATCTTCGGGGGTTGGAAGGCGCGCAGAAAGATTTGATTTCTCCTTTTCCAACCATTTCTTCTTCAAAAGGCATAATTCCCAGAGAGATATCCACGTCTGTTTCAGTTGGCGCGTATTTCAAGAGCAACACTCGGCTCCTGAGGGCGAAGTCCTCCACGTTTTGGATGCGCGGAACAATATCTTCTGCGCGGGCAAGTTCAAGGAACCTTGGAACATCTTTTATGGATAGAAGAAAGACGGCATCAACATCAGCGGTATAGCGCGGCTTACTTAGGTTGCTTGCGGTATAATCCCAACCGCAATGCCTCGAAGGAAATCCCCCGAAGACTTGTCTGTTGAAGAACTACGTCGCTTGTTGATCGAGAAGCGACGCGGCGCGCGGCGCGAGCGGTTGGAACATTTTAAAAGGACGGGCAGAGTCGTTGCTGTGGAACCTGACGCGCTCGAGTCGTCGGCTCCAGTGGTAGAGACGCTTGAGGAAACGGGCGACCAGCCTCAAGTCCCAGAATCGAAGCGGCGGCGGGTGATGGACCGAATCCTGTTGGCGGTGGAAGTCCTCGCAGTGGTGGGACTCGTCGGAGTCCTCATCAGCGGATTCGGAGTCTTGCGCGACCTGAATGAAGAGGTGGCGTCCGCATTCGCTCAAGTAGAGTTGACGCCGACGCCGTTGGTGATGGCGGTGGTGCTTCCGTCGGGACACACGCCGCCCGACGCGCAGGGAAATACGCGACCGAACCTCGAGGAAATTCCCGAGCATCTGCGACCGATGGTGCAGTCGCTGGAAAATCTGCCGATCCCCACGCCCGCGCCCGATCAGGCGATCCGTTTGCAAATCCCCGCGCTCGGCGTGGACGCGCCGATCGTGCAGGGCGACGGTTGGGAACAACTCAAAAAAGGCGTCGGGCAAAATTTGGCTTCGGCAAACCCTGGCGCGGACGGCAATGTGATTCTTTCGGCGCACAACGATGTGTATGGCGAGTTGTTCCGTTATTTGGATAAACTCGTGCCAGGCGATCAGATCATCGTGTACACTCAGCAAAGACAATATGTGTATGTAGTGGATCGCACGGCGGTCGTCGAGCCGACTGCGGTGGAAGTGATGGCAAGCACAGGAAGCCCAACAGTGACGTTGATCTCGTGTTATCCGTATTTAGTGAACGACGAGCGCATCGTTGTGTTTGGAAGGTTGCAAAATTAATTTTATGAAGCGCTGGTCGAGTAGCCCCGCGATGCTCGTCGCGGGGCATATCGAGACCAAAGTTTTGTATAGCAAAATATTTTTTCAACATGAAATTTGTGGTCTCGATACGGGCTGGAAAATCATCCAACCCTACTCGACCACCACATGAAATAATAAGGAGTACAAATGGCAAAGAAAAATAAAACACGAACGACAACAGTAAGTGTGACCTCCTCAGCGAGTCGCACCGAGTTCAACCCCGATTACACCGACGTGAAAAAAGACCTCAAGCGCATCGGAACGCTGGCGGGATTTTTCATCGTCGCTTTGGTCGTCCTCTCATTCTTTTTGAAATAATTTATTTAAACCGCCAAGCTCGCAAAGCGCGCCAAGATTTTTATTTTCTTTGCGTCCTTTGCGCTCTTTGCGGTAAGGAGAGTCCATGTCACGCATGTTTGTCCCTGGTCCCGTTGACGTTGCCGACGAAGTGTTGCAAGCGCAAGCCGCGCCGATGCTTCCTCATCGAAGCAAAGAGTTCGAAGCCATCTTCCGCCGCGCGTCCGAAAAATCGCAAAATCTTTTTTACACAAAACATCGTGTGTTCCTCTCCGCCTCTTCTGGCACGGGATTGCAGGAAGCCGCCATTCGCAACTTCGTGAATCGACGCGTTCTCTCGGTGGTCAACGGCGCGTTTGCGGATCGCTGGTACGAGGTCGCGGCATCCAATGGAAAAGATGTCGAAAAACTTTCCTTCGACTGGGACAAACCCGCTTCACCCGACCTTGTGGCTGACTCGCTCAAGCGCGGCGGATTCGAAGCCCTGACCGTCGTCCACAACGAGACGTCCACTGGCTTGCAGAATCCCGTGAAGGAAATTGCCGAAGCGGTCCGCGCGGCCGCGCCCGACACGTTGATCCTCGTGGACGCGGTCTCGTCGCTCGGCGGCGCAAAAATTGAAATGGACGCGTGGGGACTCGACATGGTTCTCACCTCTTCGCAAAAATGTCTTGCGCTTCCGCCTGGGCTCGCGCTCGGAGCCGTCTCTGACCGCGCCATGGAAAAAGCCAAGTCTGTCGAGAATCGGGGCTGGTACTTCGACCTCCTCCGCATGGAAAAGCACCGCAACAAAGATTCCTCGCCCGCCACGCCAGCCATGTCGCTGATCTACGCCCTCGATTTTCAACTGGATCGCATCCTTGCCGAGGGACTGGAGAATCGCTTTGCGCGTCATTCCGCGATGGCGAAACGCGTCCAAGAGTGGGCGGACGCGCACGACCTCTCGATGTACGCACCCGAGGGCTACCGCTCGCAGACCGTGACCACGATCAAGAATGAACGCGGCATCAACGTCTCGGAGTTGAACGCCTTCCTCAAGCAACGGGAGATGCGCATCGCGGGCGGATACGGTCCCATCAAGGAATCCACCTTCCGCATCGCGCACATGGGCGAGATTCAAATGGCAGACATCGAAAAACTGCTCGCGGCGATGGAAGAGTATTTGAAAAAGAGTTGAAAGTTGCAGGTCGAAAGTTAAAGGTTGAGAGTCTGGCAGGTTTTGGTTTCTTGCCCAGACTCTTTTCTATTTATAATCAAGTTGCATGAACCTTCAACCTGACCCCTCGACAACCTCAGGGCAAGCCTTCAATATTCAACTCGAAAAATACACCTACGGTGGCGATGCGATGGGACGCCTCCCCGATGGGCGCGCGGTCTTCGTCCCTTTTGGTGTCGTGGGAGAACACGTCCGCGTAAAGTTGACAGAGGAAAAGAGAAATTTTGCTCGCGGCGAAATTCTCCAAATTCTCCAATTCTCTGAGGAGAGAATACAACATCGGTGCAAACACTTCGGTGAATGCGGCGGATGCCATTACCAACACCTCCCCTACGAAAAACAACTTGAGATCAAAACCGAAACCCTGCGCGACCAGTTGACGCGCATTGGCAAGATCGAGAACCCGCCCGTCCAGCCGATGGTCGCGTGCCCAAACCCCTGGAATTATCGCAACCATATTCAATTCTCTTTGACCGATGAGGGCAAGTTAGGTTTCGTAGGGACAGGGCTTGCCCCTGTCCAAACCATAGCAATCACCGAATGTCACCTCCCCGAACCGCCCATCAACGACTTCTGGCATCAACTCGAATTCGAACCCGAAACGGATGTCGAGCGCGTCTCACTTCGTGCGGGAAACGAGGAGGAGTTGATGCTCATCCTCGAATCGGATTCGCCCGAACCGCCCGAAATCGAGATCGAAGCGGGGATTTCCGTCGCGCATGTTTATCAAGATA
>JADLBX010000065.1 GCA_020847435.1 Anaerolineales bacterium
GGCGGTGATCAAACCGACGAATTGACCAGCATGCGTGACTGGCAGCGCTTTCGCGCCTGTTTCTTGCAGACGCAGGAGGGCGGTTTCGACCATGTCGTGCGAATCCACGCTGGGGAGGTCGCGGCGCATCACACCGACGACGGGCGCGCTTTGTCCCTGATGGGAGAGCGCGGCGATGAACGCGTCTCGTTCGAGGATGCCCATCACGACTCCGTTCGCGTCCACCACAGGGAAATCATGCTGTGAGCCCGCAAGCACCAGCCCGACCACTTGCGCGAGCGTGTCGCGCGGCGACAGGGTTTTGAAATCGGTGAGCATGGCGCGCGTGACTGGGATGCCGCTGAGCGAGTTCTTCATCAGCGCCAGGCTGGCTTCTTGCGAGGCGCCGATCCACACGAAGAAGGCAATGAATAACAAGGTCGCGTTGCCGAACAGACCGATGAACCCGAACAGAAACGCCACGCCCTGACCAATATTCGCCGCGATCTGTGTGGCGCGCACGTAGTCCATGCGCATGGCGAGGAGAGCGCGCAGGACGCGTCCGCCGTCCATGGGAAAGGCGGGGATGAGGTTGAATAGCACGAGGTAAATGTTGACCGCCATCAACCGCAGGAGAAAAGAGCCCGAGGCGACGGTCAGGTCGCGCAGGGAAGACAAGCCCCCCGTCAGAAAAAGAACCGTGAAGAGTATCGCGGCGATGATCACGTTGACGGCGGGTCCCATCACCGCGACCCACAGTTCTTCGATGGGCTTGTCGGGCATGCGTTCCAAACGCGCCACGCCGCCGATGGGATAGAGAGTGATGTCGCGGGTCTTCACGCCGTATTTGCGCGCGGTGAGCGCGTGACCGTATTCATGCAACACGACGCAGAGGAAAAGCGCGAGGATAAACAGGATGCCGTTCGCCACCTCGGCGATGGTCCCGTGTTCGAGCCAATAACTATAGCCCACCCAACCGATGAGCAAAAGAAACGTGGCATGGACGTATACGTCAATGCCGAAAAAGCGACCGAGTTTCCATTGCCATTTCATTTTGTCCGCTCCGATTTTTACAAAGACCTCACAGGTTTCTCAAACCTGTGAGGTCTTTCTTTATTTGACGATACCCAACTTCTTCCCCGCTTCGCCGATGACGTCGAGCGCGCGTTCGATCTCGCTCGGGTCGTGCGCGGCTGTGACGGTTGCCCGCAACCTCGCCAGCCCTTCTGGCACGGCAGGCGAAACGACAGGCAGGACGAAAACATCGTTCATCTGCGCCTCGCGCGTCAATGCGAAAGCGACCTCGTCGTCGCCGCACAACACGGGGACAATCGCCGTCTCGGTGAGCATGGTGTCGAAGCCCATGCCTTTGAGTCCGCCGATGAATTGTTTTGTGTTTTGATTCAAACGTTCGATACGCCACGGTTCGTCGAGAATCACTTTGAAGGCTTCGTTGGCGGCGGCGGCTTGCGCGGGCGGCAAGGCGGCGGAGAAAATATACGCGCGACTCGCATGACGCAGGTACGTGATGATGTCTTTGTTCGCGGCGACATATCCGCCAACGGATGGAATGGTCTTGCTCAACGTCCCCATCTTGATGTCTATCTGACCGTATAAATCGAAATGCTCTTCGATGCCTGTGCCTTTCGCGCCAAGCACCCCCACCGAATGCGCCTCGTCAATCATCAGCCAGGCGTTATATTTTTTGCACAAGGCGGTCATGGTGGGCAGGTCAATGATGTCGCCGTCCATGCTGAAGACCGAATCGGCGATGACGAGTTTGGCGACGTCGGCCGGCGCGTTCTTGAGCAAACCTTCGAGATGTTCCATGTCGTTGTGGCGGAAGCGGCGGAACTCCGCGCCAGACATCACACAGCCGTCCACGATGGAGGCGTGATTCAATTTATCCGAGAAGACGTAATCGCCGCGTCCCATCATCGTCGAGACGACGGTGAGGTTGGTGGCATAGCCCGATGAATAAGTGATGGCGGCTTCGGCATGTTTGAAGTTGGCGATCGTCTCTTCGAGTTCGCTGTGCAGGGTCAACGTGCCAGCCAGCGAGCGGACGCCGTTCGTCCCCGTGCCGAATTTGTCCACGGCGGCTTTAGCGGCGGCGTTGATGCGGGGATGCCCGAGCAAGCCCAAGTAGCCGTACGAGGCGTACATCCCCATCACCCGCCCGCGCACGCGCACTTTCGAATCGCCGAGCAATTCCTCCACTGGCTGGTTGTAAAAATACAGTTCGTGTTCTTTGAGCATGGAAACACGGTCAGTCAACGCTTTGATGCGGCGCGTCACGGCGTCGTCGGTGTTGCGCAAATCCATTTGAGGTCCTCCAAGAAAGTATGCCGCAAGTGTACCAGAGAGTGCGCGAGTTTTAGAAATTCGGATTTATGGGGAGCAGTTGGATGACGGCAAAAATTGCTCGCCACAGAGCACACAGAGACTTTGAGTTTTTTAATCGATTAAGAAATCTAAAACCTTAGCCACAGATTTCACGGATTTACACGGAAATTAATAACAAATCAGTGAAAATCCGTGTGAATCCGTGGCAAAAAATCTCATCGTCAGTGTGTCCCACCCAAAACGGGAGAGCCAATAAGATTTCCTCAGCGGTCTCTGTGACTCAGTGGATCCAGACGCCTCACGCACAGAACCGACAACCCCGCTGCTCTGCCGCGACGATTGCCTGGTCGCTGGACCAGAAGAAATTTGCCGCCCCGATCGTTTCCACCAAGCCGCCGCGCTTCATCATGTTGTAGGCATTATCATGGACGCCCGCAAACATCAGCGTGCCGCCTTGCTTGTGGAGTCGTTCATGCAGGCGATGGATTGCTTCGATGCCCGCTGTGTCTAACAACGAAACACCGCGCATCGAGAGGATCAAAGCGTGGGTGTCTTTCAAGTTTTGGAACGCTTCGTTGAATTGACCTGTCGCCGCAAAGAACAACGGACCCGTGAGGAACGCGACGCGCACATGCTGGCATTTGCCCGCCGTCTCGATTCCTTTTTGCTTGAGGCGTTCGGTGTCCACTTCCTGCACTTCGATGTCAATGCTGGCGATCTTGTTCAGGAAGACCGCGCCTGCAAGGAACGATCCGATGAGGATGGCTTGGGTCAAATCGAGGACGACGGTGGCGAGCATCGTGATCGTGAAGGCGATCATGTCGGTCTTGAAGCGTTTGCCGAAGATAAATTTGATCGCCGCCCATTCGTTCATGCGGAAGGCGGTCACCATCAACACGCCCGCCAACGCCGCCAAAGGGATGCGTCCCATGAACGAGGCGAGCAGGAACATCGAAAGCAACAATCCCACTGCGTGGACAATGCTGACGAGCCGCGTCTGTCCGCCCGATTTGATTCCCACGCTCGAACGCGCGATCGCCGCTGTTGCAGGGACTCCGCCGAAGAACGGGATGAGGATGTTGCCGACGCCTTGCGCGATGAGTTCTTGATTCGCTTGCAGGCGCACGCCTGTCATGTTCGAGCCGACCGCGCCGCAGAGCAACGACTCCACGGCGCCGAGGGCGGTGATGGTGAGGGTGGGGGCGATGAATTCGGAGAGATTCGTCCACGGGATGTTGGCGAAGGAGAGGCGGGATTGGAGAATTAGAGAATTGGGGATGTCTCCGATCGTTTGGGCGGTCCAGCCGAACGTCGAGGAAAGAAGCGTGGCGAGGATAATGCCGAGGAGCGAGGCGGGGAAGCGCGCCGTCCACTTTGCGGGCATGAATATCATCGTCCCGATGACGAGCGCTCCGAGAATCAAAGATTGGAGGCTGGGAGTAAATCCGCCGTTGAAATAGACGAGAATTTTTTGCGCGGCGGTTTCTGTGGCTGGAGTTTTGACGCCGAGGAAGTTGTCGATTTGACCGATGAAGATGATGAGGGCGATGCCCGAGGTGAAGCCGCTGATTACGGCGGAGGGAATGAAGGCAATGAAGCGACCGAGCCGCATGACGCCGATGAGGAGTAACAGTAAACCCGAAAGCAAGCCCGCGACCCAAATGCCTTCGAGTCCATAGCGCTGGACGAGGACGATCAGCACGGCGGACATGGCGCCTGTGGGTCCGCTGATCTGAAATGGCGCGCCTGTGAGAGCGCCCATGATGAACCCCGCAAGGATGGCGGTGACGAGTCCCGCCGCGGCGGTCGCGCCCGAGGCGACGCCGAACGCCAGCGCGAGCGGCAGCGCCACCGCGGCGACGGTGAGTCCCGCGAGCAGGTCTTGTTGAAATTTGGCAAGCGAATAGCCAGCGAACTCGTCCTTGTACAGGCGAGCGAGACTTCTTCTTGGCATAGGTTGTTCTCCGAAACAGTAATTTCACAAAGGCTCACTGCTCCCCCAAGGCGTCCTTTGCGTTAGCGGCGGGATTGTATCACAGGAGTGAGCTTGGTCGAATTGCACGAATTCATGTTCTCGCCTACAATTGACTCGATGGAAAGTATTATTGCTAACATTATTGAATTTATTATGAGGGAAGCAGGAAGCCTTCTTACAATAGGAATTTTTGTCACCATGCTATTTGTCTGGGGGAAATTAAGCGAGAAGGAATGGTATTACCGTTGGATTACAAAGATTCGCCCTAAAAGCTCAAGAGCTCACATAAATCTTGGAAATTTTTTATCCAGGCAGAACGGCAATAAGAAGGAAGAAGCAGCTCTTGAATTTAGACAGGCAATCAATCTTGATCCGTTTTCCCAAGACGCTTATCATGGGCTGTTTTTAATCCAAGATGAAATGAAAAGAGACAAGGAAGCAGAAGAGACCATCAATCACCTGATAGAACTTTTTCCGCAGGATCCACTGGGGTATATTTGGAAAGGGGAATTACATGCAAAAAATAATGAACTCGAGGAGGCGGAAGACCAGTTTCGCAAAGCGATAGCGCTGGCTCCAAGGTTGTTATTTGCCTATGAACATTATGGGTATTTTTTATTGACTCAGAATCGCTTTGGTGATGCGGAAAAAATATTTTTGACAGCAGTCAATATTGGAACAAATTCCCCAGGAACCTACCAGAATCTTGTAAATACGCTCATTAAGCAGGGTAAACTTGCAGACGCTTTAAATCACGCGCAACACCTATTAAAAATAGACCCTACCAACCAACAAGCGGCTCAAATGCTTGGATATATACTAAATGAACAAGGCAACACAACCGAAGCGGAAAAATTCTTTCGACAGGCAATTCTTCAAAACCCCGGCAACTCAATCGCATATAACGCTTATGGAACGCTACTTAGCAATTATCAAGGGCGGGCGCTAGAAGCAGAAGAGGCTTTTCGCAAAGCTATTGATCTCAATCCATCGGATTCAAGTAGCCACAGCAATCTAGGTGCTCTACTTATAAGTCTGGGGCGATACAAGGAAGCCGAAGAGAGTCTTCGCAAAGCTATAATCCTGAGTCCCGACAATGCCGTCTTTTATTACAACTTAGGGATTGTCCTGAAAAACTTAAAACAATATGACGAGGCCATCATTGCCTATCGTAAAACAATCGAATTAAATGAATCAAACATCAAAGCGCGCCAAAACTTAATCGATCTTTTCAGAGAAACAGGAAACGCAAGAGAAGCAATACCATATATTCAGAAAATTATCGAAATCAATCCTGAAGATTTCACTTCATATCTATGCTTTGCATCTGTCAAAAAAGGACTGGGAGAATTTTTTGAACCATCATTAATTACAAAAGCTCGACAACTTGTATCAGAAGCCGATTCTTACAACATGGCATGTATTGAGAGCATTTGCGACAATCACGATACATCTTTTGAGCATCTGCAGAAAGCATCGAAAAAAGAAGGTTTCGACCCCACATGGGCATGGGAAGATCCAGATTTACAATGGATACGGGATGATCCCAGGTTTATCGAGATTGTAGGACCAAAGCCTGATAAAGGGACATGATTAGCGGATCACGCGCCCGCTGCTGCTAAAACATAATCCCACAATCATATTCGACGACAATTTCGGATTTCACATCGAGAATCGTGTGCGGAAAGGAACGGTTGATCGTGTAGGTCTGGCGATAGAAGCCGCCCCATTTGGTGAACGTGACGATCTCGACAACGGCTGTCTTGTCGGTCAATTTTACGAGCGGCTCGATATCGCGCATAGTTTGGGCTTTGACTTGTTGTGAAGCGTCGAAGGGAATCCCAAAATCCCCGTCCTTGAGGTCTTTGATGATCGAATCTACATCGTCGTCGCTGCATACGATCTCGGTGTCGTTGTAGTTGGCGTGCCATTCCAGATAGAACTGTCCCGCCATGACGCTCATTGCGACGAATTCGAAGTATCCATGTTCGGTGTCGTCGATTGAAACGTGGTCAAGGTAATCTCCTATTTCAGCGCCCGTAGGGACATCGGTCATGGAAAGATACGGCGCCTGATCGACGGGGTGCGCGTACAAAATGGGATATGCGCCGAGTCCGTCCAATTGATAGACGTAGTCCAACTCGTATCCTTCTTCCATGGAGATATGAGTAAACGCCTCGAAATACGCGCTGACGTCGAATTCGCCTCCCTGCTTGAATCCCGTTTCGAGCAGGGATTGCGGCGTACCTCCAGGCTGGACACCGCGAAAGGCTGTAACCAAGTCCGTGCAGGAGGAGATGATCGTCCCGTCCCTGTTGGAGGCTGCGGGAAACAACCACTGGCACGCAGTTGAAATGAGAAATGTGGCGAGGAGGAGAAAGGTCGTTTGTTTTTTCATGTCTACCTCTGCGCGTCGTTACTCGACCCACTCGAACAAATACTTCACATCGTGCTCTACTTCAAATTTCCTGAGAAATTCCAGATATTCGTCTTTGAAAGTCTGTTTGGCGTGATGTTGTTCTTGATTCAAAATGTAATTGTACACATCGCCGATCTGCGAATGACCGTATGAAAACGCCCCGTAGCCTTCCTGCCAATTGAATTTGCCTTTTATCCACGCGTGATCGTTGATGAAATTGGATGAATTGTTTTTCACGTCGCGAACCAAGTCGGAAAGCGCTTTCGACGGCTTCAAACCGACGAACACGTGAGCATGGTCTTCCACGCCGTTGACAATGATCGGCTTTTGTCCTTTGTTTTTAATGATCCCCGCCATATATTTGAAAACTTCTTGCCGCCATTCCTTTTGGAGGAGGTTCTGGCGTCCCTGCACGGCGAAAACGATTTGAATGTAGATTTGGGAATACGTGCCAGCCATGGTTGCCTCCGTTGGTTGCGAATCATGTCATCCCTTCGGGATTTGTTTTTGGTGCGCCAAGTTCTACAATCCTACCATCCCTTCGGGATTGATCATCAGCGAATAGGATCTCAAAGGGATAGAAACATTGTAGGTCTAGAAATTCAATCTAATCTAAACTCCATAGGCGGCGCAGGGTTGTTGCGAAACATTTCATCCCTTCGGGATTTACGGCTTGCATCAAATTTATGATCGTCTCACCTCCTTCGGGATTATCCACCAGTAAATGCAATCCCGAAGGGATGAAATTATTATAGACCAAGAAATATATTTATTCCTAACCCCGAAGGGGTGGCACAGACTTGTTGCGCACCATTTCATCCTCGGCACAGAGGATCCAACACCGCGGCGAAATCCTCCTCAGCGATCACGCCAAACCAGCGGTAAAGAATTTTTTTGTCGTTATCCAACAAAGCAAACTCGGGCGAGGCGAGCGGAGCGACCAGTTCGTGCCACGCGGTCCAATCGTGGTAATTGACGTGTTCCACTTCCATGCAAGCGCTATATCGTTTTTTGATCCCATTCACGATGGGTTCCATTTCGCGGCACTCCATTCAGGTAGTGGAGAAGAAATCAATGAAAAGCAGATTATTGGGCTTGATCTCCCGCGTAGCCGTTGGGATTTCTGCAACGATGCTCTGGCTCGCGACGGTTGAGGTCGGGCTGACAGGAGTCGACGCGGGGGCACATGATGTCAACAACCAAAAGCCTAGCAGAATTAATATGGATCGCCGAATCATACGCTCACCTCGCTAACTTCATCAATTCGTCCTTGGCGACGACCATGACGCCCAGTCCACTTGCAAAAGTTTACTACCAGATTGAAACTTTTGTAAGTTGAACGCGCTTATCCTTGTGTGGTATCCTTCGCCCGATGAATCCCAGCCCCGCCGCTTCGCTCAAGACCAACCTGCCGACGCTCGACATCCTGCCTGTTGAAAGCCTGATCCTGCATGAAGATCACGACGCGCAAAGGAGCGCGCCGCTGATCGAAAAACTGCACGCGGCTGGGATCTTACGCAACCCCCCCATCGTGATGCCGTTGATGGACGGCACCCAACGCTACATGGCATTAGACGGGGCAAACCGCGTCACCTCCCTGCGCGCCATGGAGTTCCCGCACATTGTCGCGCAGGTAGTGACAGCGGACGATCCAAACGTGAACCTGCAAACGTGGAACCATATCGTCTGGGATATGAGTTCAAAATCGCTGATGAGCGCGCTCCGCAAAATAAAAGGCGTGGAGGTTGTAAAGGTAGACCCCCACAAATCGTTGGACGCGCCGAAGTACGTCCCGGTCAACGTGCGCCTGCCCGACGGCAAACTTTATTTGCTTTCCGAGGAGCCCACCGACCTGGCGCACCACATCGCCACCCTCCATGCCATCGTCGACGCGTACAAAACCTCCGCCGCGCTCGACCGCACCAGTCAGACGTTGATCGAACCGTTCCGCGGCGTCCACAAAGACCTGACCGCGCTGATCGTCTTCCCACGCTTCAAGATCCGTACCCTGCTCAAACTGGCGGGACGTAAAATCGTTTTACCGACGGGCATCACGCGCTTCACCGTTTCGCCGCGCGCTCTGCATCTGAATTATCCGTTACACGAACTCTCGAGCGGCAAGCCCATCGAAGCGAAACGCGCCTACCTCAAACAGTGGGTGGACGAACGCGTAAAGAAAAAAGGCGTGCGGCTGTATTCCGAAGCGACCTTCCTGTTCGACGAATGAACCCATGGCTGACCCAAACAAAACCATGAACTTTTTCTTTCCCGAAGATAACTTACAACGCACGGTTCCCGCAGAGACGCGCATCACAGCCTTGAAAGCGGAACCATACCCCGACGGCTATCGCTTGCGAGTAAACATCGAAATCACACCGTTCCAAAAGCGACCGCACATCGAAGTGGTGTTGAAAGATTCGAACGGCGCTGAAGTCGCCTCATCGAGCATCGTCGAGCCGCTCGGCTGGAAACTCGAATTCACCATGCACCTCCGCGACGAAGAATTGAAGAACCCATACACGCTGGAGGCGACGCTGCATTACCCCGACGGTCCGACCCAAGCGGCGGAAACTTTTTCTTTTGACGTAAAACCGCCTCCGAACCTCGGGGACGCCTGATGCGCCTGCGTCCAGCCTCTCCCCCATCGAAAGCGGATTCTCTGAGCCATGCCTAAGCCGATCACTCGATTAACCCTAATTCTTCCCCTCCTCTTCATTCTCAGCGCTGGTTGTACTCAGCCGATCACACAAACCCCGATCGCCGAAAACCTCCCCAGCGTCACTGTCACGCAGGCATTCGCCCCTGTCGCGCCTGAAAACGCGCGCGAAACGATCCTCTTTTCATACGAAGAAGACGGCTACGCACACCTCTTCGCCTACATCCCCGGTCAACTCCCCATCACGCGGTTGACCGCCGGCGCGTGGGACGACACCGCCCCCGCCGCCAGTCCGGATGGAAAGCAGATCGCGTTCGCCTCCAACCGCAACGGCTTCTGGGACCTGTACCGGATGGAGCTAGCCACCGGCGAAACCACCCAACTCACCGACACACCCGAATACGAAGGCGCGCCCACCTGGTCGCCCGATTCAACCTTCCTCGCCTACGAAATCTACCGCAACGACAACCTCGACCTCGCCATCGGACCCTCCGCCAACCCGCTTCAAGACGCGGTCCTTCTAACCGACTCGCCCGCCTCCGACCACTCGCCCACATGGGCGCCCGGCGGACGCCAGATCGCTTTTGTTTCAGACGGCGAGATCCTCCTCGCCGACCTCGACAAAACCGACAGCGACCGATTCTCAAACCTGAGCGCCACGGCGCAAGCCTCCGAATCGCACCCGGTCTGGTCGCCGGATGGAACGCGGCTGGCATGGTCAGCCTTAAGTCAAACCGTGGGGCGAAGTGGAATCTTTGTTTGGGAAGCCACTCGCGCCGCGCCCGCCGTTTGGGTGGGCGATGGCGATTACCCCGCGTGGGATTCCAGCGGCGGACAGATCGTCACCACCTTCAACGCGCCCAATGAAACCTTCATCACCACCTACACGCGCGATGGCAGAATCCTGCAACCCATGGTGCAGTTTCCCGCGCCGCTCAAAGGACTGGCATGGGCAAACCTGACCTTCCCCGAGTCACTGCCAGCCGCGTATCAAGAAGCGGCGCAACTAACCCCGGCTCCCCTTTGGGCGCCGGTCGGCGAACCGGTGGAGGGCAACGTGCCCGGCAGGTATTCACTGGTGGAACTCGAGGGCGTTCAAGCCCCCTACCCACAATTGCACGATCGCGTGGATGAAGCGTTCAACGCCCTGCGCCAGCGCGTCATCGCAGAGGCAGGCTGGGACGCGCTGGGAAGCCTCGAAAACGCGTACGTGCCGATCACGGTCTCGCTTGACCCGGGCTTCGAGGAATCGTGGCTCTACACCGGGCGCGCCTTCGCCATCAATTCATTGATGACCAACGCGGGCTGGATGGTCGCGGTGCGCGAAGATTTCGGCGCGCAAACGTATTGGCGGTTATACATCCGCGCCCAATTGCAGGATGGCTCGCTCGGTGAGCCGTTGCACGCCGCGCCCTGGGACCTTTCGGCGCGCTACAACCTCGACCCGAAAGTGTACGAACAAGGCGGCAAATACAGCGCCACTCCGGCGGGCTATTGGGTGGATGTTACTTCGCTCGCGCTCCAATACGGCTGGGAGCGCGTCCCCGCTTTGCCCAACTGGCGGACGTTCTACCGTGGCGCGCGTTTCACCGAATTCGCCCTCACCGAAGGGCTGGATTTCTACGCCGCCATGTTGCAACTCTATCCGCCCGATGTGTTCGTGACCCCCACGCGCGTCCTGCCGCCAACCTTTACCGCGACGGTAACTTTCACCTCCACTCCGACACCGACCATCACGCGCACGCCTCGCCCCACTGCCACCGCGTCAACAACACGAACGCCGACGACTACGCCTGTGCCTTCAAACACACCGGTCCCATCGCCCACACCGCCGACGATCATCCCATGACACAGTATTTCCCATCTATGGCGATGCGGAGGAGCCTTGTTATAACGGCGATGCTCCTCTTGAATGCCTGCACGCTGTCAAGCAACGGGGGGACGAACCAGGCGCCTACGGCGGTTATCGCTGGGGGGGCGAATCAACTGCCTAATGCGTCCGACGCGTTGCCTGATCCGACGATCGAGCCGTTTCGGTTTGTCCTCCCAACACCGGGCGCGGAGCCGGTTTCGGGGTGGCGTCCGCCTCTGTACCCGACGCCGTGGGCGGTTTCGCCGTACGATCATTTTTATTTTGCCCGTCCGATCGCGGCGGATAACGTGAACTGGCCCCTTGCCGAATATCGTTACGGGGGCGTGTTCTTTGCGCCGGATATTGTGCACACCGGCGTGGATATTGATGCAGCGCGAGGCACGCCCATCCTCGCCGCAGGCTCAGGGACGGTTGTCTCAGCCGATTGGGGTTTGTTCACCAATGTTCCGGGCAACTTCTCAGACCCGTATGGTAAGGCGGTGACGATCCGGCATGATTTCGGCTATCAGGGGCAGGAGTTGTATACCATTTACGCGCACATGAGCGAGATCATCGCGGTGAAAGGGCAACGCGTGGAGACGGGCGATACGCTGGGGCTGGTCGGCGATACCGGCGCAACCACAGGACCGCACCTGCATTTTGAAGTGCGCCTCGGCGGTAACTCGTTTTACGACACCTACAATCCCGAATTATGGATGTCGCCACCGCAGGGCTGGGGTGTTTTGGTCGGCAAACTCACAGGCGAAAAGGGCGAATCGCTAAATCAGGTGGAGGTGAAGGTGCGCCCGTTCCCCTCCGAGGTTCCTTTACGGCGGGCGCTGACTTACGCGGAGGACGCGGTCAACGGCGATCCCTATTATCACGAGAATCTCGTGTTAAGCGACCTGCCCGCCGGGATCTACAAAATTATGATGGAATATAAAGAAAAGAACGCGCAATTCTTTGTGGAGATTTTTCCGGGACAGGTGACCTACTTTACGTTCACTGACCAGGAAGGCTTCCAACTCGTCCCGCCGCCCGCGCCCACGCTCGATTTTCTGCCGGGGACGGCAACGGCAGAGCCATAAAATTATTCCTGGTTCCCGGTATCATGTACCGTTCCCCACAGACGTCGGTACTCATCCCTCACGCTTTCATCCAATCGGTCGCTCAATTCCAGAGGCAAACTCAAGATCGAAATCAGATCCTGCACGTCCGCAAGATCGCGCAGACGATGGGGGGCAGTCATTCCCGACGCAAGTTTGAGTTCGACCATTTTCTCCAGCGCGATCACACAGTAGCCGTCGCGCTCAACGTTGACTTTCGCCGGGTCGGGAAAAGCGACTGGTTTGGGTTTACCATCGCCCGGAAACTCGCCGGTGACCAACGCTTCGATCTTGACCCGAGTTTCCGCGTCCAGAAAACTCTTCTCTGCGCCTTTGAAGGCCGGGATGTATCCCTTCCCCACCAGCCGCTCCCGGAATCGTTCCAATCCCTGCGGGGTTAACAAAATATCCACATCCACAGTTTCGCGGGTATATCCCAACAGACTCAACGCCATACCGCCAACAATGGCATAGGAAATGGATTCCGCCTCAAGTACGCGGGCAAGCCGCTTCAAGGTATGATGAACTTTGCCTTCCTTCATAAAGAACGCCTCCGACTCGCGCAGGATGTCATCCACCGGGCGGGAATTCAAGTTCGAATAGACCGTGCTCATACATCTCATTATAATCTTGAAAGCGCCTTGAACCCCATGAATGAGTCCGGGCAACCAGAAAACAGCCTACAAAAATCCCTTGACGAACAGAACATCTGTGCTATACTCTCGGCTACACACAACCAGACCCTTACACTTGTATTGGAGAAGCCCCATGTCCCCTCGAAAATCAAAAGCCTCCGCCGCTGAAGAACAGGAAGTCAGCCGCAACGTAGACGGAGCCAAGCAAGCCGTCCTCGATAAAGCCGTCGGCGACATCCTCAAACGCTACGGCGACGGTTCCATCATGCGCCTCGGCGAAGCCCAACACATGCAGACGGAAGCCTACCCCACTGGCTCGCTTTCGCTTGATATTGCCCTCGGCGTCGGCGGCATCCCACGCGGACGCATCACAGAAATTTACGGACCTGAATCATCCGGTAAAACCACCATCTGCCAACACATCGTCGCCGAGGCTCAAAAGATGGGCGGCGTCGCCGCCTTCATTGACATGGAACACGCTCTCGACCCGGTCTACGCCGCGCGCGTCGGCGTGGATATTGACAACCTGCTCGTCTCGCAACCCGACACCGGCGAACAAGCGCTGGAGATCGTCGAAACCCTCGTCCGCTCCGGCGGCGTGGACGTGGTCGTGATCGACTCGGTCGCCGCGCTCGTGCCCCGCGCAGAGATCGAAGGCGACATGGGCGACCCAAGCATGGGCGTGCAAGCCCGCCTCATGTCGCAGGCGCTCCGCAAATTGAGCGGCGCGATCAACCAGACCAAAACCGCCGTCATCTTCACCAACCAACTCCGCCAGAAGATCGGCGTCATGTTCGGCAACCCCGAAACCACCACCGGCGGTCAGGCGCTCAAGTTTTACGCCTCCGTCCGCCTCGACGTGCGCCGCATCCAAGCCATCAAAGTCGGCGACGAAGTCATCGGCAACCGCACGCGCGTCAAAGTGGTCAAGAACAAAGTTGCGCCGCCGTTCCGCACCGCCGAGTTCGACATCATGTTCAACGAAGGCATCTCCCGCAGCGGCGACGTTCTCGATTTGGCGACCAAGTTTGAGGTCGTGCAGAAGCGTGGCGCGTTCTTCTCCTACGGCGATCAACGCATCGGTCAGGGACGCGAGAACGCCAAGGATTACCTCCGTTCAAATCCCGCCTTGATGACCGAAATTGACAACGTCATCCGCCAAAAAGCCCTCAGCGGCGAGATCGCTTTGCCGCTCGATATCGGCGGAGGCAACGACGGTGGCGGTGGAAGTTCGGACGAAGAATAGACCCTGTTGGGGCGACCATTACGGTCGCCCTTTTTCTTATGAAGATGAAACCCCGCTTCTCTCTCGACGTCAAACTGATTCTGCTCCTCGGCATTTCCCTCGCCTCAGCCTGCTCGCCTGCGCCCACGCCGACGCCTTTCGTCCCGCCGACAGCCCAGCCACTGCTCATCGAACCGACCTTCATCATCAACCCGACACAAAATGTGGTTGTGATCCAATCCACGCCCCTGCCGACCATCCTCCCCACCCTGAGCGCGGCAACCTGCGTCAGCAACCTCACTTTCATTGACGACCTCACCATCCCCGATAATTCCGAAATTGCCCATGGCGCCGCGATCAATAAGCAATGGCTCGTGCAAAACAGCGGGACCTGCAACTGGAACGCGGACTACCGCCTGCGTCACACCGGTGGAGCGGACCTCGGCGCGCCAGAAGCGATTGCGCTCTACCCGGCAAAGTCCGGCGCGCAAGCGGTGGTTCAAATCGCCTTCACCGCGCCGTTCCTCGACGGCGAATACGAATCCGCCTGGCAGGCATTCGACCCGTTCGGTCTCGCGTTCGGCGACCCGATCTATATTCGGATCAAGGTCGCTTCGCCATAACTCGTTTTGTTGCGTCAGCAGTTGAACTGCTGACATAACTGGAACTATTTTGTTCTCTCGGCAGTTGAACTTCCGACAAAACGAAAAGAGGAGAAGAATCATGTCCGCACAAACCGACTTTCCCAAAGTTTTCGAGCGCCTGAAAAAGATTCTCAAACCCTACGCGCCTAAAATGACCGTCAAAATGGACAACCAAAGCGCGTTCTATCTCGATGGTCCCTACAGCGAGAAATACAAAAGAGAACTGTACTTCGCCTCGACTCACATCAAGAAAAATTACGTTTCCTTCTATTTGATGCCTGTGTACATGTACCCTGACCTGCTCAAAGGCATCAGCCCCGCCCTCAAGAAACACATGCAGGGAAAATCCTGTTTCAACTTCAAACAAGTCGAGCCTGAGTTGTTCAAAGAACTCGCCGCGCTCACGAAAAAAGGTTTCGAGCGGTTTCAAAAAGAAGAAGGCTTGAAGTAACGACTTCGCCGTCGGAGGGCGTCAGGTATAATTTCGGCATGAAACAGGGAACATTCGAAAAGGAAATTTTCATCCAATCCGACGCCGCGACCATCATCAACGTCATCGCGGATTACAGCCAGCATCACAAAATCCACCCGCTGATCGTCAACGTGGAACGGGTTGCCGACGCACCTGCGGGAGTCCGACGCTACACGATCACCGACAGCCTCAGGTGGGGACCATTCAAATTCAAGATCAAATACCGCGCCGACATTATTGCCGTGACTAACGACACAGTCCATACGGAAGCGTATCAAGCGCCGGGCACGTATGTCACCAATGTCACAAAAGTCACGCCAAAGGACGACGGCGTCCGCCTGCACGAGACCATCACCTTGAAAGCGCCGAATATCCTCTTCGGGTATGCTTTCCAACAGGCTCAAACCGCGCACGAGGAAATGCTCCAGCGCATCAAGCAATTCGTCGAGTCAAAGCGAGAATCCTAAACGCACAGCCGGGAAAAACCCTGTTAGAATGGAAACGAAGAAGCCCTTCACGGGCTTTTTTCATGTAGACTACTGCGACGGCTTTGCGAACCGCCATGCGGATACGTCGTCTCTGTCCCAAAGGAAATGATCTTCGATGCACTACAACTTCCGCCTGTTCTGGCGCACGTTCTACCGCTCCTTTTTCGACTCCAAAAACACCCCTGCCCGCCTCACCCGCAGACGACTCGTTTTCCTCATCATCTTCTACGCGATCTGGCCCCTCGGCTCGTTATTCCATTGGTTCTGCTTCTGGCTCGACGATATTTTCTTCCCCGCGCACAAAACCCAACCCATCGAAAAACCGCTCTTCATCATCGGCAACCTGCGAAGCGGCTCCACTTTCCTCCACCGCCTGCTCTCGCGCGACGCGGAGACCTTCACCAGCCTGACCACGTGGGATATTTACCTCACGCCCTCCGTCGTTCAAAAGAAATTTACGCAATTCGTTTCGCGGCTCGATAAAAAATTGGGTGGGCATCTGCATCGCCTGCTCTACGCCATTGACCGCCGCACGCTGGGTCAATTCAAGATCCATCCCATTTCGTTCTTCCAACCCGAAGAGGACGAGAACATCCTCATGCACGCCTGGGATTCGTTCTGGGGCACATTCCTCTTCCCGTTCATGGACGAGTTCCCGAATTACCAGCGCTTCGACGAGGCATTACCCCCCGAACGCAAACGCGAGATCATGGCGTTTTACAAATCCATGTTGCAACGGCACCTCTACGCGACCGGCAAAAAATATTACGCGGCAAAGGCGCCCGCCTTCAGCGCCAAGATCGAAGCGCTCGTCGAGTTCTTCCCCGACGCGCGCATCATCTGTCTCGTGCGCAACCCGCTGGACATGCTTCCCTCCACCGTATCGTGGATCAACTACTCGCGCGGAGTTTTCACCGGGCAACCCAAAACCTATATTTATCTGGATGAAATTCTGGACCTGACTCAATACTGGTATCGCCACCCGCTTCAATACATTGACACGCATCCTTCCCCCAGATATCTGATTCTCAACTACGACGATCTGATTCAACGCCCGGAGCAAGTCATCCGCGGCTTCTACGAGCAGTTCGGCTACCCGGATAAACCCGGCTTACCCATCATCATTGACCAAGCCGTGAAGGAAACGCTCGCCTTCAAAAGCGACCATGCCTACTCCTACGAAGAGATGGGCTTCACCCGCGAAATGATCGTGGAGTTGTTTGCCGACATCTTCGAGCGCTTCGGCTTCGATAAACGCGAGAATGAAATGGCGGGGAAACAAGTTCACGTCGCCGCGCTGGAATAAAACCAAGCGCGGCACACACGCTCCCCCGATCGCCTCGCAGTTACCAGATATCGCAGGGCAACCATCACCACAAAAGTTCGAACACGCCGCGACCCCGCTCTTGCACTGTTCAGGACTCACTGGCACGCTCGCCCCGCCCACACAGTTACCCTTATCATCCTTACCAGCGCACTGCAACGTGCCATCACAACTCACCGTCGCCCGCGCGCTCCCCGCTCTCACTCCTAGCAAGCTCACCAAGATGGTAATAGCTAGTACCACTCGCCTCATCTCGTCCCCCTCGGCACAATGGTGACTACAGGTGGCGCCACGTAGCTTGCCGCCCTACCCGTCTCTTGCGCCTCGACCCGCTCCTTGCCCCCCACGCTCGATAGCTCCCACACCACGAGCTCCGTCACCAGTTTGGGCAGGTTGTCGCGCGACAACTCCTGCCACACTTTGGGGTGGGGATACACACTCACCCACAGCCTCCCCAGCCTCCGCGCGGCGCTTGCATAAAAAAACGTCTCCGGGTAGTCCGACATCCCCATCCCGTCCTCGGTTTTGCGGTACCTGCACGCCAAAAAGATGATCGTCTTTTGCGCCCCTGCCGGCGGCGCAAACTCTGCCAGTTTAGCCTCATCCCCCCTCCACACTCGCCCTGGCACGCACGACACCCAGATATAGTTGGAGCCTATCTCAACCTGCCCCGCCCCCCACACCAGGATTGCCAAGACCAAAACCATGATAGTTACCCCGA
>JADLBX010000066.1 GCA_020847435.1 Anaerolineales bacterium
CACGGATACTTCGACAGGCTCAGCACAAGTTTCACGGAGCGCACGGATAAGAGCAGATTTTTTAGAGGGTTTTTCCGTGAAAATCAGCGTAATCCGTGTTGTCCGTGTCCAAAAAAAGAAGTTAAGAAACAGTCTCTTACCCAACCCGCCTACGCGATATATTCCTTCAAGTTATGCTCCACCGCATACGCCGCGGCTTCGGCGCGGTTGTTCACGTTCAACTTGGAAAGGATGCTCGAAACGTAATTCCGCACCGTGCCTTCGCCGAGGAATAACTGCCGGGCGATCTCGCGGTTTGTTTTCCCCTCTGAAACCAACAACAACACGTGCTTCTCCTGCTGGCTCAAATGCGAAAACGCCGAAGCCTCCTCGTTCTTCACCGCGCGGCGCACCTCTTGAAAAACCCGCTGCGTCACCGCCGGGTCGAGCAAAGCCTCGCCGCGTCCCACCGCTTCGAGCGCCTTCACCAGATCGTTACTCCCGATCTGCTTCAACACATACCCCGATGCGCCGGCGCGGATCGCCGAAAACAACATCTCATCCTCCGCATACGAGGTGAGCATAATCACCTTGATCTTCGGGTGTTTCGTTACGATCTGCTCGCACGCCTCGATGCCCGACGTGCCCGGCAGGCGGATGTCCATCACCACCACATCGGGTTTCAGCAAGTCCGCTTTTTGGATGGCTTCGCGCGCCGACCCCGCCTCGCCCACCACGTCGAACTGCGGATGCCGCTCCAACAGCGACCGCAACCCGACGCGCACCACTTCATGATCGTCCACCAGCATCACGCGTTGTTTGGCAATTCCCTTTGGCATGGTGGGAATTTTACCTCAGGATGACGATCCGCTTCAACCGACGGAAAAATTGGTCGCACGTCGGACAGTTTCTCTCCCCTTTTAAACGAGTAGCGCAAGATCGGCATCTTGCGCTACTTGATCAACTTACTTCGCCTTGACCGTGATCGTCTTCGGCTTCACTTCCTCCGCCTTGGGCAGGGTAATGGTGAGGATGCCGTTCTCGAACTCGGCTTTTGCCTTATCGGCAACCACGTCAGTCGGAAGGGCAAGCGCACGCTCGAACGAGCCCCAGCGTTGTTCGCGGAGGTGCCAGGCTTTGTCCTGTTTCTCCTCTTCGTGCTTCACTTCGCCGCGCAGGGTGAGGATCTCACCGGTGACGTTGATCTGCACATCCTCGGCTTTGAAACCAGGGATCGAAGCCTTCACAACCACCTCGTTGTCGGTTTGGTACATGTCAACCGCAGGCGCCGACCAGCCGTCCCTGAGGGAGAGCGGGCGCGTAACCGCGTCGTCAAAGAGGTGGTCCATCGCCTCGCGCAGAGTCATCACTTCACGAGCGGGTTCCCATCGAATTAATTTTGTCATTTCAGCCTCCAGTTCATTGGGTCGGATATTCTGCGCTTAATATAAAGAGCCTGCGTTAGAAACACGCAGGCTTTTCGTCAAATTTCTGTATGAGGTTTTTTTCTTGTCATTGCGAGTCTTCGAGAAGCAATCTCAATCATCATGGCAGGGATTGCTTCGTGGCGCGAGGCGCCACTCGCAATGACGGATCACGTTTTTTGTCGTTTGTAATCCACAAAGCGATAGCCGACGCCGCGCTCGGTGAGGATGTATTTGGGGTTGGCAGGGTCTTTTTCCAATTTTTGGCGCAGGTAGTTGATGTAAAGGCGCACGTAATGCGGTTCGTCGCGATATTCGTAGCCCCACACCTTTACGAGGATCTGATCATGCGTGACCACCCAACCCGCATTCTGCACGAGATGATACAGCAGGCGGTATTCCGTCGGGCGCAGTTTGACGAGTTTGCCCTCGAGCCACACTTCGCGGCGGTCAAAATCAATTTTGAGGCGGTCGTCCACTTCGATGAGGTCGTGCATCGAGCCGCTCGCGCCCTCGGTGCGGCGGATGACGGCTTTGACGCGGCTGACCATCTCACGCGGGCTGAACGGTTTGGTGATGTAATCGTCGGCGCCGAGTTCGAGGCCGCGCACGCGGTCGTCCTCCTCGCCTTTGGCGGTGAGCATGATAACCGGCACGGTGTTGCCGCCTTCGCGGACAGTTTCCAATACTTCAAAACCGTCTATGTCGGGCATCATCACGTCGAGCAAGATTAGATCGGGGGTTGTATCGCGCAGTTTTTGGAGCGCTTGTTTGCCGTTGAAGGCTTCCGCCACTTGAAAACCGTCGTGCTCCAGATTCATGCGGATGAATCGCACCATGCGCTCCTCGTCGTCCACCACGAGGATGCGTCGGCGCTCGAAGTCGTCGGGCATGTTACTCTCTCACAAAGCCGATCAGGCTTTCATCTTCCTGGCTATCGAGAATTTCAATGAGGGCGATCTTGTTGACGGGCCAGATCACCTTGGTCACATTCCCCTCGAGATAATGGATGTCTTTGCCGTCGCGCAAGCGCGGGTTTTGCACGGTGATGATCGTGTCGGTGGGCTTGGGGAGTTCTTCCATTTCACACAGAACGGAGGCTTCACCGATAATGTGCAGGATGACCGTGTATGCCATGAGGATTGCCTTTTGGTAAACTCAAAGATCGCGGAGCAGGATTTGTATTTTGAGCTTCCCCAACGCGACGATGTCGCCATGGTTCAACGCCTCTTCCAAATGGGGGTTGAGGCGGCGACCGTTGAGATAGGTCCCGTTCGAGGAACCGAGGTCCATCACTACAACGTGGCTTGCGTCACGTTTGACGACCGCATGCAGGCGGGAAACGCCGGAAGCGTATGCTTGATAGGGCGTCAGGTCAATATCGGGCATGATCGGTTGTCCCTCGCTGAGCCGCCCGAGGGTAAATTCGTTGCGCGAGGCAAGCGGGAGGATCGTGCCGCTGTCCATCAAATGCAGGGAAAGCCAGCTGTTGGCTGGGACCGATTCTGTCTCCGGACGCGGCGTCTTCTTTCTGAGTTCCTCATCAATCTCCTCGTCGGTAATCGCCTTGGTGACCAACGTTTCCACACCGTCAATTTGCGCGCCGCATTCCACACAGTAGACGGCGCCCTCCACGTTCTTATTCTGGCAATTCGGACAGATGATCATTGAACCAACTCCTTTTTCGGCGCCGCCAGGAACAACGCGCGCGTGCCAAATTTTATTTTCTTACTGCCTTCATCAGACAGGGACTGTTGTTCCTTCAAACGATCCACTTCGAATGCTATCGTGTGCGCCAGGCTACGCTCGCCCTGCGCGACCAGATTGCTAGCCAGCGTTTGCAGTTGCCGCGTGGCGGCGGCGAAATTCCCTTTTTCGATCTCGCCGCGCGCGCGTTCCTGCATCCGATATAACGTGAGGCGCGAGAGCGCCTGATTAATTTCCAAAGGCGGCGGGTCTTTCACAGGCGCGTCCGTGATCGGGGAGGAGAGCCGCATCCGTAGGGGCGCGACCGGGGTTGGCTGTGCGCTCATCGAGACCTTCACTGTGCCGTCCATAAACGTGAGTGTATCTGATTTTACCGCTTTTGGCTGGATTATGCATTCAAAAATCGCGCGCGTGGAAGAGTCTTGTAAGATTGCTCCCAGGCGGCACTTATTGCCTTCCATGGGAATGGGCGCCGGGTCAGGCTGGAGGCGAAACACGTAGCTGATCTCCACACCTTCGATCGGGCGAAGCTCAAGGACCACCTCTTCGGCGAACGTCTGGGCGAGGGCGTTGAACTTCTCGAGCAGGATGCGTTTAATATCCTGCGGGTCGGAGATCAGCGCACAACTGCCTCCGGTGCGCGCCGAGAGCGCGTCGAGGAAGATATCGTTCCATTCGCCGCCGATGCCCAAACCGCTAACCCCAATCCCCTGTTCGGCAAGCTTTGCGGCGAGCGCAAGGCATTGCGGTTCATCGCCATAGGTATGACCGTCGGTGAGCAGGATGATGTGATTGAGGCGTTTGGAATCCAAACTGCGCATGATTTCTTTTACGCCGGCTTCGAGCCCTTGAAAGATCTCGGTCGCCCCGGAAGGTTGGATGGCATGGATGCGCGACTCTAACCGGGAACGTTCCTGATGGTATGCGGCAGGGATGATGACTTGCGCTCGATCGCTGAACGCGACCACACTTATGATGTCCTGGTCACGCAAGTTGCGCAACATCTGGACAGCGGTCGCTTTGACCATGTCCATTTTCTGTCCCTGCATGGAAGTGGAGCGATCGATCACGAGGGAAACATTAAGCGGCGGCGAGGCTGTCTTTTGCGCCTCCACCGGCGGTTGAAGTTCAAGGATCAGATACTGCATCTGCGGTTCGTCGAGTCTGGTCAACGAAGCGCGGCTTTGAATGATGCGGTGTTGGTATGGAAGGCTGGCGCGCGCCTCGGCAGGAAGCGTGACATCGTATTGCGCGCGCCGGGCAGGGTTTGAAAGCGTTTCATACGCTTGTTGAACGCCAAGAAATATTTCGGTCTCGCCCGCGGCTTTGTTCTTATCGGGGTGTAATTTTTGCGCGGCTTCGATGTAGGCGCGCTTAATCTCCTCCTGCGAAGCATCTCGGGTAACGCCTAGAAGAGCATAATAATCCTGCGGCGCTGGCATGGTCACCCAATCAGTTGAGTTAGGATCACGCTGATGTTATCGGGCCCCCCGGCGGTATTCGCCGCGGTCACAAGATTTTGGCACGCACGTTGCAGGTTGGGCGCCTCGTTGATCGAGCGCACGATATCCTGTTCCGCCACCACGCCCCACAAACCGTCACTGCAGATCATCAAGTAACCCGGCTGAGGAAAGGCAACAGTAAAAATGTCCGGGTCGAGCAACTCGCCCTGCCCAAGGGCGCGGTAAAGGACATTGCGATGCGGGTAATTCACCGCTTCTTCCGGCGTGATATGCCCCAACTCTTCGAGGCGTTTAACCAGCGAATGATCGCGGGTGATCGGGTCAATTCTGCCGTCCGGGAAGATGAAATACGCGCGGCTATCGCCCACATGCGCCACAGTCACCTGTTGCCCAATGACCAGCGCGGCGGTCAGCGTGGTCCCGCTTCCGGGCGCCTCGCGTTGGATCATTTTTTGCGCCTCGCGCACCGCTTCCAGCATGATCTCCTGGAACGATTCGTCCATCGTATCGGTCTTCACCTGAAAGAGATACGGGTGGAATTTTTTCAAAATATATCCAGCCACCGAACGGATCGCCGCATTGCTCGCGATCTCGCCAAATTGATGCCCTCCCATGCCGTCGGCAACAATATAAAGACCAAAAGGCAAATTCCCCGAATTCCCAGCCATGGTCGTGGTCAGCGCCAGAATACTATCTTCGTTCAATTCACGTTGCTTGCCCACCGACTGGCCGCAACTGGCGATCAACTGTTGCATATCAAAGCGCGGATTCTGGTTATTGACGATCGCCTGGATCTGCTCTTCGGTGAGCGGAGCCGTGTTCGCCACATCTTGAGTTGGGGCAGTGGGTTCCTGTTTTTTACTGAACAGCCAGTCGAAGAATTTAGCCACAATATCTCCTTGTTACGCGAGCACGGCGTACACCCGGGAATCGGTGGAGCCGAAATACACAATATCGTCATACACGAGGGGCGAACCGGTGATCGCCGCCTCTGTGCCAAATTTCCAACGCAGGCGGCCCGTTCGATATTCGAGGCTGTAGAGGTAGCCATCCACCGAACCGCAATAGACGGAATCCTTATACACCACCGGTGAGCTATTGACCTGATGCTCGGTACGGTAGCGCCAGACTTCCTTGGCATTCTTGGCATCCACCGCATAGATAAACCCGTCTGCCGCGCCGACAATGACCAGATCGTCTGCCAGGCACGGCGTGCTGATGGATGGTTTCCCCAGACGGAAGCGCCACAATACCCACCCATTGCGAGGATCGAGCGCGTAGAGCGCGCTGTCCATTGATGAAACAAACACCGCGTTGTTTGTGCCAACTGCCGAAGAAGTGATCGCCCGTTTGGCGTGAAATCTCCATTTGAGTCCGCCGCGGTAATCCACTGCGCAGAAGTCGCCGCTTTCGCACCCGGCATACACCAATTCGTTGAACACATACGGCGTCGAGCGGACGGCGTCTGCCATTTCGAATTTCCACGCCAGGCGGCCCGTGTTCAGGTTAATCGCATGGAGATACGCGTCGTCTGAACCGATAAACACATGCCCCTCGGCGATGCGCGGCGACGAACGGATCGGCGCCTCCGTGTAATACGTCCAAACGACTTTACCGGAGCGTCCGCTCACCACATGGAGCCGTTTATCCTCGGAACCGAAATAAATATTGCCGTCATATAAAGCCGGGCGCGAGACAATCCCGCCATCCGTCGGGTATTTCCATTGGAATTTTCCGTCCGCCGCGTTCAATGCATACAAATTATTGTCGTACGAGCCGACATACACCACGCCCTGAAAGATCGCCGGCGTGCCGCGAATCTCATCTTCGCATTTGAACGACCACAACGGTTTGATCGCGCTGGTCTGGGTTAATGGGCTGGTTGCCGCCTTCATACGCACCAGCGCGCCGGTCTTCTTCGCCACCCCCATCAACGCCTGCTTCATTTCTGCGGCAGTGCGGAAACGATCGTCCGGGTTATATTCCAAGGCGGTCGTCACCGCCGCCTCCAACTCGGCTGAAACAGCGGGATTGATCCGACGCAGTGGACGTTCGGCAAACGAGAACGGCGGCTCGATGCGCGGATCCCGCCGCGTCAGCGCGTGATGGATGGTCGCGCCCATCGCATAAATATCCGCCGACGGGGTGGCTTCACCGCGATACTGTTCGGGAGGCGAATATCCCTCGGTGCCGATCATCGTCCCTTTGACGCCGGTCTGGAACGTTTTTGCGATCCCAAAATCCACCAGAATCACGTCGCCGTTATGGTTAATCATCACATTCGAAGGCTTCATATCGCGGAAGATGATTGGGTCGGGCTTATGCTTGTGCAAATAATCCAATACATCGCACAACTCGATCGCCCAGCCCAACACCTGGTCTTCGGGCAGAAAGCCGTTCGTCTCGTTGATGATCGCTTCCATATCTTTGCCGTTAATAAAATCAAGGATCAGATAGGAACGGCTGTCGAGGGTGAAGTAATCGTTGATGCGCGGGATGGACGGATGATTGAGCGTGGCAAGCAGGTTTGCCTCGCGCTCGAAATTTTGCACGATCGTCTGCCGCACCAGCGGGTCCGGCGCGGAATTGATCATCTCTTTCACCGCCACCAGTTTGGCGACGCTCGGAAAGTGCATATCGCGGGCGCGATAAACCGACCCCATGCCTCCCACCCCGATCACTTCCTGAATCGCATAACGGTTGGCGAGTGTAACGCCTGCCTGTAGTTGACGCGGAGCCGATGAACTTTTACCATCACCTCGATCATCCAGCTCAGGGAAGATTCGCGTTTCCAGAGTTTATCTCCTTGGTCTGCAAATTATAGTTTGCAGAGCCGTGTTTGACAACTACCCAAAAGCCCAGACTTTCAAATTCGTAGGCTGGAAAATCGCGCACGCCTCCCGCCTTGCCCTGCCATTCGTTTTGCGGCACAATATGCCTCGTGAAAATCCTGGCTGTCAGCGATGAAGTGGTCGAGCGCCTGTATGCCCTCTGCGCCAGCGGACACTTCAAAAATATCGAACTCATCCTCAGTTGCGGCGACCTGCCCTACACCTACCTCGAAAACCTGGTGACCTTATTGAACGTCTCACTCTTTTACGTGCCCGGCAACCACGACCCCGACTACCACCCCAACGACGCGCGGACACACGCCGAAGGCGGTTCAAACCTCGACTTGAAACTGGCGCGCCATCGGAAATTTTTAATCGGCGGTTTTGGCGGCTCCATCCGCTACCGCCCGGACGGAACCAACCAATACACACAAACCGAAGCCTATTACCGCGCCTCCCGCCTCATCCCGCGCCTATTGTTAAACCGCCTATACTACGGGCGCGCCATGGACGCGCTCATCACCCACTCGCCGCCCTTCGGGATTCAAGACGAAGACACACAAGCGCACCAGGGATTGAAAGCCATTAACTGGCTCTTGCGAGTCGCCAAACCGCGCTATCACTTCCACGGGCACACCCACTTCCAACGCCGGAACCTCTCGCCTTCCGAAACGACACTGAGTGGAACACGCATCGTCAACGTCTTCCCGTACAAAGTCATCGAAATCCATCACCAACCATGACCGACCCGATCAACGACCTGGCGCGAGCAGATTTTCGACGAGCGCGATTCAAAGCCTTTTTCAATCGCGCCTGGGCGAGCCTTTCTGGTCAACGCGCCAACCTGCTCTCATATGACGAGATCAAAGAAAAATTACGCATCGGCGGGCCGATCTACCGCGGCGTGCAAACCGTCCGCGTGGACCAGATCGCAGGTAGCCTCAACCGCTACCACGAATTCGACCGGGTCTTCCTCCCCGCCACCGATCAACTCGCCAGCCGCTGGCAAAGCGTAAACCGCGCCTTCTATCAGGAGATCAGCCTCCCGCCGGTGGTTTTATACAAAGTGGGCGAGGTCTACTTCGTCGTAGACGGTCATCACCGCGTGTCGGTTGCGCGCGAGCAGGGGCAGGTCTACATCGAAGCCGAAGTGCGCGAATGTTCGACACGCGTCAACATCACGCCCAACCTCCGCCCCGAAGATCTGGAAATCCTCGAAGACAAGATACAATTCCTCGAACGGACGTCGCTCGACCGGTTAATACCCGAAGCCGACATTAAACTCACCATCCCCGACGGCTTCGACCGCATGTTGGAACACATCGCGGTGCATCGCTACTTCATGGGGTTGGATCTCAAACGCGACATTTCAGACGAAGAAGCCGTGTTGGATTGGTACGCCAATGTGTACCTGCCGGTCATTCGAGTGATTCGCGAGACAGGCATCTTGCGCGAATTTCCCGAAAAGACCGAGGGCGACCTCTACCTCTGGGTGCTCGATCACCAGCATTACCTCGCGGAAGAGGAAGGCGTTCCGCTTCAACCGCCAGAAGAAGCCGCCCGCCTCTTCTTCGGCGACGAGGGTTCCAACAAGACCCGCGCCAAAAAGAAAGAACCACGATCGGAGAAAAAGAAAAAATGACCTCACCTCATCCACTCGCCGGAGTTTACGCCGCCGCGGTCACCCCGATCCTTCAGACGGACAACTACGCTTCAAACCTCGACCTCGAGTCTGTCCCGCTTTTGATGCGTTTTCTCGCCTCGCGCGGATGTCACGGCGCGGTGCTTTTTGGCACCACCGGCGAGGGACCCTCATTCTCGCCCGCCGAACGCGAAGCCTTGATGCGCGCCGCGCTTACCTTCCGCAAGGAACAAGAAAACTTCCGCTTGATCGCCGGCACCGGCACGCCCAGCCTAACGGAGACGATCGAACTCACCCAACTCGCGTTCGACCTCGGTTGCGACGCGGCGCTGGTCGTCCCGCCGTATTACTTCCGCAAAGCGACCGACGCGGGGTTATTCAACTGGTTCAGCGAGGTGATTCGCAAAGCCGTCCCGGCGGATAAATTTCTGGTCGGCTATCACATCCCCCCGTTGACCGGAATCGGGTTTTCCATCCCCCTGCTGGCGCGGTTGAAAGAGGCGTTCCCCGCTCAATTTGCCGGCATCAAAGATTCGTCGCACGACGCCGATTTTGCCCAAAGTCTCGGTAACGCATTCGGCTCGGATCTGCTGGTATTGAACGGCACCGACTCGTATCTGAAACTTGCCATGGAGAACCACGCCGCCGGTTGTATTACCGCGCCCGCGAATTTGATCGCGCGCGATCTACGCGTCGTATGGGATTTGGTAAACGCGGGAAAAGATGCAACCGAAGCGCAGGCACGCGTTACCGCGCAACGGCACGCGCTCGAAAAATATCCGCCCTTTCCGCCGACGTTGAAAGCCCTGCTTCACCGCATGTACAGCCTGCCGCGTTGGGCGGTTCTGCCGCCATTGGAAGCGCTTCCCCCGGAGTTGGAAGAGCAGGCTCTGCAAGATTTGTCGGCGATCTAAACGCCTGCATGGCTTAGATTTCTGCGATCAGTTTCAAGAAGGCGGTCACTACGCGCGGGTCGAAGTGCGCGTCCGAAAGCGATTGGATGTAATTGAGCGCTTGCTCATGCGACCACGCCGGGCGATAGGGTCGGTCTGAGCATAACGCGTCCCACACATCTACAACGGCAAAGATACGTGCGGGCAGAGGGATGGTTTCCGCTTTCAAGCCGCGCGGGTAACCGGAGCCGTCCCAGCGTTCGTGATGGCAATAGGGGATCTCCAACGCCGGGCGCAGATATTCGATCTTTGAAAGCAGGTTGTACGCATAGACCGGGTGCTGGCGCATGATCTCCCATTCTTCGCTCGTCAATGTATCGGGCTTGAGCAGGATGCGGTCGGGGATGCCCATTTTGCCGATGTCGTGCAGGAGCGCGCCGCGACGGATATGCACCCGTTCCCGTTCGCTCACGCCCATCGCTTCGGCGAGTTTCAAGGTCAGGTCGGTGACGCGTTGGGTATGTCCTTCGGTCTCTTTATCGCGCAAGTCGAGCGCGGCAGACCAGCCTTCGAGGGTGGTCTCATACGCCATGCCAAGTTCAATGTTCGTGCGCTGGAGGCTGTCGAAGAGGGAGGAATTGTCCACGGCGAGCGCAGCCTGCCCGGCGAGCGATTCGAGGAAGTCCATCCATTCAGAGTCGGTTTCTATTTCCGAACGCTTGAATATCTCCAAAACGCCTTTGACCTCTCCCTTGGCGATCAAGGGGATGCCGTGATAACTCACGAATCCTTCGAGCATGAAGAGTGGATGGCTGTCGTAGGCGCTCAGGTCTTGGATGACGACCGCTTCGCGTTGCAAAGCCGCCTGCCCCGCAAAACTTTCCCCCACCCGCAGAGTCGTTTGTTCGACGCCGCGCGTGCGAAAACCGGTTCCTTCCGAAAATTCCAAAATATGCATGGACTGGTTGAGTAGAAGGATATCCGCCGCGTCCACTTTTAATTGGTTGAGCGTTTGCTGTAGGATGGTCTGCAAGGTGAGGCGGAGGTCGGCTCCGCTGGCGATGAACATATCCACTGTGCGTAAGGCTTTGAGCCGTTCGATCTGCAGTTTGATCCGTTCTTCGGCGCGTTTCTTTTCAGTGATATCCAACATCAAGCCTTGCCAGAACAACAAACTGCCATCCGGATTATGCAAGAGGGTCGCTTGATCGCGGATCCAAACCACCCGGCCGTCGCGCGCGATCAGGCGGTATTCTTCGTCGTAGGTTTCGGCAACGCCTTTTACTTTTTCGATCGCCGCCAACACGCGCGTCCGGTCTTGAGGATGGAGTGTCTTTTGCCAAAGATGAGGGTCTTTCAACCACTCCTCCTGGGTATAACCGAGCAAGTCGTTGATCTGCGGGCTGACATAAATTGTGAAAGCCATATCCTCCACAGGGTTGACATAGACGACCACAGGCAGTTGCTCGACCAAGGTCCGGTATCTTGCCTCGGCAGAGCGCAAGTTTTCCGCCGATTGTTTGCGTTCAATCGAAAGCGCCACCTGCGTGGAAACGAATTTCAGAATATCGAGGTCGCGTAGGCTGTAGCGGTTGCCCTCCCCATAGGTTTGCACCGCCATCGCGCCGATGGTCTCGTTCTCGATCTTTAACGGGACGCCCAGCCAGTCAATCGAGCGGGTGCCGATCGGCTGAAGCATGCCCTCCTCTTCCAATTTCTTCATCGTTTCCGATTTGCCAAAGAGAGGACTACCGCTGCGGATCACATACGAGGTGAGACCGCCTCCCAAGGGTTCGGCTTCCGGTCTTGGGTCTTTTTCATCCACGTAATATGGGAATCGAACCAGGCCTGCGTCTTTATCGTACAAGGCGATAAAGAAGTTGTCGGCGAACATCACACTTCGCAAGGATTCATGGACCTCCCGGTAAAATTCTTCCATGCCGCCGCTCAGGCTGGCGGCGTCGCTGATCCGGGAAATCGCAGGCTGGAGCGCCTCTGCCTGCATCCGTTCGGTGATATCTACCAACACGCCCTGCACCAGAGGCAGCGCGCCGGCTTGCGGAGGAAGAATGCGCGCGGTATCCCGGACCCACACCTCGCGTCCGTCGCGGGTTCGCATCCGATAGATTGTATCGAATTTACCTTCACCGTCGGCAAATGCCTGCTCTTCAAGCGCTTCCTGGGTTTTCCGATCGTCAGGGTGTACCTGTCGGTACCATAAATTTGGGTCTGCCTTCCATTCTTCAGGGGTAAAGCCTAACAACGCCTCGATCTGTGGGCTGACGAAATGCCAGACGCCCGTTTCGCTCAACTCGGAGGTGTACACGACCGCCGGCAGTCGCTCGACCAATTCACGATATTCCGCCTCGGCTTTGCGTAACGCCTCTTCGACCATCTTGCGTTCCGCCAATTCCTGCTGACTCAAGGTATACAAGCGCGCGTTCTCGATGGCAATGGCGGCAAGTTCGGCAAACCGCGAAAGCAACTCCACTTCCTCGGCGCTAAACGTCCGTCCCGGGTCGCTATCCGAGACTTCCAGTACGCCCGCGACGCGGGAAGCAGACCGAAGCGGCGCGCTTGCCACCGCATGGACCATGGAATTGTCAAATTTTGGCGAGCGCCCTGGCCAGGTTGCGTAGTCTGCAACGTTCATGGAGACGCCGTCTCGCCAGACCTTGCCCGCCAGCCCGGCGCCGCGTTCCAACCGTACGCCGCGATATTCGCGCGCATTTCCAAGCGCCAGTACGAGGGTGATCTCCGCGTCGCCCGGCGCGGCAAGATAAATACAGCCGTTTTCAACATTGAATAACTCAGTGGCTTGCTTGAGAATTTCCTGAAGGACTTCCGAAAGTTCCGTCTGGCTGATCAGGGGCAGGGTTGCCTTCTGCAATGCGGTCAGGATGCGGTTGTTGCGTTGAATATCCTCGGCTAAACGCGTGCGTTCGATTACCTTCGCCACCTGACCGGAAACATATTCCAACATCCGCAGTTCGCGTTCGGTATACACATGCGGGTTGTGATAATCCTGAAGCGCGATCACGCCGATGGTCCTGGCGTCCACGATCAGGGGCACACCAAGCCAGATGGGCGACGCGGGTCCCACCAACTCCACCTCGCCCAACCGCGCCAATTCTTCGAAGTTCGCCGCGTCGCTTAACAGGGATTTTCCAGTGCGCAGGATATATTCGGTCATCCCACGGCCAAGCGGCGCCGCCGGTATGGAAGCGGACCCATCCACTTCGTCCACATAATATGGAAAACTGACCAAATGGCTTGCTTCATCGTATAGCGCGATATAGAAATTCTGGGCGGGCATCACCTGCCCGATGATCGCGTGGACAGACCGGTAGAGATCGTCCATGCCGACCGCTTTATTCGCCGCTTCACCGATCTGATACATCGCCGCCTGCAACAACTCTGCCCGTTTGCGCTCGGTGATATCGTGCAAAACACTCAGAACGCAGGCTTGCCCATCGAGCATGATCTTTTCGGAGGAAAGCGCCACCCATGCAGTCGAACCATCAGCCCTTGCCACGCGCAATTCACGATCGCGCAGCGAGCCTGTCCGCGCAAATTCCCCGCTTAAGCCGCCATACTCTTTGGGGTTGCCGCTCAGGTCCGTCATTTTGCGGCCGATCACCCCGGTTAGCGGTTGTCTGAGAAGTTCTCCAAGCGAGGAATTAGCATAGAGCACGATACCGTCAGCCTGCGAACTAAGCAACAAGGGAATCGGCGACGCCTCCAGCACGGCAAGCAGGCGGGTTTCGCTGGCACGGAGAGCCTTTTCCACTTCCTTGAATTCGGTAATCTCCACCGACACCCCCAACACGCCCAGTTCGTTAGACTCGGAATTGACGAAAGGAATTTTCGTCGTCGAAAAGACCTGGACTGTCCCATCCTTGTTTTGAACCGCATCTTCCAGTACGTGCTTCAATTTCCGGGAGCGGATCACTTCCAGATCGTCTGCCCGCAAACGTGCCGCAGTTTCAGGTGAAATGGGAAAGTCTGCATCGGTCTTGCCGATCAAGTCGCCGACCGTATCCCGGTACGCGTCGACAAACGCCTGATTCACCAGGATATATTTCCCCTCTGCATCTTTCACAAAAATAAAATGCCCAGCCAGGTCAATGATCTGGCGCATTCCTTGGGCATTGAAGTCGAGTTGAATCTCTCGCGGGGCAGAGCGGCGCGAACCAACGCCTTTCCCAGACTTCACAGATTTCCGCTTCACCTCAGATTTACGCGTTTGTTTCATCGTCCGCATCTTTCAAACCGTAGAACGCTCCTCGCTCCAATATACCTCATTCTTTCCTGAGAGACTGTTTCTTAACTTCTTTTTTTGGACACGGACAACACGGATTCCACTGATTTTCACGGAAAAACCCTTTTAAAATCTGTTCTTTTCCGTGTGTTCCGTGTACAAAACAGTGACAGTTTGGACTTAAGAAACGCTCTCTGAGTCCACGTAACCTAACCGTTGCGTTTACCTCCAAACCCAAATAACATTCCGGGAATGAATACCAACGCCTGCGGGACAAGGAACAGCCGCGACTCCGCGACCAGGGCGGCGAAGAAATGCACTCCAAACCAGACCGGCACAACTGCCCAAAAAAAGATCTTCAGCGGCTGCGTCCAAGATGGATAGACAAAGACCGCCAAAAACGGGATCAGACCCAGGGTGACCAGCAGTTGTTCCCATGTCACCCAACGCGTTAAGTTCAAAACCAACAACCCCACACCGGGCGAGTAGCCGTCTGCCGTTAAAAATGTTTGCTCGCCATACTGTAGCCGCAGACCCAGAAAAATCGCAATAAAAATTACGGAACCGATCAACGCATGGAAGAGCGCCGGTTTTAACTTCTTCGCTCTATCCGCATCGAAATATGCAAACGCGATCAACAATAGAGGAATCAGCGCGCTGGTCTCGCGGTTGAGCGCCGCGGGAATCATCAGGAACGGAATCCAGACAAACTTCTCCGCCAGGATCAAATAACCCGCCAAAAGGTAAAAGGCAATGTCGAAGAAAACGTTCAGGGAAAGATCGCTGTTATACAAAGAATGCGACATACTCCACGCCAGAATGGACAACCCGACTACATTGGCAAAGAGCGAAAGTCCCAACTTCTTGTAATACAACCCCGCTGCAAGAAAGATCAAAACACATTGCAGGAATCGAAACAGGATATACGCGTTGACCTTGGGAGCCGGCGCATGGAGCGCGCGCATACATTGAATTAGACGTTCCACCAACCAATCGGCAAGGATGCGGTACTGCCACGGGTTCCCTGCCACACCTTCCAGCATTTGCTGGTGAACCTTATCCTGCTGGTTATTGATGAAACGCAAGGTCACATCATCCACTTGGGCATACGTGGTCGCGACGCTCAAAAGGATCGCAGAAATAATCGTCGCAATCCAAAATGAACGCGCGTCCAAAAACTTAAACTGCATTCCAACCTCCGAAACAAAGCGCGCCAACCGATCGCTCCAGCAACTGCACCAGCATCCACCCGAACAATCTCATTTTCCTTGGGTACAATATCTTCATGGACACGTGGAGACTGCTTCTCGACTCGCCGGCGCGCGGCGCCTGGAACATGGCGGTGGACGAAGCGATTTTACATCACATTGGACGCGGCGCTTCGCCTCCGACCTTGCGGCTGTATGCGTGGACCCCAGCCTGTCTCTCGCTTGGATCCGCCCAACCCTGCGCGGATGTTGACATGCAACGATTGAAGGCGCGCGGCTGGGAGGTTGTGCGGCGGCTCACCGGCGGGCGCGCCATCCTCCACACCGATGAGTTGACCTATTCGGTCATTGCGCCCAACGACGAACCGCGCGTCGCCGGCACAATCCTCGAAAGTTATAACCGGTTGGCACAAGCCTTACTTCTGGCGGTAAAGTATTTAAACGTGTCTGTGGAAATGCAAGAAGCAGTAGAGCCGGGCGCGATCTTGCGCAACAACCCTGTTTGTTTTGAAGTCCCGTCTGCATACGAGATCACGGTAGGCGGGAAAAAATTGATCGGCTCGGCGCAAGCGCGTAAAAAAGAGGGCGTATTGCAACATGGATCGTTACCGCTCATCGGCGACCTAACCCGAATCTGTCAGGCGCTTGCCTTCGAGAGCGAAGCGGCACGCGACGACGCTTCGAAGCGATTATTGGAGCGCGCGACCACCGTCGAGGGGGCGCTGGGGCGTGAAGTCGGTTGGGGGGAGGCGAGTCAGGCAACCATCCGCGCGTTCGAAGCGCAGTTGGGCATCCAATTGAAAGAGGGACATCGATCTGAATCCGAATCAAAAATGGCGGAGCAATTGGTCGAGGAGAAATACGATCACCCCGTATGGACGGAGCGCGTCTAGTTCGGGTTTTCGACAAAGATCGTGTTGGGGAAACCGAGCGCGGCAAAGAATTTGAAGAGGTATGCTTCGGCGTTGATCTGCGCCTGATCGAGAATCCCGTCTTCGAGCGCGGCTTTGAGGATTTCTTCCTCGGCTTTTTGTCTCACCAGCGTTTCAAGGTTTGGGTCGGGCTTGGTGAGTAAGCCCGTATCGCGGTCGTAAACGTATGATTTTCCGTTATCCAAGGTGGCGATGAAAATTTCGGTCGGGGGGAGTTGCACGGTCAGCACGCCGTTTTCAAAACGCATGTTTTCGGGCGTGAGTTTTTCCATGTCGATCCCGGCGATGACTGTGCCGTGTGCTACAAATAAAATTTTGTCGCCCAATAAAAACCCGAATGTGCCTTGACCGGTTTCGCCAGTGATCACTTTCTCGACGCTGTATTGAATCGTTTCGAGCCGTGCCAGTGCGCGGATTTCGTTGATGTAGGTGATCGGGTCGGGGATGATGGTCGGCGTGGGATTGAGCAGGTTCGCCATCTGCGTCTGCAAAGCCTGATTCGCCTGGTTCACCTGCTGGAACGGGGCGGTCGCGGCTTGCGAGGCTTGGCGCACGGTCTGCACGATGAAATACGCGGCAATCGCGATCACGATCAGGATCAAGATGGAGAGCAGGTTATTGTTCTTCATGCCCGTATTATAATCTTTTCAACAAATCCATGAGCCGTAAAACCCGCCGCGCTTTGATTCTGCCTTTGGTCGCTTGGTTCATTCTGGGATGCAACCTGCCGCGCCTAAACGTGACGCCGCCAACGCCAACCCCGGTTCCGTTGACGCCAACGGAGCCGATTCCACCTTCCGCTTCTTCGCCGACGGTGGAGTTGGGGCGAGTCGAGAATCCGATCATCCTTGCCTTGCCGCCCTCGGCGGACGAGGAGGCTGTGAAAGCCGCAAATTTCATCGCCGCGCAGTTCACTGAACGGACCGGGTACGCGGTGGTCACTGTGATTCCCGATTCTGAAGCCGCGCTGGTGGAGGCGTTCGCGCACGGCAACGCGCACATTGCCCTGTTCAAGCCGTATGCCTACCTGCTTTCGCACAAACAGGGTTTTGCCAAAGCCGCCTTTGCCCTCGTTCAAGACGGGGAAACATTGTACGGTTCTCAGTTCCTTGCCCAACGCAACGCCAAGTTGACACTTTATTTCAATGCGCTCTCCCAAACCAATACCACCGATGAGGCTGGCGCAGCGCTGGCACAGTTGAATGGAACAAAGCCGTGCTGGACGGATAAGACATCGGCATCTGGTTACGTTGTGCCGTTGGGCTATCTCAACGCGAACGGGGTGACTACGCAACCTGCCGCCTTCGTGGAAGGACACCCGACCGTGGTGCGTTCGCTGTACGCCGGCGGCATCTGCGATTTCGGCGCGACGTACGTGGATGCGAGGAAATTTCCTTCGCTGGAGGATCAATTCCCCGATTTGCTCGAACGCGTGAAGGTGATCTGGCGTATACCGGAGATCATCCCCTACGAGGCGCTGGCGTTCTCCTCGAACATGCCCGCTCCCATGCGCGACCTGTTCGCAAGCATCGTCTCGGTCCTCATGCAGATTGACCAGGGACGCGCCGCGCTCGAAACCGCCTACGGGATCAAAGAACTATTACCGGTTAATGACGCGTACTATGATGAGTTCCGCCGCTATGTGGAAGCCTCCGGGCTCGACCTTGCAGGACTTATCAAATAAAAGAGCCATGCCGAATTGGCATGGCTCTTCTTTCCCATCTACGGCAGGGAGTTGTTAATACTGCTGAACGTGTTACCGGTTTTTGGACCGAACATACGCACCACAACGATCACCAGGATGGCGACGAGGACGAGGATGATCGCATATTCCACAAGCCCTTGTCCCTTTTCCGCAGGCATAAATAACATGGAAACATTCCTTTCAAACAAATCGACAAGCATTCAGTCCGAGTTCCTCCTCGGACTTCTATTTCAACAAGGACGGATTAGAGCGCGGCTTGGTTACAAAAAAACCCCGTCGAAATGACGGGGTTTTTTTCTTGCTCTGAGGACGGTTACGGCAGGGAGCTGTTGATGGTGCTGAACGTGTTACCGACTTTGGGTCCGAGCAACCGCATGACAGCGATCACAACGATGGCGACGAGCGCAAGGATGATCGCGTACTCGACGAGGCCCTGGCCTTTTTCTTTGGGTGCAAACAACATGGTAATATTCCTTTCTAAAAATGTTTTGTTCGAGGCACACCCTGCGAACTGTTTTAGAGTATATCCATTTCCGAAAAAAATTCAAGCCTTTTTGAGTTGCATTGCATTTACAGGTTTGTTAATCGTCGGTGTAACCTTTTCATATTTTCTCAGTCGGCGAAGATGTTATCAATGAAATTTATTGCCATGAATCCTCACAGAGTTTCACTGATTTTCAATTCTGCGTAAACCCGTGCGATCTGCACTAAGAGACTGTATCTTAACTTCTTTTTTTGGACACGGACAACACGGATTACGCTGATTTTCACGGAAAAACCCTCTAAAAAATCTGCTCTTATCCGTGCGCTCCGTGAAACTTGTGCTGAGCCTGTCGAAGTATCCGTG
>JADLBX010000067.1 GCA_020847435.1 Anaerolineales bacterium
ACTAGCCCGCGCCGCCTACGGGCGCGCCTTCGTCGGAGGAAGCCCAAAACAGGTGTTGGAACCCGACGTTGAGCGCGGTCTTCATCGTTGACCAATCGTACATCAACATTTTGAGATAGGTGAACACCGGACCCGGACGGAACGCCCATTCACGGAAGGCGCGCTTCTGCCAATATAACAATCTTTCGGCAGGCATGTTGGGGTAATCCAAGACTGTGCCTTTGTCCATATCCACCTGCTCCCAGCGGGTGCCGGGGCGGAACCATTTGTTTTTAACCACTTCAAAGAAAAACGGTGTGCCGGGGTAAGGCGCGGCAACATGGAACAAGGCAATATCCAGCGGCAGTTTTTTGGCGAAGTCAATCGTCTGACGGATCGTCTCTTCGGTCTCGCCGGGCAAGCCGATGATGAAGTAGCCCCAGTTCATGATGCCGGCTTTCTTCGCCCAACGTAAGGCGCGTTCCGCCTTGTCGGGATACGCTCCCTTGCGCGCGTGTTTGAGGATCTGTTCGTTCCCGCTTTCGATACCCCACGAGATCAGGCGGCAACCGGCTTTGCCCATCAACATCAACATCTCTTCGTCCACGTAATCCACGCGGCTGTTGGAGGTCCACTTAATGCCGATCTTTTCATCAATCATCATTTTGCACAGTTCCATTACCTGATCGCGCGAAACCGTGAACAGGTCGGCATACATGTGGATGTTGTTGATGCCGAGTTTTTTCAAGTACCACAACTCTTCCATGATCTTCTTTGGCGAACGCAAACGCGTGGCGTATTGGTAACTGACGTGTTTGATGCAGTAGGTGCAACCTGCGGGACAGCCGCGGCTGGTAACGATAAACGTAAACGCGCCTTTGATCAACGGCATCCGATAAGACTGCAACGGCAGGAGTTCGTGCATCGGGATGGGCATATCGTCCAAGTCGGCGATGAAGGAGCGCGGGAAGTTGAGGATGATCTCATCTTTCTTGCGCCACGCAATGCCCTTGATGCCGTGCATGTTCACACTGCCGTCTTCATTAAAGGACGGTTTATACATGGGATCGTGTTTGTTGAACATCGTCACGATCTCTGGTGAACGCTCGGCGATCTTGCCTTCCAAATGGTCGAGCAGATCGCGGATCGTGAGGTCGGGTTCGCCGACGAGGGCGAAATCGAGGCTGGGATACGGGCGCATCGTTTCCACCGGAATGGGGGTGATGTGCGTCCCGAAGGCGATGGTCTTCGCCCCGCGCGCGTGAGCGAGGAAACAGCCATACACGTCGTTTTCGAGCGTCGGCGCGGTCATTTGCGTCAGGTAATATTTCGGCTGGTATTTATCCAGCAGTTCGGTAAATTCGGGCCAGCCCATGCGCTCGGCGTTACAGTCCACCACTTTCACTTTATATACGGGATGCAACAACGCCGCCATCTGCGCCAGCGAGACCTGGGGCCAGACCATATTCTCGCGCGTGCGCCGACCGACTCGATGCTGAGTGCGGATCCACAACCCGCCGTCGGGGGTGGGCGGATTCACCAACATGATATCAACCGCCTCCGGGGGGCGTGAAGCGGCAAGCAAACCATCACGCACGATCACATCCGCATTGGGGAAATCGGCAGAGCGCAATTTCGGAATGTTCCGCGCCCCGAGATTCACAGATTTAACGTCCAACTCTTTATCGTCCATTCAAGACTCCTTCTCTAAATGCCTATCTACCCAGTTCCTGTTTTGTGAGCGCTTCACGCTGGCTGAGTTCTTCGAGGATGCGTAACAACAGCCAATAAACAACCAACTGGATTCCAATAAGAAATGTCATCGCGCTGGCAAGCAGATAGAACCATAACCGATCAATCTCCAAGCCTTGCAAGCCGAACACGAGACTGGCAACGCCAATGGCAAAACCGATTAGCACTGCAACAACGCCCATCCAACCGAAGTGTTGATCCAATGGCGTTCGGAAGATCGGTTTTCCGAACAATCCCTGTTTGATGGGCTTTTTATAAAAAAGTGCAACAAGGTAATTGAACGTAATCCCGAGCGCAAAAATGTTGATCCCCGCCACCGCCGAGATCATGCCGATGAACAACGCCATCACGCCAAACGAACTCAAAGTTGTGATGCCGTTGAACCTGGCAATTGCCAAACCCAGCCCCACCAAACCCGAAAGCGCCAACGCCGCCAACCCAATCAAACCGAGGATACGCACCGGGTTGTACGACATGGCGGTCCAGACCATGCTTTGCAAGAAGATGCGCCCATCGCGGATCGCGCTCAACTTCGACCTGCCCACCCGTTCACTGTAGGGAATCGGCACTTCTTCGATCTGGATGCCCTCATGCAAGGCGCGTGTGCTCATCACCGGTGTGAGGTTCAATCCATCGGGTAACGGATAGAGGTGTTCGAGAATCTCGCGCTTGAATACGCGCATCCCGCTCGCGCTATCGGTGACGCGGTGCCGCCCAAGGATGGTCAGCAGTGTGGCAAAGATGAAATTCCCCACGCGGCGGACCAGAGGCATCTGGCTCTTTTCTCCCGCCATGCGCGAGCCGATGACCAAATCGTGCCCGTTCAACGCGGCTTGGCACAGTTTCGGGAAATATTCCGGCGGATACGTGCCGTCGGCGTCCAGGAACCCGATCAATTCGCCTTTGGCTTGCGAGAAGCCGGTCTTCAACGCCGCGCCGTAGCCTTTGTTCTGCGGATGGCGGATTAACGTCACGCCTTCGATCTGCGAAGCGACCTCCACCGTTCGGTCGCGCGAGCCGTCGTCCACCACCAGCAATTCCAATTGCTCGACGCCAACCTTTTTCAATTCAGGTCGCACCGCCAACACGCGCTGGACGATCTCGGTGATGCCGTCTTCTTCGTTATATGCCGGGATTACAACTGATAAAATTGTCATAGATTTCCTCTTGATTACAAATGAAAAATTCGACGGTCGGGCTTGGAAGCGCTACCGTCAATCTGGCGGATCGGCTTGGCAGGCACGCCTCCGACCACGGTGTGGGCTGGCACATCCTGGGTGACGACCGCGCCCGCCGCGACGATCGCACCCTTGCCCACGCGCACGCCGTCGGTGACGACCGCGCCGGCGCCCAGCCAGACATCATCTTCGATCACGATCCCCTCCGCCGTGATGCCTTGTTCGACGAACGGACGGTTCGGATCGTCGAACACGTGGTTCACCGCGATGATCTGTGTGAACGGCGAGGTATAGACCCGGTCGCCGATCTGCACGCCGCCCTGTCCGCGAATGATCGAATACTCTCCCACCAAACTATCGCGCCCGATTCTGATTCCGGAGTTGGGCATCCCGCGAAAATTGTATACGTGTAAGACTGCGCCGTGCATCACGATCGTCCCGCTCCCGATTTCGATCCCGTTGGGGCAGGCGTGCAAATACGTCCCGTAGTCGAGATACGAACCGTGCCCAAGGCGGATGTAATTCGCAAACCGCAGTCGCACATTGTTTTCGATCGCGGCGAAGCCATCCATTTTCAAGATCAGTTTATACAGGACGCTGCGTACGGCGATGCCGAAAACCGTCGGGATCCATCCCAGCAGGATGATGAAAAATTGCTCGTAAAAATAGCGAGCGACTGAATCTGCCTGGCGGCTTAGATATAAGCGGATGTTTGCAAGCATACGTTCCGATGGCTCTTCCTTGACGCGCTCCGCCATCTCGACATTGAGCGAGTTTCAACGGATGTAAATTGAGGGGCGAAAACCGGAGGTAGTATATAATAAATCCATGTTTCCTGCCGTTTTTCTTGACCGTGATGGCGTGCTAATCGAGAACCGTGCGGATTATGTCCGCGAATGGTCTCAGGTTCTTATCTTTCCCAAGACGTATTCCTCGTTAAAAAGAATACAAAACGCCGGTTATAAAATCGTGATCGTAACGAATCAGTCGGCTGTCGGCCGCGGACTGATGACCCTGCAAACCGCCCACGCGATCAACCAGCGGCTTGTGGATGCGCTCCGCGAACAGGGCGCTCAAGTGGACGGCGTCTACCTCTGCCCGCATCACCCACAGGCTGATTGCGCTTGCCGCAAACCGAAACCAGGCATGCTCGTGCAAGCGGCGCAGGAATTGTCTCTCGATCTTCCTCGTTCCTGGCTGATCGGCGATGCGTGGAGCGATATGCTGGCAGGGCAGGCAGTCAGCCTGCGCGGGGAAATCCTTGTGAAAACGGGTCGCGGCAACGATCAATTGCTGACGCCGAAACCAGCCGGTCTCAATGGTTGCATGATCGCCGAAGATCTGCCGGAAGCGGTTGAGGCGATTCTGTCCAGTCCATCCACCGACCATCAACCATCGAACAACGCCTAAGAGACTGTTTCTTAACTTCTTTTTTTGGACACGGACAACACGGATTACACTGATTTTCACGGAAAAAACCATTTTAAAATCTGTTCTTTTCCGTGTGTTCCGTGAAATCCGTGTACAAAACAGTGA
>JADLBX010000068.1 GCA_020847435.1 Anaerolineales bacterium
CCGAACGTCGCGGCGAGAAGCGGGCTTTTTGTCTTCTTAATGAAGCGGACGTTTTCGTTGATCCCCGCTTTCATTTTGGATTCGCCATCGCGGTCGGTCACTTCGTAACACAACACGGCGCGCAATCCAGACTTTTCAACTGCCTCGCCGATGATGTCGAGCGAGCCGTCTATCGCGTTGGGCGAGGCATGATGGTCAATGAGCGTGGTCGTGCCGTGTTTGACCGCGTCCACGAGGCAGGGGAGGGCGGAGTAGCGGATGCTTTCCGCGTCGAGCGAACGGTCGAGGGGCCACCACAACTTTTGCAGAATCTCAGGGAAATCTTTCGGCGCGCTTCCGGGGATCGCCATCGCGCGGGCGAACGCGCCGTAAAAATGCGTGTGCGCGCAGATGTTGCCCGGCATCACGTATTGACCGCGCGCGTCGAGTTCTTCTTCGTTGGGATATTTTTTGAGCAGGTCGGCGCTTTTGCCGATCTCTTTGATGCGGTCGTTCTCGATGAGGAGAGCGTGATCGTCGAGAATGCGATTTTCTTTTTCCCACGTGATGAGGTTCGCGTTGGTGATGAGCATGTCAGCCTAATCCGAATTGGTTGGGATGAGGCAAGCGCGTTCCGTTTGCGCCGATCTCTTGCACGGCGAGGAATGAGGCTTCGCGCACTTCGGGGTCTTCGCCATACACGCCCGCGTAGAGCGCGCCGATGATGCCTTCATTTGCAACGGGTTTGATGAACGGCAAGGCGGCGAGGCGTTCTTCGGTGGTTCCGAATCGAAACGCGGTCGCCAGCACATCTCCTGCAGAGCCGCCGCGCGGAATGCCCATGCCTTGCTTGCCGGCGAATTCGATCAGCCACGGAGTTTCGGATGGGATGGGCAATTTCTGCGGGATGCGCGGATCGGGTCGGGCTTGTTGTTCAAGGTATTGGGTCGCGAGGTTTCGTACCACCCATTGCTGGTCTTCGACTTGCAATTTCTGCATCAGTTCGATCGCCCAGGTTTGCTCGATGCGCGCCAGTCCATGCACGACCGCGCGGCGGACCATGATGTCGGTCATCCCCGCGCCTTCGCGCAGCATCCCGTATCCTTCCGACGGGTCGTTTGCCAACGCCTCGGCGGCGGCTTTGCGTAACTCTTCGTCGCCTTGCAACAGCGCGCGCCCAACGGCTTCAAGCGCTTTTTCGGAACCGATGGCGATCAACGCGAGACAGCAAGCGCGGCGCACCGAACCGGAGGGCGCTTGCAATAACTCTTCGAGGAGATCCACTGCTTTGGCGTCGCCGATGCCGCCACTGCCAAGCGCGGCAAGCGGAATCAACTCGAACGATTTCGAGCCAAGCAATTGACGGAACAGCGGCGCCGCGCTGGCGTCACCGCTGACAACAAATCCAGCCAGAGCCTGCCCGCGCAAGCCAAGCGGTTGACCCTCGGCTTGCAGGATCTGCAACAAGCTGGCAAAGACTTTACCGCGCCATGCCGCGCTTTTGGGGGCGTCGCGCAACCAGTGAGCAACGGTTAAGGTCGAATGCTGGAGCGGAAGTTCGGATTCCTTGAGCAACGTATCTGCCACCGCAGAGGCGTCTCCGCGCGCGGCGAGATAGTGCAGGGCAACCGACTTGCCGTTCCATTCGGGCTGGGTGAGCAGGGTTTGGTCGGCGTCGTTGTCGCCGATGGCTTGACCGGCGAGGTAGCCTTTCAACACGGAGTGCAAGAAGCGCATCTTGTTGTTGAGATGGATGGTCAACAAGCCGCTATCCACCATTTTATTGAGCAATCCGTGAGTGGGCACGGCTTCACCGGCTTTCGATTTCTTGATGCGGATGCGTTGCGATTCGGTGAGCGATGCTTTCTCTTCCGGTTGGACGGGTTGACCGGCGGGCTCCGTGTTTTGGCTGGGCTTGTCATCCACGATGTCGTATTGTTTCACCCAGGCGTGAGCCGTGCGCGGGTCGAAGATCGGCTGTGAGGTCAAGACGACTTGCATGGCGAGCAATTCCAACGCCGCGACCGGCGTGCCGCTGGGCGCAACACGGCGGACGTGCGTGGCGATCGCGTCAAGGACGCGCGGACCCAAACTGTCCCCGGCGTACGCGCCCCACACTTTGAGAGTCAGTTCGAGGGGCGTCAGACCGTGGTTGTCGGTCATCGCCCACGCGTTGATGAGCAGTGGGTCCACTTGCGTGGCGGTTGAATCGGAGGCTTCGCGCACGACGGTCTGCGCCCACAGTTCGCCCCATTTACGGATATGCCGCGCGGCAGTCTGTTGGTTCCAACCCATCAACGCCAGTGGGTTGAAGCCGAGGGCGATCAAGCCGCCGAGTTGGGTCGGCGAGCCTGTGGTCACGATGCGGATTTTGGGATAGGCTTGCATCAGCGCTTTGAACCAAGCCGCCGCCGCCTGTTGGTGTTGCGGGTCGAGTTCGTCGAAGCCGTCTATCAACAGGAGCGCTTGACCGGTTTGGAAAGTCCGTTGGATGAAACCGGGCAGGCGGTTCAAGTCGAACAGCGGCGCGAATTCCGTTGCCGCGTTGACGATTACGTTGAGGGGGTCTTTCGTGGGATCGTGCGGAAGTTCCAGGTCGGCGACGTGATACAAGTATGGCGCTGCCGCCTCGTCGGAACTCGGTTCACCCGGGACTTTGAGATTCGCCGCCAGCGACGCGAGATGCGCCAGCGCGACCGTTTTCCCTGCGCCCGCCGCGCCGGTGACGACGATATGCGCGCCGCCGGAGATGGCTTGCGTCATGGTGAGGGTCGGCGCGCCGTACATGCCCGCCAGTTCGGGCCAATCGGGCATGTAGGGCAGGGTCTGCGAGATGATGTCTTCCTGCAAGCCGATGACGCCCGGCTCGACGCGCGCCGGCGGGGCGATCAACTTCGGCTCTTGCAGGATTTCATCGAGGGAGAACAAGGGCGCGGCGAGGTGCATCCCTTGCGCGCGGCGGAGGGTGATGCGGCGATGGTTGTCTTCGAGCCCGGAGGAACGCTTGACTTTTGCCGCCTCACGCTGTTCCTTCATGGTTTGGCGGATCTGATCCCACAAGGGGCGCGCGCGCCCCAACAACACCCAGAAGACGATGCCGACGGCAAAACCGATGAAGAAGGAAAGCGGGTCAATATGCGGCATGGTCGTTTATGGAATTAGTTTGCATACAGGATGCGCCCGCACGTTGGGCAATTGAACAGATGCGCGGCTGAACGCGCAGTTTGTTGCTGGGCGGGGGTGAGCATCGCGCCGCACGCCGCGCACGCCGCTTCACTGATCAAAGCGACTGCCAGTCCGCGTTTGCGTTCGCGCAGTTGGTCGTAGACCTGTAGGGAAGTTTGCGGCAGGTCGCTCATGACGGCTTTGCGCTCGGAGGCGAACCGTTCGATTTCTTTTTGAAGCGTTTCGCTTTCCGCGGTCAGGTCGCGGTGACGATCGGAGGCGTCGGCGCGCGCTTTTTCGAGTTCGGCTGTGGCGGAGCGATAGTCAGCCTCTGCGGCTTCGAATGCCAACATGAGTTCGAGTTCGCGGTTTTCGAGCGTGACCAGATGCCGTTTGAGCGAGGCGACGTCGTTCTGCAGGTCTTGCAATTCTTTTGGGTTGTGAACCTTGCCGCCGTAGAGGCTGGCTTCCGCCTGTTCGATCTTGAGGCGTTGTTTTTCAAAATCGGCTTCGGCGGATTTGAAGTCGCGTTCGGCGGATTTGTTGCGGCTTTCGGCGGCGGAGAAATTGTCGCTGGCGGCGCGAATGGCGCTATCGTTTTGAAGCGTTTCTTGAATCGTCGTCAGCCGCGCCCGGACCTGATCGGTTTGGCTGTCCACCTGTTGAAGACGATAAAGCCCTAGCGCCGCGCTCATGCGTTGATTATATACGACCTTTACTCGCCGGTGGGCAGGTTGTAAAAATTGTAAACCGTTTGCGACAATTGCGCGAACAAGGCGGAAACGGGTTCCCAGATCGTTTGCACCGGGTGATAGGCGTAAATTACCAGCGTGTAATTGCCGCCGGAGGTGTACACGATTCCCGCGTCGCTGATATTTTTGATCACGCCGGAACTGGGATCGGTGATCCAGCCGTGTTTGTGCGCCACCGGCGTTCCTTCCGGCACGCCCGCCTCGATCAGCACGCCGATGTTGTCCGCTTCGAGGAAGTTGATCATTTGCTGGCAGATCTCGCTGTTGATCTTGTCTGGGAAGGCTGCGACCAACGCGCCGCCGCCTTCTGTCGCGCACTGATAAATATCGGTTAGCAACATCCCGGCATCCGAGGGTGTGGTCTGGTTGAAAGGATCGGGGTCGGTGAACACGTCGGTCCGTTGGTTGGCGGGCGTGTTAATTTTTTCCAATAATGGACATGGGAATTCCGCGCTGCAAAAGAAACCGGCAAGGAATGTATTTTCAAGCCCGATCTTCCGCATATCGTCGGTGACGATGAGTGGTCCTTGGAATTTATCCAGGCTTTCCATCAGCCGGTCGGCTGGCGGATTTTCGGAGAGGCGGATCATATCCAACAGCAAAGTGGAGCCTGGTTCTTCGAGCGCGGCTGAGCCGTATTTGACGAAATAGGAGACCATGATCGGAATCTTCACGGTGCTGGAGGCGGTGAACGAAACGTCCGGAGTCACCGAGATCGTTTCGCCCTTGTCCATGGCAAAGTGAATTTCCTGTCCGTTCTGAAGATCGAACAAGTAAAAACCGAGCACGCCATCGAAGCCGGCGACGGTCACATTTTGTTGGAGCAGGATTTCAAGGTTCTGAAGCGTGGGTCGAGACGCGGCGCTGCGTTGAAACGATAGGATGACCGAGCGGTTGTTCGGCGAACGGAGCGTTTCTTCGATCAGGCGCACGGCGCGGTTGATATCGAGCACGGTTCCCGGTTCGCCCGGCGTGAAAGTTGTCCCGCCGGGGATGGGTTGCGCGGGCGTGGGAGGCTGGTCGTAGCGGGCGGAAATCTCGTTCCGCAAATAGTTGGTCAGTTGTTCTTCGGCAATGGTGGCGCTGAGCGGAACTTCCACGGCTGGGGGTTCGCGGTTCCACAGGTAATTCCAGTAGCCGCCCCAGAATGAACCGCCGGTCCGTTCCAGGTCGGCGGCGGCGATCATGCCGTCCATGTCCAATTTAAATCCGACCGTGACCGGTTCAACGTGGATGACGGCTTCGCCGTAGAGAAGTTCGATGGGGGAGGAATACACTTGCAAGACGCGCTCGGAGGCGATCTGCGGGTCCAACCCGCCGACATCCACACCGGCGATGGTCATGCCGCGCGGATAGTTATTCCGCTGGCGGCTGTAGCCAATGAGCGAAATCACAGCCATCACCAATGCAACGATCAACAACCCAATGGAGATTCCGCGTAAAACCGGGATCGAACTACTGCTTCTCATAATGTTTCTGATACTCTCTAAAAAAAAGTATAACACACCCATTTTTTACGAATGTGCTAGAATAATTTCGCCTGCGCGGTCCGGCAGGAAAATTCACTTGCAGGATGGGACGATGCTGCGATCTTTTTTGATCTATCTTTCCAAAGCCGCCTGGGCGCAAAAGTTCATCACAAACTGGAGTTTTGCACGCAATGCCGCCTCGCGCTTCGTCGCCGGGGATACGGTCCACGATGCGATCCGCGTCGTGCGCGAGTTGAACGCCAAAGGGATCAACGCCACGCTCGACCAATTGGGCGAACACACGTCCACAGCGGAAGAAGCGAACGCCGCGGCGGACGCCATCGTGCAAGTTTTACACGAGATAGATAAAGCGGGCGTGAGAGCCAACGTCTCCATCAAATTGACGCAGATCGGCATGGGGTTGGACGAAGAAACCTGCCGCCAGAACCTCGTGCGGATTCTCGAACAAGCCAAACAAAGCCGCAACTTCATCCGCATTGACATGGAAGACACGCCCTACACCGACATCACCCTCGCCATGTACAACGCGATGCTCGCACGCGGCTTTCCCTCTGCCTGTGTCGGCGTGGTCCAGCAGGCGTATCTCTTTCGCGCCGAAGCCGACCTTCGCGCTTTACTGCAAACAGGCGCGCGCATTCGGCTGGTCAAAGGCGCGTACAACGAACCGCCCGAGAAAGCCTTTGCAAAAAAAGCCGACACCGATTCGAATTACGACCTGCTCGCCAAACATATGATCGACGCGAGCGCCGCCAAAGAAAACAACGCGCTCAGCCCCGATGGGCGAACGCCGCCGTTGGTCGTCATCGCCTCGCACGACGACCGCCGCGTAGACTTCGCCAGGAAACACGCCGAAAAAGTCGGCTTACCCAAAACCGCCATCGAATTTCAAATGTTGCACGGCATCCGCCGCGATTTGCAAGACGCCCTCGTGAAAGACGGTTATCCCGTCCGCGTCTATGTGCCGTTCGGCGCGGAATGGTATCCCTACTTCATGCGCCGTCTCGCCGAGCGCCCCGCGAACATCTGGTTCTTCGTTTCAAATTATTTTCGTAAATAAACGCAGAATCGGCGCTACGCGCGCTTGTTTCCCTGTCTACGTGTATACTTGTTTATGTCCATGACTCGCCCTCTCGCACTCGTCACCGGCGGCGCGCACAGATTGGGGAAATCCTTCGCTTCGACGCTTGCCCGCCTCGGATACGATATCGTCCTTCATTATCATTCGGCTGTGGACGAAGCGCGTCAGACGCAGGGTCAGCTTGAATCGCTCGGCGGACGCGTGACCCTCGCCCCAGCCGACCTCACCGATCCTTCCCAGATTCAATCTCTGGTCTCCAGTCTCAAACCGCTTGACGTGCTCGTCAACTCGGCCGCGTTCATGCCCAGCGGAAACGTCGAATCGCTTTCGCTTGAATCTTGGGCTGCCACCCTCGATCTCAACCTCCGCGCGCCGTTCCTGCTCGCGCAAGCGTGCGCCAAAAAAATGACGGCTGGCGGGCTGATCGTCAACATCACGGATGTCGGCGCGCAAAAAGCGTGGAGCCGCTACCCGTCGTACACCGTCAGCAAAGCCGCGCTCGAATCGCTGACCCGAATCCTCGCCCGCGCCTTCGCCCCGCAGATCCGCGTCAATGCCATTGCGCCGGGGCTCGTCCTGCAATCGGATGTGGTTTCCGCTGAGGAGTGGGAGAGGCTGATTGGGCGCGTCCCGCTCAAACGTCCCGCGCGAAGCGAAGAGGTTGCATCCGCTCTTGAATTTTTGATCAAGAATGAATACGTCACCGGGCAAACGATTGTTGTGGATGGGGGTTATTCATTGATATAGGCTTCGCGCTGAGCGGAGCGTCCTTCGTCTGCGTTTGTCGCAAAGAACGCTCCTTACTCCGCTCAGGACGATAATTATTTGCAAAGAGCGAAGTCGAAGCGCACATAACAGGAGAAACATCATGTCCGAAACCAACGAACTAGCCGAAAAACTTAAATCCGAAGGCGAAAAATTTTATGCCATCTTTGCCGCGCTGACCGACGACCAATGGCAAATAGAGGTCTACACCGAAGGCGCAACGTGGACGATCCGCAACGTACTGTCGCATTTCGTTACTTCGGAGCGCGGCTTGGTGAAACTCTTCGAGCGCATCCGCACAACAGGCGAAGGCGCCTCGGATGATTTTTCGATTGACCGCTATAACGCGGCACAGCAGGAACGGACAAAAGACCTGCCTCCGCGTGAGTTGCTCGAACAATACAAAGAAGTCCGCTCGGACTCGGTCGCGTGGGTTGCGGGCTTGAAGGACGAAGAACTCGAGATCACCGGGCGGCATCCGTTTTTGGGTATGACCAAAATCCGCGACATGATCAAGATGTTGTACATCCATAACCAGAATCACTATCGCGATCTGCGGAAAGCGCTGAAGTAGAGGACGAAGTATGCAATCCGAAGTCTCTCTTTTTCTCATTCCTCTTTCATCCTTCCATTCTCAATTACCCGTTACAATTTGCTCATGCTTCTCCGCCTTGCGCGCCCACTGCACCTGCTCCTCGCCGCGTTGACGTATGTCTTCGGCGCGGGTATCGCCGACTATCTCGGCAAACCATTTGCCGCGAATCCGTTTTGGCTGGGGCTGGCGATGATCCTCCTCGCGCAAGCGGCAATGAATCTGCTCCCTGAAGTTTTTCGCCTCGACGTGGAACCGCTCCTTGAAAACGAAACGCGCGCCCAGCGCCGAAGCCTGCGTAGCGCCGTGCTGTATATTTCCGGCGCGTTCCTCGCCGCGCTCACGCTGATCGCCTTTTTTCTATACAACAAATCTCAATTTCCTCTTGCCTCTTTCTTCTTTCTGCTCCTCTCCCTCTTCGTCATCCTTGCCCATGCTCTCCCTCTCCTTCGCCTCGCCAACCGCGGCTTGGGTGAATTTCTGCTCGCCGTCCAAATCGCGTATATCGTCCCGTCCTTTGCCTTCACGTTACAGGCGGGTGAAACGCATCGCTTCCTTGCGCTCGCCGTACCGCTGACGCTCCTTGCCTTTGCCTGTTTTATCGCGGGGAACTTTCAAACCTTCGCGCAAGATCGAAAACTCAACCGCGCGACCTTCCTCACGCGCCTCGGCTGGGAGCGGGTTGTGCCGTTGCATCATTTGATCGTTCTGCTCGCCTATTTGCTTTTTGCCATGTCGCCCCTTCTCGGTCTGTCGCTTTCGCTGATCTGGTCGCTCTTTCTCACGTTCCCGTTCGCGCTCTTTCAAATTTTTCTTCTGCGCAACATCAGCCTCGGCGCCAAACCCAATTGGGTTTTGCTCAACGCCAACGCGCTGGCCGTGTTCGCGCTCACAACCTATTTCCTCGCCGTCACGTTTTGGATTCGCTAGACTCAGAGAGTATTCCTTAATTAGACCTCTTGCGAAAGTCATTTTGCCACCGAGAACACACCGTTCGTGCCGCGAGCACGACGGTGCGAGACGGCAGAGAAAAAGAGAATTTCCACCTGCCCCGAACGCAGGTGCGGGGTCAAAGGTCTCTGTGGCTAAGCAAGAAACACTTATGCAAGAG
>JADLBX010000069.1 GCA_020847435.1 Anaerolineales bacterium
ATTCACGAATTGATCGAAGCCGATCAAATCCTGATGGCGATCACAGTCTATCAAGCGGCGACAGGCGTCAGCCTCGTGGAGGCGAAGCAGGCAGTTGAAGCGTTAGCGAGAAACGAAGCGATCAAGCCGCCAGCGGACGTTCGCAGTTACGATAATCCCGTTCTCGAAAGCAAGATCAGGTCGTTGCTTACCAAAGGCAAAAAGATCGACGCGGTCAAAATCTATCGCGAAGAATACGGCGTTGGTTTGAAGGAAGCCAAAGACGCGGTGGAGCGCATCGAAGCGACCATGCCGCGCGACTCATCCAGAAATATGCCTTACGAATCGGCGATCGGGAATGATCCGTTCGCGGAGGACGATGGAAGCGGCAGGCGCGTGATACTCCTCCTGGCGGTGGGAGGCGCAGCCGTCTTATGCGCCGCGATAATTTTCATTCTTGTTTTAGGAGTTCAGTAATGTCAAAGTGGTCCCTTTACGTTTTCGATGTACTTGCGATTGCGCTCGTTACCTTCATCGGTTTTCTCTTTCACGGCGCCATGGACGCCTCGGTCCTGCCGCGTTTTTTCCTGACGTTCATTCCATTGACCATTTCCTGGCTTCTCATCGCCCCGTGGTTCGGACTTTTTCAACGTGAAGTCACCTCCAACCCCAAACAACTTTGGCGGCCCGCGCTTGCCGTGCTGTTCGCCGCGCCGCTCGCGGCTTTAGCCCGCGCCATTATCCTCAACACGGTCGTGCTTCCAATTTTTGCGAATGTTCTCATCGCAACGTCCGCGCTGGGCATGGTCGTTTGGCGTGGGATTTATTTTCTTTTGAACCGCAAAGGTCGTGAAGCTCGCTAAGAAAAAACTTTGCGTTCTTAGCGGTTAATTTCCCGCAGTGATAAAATACCCTCGACAACTTCGCCAATCGAAAATCGTAAATCAAAAATCGTAAATCGCAAATCGTATGAACGAACAAGCCCTCATCACCGACGCGCAAAGCGGGAACCTCGACGCCTTCAACACGCTCGTCTTGCATTATCAAGACAGCGTGTTCAACACCGCGCTCCGCATCCTCGGCGATGAAGACCAAGCCGCCGACGCGTCGCAAGAGGCGTTCATCTCCGCGTTCAAAAGTATTTCATCCTTTCGCGGCGGCTCGTTCAAAGCATGGCTCATGCGCACCGTCACCAACGCGTGCTACGACGAACTGCGCCGACAAAAACGCCGACCCACGACTCCACTCGAACCCGACACCGACGACGGCGACGAAATGGATTCGCCCAAATGGCTCGCCGACCCCAACATGACTCCCGCTCAACAAGCCGAAGCCGACGAAGTCGAACACGCCATTCAACACTGTCTCGATCATCTTCCCCTCGATTTCAAAACCGTCGTCGTGATGGCAGACATTCAAGGCATGGACTACACCGAAGTCGCCGCCGCCATCCGCGTTCCGCTCGGCACGATCAAGAGTCGCCTCGCCCGCGCACGCTTAAGATTACGTGAGTGCCTGCAAGGCTTCGCGGAACTTTTGCCCGCGTCCTATCGTCTGGATGAGGGACTAGCTCAATGAATCAACGCGACCTCGAACTTCTCTCCTCTTATTTGGATGGACAACTGACTCCATCGGATTCTGCGCGCTTGGAAACACGTCTCAACTCCGACGGGCAACTTGCCTCGACCCTCGACGATTTACGCGCCGCCCGAACGCTTCTCCGCCAACTGCCCAAGCGACGCGCGCCGCGCAACTTCACATTGACTCGCAAAATGGTGGGACTCAACCCGCCGCTCCCGCGCGCCTATCCCGCGTTTCGATTCGCAACTGTTGTTGCTACCTTGTTGTTCTTTTTCACCTTCGGCGTGAACACGTTCGCTCCGCAATTGGTGCAAGTCTCCACGTTTGGCATGGGCGGAGCCGCCGCGACAGAGGCTCCAGCATTTGCTCAACAAGCGCCAGTAATGGAAGCCGCCGCAACCGAAGCGCCAGCGACAGAAGTTCCACTCGAATCAGCCTCGAGTCTTGCGCCGCTTGCAACTGCCATGCCGCCAGCGGAAGATTCTGCGCGCGTCGCAGAAACGCCGATGACAAAAATTGGGGAGGCGGGAAATGCTGGGGGTTTGGATCAGCCTCAAGTTGCGAATGAACCGCCGCGTCCCGCGCCGTTGATTCCATCCGTGTGGCAAACGGCGTTTGCGGTTGTAGCGCTCGTCGGCGTGTCATTGATGGCAATCTTGCGTCGAAGTTCTGCCAATCGTTGGAAGTAGGGGCGACTCTCGCAGTCGCCCTTTTGTTTATGCCAGAATCCGATTTCAATTTCTGCCCGCGTTGTGGCTCATCGGTTTTGCACGAAGAACGATTTGGTATGGTGCGACCCGTTTGCCCGCAATGCGGGTGGATTCATTTTGTGGATCCGAAAGTTGCCGCGGCGGTTTTGGTCGTGCGCGACGATTGCGTGTTGCTCGTGCGGCGCGTCAACGAACCGCATCGTGGACTGTGGACTTTGCCTGCGGGATTTGTCAACGGCGGCGAAGACCCTGCGAAGGCGGCGGAGCGCGAATGTTTGGAAGAGACAGGTCTCACTGTGCGCGTGACGCAGGTGTTCGATATTATCGCGGGTCGCGAGCATCCGCGCGGCGCAGATTTCGTCATCATTTATTTAGCGGAGTTGATCGGCGGCGAAATGCACGCAGACGATGACGCCGATGCCGTTGAGTGGTTTGGCAAAGATAACCTGCCGCAACTTGCTTTTCGCGCGACACAAAACGCGTTAGAATCTTTTTATGCTTGACGTTCGACCGTCGCCGATCGCTGGGACTTGGTATGAGGGGAATGAAAAAACGCTGGCTCGTGTTGTTGATAAATTTTTAGACGAAGCGCAATTGCCTACGCTGAGCGGGGAGGCGCTGGCAATCATCGCGCCGCACGCGGGACATCGCTACTCGGGCGCGGTGGCGGGATACGCCTTCGCCGCCGTTCGCGGTTTGCAACCCGATCTGGTCGCGGTGATCTCTCCGTTTCACAATTTGTCGAATTATCCGTTACTCACCACCGCGCACGATGCGTACGGCACTCCGCTCGGCAACATCGAAGTGGACAAAGCCGCGCTGGCGGAGTTGTCTTCGCATCTCGATATTCCCATCACACCTGTTTACGCGGATAAGGAACATTCGCTTGAAATTGAATTACCGTTTTTACAGCGCGCATTGGGCGGGGGCGACCGCGAGGGTCGCCCCTACAAATTGTTGCCCATCATGATCCGCGCGCAGGAAGTGGATGTGGCGAAGAAGTTGGGTCACGCGTTGGCGAATGTGTTGAAAGACAAAAACGCCTTGCTCGTCGCATCCACTGATCTCTCGCATTTCTACGACCAGACCACCGCCAACATGCTCGATGCCGAAATGCTCAAGCGATTCGAGTCGTTCGAGCCAGAGTCCATTTTTGAGGCGGAACAAACTGGCAAAGCCTTCGCCTGCGGACATGCCGCCGTCGCTGCCGTGCTGTGGGCGTCGCGTGAACTGGGCGCGAGCAAGGTGCAGATTCTACGTCACGCCACCTCTGGCGATGTGACGGGAGATTTTTCGTCCGTTGTGGGGTATGGGGCGGGGGTAATTCTGAAATGAAAAAGATCTAAAGTGTTTTCATAACCAACATTTATATGTCTCCATTAATTGACCCCAATTTATTTTCCATCGATACAGACTTTAATTTTGTTTGTAAAGATTCGGAAGCAAGAGAGTTTGTGGAAAATCTATGGAAGGAATACAGAGAATTTTCTGACAAGGATTTCGCACAGAAAATTTCAGCCAAATTCCATAACCACTTTTGGGAAATGTATCTTACTTGCACATTGAAATATCTTGGAAAAAATGTTCTTCCTAAAACAAGAGAAGAAGGGCCAGATATTGAGATTGAAAATGCGGGCTCTCGTATTTGGGTAGAGGCAGTAGTGGCAAGTCCTGGTGAAGGATCGAATCGAGTTCCTGCTCCTAAAGCGGATCAGCAATGGTTTCGCATTCCTGAAGAGCAAATTGTCATGAGGTATACAACAGTAGTCGACGCAAAGTTTCAAAAATATTCTTTTTATAGAGAAAAACAAATCATATCTGAGTCTCACCCTTATGTAATTGCGGTGAATGGAAATAAAGTCCCTTTATCTTGGGAAAGTAGCGACGAAATACCTTTTATCGTTCAAGCAGTTTTGCCATTTGGATTACCGACCGTGAATGTAAACTGGGAAAATCCGAACCAATCTTCTTTTGAGTACGCACATCGCCCCGAAATCTTCAAAGTATCAGGAAGCAGTATACAAACAAACATTTTCCAAAGAAAAGAATATGAGGGCATAAGTGGAATTATTTTTTCAAAGGCGAGCGTTTACGAATTTCGAACTCAACTCGGCGAAGATTATATTTTCATTCATAACCCGCTTGCGTTAAACAAATTACCTGATGGGTGGCTTGGCACTGGTTGGGAATATAAGGTTGGGGATAAGTTTCTCCTGCGGCGAAGGTTATGACTCCAAACTCGCGGGGAAACACTGATAGCAAAACTCTCTCATGTCTGCGCGTTGCCACGCATGTTCAATGATGATGCTGACGACTTGACCCTCATTATCCAGATCGATATACAAATTTTCATTCAATTCCCGCGTTTCCACAGATGGATTATTGGATAGTTCAACCGACACGGTGTCAGTTTCTTCAAAGTAAGTGATACGCATGGTCTTTTCCTCATGTCTGAGCATACAGCCAAACCTTTCTTCCTGCAAGACTCCCACAATTCACGATACAATCCCTCCAATGACCTCCCTCGTTCAAATCGTCGTCAACGTGCCTGCGGTGTCGGGGGTGTTTGACTATTCCATTCCCGAATCCCTCGCAGGGACGGTTGGCGTTGGTCACCTCGTTATCGTCCCGTTTGGGAAGCAGACCGCGCAGGGAGTGGTCTTCCGCTTTGTTGACCAGCCGTCGGTGCGTGAGGTGAAAGAAGTTATCGAACTCGTTGACCCTGAACCTGTTTTGACTCAGGCGCAGATCATGCTGGCGGAGGAGATGGCAAAGTCCACGCTGGCGCCGTTGGCGGCGGCGGTGGGATTGTTTTTGCCAGTTGGGCTAAGTCAACAAGTGGACACGATTTACGAATTACGAATTACCAATTACGAATCGCAAATTGACACAAAAAGTATCAGCCCAAAGACTCAACGATTGACGATCGAAGATCGGATTTTGAATCTGTTGCGAACGCGCGGCGCCTTGCGTGGACGACAAATCGATTCGCATTTCGCCAAAGTGGACTGGCGCAAGACGGCGGGATTCCTTGTGAGGAAAGGCGTGTTGTCGGCGCGGTCTGTGTTGCCGCCGCCGAGGGTGAGATCAAAATATATTCGGGTTGCCCAGCTTGCCGTCACGCCAGAGGAAGCGGAAGCCGAAATGCCGAATCTGGGAATGAAGCAAACGTTGGCGCGCAGGCAGTCCGCGCTGAGCTTTTTGATTCAACAACCCGAGGCGGTCAACGTCTCGTGGGTGTATGCCGAAAGCGGATGCAACTTCGCCGATTTGCAGGAACTCGAAGAGCGCGGGTTGATTCGATTGTTCGAGAGCGAGATGTTTCGTGATCCGCTTGAGAAAACAAGTAGCCAAGTAGACAAGTACACAAGTAAACAGGTAATTGAATTAACCTCTGAACAAAATTTTGCGTTGAATCAAATCACAAACGCAATACGCAATACGCAATACGCAGTACGCAGTCCCTTCCTCCTCCAAGGCGTGACAGGCTCAGGCAAAACGGAAATCTACATCCGCGCCGCCGAAGAAATTATTCAGCGCGGCAAGCAGGCGATCATCCTCGTTCCCGAAATTGCGCTCACGCCGCAGACGGTTCGACGTTTTCTTGCGCGCTTCCCTGGGCAGGTTGGATTGGTTCATTCAAAATTATCGGAGGGCGAGCGCTACGACACGTGGCGGCGGGCGCGTGCGGGCAAACTCAAAGTCATCATCGGCGCGCGCAGCGCGTTGTTTGCGCCTCTGCCGAATATCGGTCTCATCGTTGTGGATGAATGTCACGACTCGTCGTTCCATCAGTCTGAGCCGCCGTTCTATCACGCGGTGGACGCGGCGCAGGCGTATGCGCGTCTGTGCGGAGCGGTGTGCGTGTTGGGTTCCGCCACGCCGACGATTCGACAGCGATACGAATCGGAAAAAAATCAAATCCAAAAATTGGATTTACCGCGACGCGTTAAGACCTCCGAGGTCTTAAGAGACCTCGGAGGTCTTCCCCTCGTCCACATCGTGGACATGCGCGACGAATTGAAAACGGGTCAACGCGGGATGTTCAGTCGGCTTCTGCTTCGTGAGCTGGACTCGACCCTTCAGCGCGGCGAGCAAGCGATCCTCTTCCTCAACCGCCGCGGGACAGCGACCTACGTGTTCTGCCGAGATTGCGGATACGTGTTGAAATGTCCGAACTGCGACACGCCGCTCACGTTCCACGTCGAAGATAAAGAACGGATGCTCTGTCATCACTGCGGATACGAACGACAAAAGCCGAAGACTTGTCCGCAGTGTGGAGGAAAGCAGATTCGTGAATATGGCTTGGGAAGTGAAAAGGTCGAAGCGGAAGTCAACGCGTTGTTCCCCAAAGCGCGGACACTTCGCTGGGACTGGGACACCACGCGTCAAAAAGACGCGCACGAGATGATACTCACTCACTTCGCCAACCACAAAGCGGACGTGTTGATTGGCACGCAAATGCTCGCCAAAGGATTGGATTTACCGATGGTCACGCTCGTCGGCATCGTGCTGGCGGATGTAGGTTTGCACTTGCCCGATCCGTTTGCGGGGGAGAGAGTCTTCCAAGTGTTGACTCAAGTCGCAGGGCGTGCGGGTCGCAGTGAACGCGGCGGCAAAGTGATTCTGCAAACGTTCGATCCCGAAAACCAAGTCATCCAATCTGCGGCGAAACACGACGTGAACGGATTCTACGAATATGAATTGGAAAATCGCAGGCGGCTGGGCTACCCGCCGTTCACGCGTCTGGTGCGACTCGAGCTGAGGGGACAGGACCAAGCCTCCACGGAGAAAGAAGCGAGACGCGTCGCAGAGAAGTTATCAGGGATTGGAGATCAGTCAACGGTGATCGGACCCGTCCCGTGTTTCTTTTCCAAAGTGGCGGGGTTTTATAGGTGGCAGATCGTCTTGCGCGGGTCGAACCCATCCGAGTTTTTGCGAGGAATCAGATTGGACGGCTGGCGAGTGGAAGTTGACCCGATCAGTTTGCTATAATCAATTGAAATCGGTGGTCGAGTAGGGGCGGGGTTTTCCCGCCCCGTATCGAGACCATCACGCAGTAAAGCAAATCTTGTTGCAAGAATATTTTTGAACATCGTTGGTCTCGATACGTCCCGCGACGATCACGCGGGACTACTCGACCAACGGAATTTAGAGGAGAACATAATGCAAGCATTTTCACGTGGTTGGTCGTTTCTTAAACAGGCTTGGAGCATGGCTTTCAAAGACAAGGATTTGTTGAAGCCTTCGATCTATGCCTTGATCGTTGGGATGATCGTTTCGGTCATCGGCATCATCCCGATCGTTGGCGTCGCGTTCCTGCTCGGCGATTCACAAATCGGGCAGATCGTCATGGGCATTTTGGGATTGCTGATGATCTTCGTTCAATACGTCATCACCTATCTTTTCTCGGCAATGACCGTGTACCTGATCTACGGCTATCTCGCCGAAGGCGACGGGCGCATGGATCACGCGTGGTCGGTGGTGCGGCGTGACTTTTTCGACATTCTCTCGCTGGCGTTGGTTTCCACTTTGGTGACGTGGTTCCGCAACGCGACGCGCAATAACCGCGGGCGCAACAATTTATTTGCGGGCATTGCAACAGGAATCTTGCGAGCGGTTGGCGGCGTGTTGGAAGCGTTGTGGCTTGAAACGTCGTATCTCGTTTTGCCCGCCATGGTGATCGACGATTTGAATTTGAAAAACGGCTTGCAACGCATTTGGAACATCACAAAACAAAACCTGCTGTTGATCGGAATCACATTCGTCGGCGTTCGCTGGGTGACGGGATTGATCGGCTTCCTCTTCGGCTTCGTCGGTTTTGTGATTGCCTTTGCCATCGGCGGCGGAGCGGTCTACCTCACGGGCGATTTCGGCGTCGTTTCAATTGTCGCCATCGCAATTGGCGTGTTCATCTTCTTTGCTATGGTGATGATCGCCAGCGTCATCACATCATACACCAATACAGCCTATCACACCTGCCTTTATCTCTGGGCGCGAGAAGCCGAGAAGGCGCAAGTCGCTGGGCAGGATATCCACGTCGCCGCGCCTGCTCCGCTGGCGGCTGTGTTGGGATAATCAAACTAACCGCGAAGATCGCAAAGCGCGCGAAGCAATTAATTGACATGACTTACGCAAAAAGATTCTTTTGTCCACAACTCTTCGCTAATCCTCACGAATTTGAAAAAAAACAGATTAGCGCCGATTAGTGAAGATTAGCGGTTTAGTTTTGTGGCCGTCAAATAGAAAACTTTGCGTTCTTTGCGTACTTAGCGGTAAATAAAAAAACATGCAACCCGAACCTCGCCGCGAGATCATCTCCTGGGAAGAAGTGGATCGCCTCATTGACCATCTCATCCCGCAATTCCGTCGTGAGTTTACCGCGATGGTGATCGTCACGCGCGGCGGCATCGTCCCTGCGGGGATGCTCGCCGAAGCGATGGACATCACGCACATCCTCACCGCCGCAGTGGACTTTCCCGCGCAACTCGCCAAAGAAAAATCCATCATGGCGTGGCCCGAGTTCATCCAATTCCCCGCCGACGACAAACTGCGCGCCCGCCCAACTCTTATTGTGGACGACATCTGGGGATCGGGGCGCACCATCACGGCGGTCAAGAACCGTGTCTCCGCGGCGGGCGGCTTCCCCGAAACGTGCGTCCTGCACTTCAACCCCTATCGAAATTTGTTCGGCAACAACCGCCCCGATTACTACGCCGCCGTCACCGACGCGTTCATCGTCTACCCGTGGGAGATCGATCGGGGGACCGATCAAGTTTTGCTCGGCGAAATTTAATTTTGTGGATAACAAAAAATCCCCGAAAGTTCATCGGGGATTTTTTGTCGGTTCTTTTCCTGACGTGCGGCTGGTTCAGCCTAGGGGAGGCCCTCAAACCCCGACACCGTGACGTACAGCTCGTCGTCCACTGCGTTCTTGATGTAGTCAATGCTCGCTTCGGTGGGGAATCCGAGGACGGCGTCGTACTTCACTGTGATGTCGCCAGCCTCTGGGCTTTTCATCGCCGATTCGAGTTCGTCGAAGAGTTGGTCAACGGTCGCAAGCCCAACGAAAAACTCATAGTTCGGATCGTCGGCTGAGATGGGGTTGCCGTCTTTATCCGCAAGCGACACAACTTTGCCATCCTGCACTTCCACGCTCAGCGGCATCAATTCGTTGAACGCGCAGAAGCAACTGAGGAACAAGTCCATGCGGTAGTGAGTAATGCCCGCATCCTGCCAGGTCTGGCGATTGCGCTCAAGTTCGCTCCCGCCTGCCGAGCACGCGGCAAGAATAAAAACCATTGAAATAAGAATTAGCTTTTTCATTTTGTCTCCTTGCGAGATTGACGACGCAGGAGAATAAAGTGTTCCCCGTTCTGCCCGAACAGCAAAATGACTTTGGTACTACCCCTTTCCCCGTACCGCGACATTCATGTCGCCCTTTGCTAACGACCATCGCGCTGAGCGGAGAGACAGCGATCGTCCGTCTTGCAGACGAAGCGCAGTTTGCCAAGCATCTCATCTACAGAGATGCATTCTCTAACACATCCGTCGGCGCGAGAGAGCGCCGACTACGCATTTACCCACCATGACCGCTATGCTCAGGTCCCATCTGCACAGGCAGGGTTAGCGGAACGTCGGCGTGGTTTTTGAAATGCAGTGTGACGTTCACCGTCTCGCCGACTTCGAGATTGCGGGAGAGATTGACCAGCATAATGTGCAAACCGCCAGGCGCAAACTCCACCTTCTCGCCCGTCGGCAGTGGCACGGACTCCACCATCCGCATCTCCATCACATCGTTGTTCATAGCGCTTTCGTGCATCTCAACCGCCTCAGCAAAATCCACCGAAGCGCCGATGAGTTCATCGTCCGCGTCATAGTTGACGATAGTAAAGTAAACCGCCCCGTTATCGCCTTGCGCAGCCATCCGCACCCACCCGTCACGGATTTCGATTCCCTCTTTAGGTGTGCAGGCAGTTATCAACAACACACACACAGCTATGATCACTAACAGTTTTTTCACAGTTCATCTCCAATATTTATTGCTCGCGTCGAGCGGAGGGGATGCGGTTGTTGCATCCCCGTAGACGAGACGCAAATTGACGCAAATAATGCGCTTCGTCTACGCTGCGCTTCGCTCAGCGCGATAGATAATTGTTAATCTCTAAATACGCAGTACGCAATACGCAATACTTCACACCACTCGCACACTACTCCCTCGCTCACCCTTCTCCACTTCGATCCGTATCGGGAACGCGTCTTTCAATTCGTCGAGGTGGGTGATGACGAGGATCTTCGCAAAGTCGTTCTTCACGAGGTTGATCGCTTCGATGAGACGTTGCCGTCCCTGTGCGTCTTGCGAGCCGAAGCCCTCGTCAATGACCAGCGTTTGCAGGCGCGCTCCCTTCCGCTGAGCAAGGATTTCGGAGAGCGCCAGCCGAATCGCAAAGTTGACGCGGAACGCCTCGCCGCCCGAATACATTTCGTAGTTGCGGATGCCCGCCGAGTCGCTGATTTGAATATCGAGCGTTTCCTTCAAATCGTCGCGCTTTTTATCCTTGTACTCCGCTTGCGTCACAAACCGAATGGACATGTTGCCCTCGGATAGACGATCCAACAACTCGTTTGCTTTCTCCTCGATTTGCGGCAATGCCTGTTCGATCAACAACGCAGGGACGCCGTTCTTGCCGAACGCCGTTTCGAGCGTGCGATGCTGCGCCACCTGCTTTTGAAGCGCATCGCGTTCCTTTTCATAATCCGCTTTGCGGGCGCGTTGGGTGGACAACACATCCACGCGTTGTTGCGCGCCGCCGAGTTCGGCGCGGGCGCGGTTCTCCTCCTCCCGCAGACGGAAGAGTTCACGCTCCGCTTCATCGAGATTCGGCGCTTGCATCTCCGCTTCTTTCAACGCGGCTTCAGCAGAATCGAATTGTTTTTGCCCCTCCTCGACCTCCTCTTGTCTCTTCCCTTTTTCTTCCTCCAAATTCTTGATCTCGCCCTCGATCTGCTTGCTCACGCTTTTCGCCGAATCAAGTTGACGATACTCATCCTCGATTTCTCGTAACTCTCGTTCTTTTTCCCGCACTTCATCATGCGCGGACGCGTCGTAGCCGAGCTTCGCCAATTCCTTGTCCAGTTTTGCGAGTTGTTTCTGTTCGTTTACTGCATACTTGCCGCTTTCTAAAAGTTTGTCCACTTCCTTCAATCGTTTCCTGCCAGTGGACTCCCAATCCTTCGCCAGCGACTCGAGCGTCTCCATCCGCTCGGTGAGTTGCGAAACCTCGCTGGCGTATTTTAATCGGTCGTTATCGGCGGAAGAGAGTTTCGTAATTTGTAATTCGTAATTTGTAATTTGCTCGGCAAGCTCAGCCGTTTCTTTCTGGTTGGCTCGGAATAGATCGCCTTTCTGTTTGCCGTCGGCTTCCAACTGTTTCAGCGTGGACTTGCGATGCTTCTCGCTCAATTCTTGTCCGCACAATGGGCAGGTTGCGCCATCGGCAGACTTGAGCGTTTCAATTCGCTCTTTGAGTTGATTCATATCTGTCTTCAATGCGTCGTTTTCCACTTTCATCGCGGCTTGACGTTCCCGCGCCGATTGCGTTTGCGTTGTCAACTCATCGCGTTCAGCGATTTTCTTCTCAGCCTCGGTCACTGCCTTCTTCGCCGATTCGATCCTGTTCCTCAGCTCACTGTTCACTGATGACTGATTACTGATCTCTTCTTCCTCAACCGCCAGCGAACGCCGCTCCTCCTCCAACTTCACCTTTTCCACCGCAATCGCTTCCTGCAACGGCGCTCGTTCCTTTTGATGCTCGTGGAACTCCGCCGCGTTCTTTTCCCAATTCTCCAATTCTTTGCGGACGTTCTGCCACGATTTGTACGCCGCCTCGATTTCCTTCGCGCGGCTGACGAGGTCCGCGTAGGAAGCGCGCTCGGCTTCCTTCTCGGCGAGTCGACTCTCCAAAGCGGAAAGAGCCGTACGCGCGCGGGCGAGTCCCGCCGCGAGGGTGGAAGTCAGCTTGCGTTGCTCCTCGACCAATGCCGCGCTCCGCTTCAAGTTTTGCAAAACGGATTCTTTCGCTTCACGCGCCGCCGACAGTTGATTCAGCGACGTTTGCAGTTCCCCCAGCCGACTTTTTCGCGCTTCCTCCTCGGCGAGTTCCGCGTCGATCTCCGCCACGCGCCCTTCGATCGTTTCCACTTCGGATTCGATTCGTTTTCGTTTCTCGGCGGTGCGACTTTTGTATTCCTCCCAAATTTCCAGCCCAAGGATGGCGCTTAACACGTCTTTGCGTTTGGCGGCATTTTGTTGTGTGAACTGGTCCGCCTTGCCCTGCAAAAAGAATGACGCGTTGACGAACGTTTCATAATCCAGCCGCAGCGTCTGCTCGATGCGCGCCTGCGTGTCGCGTGTTGTTTTTTCGGTCAACGGTTTCCAAGTCCCGTCTTCCATTCGCGCTGAGCGGAGCGCTAGCGAAGACGAAGCGGAGTGAGGGCTGAAAACCTGAAACTCCAACACCGTGCCCTTGTTACGCGGCAACGACCTTTGCACGCGATACGTATTTTCTTCATGCCTAAACGTAAGCGCCACCTCAGCGGCTTTTACGTCTGCGTGCAAGTTGATCACGTCACTGCTTTTCCCGCGTGCTTCGCCGAACAGACTCCATGTGATAGCGTCCAACAGCGACGATTTCCCCGCGCCGTTGTGACCCGAAATGCAAGCAAGATCGAACGCGTTGAAATCCAATTCGACGGGATCGCGATACGAAAGAAAACCTGAGATGCGGAGGTGGAGAGGAATCATGGTTGAGATAAACCAAGCCACAGAGTTCACTGAGGTATCAGAGAAAAATTCTCAAAATCTCTGTGCTCTCTGTGGCTAAGAGAATAATTTAGATGGATTATAATCGAACCATCATGGTCGAAGCCTCCGATGCAACCGCGCGCCGCCGCCTCACGTTGATCGTCGTCATCCTTGCCACGCTTCCGTGTTATTGCATCGGCTGGCTGGCGTTGATCCTCGCGCCCGATTCGGCTTCTGCCACACCTACGCCGACCGTTACTACGATCAATCCAACGCTCGCGCCGACGATGACCGGCACACTTGGGATTCCAACGGTCAGTTTCACGCCCGCGATTCTGACCGGCACCGCCACTGAAACGCCGACGCCTACACAGACGCCGACCAACACCGCGACGCTCACGCCGTCGCCCACCAATTTCCTCCCAGCCTCGTTCACGCCATCCTTTACAATCACTCCCTCGTTCACTCCTTCGGTCACGCCCACGTTTACGTTCACGGCGACATTCATCCCGACTGCCTCGTATACGCCTACCGCATCGCTTACGCCGTCGCTGACCTTCACGTCCACGCCACCGCCAGTTACTCTCACGCCGTCGCTCACTCCATTCCCGCCAACGCCATGACCGATATTCTCCCATTCCTCAAATCAATCATTTCCGTTTCGGGAGTCTCGGGCAACGAGGCTCCTGTTGCGAAACTCATCGAAGAAAAGTGGCGTCCGCTGGTGGATGAAACGCGCTTCAGCCGCGTCGGCTCGCTGCACGGACTCAAAAAAGGATCGGGCAAGAAGCGCCCCTCGATCATGATCGCCACGCACATGGATGCCATTGGGATGCGCGTGACTCAGATCGTGGATGGATTCCTTCGCATCACGCACGTCGGTGGGATTGACGTGCATGTATTGCCCGGGGCGGAAGTGACGGTTCATTCCTCAAGTGGGGCTGACTTGCCTGCGGTGATCGTTATGCCCCCTTCGAGATTGCTCCCCCAATCCGCTGGCGACGGCGCGCTCGAAATCGGCTACCTGCTCGTGGACACGGGTTTGACTCCGCGCGAGGTGGAGAGAAAAGTCAAAGTGGGCGACCCAGTTTCCTTCGCGAATGAACCGTTTGAATTGTCTGGCGATGTCCTCTCTGGGCATACGGTTGACAACCGCGCCTCCGTCGCCGCGCTGACCGTCTGCCTTGAAGAATTGCAATCGAAGCCGCACGTGTGGGATGTGTGGGCGGTCGCCACTGTGCAAGAGGAGACGAGTTATCTCGGCGCGTACACTTCCGCATTTGAGATTCGCCCGGACATCGCGATCGCTGTGGATGGAACATTTGCAAAGGGTCCCGGCGCGAACGGCTGGCAGACGCACACGATGGGGAAGGGCGTGGGTTTGTGCATGGGACCGAACATGCACCCGTTCTTGCACAAAAGTTTGAAAGAACTCGCCGAGCGACTCGAAATCCCGTGGTTTCTCGATGTCACTGCGGCACATTCAGGCACCGACGCATACCCGATGCAAGTGACCGCCGAGGGCATTCCCACCGCGCTCGTGGAATTTCCGATCCGTTACATGCACACGCCCGTCGAATCGGTCGCGGTCAAAGACATTCAACGCGCTGGGCGCTTGCTCGCCGAGTTCATCGCCTCGCTTGAAGAAAATTTTGTTGAAACCATCACGTGGGACGACTAAAGTAAAGAGTAATTGGTAATTCGTAATTACCAATTACCAATTACCAATTACCAATTACCAATTACCAATTACCAATTACAAACTATGCCTTCTTTCGGAACCCCTCAACTCAAACTCCTTGAAAAACTCTGCAACGTCATCGCGGTCTCTGGCGATGAGGCCGAAGTGCGGAAGATTGTCCTCGCGGAGATCGAAGAGTACGCGGACGATGTCCGCGTGGACGCGTTGGGCAACGTGCTTGCGACCAAGCGCGGGCGCGGAAAGCCTGCGTCGAGCCGTGCCGAGACGAAGCGGACGCGTCTCATGCTCGACGCGCACATGGACGAGGTCGGTTTCATGCTCGTCGCCGACGACGGCGAGGGCATCTATCGTTTTGAAACCGTCGGCGGCATGGACGCGCGTCATCTCGTCGGCAAGCAAGTGTATGTCGGCAAAGAACGCACGCCGGGCGTGATTGGCGGCAAGCCCATCCATTTGATGGAGTCAAGCGAAGTCACGCGCAAAGTTCCGATTGACGCCCTGCGGATTGACCTCGGTTTAACCGGCAAAGCGAAGATCGGCGACCGCGCGGGCTTTGCCACAAAATTTCGCCGCGTCGGTCCTTCGGTCATGGCGAAGTCGCTGGACAATCGCTTCGGTGTCGCGACAGTGATCGAGTTGTTCAAACACGCGCCATCGAACCTTGACCTGTGCGCGGCGTTCACTGTGCAGGAGGAGATCGGTCTGCGCGGCGCGAAAGTGGCGGCGCAAACTTTCAATCCCGATCTTGCGATTGCAATTGATTCGACGCCCGCGTACGACCTGCCCGATTATGACGGAAACGAGAACGCGGCATACAACACAAAACTCGGACTCGGTCCCGCGATCTACATCGCGGACGGTTCGACGCTTCATGACCCGCGGCTGGTTCGCTTTCTTCAAGCAGTCGCAGTGGCGGAAAAGATTCCGCATCAACTCCGCCAGCCCGGCGGAGGCGGAACCGATTCTGCCGCGATTCAACGCGCGCTGGCGGGCATTCCAACCGTGTCAGTTTCTGTCCCTCATCGTTACACTCATTCGCCTGTCAGCATTTCGCGCGTGGACGATTGGAAGAACACGCTTGCCCTGCTTCACGCGGCGTTGAGAAAGATTACGCCGGGGTTGGTGGGGAAGAGGTAAGCAGGCAGACAAGGAATTAAGTGCACACATATATAGGTACACACGTAAACAAGTACACACGGGAAAAGCATACATGTTTTCCTGTCTACGTGTCCACGTGTTTACCCGTGTACGCCGAGGAAAAACCATGAACGGACTCATCGCCCTCGTCGGCGCCGGTGAATACCTCCCTGTGATGGAAGATGTGGATCGCTACCTGCTTTCAAGCGTCAACTCGAAGACGCCGCGCGTGGTTTGTCTGCCCACTGCGGCAGGGCAGGAGGGCGACGAGAGCGTCAACCGCTGGTCGCGCATGGGAGTGGATCACTTCCAAAAACTCGGCGCGGACGTGCAGGCTTTGCGAATCATTGACAAAGTTTCCGCTAACGATCCGCAATTCGACACGGCGTTGGAAAATGCCGATTTGATTTATTTCTCCGGCGGCAATCCGGTGTATTTATTCCAAACCATGCAAGGCTCGCGCGCGTGGGAGTCCATGCAAAAAGCGTGGAGCCGCGGCGCGGTCTACGCGGGCTGTTCGGCGGGCGCGATGATTCTGGCGCGGAAGATTCCCAGTTTCCGCCTCGGGCAGACGGTGGAAGGCTTTGATTTGGTCCCCGCACAATACATCCTCCCGCACTTCGATGCCATCCCGACCATGTTCAAGCCGATTATCTTCGCTTTGCGAAAACAGCTCAAGCAAGACGAACGTATGCTCGGCGTGGACGAAAACACCGCCCTCGTCGGTCGTTTCGGCGGCGAGTGGAAAGTGATGGGATACGGAACTGCCCACATCCTCACGCGTGGAAAAGATACCGTCTACAAAGTTGGAGATTCGGTTCCGCTTTAGTAACTATCCAACTACTCAACTATCCAACTAGGAAACTAACTGATGAAATCCCTCCTCAAACAACTCACCGAAACCTTTGGTCCCTCTGGCTATGAAGAAAACGTCCGCAAGTTGGTGCGCGCGGAGGTGAAACCGCTCGCCGACGAGATCAAAGTGGACGCGCTTGGCAACCTCATCGCGCGCAAACGCCCGTCGAAATTTACAAAAGACACGAAGAGAATCATGATCGCCGCGCACATGGATGAGATCGGGCTGATGGCGAGTCACATTGACGGGAACGGCTTCGTGCGGTTCTCGAACATCGGCGGGGTATTTGGGCGGTACGTGTTGGGAGGGCGGGTCCGCTTCCTGAACGGCGTGACAGGCGTCCTTGGGTATGACCGGGTCGAGAAGGTGCATGAAACGCCCGCGCTGGATAAAATCTTCATTGATGTGGGAGCGACGAGCAGGAAGGATTGTCCAGTGAAAGTTGGCGATGTCGCCGCGTTCGACCGTCCATTCGCTGAGATGGGGAATCGACTCGTCGCCAAATCCATGGACGACCGCGTCGGCGTGCTGGTTGCCATCGAAACGTTGCGCGCGTTGAAGTCTGCGCCGCATGATGTGTATTTTGTTTTTACCACGCAAGAGGAAGTCGGCGTGCGCGGCGCGACGACCTCCGCTTTCGGCATTGACCCGGATCTCGGCATCGCGATTGACGTGACCCCCACGGCAGATACGCCCAACGCCCTCAAAATGGAAATGAAGTTGGGCAAAGGTCCATGCGTCAAAATTCAAGACGGGGGGATGATCGCCGACGCGCGCATTGTGCAATGGATGATTCGCACGGCGGAGAAAAATAAAATTCCATACCAGCGTGAAGTTTTGTTGTTCGGCTCGACCGATGCGCGCGCCATGCAACTCGCGCGCGCGGGCACGCCCGCTGGCTGTCTTTCGATCCCCGTCCGCTATGTGCATTCGCCGTCCGAAGTGGTGGATTACTCGGACGTGCAGAACTCGGTCAAGTTGTTGACCGCACTCCTGCGCGCAAAAATTGATTTGAATTGATTTGAGCTGAACATGTCCGATTGGAAACGAACCACGCGCGAAGTTCCATTTGAAAGCCTGCGCCCCGAATTGACGCAGGCGATCCGCACGCACATCGAAAAATATAATCTCGGCGACATCTTGTCCGACGCGCGGATGTGCGTCCAAACCGTTTCGGAAAAAATCAAAAAAGGATTGTTCGGCGGAGCGGAGGCGGTGTACATGGGCGCGGTCGTCACCCCGCGTTGGCTTATCTGGGCGACGAGCGGAACGAAAACGAAGACCGCCGTCCTTTCCGCGCAGTTGAACGATATCGTCGTTCAGGATTACGCAGAATCGTCTTTCGCGAAATTGATTCCCGACTCTGGCCTCAACGTGAGCGGCAGATTTACAGACGGGTCCGACAACGAGTTGACCTTCATCGGCTTGGACGACGGCGCGGCAGGGAAGCAGTTCAAACAAGTTGCAATCGAAGCCGCGCAAAACGCGAAAAAATAATTCAGGCTCCCGTACGGGAGCCTGGTCTCTATTTTTTCTTGCTTGATTCTTCGTCGTCGCCTCTCTTCGGCATGTTCGCCGCGATCAATGCAACGCCTCCGCCGAGTGCAAAAGCGCCTGAGGCGCCCGGTGTGGCGTAGTTCGTAAGCGCTGCCGCCAGTCCGAAGAAACCCAGCGCAAGGGCGACCTGCACCTGCCAGGCGGCGTTCTTGAATTGGTCTAAAACGAACCTGCCTGCCGCGAAACCGAAGAGTAAAAACCCAAGGACGCGGACAAGATAACCGACAAGACCAAGTAATTCAGCGATGATTGGGGGCATGATAGTTCTCCTTTTGAATCTGATTATACCCAAGCCCACAACATCCACGAGCCCAAAATCAAAACTCCGATGCCGAAGCGCGCCGCGAACGACCAGCCCCAGCCGATCATGTAGGCTTTGGTCGCGTCAATGGCAGCAGCCTTGTCGCGCAGTCTTCGAAATTCCAACAGAAACAACGCGAGCGGCGCGATCGCCAAGCCGACCAGCGGCGTGAGGAAGAAACTCGCGATCAGGCTGGCGGTGAAGGCAAGCAGGATCGAACTCCACGGGACGAATTTATCGCGCATTTTGCGGGCAATGATGACATTGTCCACGATGTTGCCCGCGATCATCAGCAAGGTGATGATCGCAAATAACACCCAATCCCAAAACGTCATGCGTTCCGCCGCGCTTTGCAAGAACGCGTAGACGAGCGCGGCAAGCCACATCACGGTGAGACCCGGGAAGATCGGCACGATCAACCCAACCAGCCCGACGAGCATGACGAACAGCGTCAGCGTGTCCACGATGACGATCCACGCGAATTGAAGGTTGGAGAGAAATTCGGGAGGTAGCATTTTGATTCGATGTTGCTCTGTCGGGGTCTCAGACCCCGACAGAGCGTGGGAAGGCAAATTATTTGATCGTATCCACGCCGCCCATCCACGGACGGAGAACTTCAGGCACGCGGATCGAGCCGTCGGCTTGCTGGTTGTTTTCCATTACGGCGATCAAGGTGCGGGGCAGACCAAGCCCTGAGCCGTTCAACGTGTGGACGAAGCGCGTCTTGCCGCCGTCTGCGGGGCGATACTTGATATTCGCACGCCGCGCCTGAAAGTCGCGCACGTTCGACACCGACGACACTTCCAGCCATTCGTTGCATCCCGCCGCCCAAACTTCAAGATCATATGTGATCGCCGAACCGAAACCGAGATCGCCTGTGCAAAGTTGTTTCACTCGATAGGTTAAACCCAACGCGGCGCAAGTTGCCTCGGCGTCCTCGCGCATCTTTTCCAGCAGCGCGTCCGACTCTTCGGGTTTCGAATAGATGTACATCTCGACCTTGTCGAATTGATGTCCGCGCTTGATGCCGCGCACGTCGCGTCCTGCGCTCATCTTCTCGCGGCGGAAGCACGGCGTATAACCCGTGTACAACAACGGCAGTTGCGCCTCGTCGAGAATTTCTTCCATGTGCATACCCGTCAACGGCACTTCGGCGGTCGGCACAAAATACAATTCTTCCTCGTGATCTTTGTAAAGGTTATCGGCAAACTTCGGCAGTTGACCCGCGCCGAACACGGTCTCGGTCTTCACCATGAACGGCAGATATTTTTCGGTGTAGCCCTGTCGAATGTGCAGGTCGAGCATGAACGCGATCAACGCGCGTTGCAAGCGCGCGCCTGCGCCGCTCAACACATAAAAGCGCGAACCCGTGATCTTCGTGCCGCGTTCAAAGTCAATCACGCCGAGCGCGGGACCCAGATCCCAATGCGCTTTCGGCTCGAAATCAAATTCGGGAAGTTCGCCTACGGTTTTGATGACGACATTTTCCTCTTCGGATACGCCTATCGGCGTCCGTTCATCCGGGACGTTTGGCAGGGCGCTCGTTAGCCGCGTCAACTCCGCCTCGACCTCTGCCACCTCCTTATCCAAAGCGGAGATTTTGTCGCCCACCTCGCGCATCGCGGCGATCTTCTTTTCGCGTTCCGCCGCGTCTTTCATTTTGCCGATCTCTTTCGAGACGACGTTTCGCCCCGCCTTCAACTGCTCGACCTCCGTGAGCAGGGCGCGGCGTTTCTCGTCAACGCGGAGGATCGCGTCGATGGACGACGCGTCCATTTGGCGGTTCTTCAACGCCGTGCGGACGAGGTCTGGCTTCTCGCGAATCAAATTGATATCTAACATGTAGCGCCTCCAGTGCGGAAAAAGAATACGCCCCCGGTCCATTTGCAGGACGAGGGGGCGTCTCGTGGTGCCACCTGCTTTCATTGCATCTCCCTCTCCCCTCGGGAGAGGGAAGGGGTGAGGGCAAACTTGGCTTGCGCTATAACGGGCGCACGCGTCCCTCTTACGATTTTCGTAGTAGCGACTTTAGTCGCTTTTAGGACGACTGAAGTCGTCACTACGATGATATCCCTGCGAGGGCAAAGGCGAAGGGGATTTCTCCGTTTGGCTGGTCGTCTTGCACTGTTGGTCGAGTAGGCGAGTTCTTCGCCGTATCGAGACCCGACGACTCTCTGAACAGTTGCACGGATACTTGTCTTCGCGCGGGTTTGTTCGTTTGATTATACGCGCTGAGTTGAGGATGTCAATGGCGCGCGTGCGGGCATCTGCGGAGGCGCGATAGAATCTTCCGCTGGCGCATCAGGTTGCCCGTCGAGGTTGACGCGGGGTTTGAATCCGCACGAATCTTTGTCTCGCAAATATGGTATATTCTGTTCAGGAGTTTCAACATGAACGAGCGGATTTTGATTATCGAAGACGACCAACAGATTCTCAAATTGCTTCAGCGCGGACTCGCGTATGAAGGCTATACCGTAGACACCGCGACCGACGGGCGTATGGGACTCATCCTTGCGCGCGACCACACGCCTGATCTTGTGATTCTCGATTGGATGCTGCCCGGCATGGATGGGTTGGAGGTTTGTCACCGCCTGCGGACGGGCGGCTCGATTCCGATTTTGATGTTGACCGCCAAAGATACAGTGCAAGACCGCATTCAAGGTTTGGACGCCGGCGCGGACGATTACATGATCAAGCCGTTCAACCTCGATGAATTGCTGGCGCGCGTGCGGGCGCTGTTACGCAGGACGCAACCGGAACGAATCCCGGTCTTGAAATTCGCTGATCTGTCTTTGGATACCGGCACGCGGCAAGCCTCGCGCGGTAACCGCACGATCTCGTTGACCGCAAAAGAATACGAATTGCTTGAGTTGTTTCTGCGACACCCAAAGCAGGTGTTGACGCGTGAAGTGATCTTCGACCGCGTCTGGGGCTATGATTTCGGCGGCGAGAGCAATGTGCTTGAAGTGTACATCCGTTATCTGCGGCAAAAGCTGGAGAGCGATGGGGAGGCGCGGCTCATCCACACCGTGCGCGGCGTGGGCTACGTCATGCGCGAAAATCCGTAATCGAAAATTGCAAATCGTCAATCGTCAATCGCAAAATCGAAATGTCTCTCCGCCTTCGCCTGACCCTGTTGTATGCCACGCTCACAGGGGGGATTTTGTTGGTCTTCGCGGCGGCGGTGATTTTTGTTTTCAACGCCATCCTCGTCAACCAAATTGATAACACGCTCGACAACGCGGTGGAGGTCATCGTCAGCGGCGTCACGGTGAACGAGCTCGACGAAGTGACTGCCGATCTAACCGCCATCGAATTGAGTTCGGATGTGTATGTGCAAATCTGGGGCGTGGATAACAAATTGCAAACCGGCTTGCGAACGCTCGAGGGGTTTTCCAAGAAGCCGTTCGATCCGAGCGCGCTCATTCTCAACGCGCCGACGTACCATTATTCGCAGGCTGGGATTCAACGCTTACGCGTGGTGAGTGTGCCGCTGATGCGGAATGAGCATCGTGTGGCGACCCTGCAGGTGGCGGCGAATCTCAAGGTGGTGGATGCCGCGCGTATCGGTCTGACCAACACGCTGACCGTCATTTGGGCGGTTGCCGTTCTCATTTCAGGGAATGCCGCCTGGCTGACGCTGGGTCAAACGCTCCGGCGGTTGAAGATCATCACCGAAACTGCGGAACAGATCAACCGCGCCGACGATCTCTCGCGGCGCATTCCATACTCCGGTCCCGAAGACGAGATCGGCGGTCTGGTGCAATCGTTCAACCAAACGCTCGAAAGGCTCGAGGCGTTGTTCACCTCGCAGCAGCGCCTGCTCGCCGATGTGAGTCACGAACTTCGCACGCCGCTCACGGTGATCAAAGGCAACGTGGATTTGATGCGGCGGATGCAGAGTCTCGACGACGAATCGCTCACCAGCATAGACCAGGAAGCGGGTCGCCTGTCGCGCCTCGTGGGCGGTTTGCTCCTGCTGGCGCAAGCCGAATCGGGAAAACTCGCGCTTGTGGAAAAACCTGTCGAACTCGACCTGCTCGTCACCGAGGTCTTTCAAGAGATGAGCATTCTCGCGCGCAGCAAAGTCCGCTTGCATCTCAACGAAATTGACCAGGTGATCGTCAAAGGCGATCGCGATCGTCTCAAGCAAGTGTTGATCAACCTGGTGGCGAACGCGATTCAATACACGCCGTCGGGTGGGGAAATATTCCTCAGCCTCGAGCGGATCAAAGACCAAGCCCGCATCATCTGTCGCGACACGGGACCGGGCATCGCGGCGGACGATCTGCCTCATATCTTCGAGCGGTTCTATCGCGCGGAAAAATCGCGCACGCGCGACAGGGCGACCGGCTTCGGCTTGGGTCTCTCCATCGCTAATTGGATCGTGGAACGGCATGGCGGCAGAATCGAAGTCAATTCAAAAGAGGGGCAAGGCACGGCGTTTGCCATCTGGCTTCCAGTATTGTAGTCGTTTGGTCTCATAGTCTCATCGTCAGTTAGTCGTCAATTCCCAACCTCTGCGCGGCTTGGCGGCACAAGCCCGCGCCATAGAGTTGATACCATTCATCGAGAGTTATGCTGGATGAAAACCCGCTGCGCGCGTCGGTGTAAATGGGCGCGCCATAGCGGACGTAGCGCGCCGTTTCCGAGCGCCACAACCATTCGCCAAGCCCGATGACGCCGATGCCGCCGTTATAGCCTGCCAGCGCGAGGCGCGCGTCGCCGTTCGCGGTTTGAAGCGCATCGGCGAGGTAGCCGAGTCCGCGCAGGGCGTTGGTTTCGGGGTCGAATCCGTTTTCGCCGAAGCGGAAGTGGAACGGCATCACTTGGAAGAGTCCCATGGCGCCGGAGCGCGAAAGCGCGCGCGGGTCGCCGCACGATTCGATCTGCATCACGGTGGCGACCAGGTTCGGGTCCAGGGAAGAAGCGATTGCCCAACGGACGATATCGTTCCCCCAGTGTTGAACTTCCCGCGTGAAGATGGGGGAGAGTCCGCTCGAAGAAGTCGAAACAGTTTGAACAGCAGGCGAAGCGGAGGTTTGAATCGGCAAGTTTAGCGCGAGCGCGGCAAGCAGACAGGCGATCAACAAAACCGCGAGCGGCGGCAGGGCATAAAAAGACAAACAGCCGCTTGCATCGTTATCTGCCGCGGCTGTTTGCCAGTCGTCGTTTTGATGTGAGCGAGCGCGGGGCATAATGGGTTCCTTTGTTTGAGATACAGGGACCCGAGCTCGAAAAGAGTTCGGATATTAAGTTGTTGTGAGGTTCAACGAATTACGCGTCGTAGGAACGGTCGCTGGATGGATCGTTGAACGAATGATAAGTCGGTTCGGCGCGCGTGAATGAGGTTTGCTGTGCGGGCTTGGGCGTGGGACGATACGATTGATTCTGTGTGGTTGGCGCTGGGCGATTCAACGTGGAAGCGGGACGCAGGATCGGCTGTTGGTTCGACGGGCGATAGCTCTGCTGGGACGCGGGGCGGGAATAGTTGCGATCGGATTCGGCGGTGGTGAACATGCGATCTCCCGCCAGCGAGAACGAGCCGATGATCAACACGCGGATGAGCAGAATCATCGCGGCGACGAAGATCGGCACAACTTTTGTCATCGTTTCGTTGCTGATCACCGCGCCGCCGGACGCGCTGGTATGGTTGACGATGGCGACCGATACGCCCCACCAGGTGAGGATGGCGTTGAAGCCTGCCGCCAACAGCCACGCGCCGAAGAGGTAATACACTTCCTTCGGCTCCTCGGCTCCCTGTTCGGGAGTGAAGACGCGGGCGATGCCGGCAAAGTCAATTCCGCAGAAGGCGATGGCGAGAATCGTCGCCCATTGCATCCCGCCGAACGACAGGTTGCCCAGAATATCGAGCAATGCAAAGCGTGTGGCGTTGAAGTTGGACACCTCGAAAGCGATCAGCGCCATGAGGATGATCATGCCCCACGCCGCACCGCGGTTGAAACGCCGCCCGCGCGTCAGATCGCGAAACAGGGCTCGCAGTCCATCCCCTGAGTTTCTTCGATATGTAGTCATCTCGACCTCCTTTGTCGAATGGGTGACAAGCGAGGTTGAGTTTAGAACACTTGTTCTGTTTTGTCAAGGGAGCGGCTAGGGCAATCGCATTTGGGCTTTTTATCCACTAATCTTCGCTAATCTGCGCGAATTTTCCTAAAAAAATTAGCGTAAATTCGTGGAGATTAGCGGATTCTCAAACAAAATGAGGCATTTTCAGTACC
>JADLBX010000070.1 GCA_020847435.1 Anaerolineales bacterium
AACAAACGAAAGGAATTGTGTCATGATGAACCTCGTTGACTTGGGTATTGGTTTTGCCAACTGGTGAACGTGCATTCTCCATTACTAGCCTTTCAGGCTTGAATACTGATCGAGCATGGTTCACAACCAGGGCTGGGTCTGCTTCGCAATATGAGGTCGACTCAGCACAGGCTCTCGAGGAGCTCTAGACTTGTTCAGCCCTGGTTTGGCAAAACTAATACTACCTCAAGTCTAATGGAGGAAGCCCGAAGGGCTGACGAAGCAATCCCATCGCAACATCCAAACAATTGTTTAAATGGCACAGGAGATTGCTTCGTGGCGCCGCTTCGTCTTCGGACTACGTCCTCCGCTCAGCGCGTGCGCCACTCGCAATGACATTTGCTACATATTCTGCTTCATCGAAAACTTCAGAGCGATTTTATAAATTGAGTTAATCTTCTCGCTCAACGACTTTGCTTCGGGGTTGCCTTGCTCGGCGGCTTGGTCCACTTGGGCGATCAATCCGATCAACGCCTGCATGAACTGATCGTTGATCATCGCTTTGTTCGCTTCCAGCATTTTTTCAACCGACGCTTCATCGGGAAGGTCGAGCAATTGTTCAACGAACGCGACCTCGGGCGGCGTCGAAACTTCACGCAACACTTCCACCATCTTTTGTAATTTGCCCATGCGCGCGTAATCGTTTTTCTCCGAAGCCTGCCTCAGCATCTGGTTCACGAGGTCAACCGAATCCTGTGTAAAGCCGTCGAGGTTGTCGCGCACGGCTTGCGCCACGTCGTCCTGCGCGAGAAGCGACTCGACAAACTCCTGCGCCTGTTTGTAGCGCGCCTCGATCTGCTTATCCATTTCATTGGTGTAATCCAGCAACTTCTCACGGATCGCTTCGAGCCGCGTCTTTTCATCGCCGCTGGCTTTATCGATCTTTTCGGTGAGCAGTTGGAAGAATTGATAATCCATGCCCTGCCGCGCCAAGCTGACGTAGCCGCGCAGACGCGCATCGTTTGGCGAGGCGGCGACCATCTCCAACAATTTCTCGCGCGTCAGACCCTGTCCCGCTTCTTGCAGGGACTTTTGGGCTGTCTCCAGTTCTCCAACCGACTCTTTCAGTCCGCGCCCGAACTCGGTCTCGTCGAGCAGTTGACGTTGCACATCGGTGAGTTGCTTGCCAATGGTGTCTTGTCCGCTTTGGAGGGCGCTCTGGGCGAGACGGCTGAACAATGCGAAGAATTGTTCATCGAACAAGGCGATGTTCTGCTTGATGATCTCGCTCCGCACGTCGGCTGAGCTGGCTTGGATGAGTCGTTCGACGATCTGTACACGATCTTGCTGTGCTTTGAGCATCTCTGGCGTGATGCCGTCCTTGCCGAGAATCACTTTGATCATTGATTCGTACGTCAGGTTGGGGGAGGGGTTGAGCAAATATCCCTTCCGCTTTTCAGCGGGCAGACTATCCGTAATCTTTTTGATGAGCGGACCGATGATCTTCTCCTGTTCGTTCAGCGGCACGCTCAATTCAGGCGGGAAGAACGTGAGGAGTAATTCTTTCTCGTTGTCGTGATAGACGATCGGCGTGGCGAGTCGTCCCTGAAACCCGCAGTGCGGACAGCGCGCCATATTCGACACGCCGCCGAGCAGTCTCTGCTTGGCTTGCGGGTCTTGCGTCACGTCAAAGAGTTGTTCAACATTCGCCGCGATCATCTGGCGGCAGTTCGGGCAGGCAATTTGTGTTTGAGGCATGAAATGATTTTCCGATTTACGATTTTAGATTTACGATTGATGGGGTAAACAAGTAAACAGGGAAACACGTAAACAGGTTTGAGTGCGTCTACTTGTATACCTGTCTACTTGTTTACGTTTTTACTCTTACCCAACCAACTCCTCTAACCGATCAATATAACTCTCCATCACAGCAAATGTCTCCTCGACGGGTTTCGGCATGGAGAGGTCAACGCCTGCGCGCTTCAGCGCCTCCAGCGGATACAACGAGGAGCCAGATTTGAGGAAGCCGAGATAATCTTCCGCCGCGTTGGGTTCGCCGCGTAGGATTCGTCCCGCGAGGGCGTGGGCGCCAGAAATGCCTGTGGCGTACGAGTAGACATAATAGTCCGAGAAAAGATGCGCAAACGTGGACCAGACCATCCCGACGCGCGGGCGATCCACTTTCACTTTGGGACCGAATCCTTCTGTGAATAAATCCGCCATCAGCGTTTGAAGCGAGTCGGCGGTGAGGGCTTCGCCGCGTTCGGCGCGTTGATGCGTCTCCAACTCGAAGCGGGCGAGAGTCGGCATCTGGAAGAAATAGCGGAAGAAGTTTCCGCTCACGGCTTCTTCGATCAATGCGATCAGGAAATTTTTGTCCTTGATCGTTTTGAGCAAATGACCGCGCATCATCGCCTGATTGAAATTCGAAGCGACCTCCGCCACGAACAACGAGTAATTGTTGTACACGCGCGGCTGGTTCTGACCCGTGAGGTACGAGTGCATCGAGTGACCGAGTTCGTGCGCCAGCGTGCTCATGCTTCCCACTTCGTCGGTGTACGACATCATAATGAAAGGATGCGTGTCGGGCGCAACGCCCCACGAGAACGCGCCGTTCTGTTTGCCTTTGTTCGGGTAAATATCCACCCAACGGTCTTGCAGACAGCCGCGGCGCAACACGTCCACGTAGTCTTTGCCGAGCGGCGCAAGACTTTCCGAGATCAAATCCACCGCCTGCTTGAACGGAACTTTTGTCTTTTTCTTGACGATCGGCGCCCACATGTCGTAATACGTGATGTCGCGCAGACCCAGCGCCTTGCGCTTGATCTCGAAATATCTGTGCCACACGGGCAGTTTGCTCTTGAACGTGTTGATCAAATTATGGAACACGCTCTCAGGGATGTTGAGCCCAAACAACGACGCTTGCAGTGTCGTGTCGAACTTGCGCGCCCGCATGTTGAAGACATTGTTCTTGATGGAGGTCGAAAGGTTTGCCGCAAGCGTGTTCTTGAATTCGAGATGTTTATCCATGTAACTCTCGAACGCGCTCTGCCTCAACTTGCGGTCGGGACTTCCCATCAGCGACGTGTGCATGTTACCCTGCGTCACGTCCACTTTTTTGCCGTTCTTGTCTTTCGCAGAAACAAATTTGAAATCTGCATTGACCAACATGCCCGAACTATTCTGCGCGCCGCTGAACGGGTCGCCCAACATGCCGAGCAACTCTTCCACTTCGCCCGAACGCACGTGCGCTTGTTGACGAAACAGGTCGTCGAAACTGTGGCGATACACAGCCAATTTTTCATTGCCCTTCATCCACTCATCGAGTTTCGCTTTCCCAATTTGAATCAACTCAGGGTTCACGAACGACAGCGCGCCAGAGACTTGTCCCGCCACGCCTTGCGCTTTGCCGAACAACGCGGCAGATTTTTGATCCGTCGTGTCCACCGCATTCGAAAATCCCGCGTACATAAACAACTTATACGTGCGGTTCGCAAGCGCTTCCACGGCGTGCATCCCCTCGAGTAACACGTCAGCGCTTTCGCCGAGCCTGCCCTCATATTTTTTCACGGCAGGCAACTCCGCCACAATCGCTCCAGCCTCTGCCTCCCAATCTTTCACGGACTTAAAAACGCTCTCCGCATTCCACGTAAATTTTTTATTGATCTTGCTTCGGGGTGGGATTGTATTTGCCATGATTCATTTTCCTTTTTGGATGTAAACCCGCGTCTGACTCAGGGTTGGCTTGATTCTGTTTCCGTCAAATTTTACCACCCTGACACAAAAGACCTGACAGGTTTTCGCGATACCTGAATTGTCCATCGTCCCTGTCCGCGCGAGAGTTTTGGAAGTCTGTGGCGCGGATAAAACCTGTCAGGTCTGCTAGGCGCAAGTGCGTCGCACCAACCCTTCGGAAGTTATCAGCCCCTCAACCTTATCTCACCGTGAAGATTCCTCTGCCGTGCAAAGTGCAACGCACCCTCACCTCGGCAGTGAAAAACAAATCCTCGCCCCCGCGTCAGGTTTGGGATCTGCCCAAATCCTCCCGCCGTGCGCCTCGACGATTGCGCGTGCCAGATAAAGTCCCAGCCCCGCGCCCTTCGTTTGCTTGACCGCCTTCGTCGAGCGATAAAACCGATCGAAGATGTGCGGCAGGTCTTTTGCGTCAATCCCCGCACCCTCATCCGCAACGCAGACGATCACTTGCTCGGGTCTCACCGTTCCGCTAATCTTGATCTCGCCCTTCGACGAATATTTGATCGAATTGGAAACAAGGTTCGCAATCACTTGCTCGATGCGAGTTTCATCCGCAAGCACGACGGGGAATTTTTCTGGGAAGTCGGTGACGATGGTGTGATTTTTTGTTTGCGTGGTAAATCGTTCGGCGATGCGAGTCGCCAGCGTCGGGAGCGACACATCCGCTCGGTTGAGGCTCAATCCGCCAGCCTGCAACCGTGACGCGTCGAGCAGGTCATCCACCATTTTGCTCAGTCGGTCCGCTTCCTCTTCGATCACTGCGAGTGAATCGCTGATCGTACGCTTGTCCCATTTTGCGTCGTCGCGCCGCAGTGTAGACGCGTAGCCTTTGATGAGCGCCACTGGTGTCCGCAATTCGTGGCTGACAATGGAAATAAAAGTCGCCTTGAGTTCGTCCGCCGTTCTGAAGTGCGTAATATCCCGCACGCTGACGATGATGTTGCGCAATTTCCCTTCAGGCGAGATCAATGGCGCGTAAGTGACTCCGACAGGCAATGCTGGCGGCAACTCTCGTTCGAGGTCGCCTTCCACATACAGGGTCGCGTTCGGCGTGAGGGGCCAGCCGTTTGCTATTGCTTCATTTAACGTTGATCCCTGCGGTTCGCCCGCCCAGCGGATCACTTCATCGTGCGGCGTGTTCACCAGTTCGTCGTGCGCCTTGCCGTAAATGCGCTCGAACGCGTCGTTGACGCGTTCGATGGTCAAGTCCGCGTTGAGGATGATGATGCCGTCGGCGGCGGAGTCGAGGAGCGCGTCGAGACGTTGTTTTTCGTAGGAGACCTGCCCGTAGAGTTGGGCGTTGTACACCGCAATCGCGGCTTGGTCCGCAAAGGATTGAAGAATCACGCGGTCGTTGAGGGTGAATCCGCTTTCGTAGTTTCTGAAAATAAAAATAACGCCAATGACTTGTTTGTGCGCCACGAGAGCCAGCGCCGTGCCGTTGAGCAGTCCCATGCTGGCGGTGTAGGTCAGCTCTTTCAACATCCTGTTGAGTTCGATCACGTCCAGCTCGCGGACGTTTTCGTCAGCCAGTAGGGGGGAGAGGTAGCTGAGGAAAGCCGGGGCAATCCCATGGGCGGCGGCGACGCGCCAGCCATCCCGTTCTTTGAGGGCGATGATGCCAGCCTGTCCCGCAAGGATTTCAGTCGAGAGGCGCAGGATCCACTCGAGGAGTTTTTCGAGATCGAGTTCCTGCGTGAGGGCGCGGGAGATTTGGAGGAGATAATCGCGTTGTCGCACGCGGAGGTCGGGGAGCATGAGGCGATTTTATCACCCCCGAGCCGGGAAAATTGTAAGTTGATTGAAAATCGAAATTTCGCGCAAAAACATTGACTCTTAATCGTAAAACCATACAATCTCATCAAAATGGGCTCATAAATTTTCTTTTTTATAGCAGAGCGGTTTTCAAAAAATTGGGGGGCGCCCATTATTTATAGCATAGCCTTTTTAAAAATTGGAGTTGTATGAGAAACAAACCTTTCGCGGCATCTCGCCTTTTTTTGATCGTGGCGGTGGTTGCAGCTACTTTCCTTCAAAGCCGGGGAGCATTGGCGGCGTCTTTGCCAGCCGAGATCAACAAACAGTTTACGCCGCTTCAAATTGACGCTGGCGGCGTTTCGGTTATGCGGGTTACCATCTTTAATCCTAATGTGTTCCAACTGACAAATGCGAGTTGGGCGGACGATCTGATCGGGGTTCAGCCTGGGTTATTTATTGCCAACCCGGCCGGGGTGGTGACTACCTGCGGCGGCTCGGTCACAGCCGTACCGGGTACCACGAACCTTTCTCTGAGCGGCGGAACGGTTCCGCCTCAAGTTGGCGCCGCTCCAGGCGAATGTTATGTGGAAGTTAATATTTCTTCAGTGACCGCCGGAAACTTGATCAACACCATTCCCGCTAACAATCTGGCGGCGCAGGGGAACGACGGCGGAACAATCGTCAATATCACCAATACCACGCCCGCCAGCGCCACGATCACGGTGATCGCGGTTGCGCCTCCATCATTAAGCAAAGGCTTTGCCCCCAATACGATTTTTGTCGGTGGGAACAGCGTTTTGACGATCACCCTCAACAATAACGACGCCGACACCAACCTGACAGGTGCGTCTTACACCGATACCCTGCCTGCCGGACTTCAGGTTGCCGCTCCTAACGGACTCTCGGCAACCAATTGCGGTCCCGGCGTGGTCGCGGCGCCTGCCGGTGGAACTACCATTTCGTTGACCAATGGAACAATCACACCTGCTCAGAATTGCGTTATAGCGGTAAATGTAACCGGTGTGTCTGGTCAGTATACGAACACCATACCAGCCGGCCCTGGTGGACCCGGTTCACTCCAGACGAATCAAGGCGTAACAAACGGTACGCCAGCCTCTGCAAACCTAAATATCCAACCGGTTGGTATTATCAAAAGTTTTTCCCCCGGTACGGTTGATGCAGGCGATATCAGCAACCTGACCATCACGCTTCAAAACCCAACCGGCTCTGCCTATACCGGTGTGAGCATCGCTGACAATTTGACAACCATGGGCACAGGCTATACCGTTGCGGGCGCGCCGACGGCGAATACCTGTGGCGGGACGATTAACGCTCCCATTAGCGGTACTTCCATTATATTAACTGGCGGTATCATCCCGGCTAGCGGCACGCCCCCTACACCGCTTGGCACGTGCGTAATTACCATACCTATTCAAACGCCATTGACCAGCGCTGGCGGCACGGTCACAAATACCATCCCAGCGAATACTTTAACTGCCGATCAGCCCGTGACTAACTTTTTTCCCGCCACGGCGCCATTGACTGTGAATCGCGCGTTGGTCGGCGCCAAATCATATTCGCCGACCACCATAGTGGTGGGCGGGACAAGCACGGTCACCATTACTTTGACCAATCGTTCCAGTACCAACCTGACAGGCGTCACGTTTACCGATACGTTGCCTGCCAATGTGACTGTTGGCGCCGCGCCGGCTTCTCCGCAGTGCGGCGGCATAGTTACCAATGCTCCCAACTCGGTCACATTGACGGGCGGGACCATCCCCGCGAACGGCAACTGCACGATCGTTTTCACCGTGACAAGCAACACCGCCGGAACGTACGATAATTCTGTCGGCGCCAATACCATCGCGAATAGTCAAGGCGTTGGACATGCTTCATTTAGCACGAGTCCGGATCTGGTTGTAGTGAATTCTTCATTTCTGCCTGTGGGTCTCTCCAAATCATTCCAGACAACCCCGATTACCCCCGGACAGTCCAGTCGCTTAAGAATCACGATCACCGCCCCAGCAGACACCTTCATTTCGGGTATTAACATCACAGATAATTTACCCGCCGGGCTGGTAATTGCTCCTTATCCTCCTGCGACCGCTCCCACGACCTCCTGCCCCGGTGGTTCAGGGGGGATTACGGCAGTCGCGGGAACTAGCGTGATTACCTTTACGAATACTGCCGCGAATGTTTTGGCGGCGGGCGCAAGTTGTAATATTGATGTCTGGGTTACTTCCAATTTGCCCAACTCTTATACCAATACGATTCCCGCAAGCGCGATCACTACCATCCAAGGGCGCACAAATATCAATCCAGCGTCTGCAACCATACGCGTGACCAGTCTCACTGCTTCCAAGGCGTTCTATCCAACGGTTGTGCAGGCGGGCGGTCTTTCCACGATGACGATCACGTTACAAAACACAACCGACTCGCCTCTGATCAATGTTGCGTTGACGGACAACCTGCCGGGAACGGTAACCAATGGGATTCGGGTTGCACCGACCCCCAATGCAACCACAACGTGCGGCGGACTTGTTACTGCGGCTGCCGGCTCTGCCGTGGTCTCTCTAACGGGAGGTATGATTCCTGCCCAGGTGGGAGGCGTTCCGGGTCTTTGTACAATAAGCGTGGATGTTCAGGGGTTGGATAGCACACCGGTGACGCCGACCAGTTACACCAATACCATCCCGGTGGCAAACGTCTCAGGGACAGTACAAAGTTCTGGAACGGTCATCAATCCAACCACAGCCGCCTCGGCGGTTTTGAACGTTCAGCCTTTATCAATCGGAATCGTGAAGGGTTTTAATCCTGTGTTGGTCTATGGCGGCGCGTACTCAACGATGAGTATTGACTTGATCAACCCAAACGCACTGGCAGTTCTGACCGGGATTTCTTTTACAGATGACATGACTCTTCTGGGCGCCGGGATGCAACTTGCCAACCCGGTGGTATTCAACACAGGCGCTTGTGGGGGAACCCTCACAGGAAACCCCGGCGACACCTCTTTCTCCTTCAGTGGCGGGACGCTGGCGGCAAACTCAACCTGCACGTTAACCCTGCGCGTGGTGATGACGGTCAACGGGAATCGGACGAATCGCATTCCCGCCGGGGCTGTCACCACATTTAATGGCGTTTCCAACCCCGATCCGACTGAAGCCTCGCTTACCAACCTGCCCGGCGTAAGCGTTAACAAGAGTTTCAACCCTGCGCAGGTTCTTACAAACCAACCTTCCACCCTGACCATCACGATCCGAAACACGAGTAATGTGCCAGTGGTCAATATGGGTTTGGCTGATAACCTCCCAGGGACTCTACCGGATGGTCTTGAAGTTGCGAATCCTGCGAATGCAACGAACACCTGCGGCGGCACATTGACGGCGGTCTCCGGGTCGCAAACCATCCAATTGACCGGCGGCAGTTTGGCGGCATTGGGCGCCCTTGGAGACACATGTATCGTGACCGTGGATGTAATTAGTACCCGCCCCGGCGTATATCTCAACACCATTCCAGCGGGCGCATTGACTGCCGATGGCGGAGTAACAAATAACGATCCCGCAACCGATACGCTGACCGTCAATAACGGGATCTTCAGCCTCGGCAACCGTGTGTGGTTCGACACGGACAACAACAGCGCGATCAATGGCGCCGAGGTCGGCGTTAATGGCGTAACTGTTCAGTTATACGCGGCGGATGCAGGCGGCAACCCAACCGGACCGGTGTTGAGTACGACTTCCACTGCTGGCGGTGGTTATTATCGCTTTGATAATTTGCCCGCGGGCGATTATGTTGTGGTAATTCCTTCAAGTCAATTTGGAGCCGGCGGAGTTTTGCAGGGATATTGGAGCAGCGCCACGAGCATAAGCGGGGCAGGGGCTATAAGCGAAACTGCCGCGCCGGACCCCGATACTGATACAGACAACGATGATAACGGAACGCGTCAAACAGGCGGCGCCTTCTCTGGCGCAGTGATTAGCAATGCAATAACGCTGGGCATCTCAGCCAACGAGCCAACGAACGACAACGACCCATCCACGAACCCGGAAGCGGGCGAAGCGCCGAATGCACAGAGCAACCGCACAGTGGACTTCGGCTTCTATCGCGGAGAATTGGGAAACCTGGTATACGTGGACGCGAACGGCAACGGGACTTTCGATGCGGGCGACACTCCTCTTCCGGGCGCGACCGTACAACTGTTCGCCAGCAACGGCACGACCGGAATCAACGTCGGAGCAGATGGTATTTTGGGCACAGCCGACGATGGCAGTGGCGGCGTGACCACCGGAGCGGGCGGTACGTATCAATTCAGCGGACTGCCAGCCGGTGATTACATCGTACGAGTGACGCCGCCTGCCGGCTATCTCAGCACGGTGGACACAGCAGTTCCAGCCGATTCAACCGATCCAGATACCAACGCGGACAACAATGACAATGGTGTGGGCACAGCGGGCGGGGCAGTGTCGAGTAATGCGGTGACATTGACGCCGGGCTTTGGCGGAGCGTCAGGTAACAATACGGTCACGGATGCGACGGGCGCCACCTACGATCCCACCCTCGATTTTGGGTTTACGGCAGTTTACAGCCTCGGCAACCGAGTCTGGCTCGATGATGGATCCGGCGGCGGGGTGGCAAATGACGGTCTCCGCAATGGGGGCGAGCCGGGCATCAATAACGTCATCGTGAATCTGTATCGCGACAGCAACGATGACGGCCTTCCTGATGGCGGCATCATCGCAACCGACACCACGGACGCCAATGGATATTATCGTTTTGATAACCTCTCAGCGGACACCTACATTGTGGAAGTCGTGCCGCCTGCCGGACTAACCAGCACAGTTGACGCCGGTGATCCGGATACGGATGTGGATGACGATGACGATAACGGTGTGATCCTTTCTGGATCAAACATACGCAGTAACCCGGTCACTCTTGGACCTGGAACTGAACCCACTGGCGAAACCAATCCCGCCGCCAATCCGGAACCCGGTGAAGCGCCAGACGACCGCTCCAACCGGACCGTAGATTTTGGCTTTGTAGCGACGGCCGGCTTGGTGAGTCTTGGCTCGACCGTTTTCAGCGATATTAATGGCAACGGCATACAAAACATAGGAGAGACCGGTATTGCCGGTGTGGTTATAGAGTTGTATTTGAGCTCGCAAACTCCCGGTGTAGATATTCCCATCGCGACCGATACGACTGATTTGAACGGCGATTACTTCTTTGGCAATTTGATGCCGGGGAGTTACATTGTCTACATCCCAACCCCGCCTGCGGCGGCGCCGCTTTCATCCAGCCCGGGTGTGACAGATACCAACGATAACAGTGAAGATGGCGATGATAATGGTATCCAGACCGCATCCGGTCAGCCGGTCACAGCCCCGGTCATCCTCTTAACTGTGGACGGCGAAACCACAAATGAGCCATTTCAAGGCGGGACGCAGGACGATGCAGACGACGACAACGGTGATATGACTGTGGATTTCGGCTTTGTGCCATCTGCCGTGCTGGTTGCCGACCCTGCCATAGCGAAATCTGCCAGCCCTTCTCAGGCATCCGTAGGCGATACGATCGTTTTCACCCTAACTGTCACCAATACGGGAAATGCGCCAGCCGATAATGTCGTGGTTGTTGACCAGTTACTCCCGATATTTGATGTCACCGGCGTGACCTCCGTCTACCAGGCGGGCGGGAATGCCGGTACGATCTCGATCAGCCCGGCGCCTGCGCCATTTACTGTAACGGTCAGCCTGGGAACGCTCGATATTACCGATGTGGTTATCATCCAAATTACAACGGTAGTGAACGCATTGGGTAATCCGCCTATCACCAATACAGGCAGCGTTACCACCACTTCATTGACCGACCTCGCGGCTAACAATGTGGCGGCTATTAATCTTCAACTTGTCGCCAATCGTGTGAATGGAACGAATCGTTTGTCGGCGCTTCCCGCGACGGGCTTTGCTCCGAACGTAAAAACCGAGATTCCGCATCAGCCTCGTGAATTGACATATACCGTGACCGATATTGTTCTGGAGATTCCCAGCTTGGGAGTAAAACTCCCGATCGTGGGGATTCCGAAGTTGAAAGACGGCTCGTGGGACGTAACCTGGTTGAGCAGGCAAGCCGGGTGGTTGGAAGGAACCGCTTTCCCGTCATGGCAGGGTAACAGCGTGTTGACGAGCCATGTATACCTTTCCAGCGGTTTGCCCGGACCATTCATGAACTTGGACAAACTCAAATACGGCGATAAGATCATCATCCACGCATTTGGCGAACGATATATCTTTGAGGTTCGTACCAACGCAGTTGTAAATCCAAGCGATACGACTGTGTTAAAACATGAAGAAAGTTCGTGGTTAACTTTGATGACCTGCAAGGAATATGATGAGCAGACCAATACCTACAAAAGACGCGTCATTGTCCGCGCGGCGCTCATGAAAGTGGAAGCGGATAAATAGTTTTAACCATGCCTACCTGGCAAGGCAAATCTTGCCGGGCGCGAAGTGAATTTCATGGATGGAAAGGGGTTACTCAGAAAGCGTTTCTTAAGTCCAAAGCATCATTCTTTTGTACACGGATTTCACGGAACGCACGGAAAAGAGCAGATTTTTGAAAAGGTTTTTCCGTGAAAATCAGTGTAATCCGTGTTGTCCGTGTCCA
>JADLBX010000071.1 GCA_020847435.1 Anaerolineales bacterium
CGCCAAGAGCAAATCAATCATTCGTGCTGGCGCGTTGCTTTTGATTGTCCTTGCCCTGCTGGGACCGTGGATGTATGACCGTGTCTTCGTGCCAGCAGAGTATACGTGTGATAAACCTTTTATCAGGTTGGATAGTGATTTTTGCGGGATTCCATTGTCGGTGATTCAGTTTTTCAACTGGTTTGCCATCGGATTTCTATTCCCTTTTCTGCTCCCTTTTCTAACAACTGCGCTTTTGATCTGGAAAGTTGAAACGCGTCGGTTGCGAACGGTCAACCTGATTGCGTGGGCGCTGGCTTTCCTATTAACCCTCCTATTGTTTTATGCCCAGCTACAAGATCAAGCATTTCGATTATGGGGACTCTGGCTTTACGTCCTTGTGGCATTCGGCATGTTGGCAGTTGAGTTTCTCGCGTTCAAAAACTCTCCAAGAAACGGCTGATTCATCCCATCCGCCTGACGGAATTTTTGCTACGGACTTTCCTTCCAATAGGAATACTGAAAATCCGGGTTGTCTTGTTGCAGGGCGGCGATCTCCGCTTCGCACATGAGCGACTGCCCGGAGGTTTGTCCCTCCGTTTTGTAGATTCGCCCGATCAAGCGCGGGTCGCTCCAGTGTTCACGGTCCACGTAGCCGAGGCGGTACGAATCGCCTCCGCTTTCGTAGCACCAATCCTGCCCGTAGATGATCATCGGCTCGGGAAGCGTGAGGATGTCGCGCGGGGTCAACTGAGAAAGCGATTCGGGATAATGTCCCTCGCGCGCGTAAAACGCTTCGACGGCGTTCACGATTCTTTCCGCCCTTTGAGCGGTCTCCGCTCGAAAGTCCACTTTCTGCGCCTGAGACGAAACCACCGCCAGCAAGATCGGCAGAATCAAGAGATAGAGCAGACCCGCCAACTTCGTTCGCGACGGCAGGGCAACGAGCAGGGTCAGCCCGGAAAGTAAAACAGCACAGAACGGGATGAAAAGCCAGATATAGCCGAGGCTGTCATAGGTGTTATCCCAAGCCGTAAATCCATAAAGATTGCGAAGGACTGTCGCAACGAGGAACATGCCTAAAAGCATAACAGTCGTCGTCATCTTGCCTGAGAGCGATGGCTGTGTGTCTGCGCGCAAGCCTGAGTAAAGCAAAAACGCCGCGACGATCAAGGCAAACGGGATCAGAATCATAAAATTTAGAACTACCCCATCCATCAAACTGGCAAAGCCAGAAGTCGCCGAGATCGCCAAGCCAGCCAGGATTAACAGTCCTAAAAACATCCATGCTTTGGGGTTCACACGCGTAATGACCTTTGGCAACACCAGCGCGAACAACCCGCACAGCAGGCTCGCAACTGCGGCGGCGCCCATGATTCCCGATGAGCCGATGAAAGCGAGAGTCGCAAATACCCCAAAGAAAACCGCGACAACGAGGAGAAATACCGATAGTTTCATGGTCAACCTCCTTTATTACCTGACGGGGTGGAAAAGAAAAGGACTCACGAGAATTTTACCGCTTTGACGCGGCAGACGGGGACTCGATTCACGCTTCATTGACGCAGGGTAGGCTGACTCCACCCAATGGGCGACTTCTACGCCTGAACGACGTTCCGTTTTGGGCGCTCCGTGAGGGTATAATTCCAAAATCGGCGGGGACGGCTGAAGGAACTGAACCAGCCGAAATCGGGAAAGAAGCGTGACTGCCGCTCGCGTCCCCGGCAGACTGAACGGGTTAATAGTCGTAGTGATTCACAGGTTTTATGAGGCAAGTCGAAACGAGGCTCCATGAATGCAGATTTCAAGATCACATCCGAACAAGCGCAGGCGGCAGTTCCCGTGACAATCTTCCACATCGGCGGCTGGCTTGACGCGCAAAGCGAGGGGAAATTGCTCGAACAGGCGCGCGTCGCATACGACGGCGGGGCGCAATATCTAGTGATCGAAATGCGCGAGCTCGATACGCTCACCAGCGCGGGGATGCGCGCCCTCCAAAAGGTTTACCAGATGTTCACGCCCAAGGAGGAGCATTTCAAAACGGCGCACTTAAAATTGTGCAACGCCCCGCCGCAGATCTACAATGTACTGGGCATCACAGGCTTTTTGCAAAATATCCCGATGTATGAAAGCCTTGACGACGCCCTCGAATCGTTTGAAAAAGAATAACCCATAACCTTTCAGGCTCTCCGGCTCGCCGGAGAGCCTTTTATTTTCTACAGGAGGCGTCTCTGCCCCAATGGGTGGTCCGACATGGATGGTTTCTGTTAACCCGTTGCAAGCCGGCATGTTTGAAAGGCTGGTTACAATTATCCGTTAGGAAAGTCTTGGGTCTATGCAGATTCACCCTTTTGCGATTTATCTTATCCTCTCGGCGTTAATTACGTTGGCGGCGTCGCTGCTTGCCTGGCAGCGCTCCATGCCTGGCTCGGTTACGTTGAGATGGCTATTAATGTCCATGACCATCTGGTCTGGGGCATACGCCGCGCGCTGGTTTGATCTCTCTTTTGACGCAAAACTGTTTTCGTTCAATCTGATGTACATCGGCATCCTTGTCATGCCGACTTTGTTCCTGATCTTTACGTTGAGACTCGCGCGCAACGATCACTGGCTGTCTCCGCGCAACCTGCTCCTGCTTGCGATCGAACCGAGTCTCTCCCTGCTTCTGATGTGGACCAACGGGTTCCATCATTGGTATTACACGTCCATCCAGCCGGTAGCGCAGGGCGGCTTGGTCATGCTCGAGTTCGTCCGCGGTCCATGGTATCTTGTGAACACGCTGTATTCGTATGCGGTCATCCTCCTTGCGCTGACAGTGATGTTCCTCTCCGCCTTGCGGCTGGGACCGCTCTTCCGCAGTCAATATCGGCTGATCATCATCGGTTCCATCATCCCGTGGGCAAGCAGTATTTTTAACGAATTGAACTTCACCGTTTTACAAGGCTTGGACCTCACGCCGGTCGCTTTTGGCATCAGCGGCATCCTGTTTGCCTTCGCCGTATTGCGCGTCCGCTTCATGCAACTGATTCCAGTAGCGCGCAGTCATTTGATCGATAACATGCAGGACGGCGTGCTGGTCCTGGACGAGCGTCACCACATCGTAGACTGCAACCCAGCCCTGGAAAGGTTGATGGGCGAACCAAGCCGCACACTCATCGGCAGAAACGCGTTCGATTTATTCAGTCAATGGCTGATTCAGCCTGATGAACTACTGCACGGGCTGGAAACAGGGACGGAGATGCGGATTCCGAACGCGCCCTCCCGCTATCTCGACCTGCGCGTCACCCCGCTCTTCGACGCCTACAATCAACTGAACGGGCGGCTGATCGTCTTCCGCGATGTGACCGAGCGCAAAGAGGTGGAGCGGAAACTACGCAACGCCAATTCGCGCTTGCAAACGCAATTGATCGAGATCGGCGTCCTGCAAAGCCAACTGCGCGAACAGGCGATCCGCGACCCGCTCACCAACCTCTTCAACCGGCGCTACCTCGAAGAGACGCTCGACCGCGAACTTGCCCGCGCGGCACGGGAACGGTATGCGGTTTGCGTCATGATGATTGACATTGACCACTTCAAACAGGTGAACGACACCTACGGGCACGAGGCGGGAGACGTTATGTTAAAGTCCATCGCCGAAACGCTGACGCTGCACACCCGCCGCGGCGATTTTGCCTGCCGCTTCGGCGGCGAGGAATTCGTGATCGTGATGCCGAACATCAACACCGACATTGCCTACGACCGCGCCGAGGCGTTGCGCGAATCGCTGAACTCACTGCACGTCTCGTACGGACGCTTCAGCCTGTCTGCCACTTTTTCGATCGGGATCGCCTGTTATCCCGCGAACGGTGAGACGCGCGAGACTGTGTTGCGCGCGGCAGACAAAGCCATGTATGCGGTGAAACGCTCGGGGCGCGATGACATCCGTTCGTTCGACGATCTCACGCCGGTCGGAGGCTGAACCTCGGAAATTCATTACGAAGTTATAAACAGACGCGCCAATCCGTTCTACATTGGTGTATGATTCTTCCAATGAACGGTAAGACGATCCTTGTCGTCGAAGATGAAGCCAGCATCGCCGAAGTGGTGACGCTTTACCTCAAACGCGCCGGGTTCGACGCGCAGGTCGCCTCGGATGGGCGCAAGGCGATGAACGCCTTTGAACGGGGGCAAATTGATTTTGTGATCCTCGACCTCATGCTCCCCGAAGTGGATGGTCTCGCGCTGACCCGCTGGCTGCGCGACCGCTCGGACGTGCCGATCATCATGCTGACCGCGCGGCGCGAAGAGGCGGACCGCATCGCGGGGCTCGAATCGGGCGCGGACGATTATGTGGTCAAGCCGTTTAGTCCGCAGGAGTTGGTGAGCCGCGTTCGGGCGGTGATGAGGCGGCTAGGGCGCGAGCAGGCCGAAGTCGGGAATGAACGGAGCTTGTCCTTTGAAAATCTATCCATTGATCCGCTCAGTCGCACGGTGAAAGTCAAAGATGCCGAAGTCGAGTTGACGGCAAAAGAATTCGACATGTTGTATTTGTTGGCGCGGCATCCGAAACAGGTGTTCACGCGTGAACAATTGCTCGAGCGCGTGTGGGGCGGCTCGCAATATATTGACCCGGGCACGGTGACGGTGCACGTGCGCCGCTTGCGCGAGAAGATCGAAGACGATGCTTCGAAGCCCGCGCGCTTGCTCACCGTGTGGGGCGTGGGCTATAAATTCGAACCTTAATGTCATTGCGAGGCGACGCTTTATCGCCGAAGCAATCTCCAGATAGAAGTAGATTGCTTCGCTCCTTCGTCGCTCGCAATGACATAATTTTTTTATGAAAACAACCTTCTCCCGCACAACTATGCCCGCCCGATTGGCGCTTGGCATCATCATTATCCTTGTCGTCTCGTTGGGCATCTTTGAGTTGGTGATGCTCCCGCCGTTACGCGACCTCGGACTGATGGCGTTGTATCTGACGATCACGGCGTTGGTCTCGGCGCTCGCGGGATACGTCGCGTATCGCATGGGGTGGATCAATTTTTCGCCCGCCCTGCGCTGGACGTTGTTGGGCGGGTACGCGTTGGCGAGCGTCCTGACGTTTTTCAACGTGTGGTTCTCGGCGCAGATGATGTTCGCCAGCGAACACGACCTGTTGCTTGCCATCGTTTTGCTTGTGTTCGCAGGCGGGATGGCAATGGCGCTCGGATATTTTCTTTCCAGCACGGTCACAGAACGGATTGACCAACTGAAGAGCGCGGCGGAAAAATTGGCGCAAGGCGATTTGAAAACACGCGTCGCGGTCAACGGGCGGGATGAGGTGGCTTCGCTGGCGGTCACGTTCAACCAGATGGCGGAGCAGTTACAAGCCGCCGACAACAAACAACGCGAACTCGAAAGCCTGCGCCGCGACCTGATCGCGTGGGTGAGTCACGACTTGCAAACGCCGCTCACTTCGATGCGCGCCATTCTCGAAGCGTTATCCGACGGCGTGGTGGAAGACCCCGAAACGGTGAAGCGTTATTTGCACACCGCGCAACGCGACGTGAATTCGCTCTCCGCGTTGATTGACGATCTCTTTCAAATGGCGCAACTCGACGCGGGAGGGTTCCCGCTGAACCGCGCGGACGCGTCGCTGGGCGATTTGGTTTCGGATACGCTGGAAAGTTTTACGCAACTTGCCAAGGGACGCGCGATCACGCTCGAAGGCAACGTGGACTCGGACGTTGACCCGGTTCACATGGACACGCAAGCCATCGGGCGCGTGTTGAATAATCTCATCGGCAACGCGCTGAGGCACACGCCCGCGAATGGGAGAGTCAGCGTGTGGGTGCGGCGCGCCAGCGGACGCGTCGAAATAACCGTGAGCGACACGGGCGAGGGCATTCAAGCGGACGATGTGCCGCACATCTTTGAACGTTTCTATCGCGGCGAGAAATCGAGAAGCCGCGCAACGGGCGGCGCGGGGTTGGGACTCGCGATTGCGCGCGGCATCGTGCAGGCGCACGGCGGCGATATCCGAGTGGAAAGCGAAACGGGCAAAGGCGCGCAGTTCACGTTTTATATTCCGTAACGCGACTTTTAAGTCGCAACTCACAGGCGACATGAATGTCGCGTTACGGAACCGAAAAAATTTCAAAACCTTTAGGCTCTTTTTATCAAGATGTAATCTTCTCGTAAGGAAGTTTTCTTAGAATGGGGGCATCCAGGAAACCGAACCGTGAAAAAGATTCTTTTCGGATTGATCGCGCTTCTTCTTTTTGGATGCGCCTCGCAACAGACGCCTCCCCCATCAGCGGATTCTGCCATGCCCAAACTCGCTTCATTGCCGGACCTTGGACCTGCCCCCGAGTTGACGAACGACACGTGGCTGAACGTGGATTCCCCGCTCCGCCTCGCGGACTTGCGCGGCAAGGTGGTCATCATTGAGATGTGGACGTTTGGCTGTATTAATTGCCAACACGTGATTCCTTCGTTGAAGGAATGGCATGACAAGTACAACGATCAAGGTCTCGTCATCATCGGCAATCATTACCCCGAGTTCAACTACGAAGCCGACCTTGCCAACGTGCAGGACGCGGTCGCTCGGTTGGGAATCGAATACGCCGTCGCGCAGGATAACGATGGAGCCACGTGGCGGGCATACCGAAATCACTACTGGCCCACGTTGTATTTGATTGACAAACAAGGTCGCATCCGGTATACGCACATCGGCGAAGGCGGCTACGCCGAGACTGAGGAAAACATTCAAGCATTGTTGGCTGAGAAATATTAATAAAACTTGCTCAAAAATTTTTTATCCGCTAATCTGCGCTAATCTTCGCGAATTTGAAAGAGGTTAGCGCCGATGAGCGAAGATTAGTGGATAAGCTTTATTCAAAAGAGGTAAACTATGAACGATCAATTCAAATCTGTCCCTGTCAAATCGTCAGAGATCACGCCGTATACGCAATATCTTTCACGGCGCGACTTCCTCAAAGCCGCAGGGTTGGTCGGCGGGTCGGCGTTGCTGGCGGCGTGCGCGCCGAAGGTGGCAGATGCCGCCGTCCCTGAGAATGAAGCGGGCGATCTGCCTCAAAAGTTTGACGAGTTGGGCGACCCTGCCAATTCGTTCGACGACATCACCCATTACAATAACTATTACGAGTTCACGACGGACAAAGAAGGCGTTGCCGGTCTCGCACAGGAATTGACCGTCAGTCCGTGGACCGTCGAAGTCTACGGCTTGGTGAAGCAGCCGAAAACCTACGGCATCGAAGATTTACTGAGCAAGTTCACGCAGGAGGAACGCATCTATCGCCTGCGTTGCGTCGAGGCGTGGAGCATGGTCATCCCGTGGACGGGTTTTTCGCTGGCGAGTTTGTTGAACGAAGTGGAACCGACTTCCGCCGCAAAATATGTGCGCTTTGAAACGGCGCTCCGCCGCGATGAAATGCCCGGGGTGGGCAGTCCGTTTTACCCGTGGCCCTACAACGAAGGCTTGCGATTGGACGAGGCGATGAACGAGTTGACGATCCTTGCAACGGGTCTGTATGGTCAGCCGATGCCGAACCAGAACGGCGCCCCGATCCGCCTCGTCGTGCCGTGGAAGTATGGCTTCAAATCCATCAAATCCATCGTGAAGATCGAGCTGGTTGCCGAACAACCCGCCACGTTATGGAACAGCGTCGGCGCCAACGAATACGGTTTCTACTCGAACGTAAACCCCGAGCGTCCGCATCCGCGCTGGTCGCAAGCGACCGAACGGCGCATCGGCGAGTTTAGCCGCCGACCCACGTTGATGTTCAACGGCTACGCCGAGCAGGTGGCGCATTTGTACGATGGCATGGATTTGATCGAGAATTATTAACCCAAAGACCTCACAGGTCTTGAAGACCTGTGAGGTCTGGTATCAAGATGAAGACGATTTTTTTTCGCTACACTCCCCTGCAAATCACAATCCACGTTTACGCGTGGTCTGTGCTGGTGTTCCTCGTCTACGATCTCATCACAGGCAACCTGTCCGCCAACCCGATTCAAGAATTGGAACAACGCACGGGACGGCACGCCATCACCTTGCTGATTCTTTCGCTGGCTTGTACTCCGCTCAACAACCTCTTCGGTTGGCGCGAACTGATCAAACGCCGCCGCGCACTGGGGCTGTACGCGTTCATGTACGCGACTATCCACGTCATCATCTTCGTCAACATTGATTACGGCTTTGCATGGAGTCTCATCGTGCAGACCATCGTCGAAAAACCATATATCATCCTCGGGTTGTTGGGCTTTTTGCTGTTGGTTCCTCTGGCGGCGACCTCCTTCGACGAATGGAAGCGACGCCTCGGCAAAAATTGGAAGCGGCTGCATCAGACGATCTATTTCATTGTCCCCATCCTGTTATTGCATTACGCGTTGGGCAAGAAAGGCGATTTCTTCGTCTTGCAAGGCGACATTATCCGCCCGTTGATCTACTCGCTCGTCGCGGGGATTTTGCTCCTCATGCGGATTCCGCGCGTGCGGAAGTTCATCGCTTCTTTTCCCAGCCGTAGCCTGTCTCGCCTGCGGAAGCGCGGCGCGCCCCCGGAGACGATCGCACAGTAGGGAGCAAGATGGCATCTTGCTCTACGTTTTAAAGTATCCCCTTCAAGAACAACAATAGACCCACGATCGCCAGCGGCACACCGACGATCGCGCCGACGATGGTGAGGCTCACCAACACGCCGACGATCGTCAACACGATGCCGAGGATCATCGCCGCGAGCCTGCCGGTCATTTCAACGATGACCGCCAGTAGTTTCCAAACCGCGGCGAAGGGCCAGAGATACCAGGGGATGCGTTTTGCATGAGTTGTCATTTCGACCTCCACTCACAAATACGACGCGCCGGTACAAAAGTTGCAACTGACAAATCACGAGGCATGTTTTATAATGCCCGCCATGCAAACCAGTCCAAACCCATCCAAAAGTAGAACAAAAAAATCGCTCGAGCCGGTGATCGAGCCGGAATACATTCCCGAACCGACCATCCTCGAAGACGAAACGATCACTTTCAAGCGCAGTCATTTTTTCGCGGCGCTCAGCGCGCTGACCTTTGCCGGCGGGGTTCTGCTCGGCTATTTGATCTGGGGCGCGAACGTTTTCTCAAGGGCTGGCACAGACTCGCCAACGGCGAACCAAGCCGCCGTCGTGGAAGAAGAACCGCAGATCACCCGCTACGATATCCCGTCGGAGGGCTACCCCTCCATCGGGCCCGCAGACGCGCCCATCGTCATCGTCGAGTTCAGCGATTTCCAATGCCCATTTTGCAAGCAATGGCATCAGAGCGTGTATGCGCCTTTGCTGGCGGCGTATCCGGGTCAGATCCGCGTGGTCTATCGCCACCTGCCGCTGACCTCCATTCACCCCGACGCGCAAGCCGCCGCGGAAGCCGCCATGTGCGCCAACGACCAGAATAAGTTTTGGGAATTCCACGATAAATTATTCGGCGGCGAGGCGCTCGGCGCGGGCGTGTATGCGGAGTACGCCTCGGCGTTGGGACTCGACCTTCAAAAATTCGAGACCTGCGTCAACGCTCGGACGTATCAGCGCGCGGTGCAGGCAGACAGCGATTTCGCACTCAACCTGGGCATCAACTCGACGCCGACGTTCTTCGTCAACGGACTCGCCATCGTCGGCGCACAGCCACTGAGCGTTTTCCAGCAGGTGATTGATAAGGAACTTGCTGGAGAATTCCCGAACTGATCATTCATCAGGCGACCAGAAACATGGTCGCCTGAATTTTGCGGAGGAGCAACCATGAAAAAATTCGTCGCCATCGCGGGGAATATCGGCGTGGGGAAATCCACTCTGGTGCAGATGTTGTGCGAACGCACCGGCTGGGAGCCATTTTACGAGCCGGTGACCGACAACCCCTACCTCGCCGATTTTTATGCGGACATGAACGCCTGGTCGTTCCATTCGCAGGTTTTTTTCCTCACCCATCGCCTGCGCGCACACTACAAACTCTCGCAACATCCCGAGTCGGTCGTGCAAGACCGCAGTGTGTATGAGGATGCCGAAATCTTCGCGCAGAATTTGTACTTGCAGGGACACATTCAAGAACGCGACTACCGGACGTACCGCGACCTCTACGAGACGATGATGCGCTTCCTCCCGCCCCCGGACCTGGTCATCTACCTGCGGGCTTCAGCGCCCACCCTGCTCAACCGCATCTCGAACCGCGGACGCGACTACGAGCGCGCGATCGCTCCCGATTACCTGAACGGCTTGAACGACCTTTACGAGAACTGGATTGACAACTTCACGCTTTGCCCGGTGCTGGCGGTGCCGGCGGACGACCTGGATTTCGTCTCGCATCCCGGTCACTTGCGGCTGATCCTCCAAAAAGTGGACGCGAAGTTGACCGGCAAGGAGGAGGTCGTCTTTGAGCCGGAGGAAGTGGCGCGCGCGGCGGAGGATTAAAGCCATTGGCGGACGTTTTGCAACGTCCGCCAATTTTTTTCAATGCACGCCGTGAATGGGATCAATCAACAAAGGTTTGCCATTTGCCCGGATAGTTCGGTAGTTCCATATCTCCATACCAGCCGCTGGCGTCCCAATAAAGGCGGTTCCAAACGTTGTTCCCGAACGGCGCGCATTCCGCGAGATAGAAACCGAGGGGGAGCGTGTCGGCAACGGGGCAGAATAATTTCCCCGCGCTGGAGGATGAGCCGGGTTCGCTTCCGAGCGAGTTGCCCAGACCCGGCGTGGGGTAACAGCGAGCGTTCCAATCGTCCAAGCCGCCATTATCCGGCAGGCGGCAAAAAGACTGGTCGGGATACTTCACTACTTTGTAGTTGTAGGCGTCAATCAACCCGCCGTTAGGCTTGAGCAGGCGCACACCGTCGCCGCCGTCGCTGAGCAGAAGCCCGGTCTGGCTTCCATAAAAGACGAGGCGCTCGCCGGGCTGGAGGACGCGCGAGGGCAGGACGTAAGGCTTCGAGCCGATGTTCGCCTCGTCGTCGAGCGTCCAACCGCTGAGGTTGACGCTGATCGTGCCGTGGTTGATGAGCTCGATGAATTCGTCGCCGGTGTTGATCAACCCGTCGTTATTCCAGTCACGCCCAGGACGCGGCACAAATTCGTTGATGGCGACCAGTTGGGCAGGGGCGGCGGTGGGAGTACGCGTTGGAGTGCGCGTACGCGTGGGTGTGCGGAGGGGTGTGAGAGTGCGCGTGAATGTGGGCGTCGCGGTGAAAGTGATGGTCGGCGTATTCGTAATGGTCGGCGTCAGCGATGGCGTTAGGGTGATGGTCGGAGTCTGTGTAATGGTTGGTGTTTCAGTAGGCGTTAAAGTCGGGAGAATAACTCCACATAAACTCAATGGGGATGAAGAATTTTGAGGTGCACTTGGATTTGCAAGTTGAAAATCTGCAAAATTGTCACCAGTATCTGCACAACTATCTGATGCCCCACCAATTTTACGCTCGTAACCGCGATCCAAGTTACTGTTTCCTAACGATGCTAACGGCGTTCCTTCCTTGTAACAAGTCACACAACCACTCATTCCAACCTGATCAACTATCGTTGTTCCATCACTAAATGTGAGCGCAATACCACCATCATCTGTAATTCCAGATGATAGTAGAGCCCCCAGTTCCCCACTAGTACCGCCAGAATAGCCACTTCCAATAATTAAGTAATATCCACCCGATTGAATTATTGTGCCTGATGGAAATGTAAAACGATTTCCCGTAGGGGCTGTATTGTTCGACCCTTCAATTCTCCATCCTTCAACGTTAATTGCAGCGTTTGTGGGGTTATAAAGTTCAATAAATTCATCATTTGCCCCACTTGGACCTCTAACACGAAACTCACTGATCACAATATTTGTCGCCGCCTGCAGCTGTGGCGCGGCTTGCACCGGCGCGAGCAACGGCATAGCCAGCGCCCCACACAACGCGGCGATCAGCGTGAAAAACAAAAGACTACGCCAGAAATTGCTTGAAGATTTCATGGTAACAGGACGCCGTCGGCACACAAGGCGATACACGCCCTGCGACATTATAAACCACCCTCGGACAAAACAACTTCGACGCCTAGCGCGGCTCGACGACAAACTTGATCGCCGTACGCACCTTATCGTCAATCGTCACATCCGCGAACTCGGGCACACAGACCACGTGGATATCGTCGCTCTTCAAATATCCGGTTGCCAGAACCAGCGCCTTCACCGCCTGATTGACCGCCCCGGCGCCGATCGCCTGCACTTCCGCCCTTTTATGTTCACGGACGACGCCTGCAATTGCCCCGGCAACGGCAGAGGTACGGGAGCTGGCTGAAACCTTGATCATGTCCATGATGGACCTCCCAACTATAAAGAGGGGCTGATATGTAAGAACGATTGTACAAGATTCGCTTAACAGATTCAAGCATTTTATTAAAGAGAAGATAAGATTCGTAATAGTAGTAGGGGCTGTGGAAACTGTGGATGGATTCGATTCTCCGCTATAGGTGGGATAACCGCCGCCGCGTCACCCCGATGTGCGGCCTGTCCCAGTCACCTGAGGTATCTTCCCCTGTGGAAAGAATCGGGATGAATTCATCCACAGCCTATCCACAAAAAGAGGCGGGTAATCGTCCAATCCACATTTTGGAAGGCGGTTAACAGTAATGCCCATATATAGGGGCGTCATTTTTGGCAGGATGGGGCAAGCCAGCCTACTTCTCCACATGCGATGCCAGTTATCCACAAATAACCGCGACTTATCCACAAAAAGGATGTCTGGACAGATGTCTGAGGATTTCCGATTCCGCCAAATGTGGAGGTATTAACCGATTTTCAGGGCGATCAATCCACAAACAGCGGAATCGGCTCGCCCAGGGATGGTTGAGATTTATCCGCCACAGGCATTTGCGCTCCGCAAGATTTTGTAGGTTACCCAATTACCCCAGCAATCTGAATTATCGGAAGAATCTCTTAGTAGAGAGCGTTTCTTAAGTCCAAAGCAACGTTCTTTTGTACACGGATACTTCGACAGGCTCAGCACAAGTTTCACGGAGCGCACGGATAAGAGCAGATTTTTTAGAGGGTTTTTCCGTGAAAATCAG
>JADLBX010000072.1 GCA_020847435.1 Anaerolineales bacterium
GGATACGGTTCAGGCGGACGCATGAAGATCGAAAAAGATGTCGTCCAAATCCTCGGCGGAGTGATGGCAGGCGAAACGACTGGCGCGCCGATTGCGATGCTCGTCGAGAACCTTGATCACATTAAATGGAAGGGCAAAGCCGTCGAGCCGATGACCAACCCGCGCCCAGGTCACGCGGACCTGACGGGCGCGGTGAAATACGGCTACAAAGATTTACGCCCCGCGTTGGAGCGCGCTTCTGCCAGAGAAACGACCATGCGCGTCGCGGCGGGCGCGGTGTGCAAACATTTTCTCAATCAATTCGGAATCATTGTCGGCGGATACGTCGTCTCCATCGGCGAAATCCAAACCGACTTCGGCGACATGTCTTACGAGGAACGCTTCGTCCGCGCCGAAGAATCCGACGTGCGTTGCCCAGTCGAAACGTCCGCGCAAAAGATGCGGGATGAAATCGAAAAAGCCATTCACGGCAAAAACACCCTCGGTGGAATTCTCGAAATCGTCGCGCTCAATCTTCCCGTTGGGCTGGGGAGTTTCATCCAATGGGACAAACGCCTCGAAGCGAAACTCGCTATGGCGGTCATGTCTGTGCAAGCCATCAAAGGAGTCGAAGTCGGCGACGCGTTCGAAAACGCAAAACGTCTCGGCACACAAGTTCACGATTCGATCAATCTCGAACCTTCGACCTTCGACCTTCAACGTTCAACCAACAGAGCAGGCGGGACCGAAGGCGGCATCTCCAACGGACAGCCCATCGTCATCCGCGCCGCCATGAAACCGATCGCCACCACGCTTCTTCCTCAAGGGACAGTTGATCTTGCTGCGGGAACCGAATCGCCCACCCGCTACGAACGCTCCGACTTCTGCCCCGTCCCGCGCGCCGTTCCCATTCTCGAAGCGATGGTCGCTTTTGTTTTGGCAGACGCCCTGCTCGAAAAACTCGGCGGCGACTCGATGAATGAAATCAAACCGCGTTTTGAATCGCTACGCAAAGCGACGCTCGATGATTTGAAGATGGATAATATTCCGCATGTGTTTTGGGAATAACCCCGATATGTTTGTTTACTTCTACCCAACCTTCTTCTATTTTTCGCTGATCCTGCTCGCGCTGACTCTTACTTTTCTTCGTGCGCGAGGACGTAGCCTTTACCAGATTCTCTTCTCCGCCATTTTTGGCTTTTATCTCATCGGAGCGATCAGCGTGGCTGTTTTTCCATTTAGTGTAGAACCATCCCATACGGGGTTTCGCTTGAATCTCAACCTCATTCCTTTCAACTTTGGTCGTTGTTTCGATTATCTGCCGCAGAACTGCGCCAAAGATATTATCAATAATATTCTGCTTACTGTTCCCTTTGGCTTTCTTATTCAATTCATTGTTTCGATCAGACCTGAACGGATTGCATGGAGACTCGTGGCGATCGGCTGTTCCTTTGAGTTTACCCAGCTGATCATGGCGGTTGTTTTCCGCACTGGCTCTCGTTCCATAGACATCAATGACATCCTTTTCAATACGGCAGGCGCATTCATCGGCTATGGCGTTTTCAGAATTATCGGATGGTTCTACTTGCTGGCGATCAAAAGACTCGACCTCCAACCCAGGCAAATCTTTGCTCATATTCACGAAGCCATAACCCCACACTTCAGCGACTGATAACTGTTCACCGATAACTTTTTCCAATTCATCCTTCCTCTTTCATCATTTCTATGCACATCTTCCTCTACGGTCCCTCAGGCTCAGGCAAGACCACTGTTGGCAAGGCGCTCGCCGAACATCTTCGCCTGCCGTTCGTTGATTCCGACCAAATCATCGAAACCAACGCGGGCATGACGATTCCTCAAATTGTCGAAGCGCACGGCATGACGAAAGTTCGCGACTTGGAGACAGCCGTCCTCGAACAGATCGTCAACGGCAAAGAAAGCGTCATCGCCCTTGGCGGTGGCGCGCTCCTGCGTGAAGAAAATCGTGCGCTGGTTGAAACGAGCGGCAAGGTGATTCTGCTCAAAGCGGAACTGCCGACCTTGATCGAACGATTACAAAACGACCCGCACAAACGGCCCTTGCTCGCGGGCGATTTGAAATCGAAACTCACCGAATATCTTGAGAGTCGCAGGGATCACTACGATTCTTTTCAGCGAACAATTCGAGTGGACGATAAAACCCCCGAACAAATTTCACGTGAGATTCAAACAGTCGTCGGGCGCCATCGTCTCTCCGCAATGGGCGAGTACGATGTTCAAGTTGGGCAAATTGGCAATTTGCCCTACGGAGACCTGATTGTCACCGACGAGAACGTTGCAAAACATCGCCTCAAGAATCTTGGCGTCGAAAAATCCATCGTCCTGCCTGCGGGCGAGGAGCACAAAAATCTCGAAACCGTTTCCCGCTTGTGGAAGGCGTTTCTCGAAAACGGACTTGACCGCAAGAGCGTTGTCATTGCCCTCGGCGGCGGCGTGATTTGTGACCTCGCTGGCTTCGCTGCCTCGACCTACATGCGCGGCGTGAATTGGATCGCCGTCCCGACAACCTTGCTTGCGATGGTGGACGCCTCGCTCGGAGGAAAAACTGGATTCGACTTACCTGAGGGGAAAAACCTCATCGGTTCTTTCCACCCCCCGAGGCTGGTTCTCGCCGACCCCAGCCTTTTACTCACCCTCAACGACCGCGACCTGCGCTCTGGCATGGCGGAAGTGGTCAAGCATGGAATCATCGCTGACCCCGAACTATTTGCATTGTGTGCGAACGGCTTTGAGTGGGTGAAAAATAATTTGGAAGAGATCGTCAAGCGCGCGATGGCGGTGAAGATTCGAATCATCGAAGAAGACCCCTACGAAAAAGGAATCCGTGCGACATTGAACTTAGGTCACACGGTTGGGCACGCGGTGGAGCTTGTCAGCGGATTCAAGTTGAGTCACGGCGAGGCGGTGTCCATTGGGATGGTCGTTGAGGCGAGATATGCCGAACGGATCGGCGCGGCAAAGAAAGGCTTGACTGATGAAATCGAGAAGACGCTATCGGAACTTGGCTTGCCCGTGAAAATTCCAAAGGCTTTGCCGCGTGATGAAATCGTCCGCGCGATGAGGGTTGATAAAAAGCGAAGCGCGAAGTCCATCCGCTTTGCATTGCCCGTGGCGATCGGTAAAGTGGAGTTGGTGGATGTGGATGAGTTGGATGATGTTCTGTAATGCGAGATTTATCTCGCAAGTTGAAAATGCGACATGAATGTCGCGATACGGAGTCAAATGAAAATATTTGTTTTGCACGGACCGAATTTGAATCTGTTGGGAACGCGCGAGCCTGAGGTGTATGGCTCGCTGTCACTCGATGACATCAACAACAAGTTGATCGAGTTGGGGGACGAGTTGGGCGCGGAGGTGAAATGCCTGCAATCGAACCACGAGGGCGCGTTGATCGACGCGTTACACGACGCGCGCAAATGGGCAGACGGCGTTGTGTTCAACCCAGGCGGATACACCCACACATCCGTTGCATTGCGAGATGCGATCAGCGCGATACAAATTCCCGTTATCGAGGTGCATCTCTCGAATGTGTATGCCCGCGAAGAGTTTCGTCACGCTTCGATGATCTCGGCGGTGTGCAAAGGGAAGATCGCAGGCTTGGGATGGAAATCGTACGCGTTGGCGTTGAGGGCGTTGGCAGAGGGGTAGACGTGTCGCGTGAATCCGTAACGCGACATTCATGTCGCTTTTGCGCGAGAATTGGTTGCAGTCTTGTTGCCGCGCGGTCGCAAAGCGAACTTTGCGGTACGAGTGAAATTAAATAATTTTCAAATTCGCCAGACTTGCCGATAATCTTTTTATCCCCACCGATTCGAATACAACATCAACGATCTCGTCGTCGTCTTGAACTTTGCTGTCGAGGACGATGCCTTCGCCCCAACTGGGATGTTTGATGCGCGTCCCAGCGCGGTATTTGGCTGGGGGGACTGAAGCAGGCTGACCCTGAGTCCGATGCGTCTGCCATTTGGTCTCGGGCATTTGTCCGCGAAGCGAACGTCCCGTGCGCGTTTTGCCGACGAGTAAATCCGATGGCACGTCATCCAGATAGCGCGAGGGGAAGGTTTCCTCCAGCGAGCCGCGCCCGCCGCGTTGAATGGCGCGGACGAGGTAGAGCTTGTCTTTGGCGCGTGTGATGCCGACGTAAAAGAGGCGGCGTTCCTCTTCCATCGATTCGGGATTGTCGAACGAGCGGCTGTGCGGAAGGATGCCGTCGTCGAGACCGACGATGAAGACCGCGCCGAATTCGAGACCCTTCGCGGCGTGGAGGGTGAGCAAGGTTGGCACATTGCCTTCGGCGATCGTGTCTTGATCGGAAACGAGCGCGATGTTTTCGAGAAACTCATCGAGCGTGCGCGTGGAATATTCATCGGCGAGGTGCTTGAGTTCAATTACGTTTTCCCAGCGGTCTTCGCCCTCTTCCGATTCATCGTCAATGTATTCTTTGTAGCCGAGGTCTTTGACGACGCGGTCGAACAATTCGGGGACGTTCAGCGTTTGCGCGGCGACACGCCAGTTTGCCAACATGCCGCCGAAATCTGCAAGCGGAAGCGCGGCGCGACCCGTGAACGATTTCCAATGAGCGGATTGATCGCCGCGTGCGAGATCAATGAGAACTTCGCCTGGTTGCATTTCATTTTGCCGCGCGACCATGTGCAACGTGGTGAGAGTCTTTTCGCCGATGCCGCGCGGCGGGACGTTGATGATGCGGTCGAGGCTGGCTTCGTCGGCGGGATTGTGAATGAGACGGAGGAACGCGATAACGTCTTTGACTTCACGGCGTCCATAGAATCTCTGCGCGCCGACCAAACGATACGGAAGCCGCGCTTGCAGGAACGCTTCTTCGATGAGGCGCGACATGGCGTTGGTGCGATACATCACCGCGCAATCGCCTGGCTCGAACTGCCGCGAGGCGACGAGTTGCGCGATGCTGTCAACCACAAATGACGCTTCGGCGTAATCGTCGGGCGCTTCGTAGAAAAATATTTTCTCGCCCGCACCTCGGTCGCTGAAAAGTTGTTTCCGCTTGCGGTTGCGGGCGCGGTCAATGACGCCCATCGCCGCGTCGAGGATGGTTTGGCGCGAGCGATAATTCTGTTCGAGCAGGATCGTCTGCGCGTCGGGGAAGTCCTGCTCGAAGCGGTGGATGTTGCGGTAGTCCGCGCCCCGCCATGAGTACACACTTTGATCTTGATCGCCAACGCAAAAGACATTTCTATTAAATGAAGCGAGGTGCTTTACAAGCGCATATTGGGCAAGGTTGGTGTCTTGAAACTCATCCACCAGCACGTGACGAAATCGCTGGGCATATTTATCCCGAACCGATGGGTTGTCTTCCAATAGCCGCGCGGTGTAAACGAGAATGTCGTCGAAGTCCACGGCGTTGCTGGCGATGAGTCGCTTTTGATATTCGGCGTAGACTCGCTTCGTCACTTCATCGCGATACGTCAGCGTGGGGAAATCGTCCGCGTCGATGAGTTCGTTCTTGGCGCGCGAAATTGCCGCGTGCACGCCCGCAGGACGATACAACTTCTCGTTGATGTTCAATTCACGGATGACATTTTTGACAATTCGCTCTTGGTCGTCCGCATCGAAGATCACGAAATTGGATTCGATGGGGAGGTGTTCTGCTTCTCTTCGCAAAATCCGCGCGCAGATCGAGTGAAACGTGCCGAGCATGATTCCCTCGGTGGCTTGGTCAGGCAACAATTTCTTGACGCGCTCCTGCATTTCTTTCGCGGCTTTGTTCGTGAATGTGACGGCGAGGATCTGCCACGGGCGGACTCCCTCCTCCGCGATGAGATACGCGATGCGCTGGGTCAGTACCCGCGTCTTCCCGGACCCCGGACCTGCCACGACCAAGACGGGTCCGTTCCCCGCGGTGACGGCGGCGCGTTGTTGAGGGTTGAGTTTGTCGAGGAAATCCATTGGAGGTTGAAAGTCGAAGGTCGAACGTCAAATGTCGGAAATAGACACGTCCCGCAGTTGTGAATCCTTCGCCTTTGCTCAGGACAAGCCTGCGGGACGTGTCTACGAATTTCTGTGTCTACGTGTTTACCTGTTTACGTGTCTACAATTGAGACGTGCAATTCGGACAGCGGCGGGCTTTGATCGAAATCGTTGTGTGGCAGTATGGGCATTCCTTCGTTGTCGGTTCGGCGGCAGGAGCGGGTTTTTGCATTCTGTTTATTGTCCGCACCATGAGAAAGATCACAAAGGCGACGATCACAAAGTCAATGACAGATTGAATGAACGCGCCGTACTTTATAACCGCGTCCTTGACAGTGAAGGATAATTCGCTGAAGTTGACTCCGCCGAGTAAAAGCCCGATGAGCGGCATCAACACGTCGTTAACAAGCGAAGCGACGATCTTCCCGAACGCCCCGCCGATGATCACGCCAACGGCAAGGTCAATCGCGTTGCCGCGCATGGCAAAATCTCTGAATTCTTTCAACATAATCAATGCCTCCTCAAAAGAACTAGCGGATGAAGGTATTCTACCGTCCGTGAAAGGGAGTGTCAACAAAAGCCAGCCATTGGTTTAAACCCGATTTGCGAGTTGAGTCTACTTCTATGGTGGGGAACAGAACCAGTTCTTGAGAACTGTTTTTTGCGTTCGCTGGATGAATTTTATCAATCTTCATGTATTACGATTGACGCACTTTTGGATTAGTGTATAATCGGCGGCGTTTAGCGATGTGCAAGGATCATACCTTCAGGTTGCAAAGGAAACCAGGTCAATGCCTGATCTTCTACTGGACGTTCAAGGGTTGGAGACTACATTTAAAACCCCGGATGGGGTGGTCCATGCAGTAAACGGCGTTTCATTCAGCCTGCAGGAAGGCGAAACGCTGGGCGTTGTGGGGGAGAGCGGATGCGGTAAAAGCGTTACCATGCTTTCAGTGCTAGGTTTAATCCCATCTCCCCCAGGCAAGATCGTAGCCGGAGCGGCGAATTTCTTTGGGCGCGACCTTCTCAAAATGACGCCCTCAGAGATCCGTCATATTCGCGGCGCGCAGATCGGCATGGTCTTCCAAGACCCGATGACCTCCTTAAATCCCGTGTTAACCATCGGCAGGCAACTTGAAGAACCGCTGACCTTGCACCTCGGCATGACGAAACATCAAGCGGCAGCCCGCGCCGCGGAGCTGTTGAGCATGGTGGGCATCCCGAATGCCGCCGACCGTCTGTCCGATTATCCCCATCAATTTTCCGGCGGTATGCGCCAACGTGTGATGATCGCCATGGCGCTCGCCTGTTCGCCGCAGGTGCTGATCGCCGATGAACCAACCACCGCGTTGGATGTGACCATTCAGGCGCAGATCACCGACCTGGTCAAACGCCTGCGTAGTGAATTGGGCATGGCGATCATCTGGATCACCCACGATCTTGGCGTGGTTGCCGGGCTTGCCCAGCGTGTCATCGTCATGTATGGCGGTTTCATTATCGAAGAAGCGTTAGTGAGCGAATTGTACGCAAAGCCCTCTCATCCGTACACCATTGGGTTGCTCGGCAGTCTCCCACGCGTGGATGCCTCCGGCAAAGAATCGCTCACCTCGATCGAAGGCGCGCCGCCGCTTTTATACGAAAAGCCCACGCATTGCCCCTTTACGCCGCGCTGTAAATGGGCGATCGACCGCTGTTGGAACGAAAATCCCCTCCTCGAAACCGTTGCGCCCGATCATCGTGTGGCGTGCTGGGTGGATGTGAAGACCGGGAGAGCCCGCTAATATGACCGACAATAACGTTCTGTTAAGTGTAGACGATCTGTTCAAACATTTTCCGATTATGCGCGGCGTGCTTCAGCGTCAGGTGGGAGCAGTCCGCGCGGTGGACGGCATCTCCTTTGACATCCATCGCGGCGAGACGCTGGGACTCGTCGGCGAATCGGGCTGTGGAAAATCCACCACCGGTCGCGCCGTATTACAACTGCATCGCCCGACCTCCGGCAGTGTCCGCTTCGAGGGGACCGACCTGACGCAGATCAAAGGCGAGGAACTACGCCTCATGCGGCGCAAGATGCAAATGATCTTTCAAGACCCGTATGCCAGTTTGAACCCGCGCATGACCGTGGGGGAGATCATCGGCGAACCGTTGCTGGTCCACAAGGTTGCGACAAAAGCGGAGGCGGATGAACGCGTTAAGCAACTGCTCGAACTCGTGAAGTTGAACCCCTCGTTTTCCACCCGTTACCCGCACGAATTCTCCGGCGGACAGCGTCAGCGCATCGGCATTGCGCGCGCGCTGGCATTACAACCCTCCTTCATTGTTTGCGACGAGCCGATCTCCGCGTTGGACGTTTCGATCCAGGCGCAAGTGGTGAACCTGCTCGAAGAACTCCAAAATAAATTCAACCTTACCTATCTTTTCATCGCGCACGACCTTTCGATGGTGCGCCACATCAGCGACCGCGTGGCGGTGATGTACCTCGGTGTGATGGTGGAACTTGCCACGCGCGATGAACTCTACAGCCATCCCCTGCATCCCTATTCGCAAGCGTTGTTATCGGCGGTGCCGATTCCCGATCCGGTGGCTGAAGCGGCGCGTCAGCGCACCATCCTCACCGGCGATGTGCCCTCCCCGGCGAATCCGCCTTCGGGTTGCCGCTTCCGCACGCGTTGCCCGATTGCCGAGGCAATTTGCGCCGAGAGCCGACCGGAATTCCGCGAGATAAGACCGGGCCACTTTGTCGCCTGTTTCTTTGCTGATCGTTATTTGTAGAAATCCTTTGAAAGGAGGTGGTACCCGCCTGTAACTCCAAGGTTGTCAGTTAATGTCGTATCCACCATCAACAAAATTTTGTGAGGAGAAGAAAGACATGCGTAAACTAAACGTTTTGCTGAGCCTTTTTGTGCTCGCCAGCCTGGTCCTCACGGCTTGCGGAGGCGGCGCTCCCGCTGAACCGCAAACCGTCGTCCAGACTGTGATTGTCGAAGGGACTCCCCAGGTTGTGACTGCGGTTCCGCCTACGGAAGAAAAAGAAGCGGTCCTGCGCGTCAACACCGGTACCTACCCGGATGTGATCGATCCGCAGAAGTCCTCCTTCGTTAATGAAATTGCCCACTTGAACAAGGTCTACATGGGTTTGACCACATTGAACGGAAAACTCGAGACCGTGCCCGGCGCGGCTGAGTCTTGGACGTTCAACGACGATGCGACCCAGTTGACCTTCACCCTGAAGCCCGATTCGGTCTACAGTGACGGTTCCGTGCTCAATGCCAAGCGCTTCGAGTATGCTTTCCAACGCAACATTGATCCCGCCACCGCCGGTGAATACGCCTCCATTACCGATGAAATCGTCGGCGCGCCCGAATGGCGCGGGGCTGATACCGCCGCTGAAGGGTACGACGCCGAAGCCTTCAAAGCCGCGTTGGGTGTCAAGGCTTCTCATGCCGATGGTTCGGCTTGCGCGGATTACGAAGACACCGCCTGCAATACCCTGACCTTGAACTTCTCGAAACCCGCTCCGTACTTTGCGACCATCGCGGGTATTTGGGTTGGCTACCCTGCCAAGGAAGAGAACATTGCCGAAGGTGGAGACATCTGGTGGACCAGCTCCAAATATCAGATCGGTAATGGACCATTCATTTGGAAGAGCGTTGATCCTTTCGTGAAGTCGGTCTTTGTGCCGAACCCCAACTATGCGGGTGAAGCCATCCCCACCTATCGCCTCGAGTTCAGCTACATCACCGATAGCGCGGTGGCATTTGAAGCCTACCGCAACAACGAATTCGACGTGATCGGTTCTGCCGCAGAAGACCTGCCTGTCATTGACGCCGATGCGGATCTTGCCGCCCAGCACGTTAAGTACGCGGGCTCCTGCACGATCAAGATCCAATACAGCTTCTTCCCCACCTGGGGCGGCAAGCCGAATCCGTTCTCTGACAAGAAAGTCCGTGAAGCGTTCGCTTTGGCGTTCGACGCTGAGGCTTGGACGCATGATGTGGACGGCGATCTCTCCCTGCCCACCTGGACCTGGATTCCTCCCGGATATCCTGGATACGATACCAACACACCGTTGCACTTCGACCCTGAAGCCGCGAAAGCCGCTTTGGCTGCCGCTTCCGAACCGTTCAATTCTGCCGAGAAGTTGAACGCTCTCGGTCTGAAGATGGCCTTTGCCGATTCAGCTCGCAACCGCCAGCGCCATGAATGGATCGCCGCGCAATACAAAGAAATCCTCGGCGTAGACCTTGCGCTCGATCCGGTCGAGCCGACCACCTACACCGCCATTCAGAAGGATCCGGACACCTATCCGCTTCTTTCACGCGGCGGCTGGTGCGCGGATTACGCGGATCCCCAAAACTGGTTAAGCGTCTATTGGCGCACAGGCACCTTCGCCGACCGCTGGGGTTATTCCAACCCCGAGTTCGATGCGTTGGTGGATGAAGCCGACACGACCATTGACCCCGCCAAGCGCGCCGAGCTCTATTCGCAGGCTCAGCAAGTTTTGCTCAACGATATTCCGGGCGCTTTCGGCTACAACTCTTTAAACCACTATCTGGTCAAGCCGTGGGTGAAGGGTTATCAGACCACGCCGCAGGACGGCACCTATCCTGGCGACGTCACGCCGTGGACCATCACCATTGACACCTCAATGCTCCCGTAAGTTGGGCAGTCATTGAACTAACGTAAGATGGGCTGGGGAGGAATCCTCCCCAGCCCAACGTAAATAGCATTACTTGTTCCGAGTAACGCAAGTTGATTTACGGTTAATCGAAACACTATGCTGTAAGGTTGAGCGAGCCGTCTGTGTATCGCTCAAGGTCTAAATAAAGCGAGTCGCTATGGTCACTTATCTGATCCGAAGATTATTCTGGCTCATACCCGTTCTTATCACCGTTTCAGCGGTTACTTTTATCGTTATGCGTAGCGCCCCCGGCGGACCTTGGGATACGGACCCGGAACGCCGTCAGGTGGATGCCGCGACCGAGAAATCGCTTTCCGCGTATTACGGCTTGGATAAACCGATGTGGCGTCAGTTCTACGCGTATATCATCGGCGACACCAACAGCCAGACCAAGGAATACGTCTGCGGTTTGATCTGCGGCAACCTTGGTCCGTCATATCGTCAGCGCGGGCGCACGGTGCAAGATATCTTATTCAGCCCACCCGAAGATAAGACCTTCTGGCAAAGTCGCTTTGGTTATTCTCTGCGGTTGGGGGGCATGGCGCTGCTCATGGCGATCATGGTTGGGATTCCCATCGGTATTATTGCGGCGTTGAAACAAAACACGATCGTGGATTATGTCGCTTTATTTTTCGCGACCAGCGGTATTTCGGTGCCAAGTTTTGTGCTGGCGATCTTTCTGATTTTTATTTTTGCCTCCCGATTGCATCTCGTGGATATCGTCGTGGATGACTGGACGCAAATCAAGTACTGGTTCATGCCGATGGCGGTGCTGGGCTTTGGGACGCTGGCGTATACGGCGCGCCTCACGCGCTCTGCCATGTTGGAAGTCATGCGACAGGATTATGTCCGTACGGCGCGCGCCAAAGGTTTGGCGGAGCGCGCGGTGGTCTTTATCCACATGCTTAAAAACGCCTTGATTCCGGTCATCACCATTTTAGGTCCCGCGCTGGCAGGTTTGGTGACGGGTTCGTTCATTATTGAAACCATGTTCAGTTTCCCGGGCATGGGACGCGCGTATGTGCAATCGATCTTCCAGCGCGATTATTCCATGATCATGGGCACTACGTTAATTTATGCGTTGTTGGTTGCCGTCGCTAATCTGAGCGTGGATATTATTTACGTATTCCTTGATCCACGCATTCGACTGGAAGACTAAGAGGACCCTGCCATGAGCGTTCAAACTGCCTCGCCAAACAAAATCGCCGTAATCAACGATGTTTTTAAACCGAGTAGAAGCCTGGGGCAGGAAGCCTGGTCGCGGTTGATCCGTAACAAGGCCTCCGTTGCCGGCATGTTCATCGTCGGTTTCTTTATTTTTCTGGCGATCTTCGCTCCCGTCATCGCTCCCATGGACCCGCTTAAATTACACAGCGGAAAACGTTTCTTGCCGCCCCCGTTCGATCAGGGCGCGACGAACATCAAGGCGGAGCCGGAGTTTTTGCTCGGCACCGATTCGTTGGGGCGCGATGTGTTGAGCCGCGTCATCTATGGGGCGCGCGTGTCTATGGTGGTGGGGTTCCTGCCCACGACGATCATTCTCTTGATGGGCTCCACGATCGGCATGATCTCCGGTTACATCGGCGGCAAGTTGGACAATCTCCTCATGCGCCTCACGGATGTGATCTACGCCTTCCCCGATCTGCTGTTCTTTATCATTGTGATGGTGGCTCTGCGCGACTCTTTCATCGGGCAGTTTATGAACGGTTTGGTCTTGTTGTTTGCCGCCCTGGCAATTGTAAACTGGGTGGGTGTGGCGCGTCTCATCCGCGGGCAGGTGCTTTCTCTGAAACAGAAGGAATTTGTCGAAGCCGCGCGGTGTATCGGCGCCAAGGATACGCGGATCATGTTCCGCCATATCCTGCCGAACAGCCTCAGCCCGTTGATCGTGTGGGCGGCCTTCACCATCCCCGGCTTGATCATCACCGAAGCGGTTCTGGGCTATTTGGGGCTGGGTTTGCGCCCTGCCACCGATAGCGGACAATTCTTCGTCACCAGTTGGGGTGTGCTCATGCTCGATGGTCAAACTGCGATCAACTCTCAGCCTTATCTTCTGCTTGCCCCGGCGATCTGCGTTGCGCTTGTAGTCCTTGCCTTCACCTTCCTCGGCGACGGTTTGCGCGACGCTCTCGATCCCCGTATGCGCGGCACTCAGTAAAATTCATCTGTAGACGTTTGCGTCTCGGCATAGGCTCGAACTGGTTTGAGGCGGGAGAGCCGGCCTGTCAGTTTGAACCATGCCGAGACGGGGAAGTTATGTCGCGTGGGTGCGCGATCTTTTACAACGCTTTTCCGCTGTTGAGGGGGTTACTGAAAGAGAAAACCAATCACAATGATCTTAATTGTTGATGCGACTGTAAAGTTTACGCTGGTCAGCCTTGTCCGCAGCGTGATCGGCTGGAGGGGAGTGTCAATTGATCTTCCTTATTAAATTAACCTTCTCGCAGGCGTACTCCTTGAGTAGTGTATTCATGCAATACTTGCGAACTGTTTTTGCCTGACGATGCGACGCTTTTTCAACTTCCATAGCAATACGGTTGACGCCCCTCGGTAATTGGGTATAATACTTTCGCTTAGTATTATCCCATGTTAAAAGAGAGGAGGTGGCAGGTAAGGATAAGACGTATGCGGTTACTTAATCTGTTCGTTAATTCCCTAAAATTCTCTGGAGGAGAAAACTATGTTTAAAAACCGTTTCATGATGGTTTTGGGCTTGCTCGTCGTAGCGAGCATGCTCCTTTCCGCCTGCGGTCCGACTGCGACAGCAACTGAAGCAGCGACCGAAGCGCCGGTTGCGACCGATGTTCCAGCCACCGAAGCGCCCACTGCCGCTCCGACCGAGCCGCCCACGACCCGGCACGGCGGTTGGTTGGATGAGATTGACTACTCAATCGTTGACGCGCAATCAGCCATTACCCAGATCGGCGCCGGCGCCATCGACATCTTCAGTTACGGCGTAGCGGCGGATAAACTTGCCGAGATCAAAGCAGCCAATCTGTGCTACACCCAATCCTACGGCACCTATTACGACATGCTGTTCAACCCGTATGGGAATGAGAACCATGAGTATGCGGACGGCCGCTTGAATCCTTTCTCCGATCGCAAGATCCGCGAGGCGATGAACTGGGCGATCGATCGCAACTATATCAATCAGGAAATCTATGCCGGCGGCGCGTTGCCGAAATACTTCGCGCTCACTACCCAGTTGGTGGACTACACCGACCTCGTTGATGTAGCCCGCGGCTTGGAAGCCAAATACGCCTACAACCTCGATAAAGCCAAGGAAGTTGTAGACGCCCAAATGACCGCGCTGGGCGCGACCAAAGGCGCCGATGGCAAATGGCAGTACGGCGGCAAGCCGGTTAACGTCATCCTCTTGATCCGCAACGATGGCGACGGCACCCGTTTGGCGCAAGGCAATTACTTCGCCACCCAACTCGAAGCCCTCGGTTTCACCGTCGAGCGCAAAGAAGGGAAATCATCCGAACTTTCCCCGCTCTGGATCGGTTCCGATCCCACCGAAGGTCAATGGGACGTGTACACGGCTGGCTGGGGTTCCAACGGTTTGAACCGCGACGAACGCACCATCTTCCGTGAAATGTACCTGCCCAATAGCCCGCAGGGTATTCCACTGTTCACTGAAAACGTGGCTGACCCCGCCTTCCAAGAGGTCGGCGATGCTTTGGCTGACGGTAACTACACAACGCTTGAGGAACGCCACGATCTGATGGTCAAGGCTCTGCCTCTTTCCGTTGAAGATTCGCTTCAAGTGTGGACCGTTGACTTGCAGACCTATGCACCCTTCCGTTGCGACCTCCAGGTTAGCTCGGATGTGGGCGCCGGCGTGGAAACCACTTTCATGTCGCCCTACACCATGCGCTATGCTGATCAGGAAGGCGGCCAGGTTAAGGTTGGCACCACTGCCACTCTGTTTACCGACCCGTGGAATCCTGTCAACGGCGCGAACTGGGTGACGAGCGCCTACGTTCAGAACGCTACTTCGAGCCGCGGTTTGATGCCCGACCCTTACACCGGTTTGGCTTGGCCCCTGCGGGCAGAAAAAGCTGATCTCGTGGTCCAGGCCGGTATTCCGGTTCAAACCAACCTCGATTGGGTCAACCTGACCTTCGAAGACACCATCACTGTGCCTGGCGACGCCTGGGTTGATTGGGATCCCGCGACAGGAAAATTCATTACCGCCGCCGAGAAATTCCCGGACGGCGCGACCGCCAAGAGCAAATCCGTTGTTTACTATCCGGCTGATTTGTTCGAAAATGTCAAGTGGCACGATGGCAACAACCTCTCGCCGGCTGACTTCGTCATGTATATGATTGAGACGTTCGATTACAGCAAAGAAGGTAGCGCCATCTTTGACGAGGATACGGCTGGTAACCTGGAAGCCTTCCTGTCGCACTTCAAAGGTGTCCAGATTCTCTCCACCGATCCTCTAACCATCGCCACGTACGACGATAATGTGTATTCCGATGCCGAGTTGAACATCACCTCTTGGTGGCCCCAATATGGTTACGGCGAGGCTCCTTGGCAATCCATTGCTGTTGGTAACATGGCTGTTGCCGCCAAGGAACTGGCTTGGGGAACCGGTCAGGCTGACCGCTTTGAGAAAGAGTGGATGAGCTTCATCGGTGGACCGAGCTTGGAAGTCCTTGCCAAGTATCTGGATCAAGCCATCACCGATAAAACGATCCCGTATCCTGAAGTGATGGGCGCGTATGTCACCGCCGATGAAGCGGCGGCACGCTATACCGCGCTCAAGGATTGGTACACTGCGCGTGGTCACTTCTGGGATGGAACCGGTCCGTACTATCTGGAGTCGGTGGATCTCAACGCAGGTTCCGCAGTGGTTAAGAACAATCCGGACTTCCCCGACCTGTCTGACCGCTGGTCCAAGTTTGGTCAGGCGCCTCTTGCCGAGGCGGCTCTTGACGGTCCTGCCCAACTCAAGATCGGTGAGGCGGCTGACTTTACCGCCACCTTCACCTACAAAGCCTCGGGCGACGCGTATCCCACAGCCGATATTAAAGCGGTCAAGTTCCTGCTCTACGATGAGACAGGCGCGACCGTGTATGTTGGCGCGGGCGTTGCCACAGGCGACGATGGCGTGTACACGCTCACCGTTCCCGCTGACGTGTCTGCCAAGTTGGTTGCAGGCTCCGGCAGGATCGAAGTGGCGGCAGTGTTGGTTCCGGTAGCCATTCCGGCCTTCACCTCGCTTGACTACGTGGTTTTGCCCTAAGACCTAGTAGTTGCACTACCGAGGGGCAAGGGCTTGCCCTTGCCCCTCCTTCCTTAATTGATCGAAATGTGAGGTTGATATGTCCACAGAAACTTTGCCCGCGCCAGCCGGAAGTATGCCGGCCGCTAAAAAATCGATTGCGAATAGCGCCTTTGCGCGCATGGCAAAATATACAGCCGTGCGGGTTTTGACCATGGCGGTGACCGTTACGATCGGAGTGTATCTCACGATCCTGATCGCCAATATGGGCGGATATGTGGATACCATCATGCGTAATGAAATCCGCGATGGCACAACGCAAGCCATTTTGGCAAACCCCAATTTTCGTAATTTAACGCCTGAAGCGAAGCAGGAGTTAATTCAAAAGAAGATCGCGGCGGAAGAGGCGCGCCTGGGGTTGGACCAGCCGTTTGCGATCCGTTCCATGCGCTACCTTGTCAACGGCTTAACGCTGAACCTCGGCCGCGCGCTGCACATGACCAGCGACCACGGCTCCAAGGAAGTGCGCCTGATCCTCCTCGAACGCCTGCCTGCCACCCTGCTGATGACAGGCACCTCAAGTCTTATCTTGTTTTTTGGAAGTATCGTAATTGCCCTTTCTTTATCGAGAAATTATGGGAACTGGATCGATAAAGTAGTCATTGCTCTCTCGCCTACCTCTTCCGTGCCCCCGTGGTTCTATGGGATTTTCTTTATCTTGATCTTCGCGGCGATTTTAAAAGTCCTGCCGTTTGGCGGGCTGGTTGATTCTCCGCCCCCGACCAATTCTTTTGATTATGGTTTAAGTGTTTTAAAGCATCTTATTCTTCCGGTGGTTTCGGTAATCATCAGTTCAGTCTTTTTAAGCATTTATAACTGGAGAACTTTCTTCCTCATCTTTTCCAGCGAGGATTATGTTGAAGTAGCCAAAGCCAAGGGACTGCCGCCGCGCGATGTGGAGCGGCGCTACATCCTCCGACCCACTCTGCCGACCATCATCACCAATTTTGCCCTGCTGGTCATTACCTTGTGGACCGGGTTCACGATCACCGAGACGGTTTTTGTCTGGCCTGGGCTTGGGATCACGTTGTTTCGAGCTATTGGCGCATACGATACCCCCGTGATCGTCGGCTCCACGATCATCTACGCCTATTTACTGGCGATCACCGTATTCTTACTTGATATTTTCTATGCCCTGGTTGACCCCCGGGTTAAAATCGGTTCGGGAAGCTCATAATGAATGCGTTTAAAAACACGATCCGCGGTCTGTTCCAATATCCTTCCGCTGTCCTGGGAATTACGGTGGTGCTGGTCCTATTGGGCATCGCCGCCTACGCGTTGATCACGATCCCTTACAGTGAAGCGGTGAGGTTGTGGCGCGGCGGGGAGGATGTCTGGTATCAAAATCCGCGTTATGCCGCCCCAGCCTGGTTCAATAAATTTTCAAAAGTCAAGAAACCGGTTTCATTTCGCGTGAACACCGCCGACGGGAGCATGACGAAGACTGTCACGCCTGCCAGCGATGACATTGCCAGCGAGGAGATCGCGTACTCGTTCGATTATACGTATGATACGCCTCCACAGGAAATGAACCTGTATTTCACGACCAAATTCGATACGAAACTTCCATTTGCTTCCATTATTTGGCACACCCCGGACGGCAGGGAGATCAAAATTGCCAATATGGCGGTGGACCGCAAGACGACGTATCGCTTTTCTCAAGACCCAAGACTTCAAAAGAGTTTGAAGACCGACCAGGTGATGAGCGCGCTCTTCATGGATCCCAACTCGGAAACCCCAAAAATCGTCAAGGGGACATACCAGTTGGAAATCATCGGCGCGACTTTTGAAAGCGGATCCGATATTGACGTCGAGTTTGTCTTTCATGGAGATTTGTACGGCTTGGCTGGCACCGACAAGTATCGCCGCGATCTTTTTCTGCCCTTGTTATACGGCACGCCGATCGCCCTGGCGTTTGGGTTGGTCGCCGCGCTCGGCACCGCGCTCTTGACGATGGTCATCGCGGCAATCGGCACCTGGTATGGCGGCTGGGTGGATGAATTGATCCAGCGCATTACCGAGGTGAATCTCGTCCTGCCGTTTTTGGGCATCCTGATCATGGTCGGCACTTTCTATTCGCGCAGTATCTGGTTAATGCTGGGCATTACCATCGCTTTGGGCATCTTCGGCGGGGCGATCAAAACCTATCGCGCGATTTTCCTGCAATCCAAAGAAGCCAGTTACATAGAAGCCGCGCGCGCCTACGGCGCCTCAAGTTCGCGCATCATCTTTAAATACCTCATCCCGCGCATGGTCCCCTTGCTGATCCCCACCCTGGTTTCTTCAGTTCCGGGTTATGTCTTCCTGGAGGCTTCGCTGGCGGTGCTTGGATTGGGCGACCCGATCCTGCCGACCTGGGGCAAGGTCATTAATGATGCCTTTGCCGATGGAGCGCTGTATCAAGGACGTTATTACTGGGTGTTGGAACCGGCGGTCTTGCTGATGTTTACCGGTTTAGGCTTTGCCATGCTCGGCTTTGCTCTGGATCGTATCTATAACCCGAGATTGAGGGACATGTAACGCGATGAACCAGGAAAAATTACTGCGTATCGAAGATTTGGTGTTGCATTTCAATACCGCCAAAGGACCGGTGCAGGCTGTGGATGGGGTGAATTTCACCTTGGATTCCAACCGGGCGGTCGTGATCCTGGGCGAATCAGGCTGCGGCAAAAGTTCGTTAGCCAAAGCCATCCTGCGCCTTTTACCTCGAAACGCCGGGACCTATTCCGGTCAGATCTACCTCGACGGTAAGGATATTATGCCGCTCTCCGAAGAGGAGTTCCGACAGAATATCCGCTGGGCGTCCATCTCGATGGTGCCGCAGGCGGCCATGAACGCCTTGAACCCGGTGATCCGGGTGGGCGATCAGGTGGCGGAGCCAGCCCGGATCCATCTTGGAGTGGATAAGGAAGGGGCTATTTCGTTGGTGAAGAAAATGTTCCAGCATGTGGGTGTGCCGGAAGATTTCATCAGCCGCTACCCATTTGAATTGAGCGGCGGTATGCGACAGCGGGTGGCGATCGCCATGGCGCTCGTAACCTCCCCGCTCCTGATCATCCTCGATGAACCGACCTCCGCGCTCGACGTGCTGACGCAAGCGAACATATTCAATGTGTTGAAGCGTTTAAAGAAGGAACTCGGCATCAGTTTTATCCTGATCACGCACGATATCGCCACCTCCAGCGAGCTGGCTGACGAAGTCGCCGTGATGTACGCCGGTCAGATCGTCGAAGTCAGCGACGCGCACCGCTTCTTCAACGACCCGCTTCATCCATACTCGAAAAAATTGATGGCGAGCGTGCCCAGATTGCACGGCGACAAAGAACCGGAATTTATCACCGGCAGGCCCCCCAGCTTGATCAACCTGCCCAAAGGCTGTCGCTTTGCCGAGCGGTGCGCTTTCCGCTTTGAAAAATGCGATAACGAACCACCCGTCTTTGAAAGAGAAGGACGCCTGGTTAAATGTTGGTTATACGAGTAGGCAGGAGCATGGTGTATGGTTACTGAATCCAAGCCGGAAATTTTGAACAAACCCAAAAACAATGCGGACGGCAGAAAGACCGTCCTTTCGATCGACAACTTGCGCGTCTGGTTCGAGCTTAGGCGTTTCGGCTTCGGTCACGCGGGGTATGTGAAGGCGGTTGACGGCGTCACCTTCGACGTACGCAGCGCCGAAACCATCGCCGTCGTCGGCGAGAGCGGTTGCGGAAAATCAAGCCTGATGAAAGCCATCCTGGGCTTGCACAAGCCGACCGGCGGCAGGATCGTCTTTGAAGATAAGGACCTCGCCACGTTCGACGCAAAAGACAAACACTGGTATCACTCCAGCGTCGGTTACGTCCAGCAAGATCCGTATGGCGCCCTGCCGCCCTTTATGGATGTGCAAAAGATTTTAGAGGAACCGCTGATCGTCGGAGGCGTCAAAGATAAACAGGAACGGTTACAGCGCGTTCAGACGGTCATGGAAGAAGTTAAGCTCAGCCCAGTGGACGATTTCCTGCACAAATACCCACACATGTTGAGCGGCGGACAACAACAGCGCATCGTCATCGCCCGCGCCATGATCATGAACCCGCGCTTCCTCGTCGCAGATGAGCCGGTCTCCATGCTGGACGCGTCGGTGCGCGTGGAAATCCTAAAGCTGATGCGTTCCCTGCAAGAAGAACATCACCTTTCGGTGATCTACATCACGCACGACCTATCCACCGTGAGCTATTTTTCCGAACGGATCTTTGTCATGTACGCGGGCAACCTCGTCGAAAAAGGCAAGGTCCGCCAACTGTTGGATAACCCCCTGCACCCCTACACCAAAGCGCTGCTCACCGGCACCTCCGAACCCGATGCGCGCAACGCCGAAACATTTAAAGAAATTCCACCCGGCGAACCGCCCAGCCTGGTCAACCCGCCCACGGGGTGCCGCTTCCACCCGCGTTGTCCGAAGGTCATCCCAGGACTTTGCGAAGTGCAATTCCCGCCCGAGTTCGAACCCGAACCCGGTCACCTCGTTTCATGCTGGCTGTATCAATGATATTTTTTGAAAACACACGGCGCGCCGTCCTGATTGCCGTAGGCTTAATGCTCTTCGGGTGCATCATGCCGTTCCTGATGGTCATCCATCTCGTCGAATCCACCTTTTTGCTGAACTTCCTTTCGTATACGGCGTCGCTGGTGGGCATGATGATCGGCATGACGGCGATCGCCATGCGCGGCGTCGCGCGCAAAGACAAAGATTCGGCGGAAGAAGACTTCTACAAAAAATAGCCCGCCAACCCGGCGTTCCGTTGCATGGCTTGCCCGGTTGCGAAAGATACGATAGGATTCAGCGCAGACTGAATCCTTTTTATTTCGGAGTACCGATATGGCGCGTACAAAGCAACTCATTCCCTCGCTGGTCCTCATTCTTGGATTTTGCCTCGCCGCCTGCGCGCCGCAACCGACGGACGCCCCGGCGCTCCTCGCAACGCCGACGGAAACCCCGCCGCCTCTTTTCACGCCGACGCCTGCCTCGCGCTCATTAACCGTTTGCCTCGGGGAGGAGCCGAACACCCTCTACCCCTACGGCAGTTTGAACACCGCCGCACGCAGCGTCCTTTCCGCCATCTACGACGGACCCCTGGACGTGCTCGACTATGGCTACGAACCGATCCTCCTCGAAAAGATACCAGCCCTTGCAGACGGCGACGCCCAGGTGAACTCAGTGACTGTGAGCGCAGGCGACGATATTGTGAATGCCGCCGGCAATGTGGCGACGCTTACCAAAGGCATGGAACTCAGACCCAAAGGTTGCCGCGCCGACGATTGCGTGATCGTGTACGATGGCGAGAGCGAGATCGAAATGGACCAGATGGTGGTTACGTTTACCATGCTGGCGGGCTTGCAATGGTCCGATGGCGCGCCGCTCACTGCGGACGATTCGGTCTTCTCCTTTGAATTGGCGTCGAATGAAGGCACGCCAACCTCCAAATTTCTGACCGACCGCACGCAGACCTACGAAGCCGCGGCAGACGGTGTGACCGTGCAATGGTGGGGCAAACCCGGCTTCATTGACCCCGACTACTTTACGAATTTTTGGATGCCGTTGCCCCGCCATCTATGGGGCGAAGAATCCCCCATCAACCTGGCGCGCTTGGATTTATCCGCGCGCTTTCCGCTGGGTTGGGGTCCCTACATTTTGAAAGAATGGAATACCGGCAAAAGCCTGCGCCTGGCGAAAAACCTCAATTATTTCCGGGCAGGTAGCGGGTTGCCGCGCTTCGATGATTTAACCTTCCTCATCATCCCCGACCCGAACACCGCGCTTTCCGCCTTGGTGGATGGAACGTGCGACGCCCTCGATCCCTCCGTGCGCCTCGATGGGCAGGTGGGCTTACTGCAACAAATGGATTTGCAGGGACAATTGAAATTGCTGACCGCCCAAAGCGCGACCATGGAATGGCTCGGCATTGGCATTGCCCCAGCCGCCTACGATGACGGCTTCAATCCTCAGCGCGACCGCCCCGACTTTTTTGCAGATAAACGTATGCGGCAGGCGCTTGCCTATTGCCTCGATCGTCAAAAGGTTGTGGACACGGTACTCCTCGGCTTATCGCAAGCGCCGGATAGTTACCTGCCCTCAGACCACCCGCTCCACAACGGCAACATTCAGACCTATGAATTCAATCCCCAAGCGGGCGCGCAGATCCTTGAAAATATCGGCTGGCTCGATTCCGATAACGATCCCTCCACGCCGCGGCAGGCTGTGGGCGTGACGCGAGTTCCGGCAGGCGCTCCGCTTGTCGTCAATTATTACACCACCTCCGCCACGCAGCGACATCAGGTGGCTGAGATCTTGCGCGAGTCGCTGGCAAAATGCGGCATCGGTTTGAACACGGTCTTCTACACCGCCGCCGATTTTTACGCACAAGGACCGGACGGACCATTGTTCGGGCGGCATTTCGACCTGGCGGAATACGCCATCGGCGTTAACAGCCTTGAACCGCAGTGCAGTTGGTTTACCTCGGCGCAGATCCCCACCGACAAAAACAACTGGGTCGGCACGAACATCAGCGGATATGCCAACCCCGGTTTTGATTCAGCCTGTCAGCAGGCGTTGCGGTCGCTCCCCGGTGAGCCCGCCTACACCTCGCATCAGGAAGCGCAAGCCATCTTCGCGGCGGACCTCCCGTCGATTCCGCTTTACCAGCGACTCAGACTCGCCGCGACGCGTCCCGATTTTTGCGGCTTCACGTTGGACGCCTCTTCCAATTCCGCGCTGGCTGACATCGAATCGTTCGATTACGGTTCTCATTGCCAGCCATGAGGTTGTTATCGGTGACTTAAAGTTGTGGACTCACGGAGTTTTCTTTTGCACTCTGTAAGTCCGAGGTTTGCCCTCCCAATCCTATTTTCGTATCGGCGCGCGGCGATTCCCAGCGGACGATTTACGATGAATCTTTGCTATAATGCGACCATTCCCGACCGCAGGATGCCATGATGAACAACACCCAGCCTTTGCTCGCTGTGAAAGCTCTCAAAACATTTTTTTACACCGAAGATGGAACTGTACGCGCGGTGGACGGCGTGGACTTCGAAGTGTATCCCGGCGAGGTGCTGGGGCTGGTAGGCGAATCGGGATGCGGCAAGAGCGTCACCTCGCTTTCGATCATGCGACTGGTCTCGAAGCCCGGGCGGGTGGACGGGGGCGAAATCCTGTTGGATGGAAAAAACCTTCTGGATTTATCTGAAGATGAAATGGTCAAGATTCGCGGCAACCGCGTTTCGATGATCTTCCAACAACCGCAGACCGCGCTCAACCCGGTCTTCAAAGTGGGCGATCAACTTGCCGAGGTGTTGAACGTCCACCAGGATTTGGGAAAAGAAGCGGGTTGGAATCGCGCCGTCGCATTGCTCAAAATGGTGGGCGTGCCGGACCCCGAACGCCGCGCGCACGCGTACCCTCATGAACTCTCCGGCGGCATGGCGCAACGCGTGATGATCGCCATGGCGCTGGCTTGCGTGCCTGAACTGTTGATCGCCGACGAGCCGACCACCGCCTTAGACGTGACGATTCAAGCGCAGATCCTCGACCTGATGCGCGACCTGCGCCGCGACATGGGCACGGCGGTCATCCTCATCACGCACGATCTCGGCGTAGTGGCTGAAATGGCAGACCGCGTGGCGGTGATGTACGCGGGCGAGATCGTCGAACAAACGGACGTTAACTCGCTGTTCGACGAACCCATGCACCCATACACGCAGGGCTTGATCGGCTCGATCCCGATCCTCGGCGAGCTCAAAGAAAAGTTAGATGTCATCCCCGGCTCCGTTCCCAATCTGGTCAACCTGCCGCCGGGCTGTCGTTTTGCGCCGCGTTGTCAGGCGCGCGTCAAATATGCGTTGAATATTTGCACAGTGACCGACCCCGAATTGGCTGAAGTGAAGCCCGGTCACCTGGTGCGTTGCTGGCTGTATCAAAGCGCGGAGGGGCATGTTGCCCCGTTGAAAGTTTAGCCCCTTCTTCGGAGAATCGAGAGATGCCAAACACCGCCATCCAAAAAGGGGAGACCCTGGTCGAGGTCAATAACCTCGTTAAATATTTCCCGGTGCGCGCCGGGTTGTTACAGCGCGTGATCAACCACGTCAAAGCCGTGGACGATGTCAGTTTCATCGTGCGGAAGGGCGAGACCCTCGGCATGGTGGGCGAATCCGGTTGCGGCAAGACCACCGTCGGGCGAACGATGCTGAGGCTCGTCGAGCCGACTTCGGGCGCGGTCAAGTTCAACGGCAATGACGTCTTCACCATGAAAGCCGCCGATTTGAAAGCGACGCGGCGCGATATGCAGATCATCTTCCAGGACCCGTACGCCTCGCTCGACCCGCGCCTGCCCATCGGCGAATCGGTGATGGAGGGGTTACACATCCACAAGGTCGGCACGCGGCGCGAACGCGTAGACATCATGCTCGAAACGCTCAAAAAAGTTGGGTTGGAAGATTATCACGCCCGCCGTTACCCTCACGAATTCTCCGGCGGACAGCGTCAACGCATTGGCATTGCGCGCGCGCTGGCATTGCGCCCGCAGTTCATTGTCTGCGACGAGCCGGTCTCCGCGTTGGACGTTTCGATCCAATCGCAGGTGTTGAACATCCTGAAAGACTTGCAGTCCGAATTTGGGCTGACGTACCTGTTTATCGCGCACAACCTTTCGGTGGTGGAACATGTTTCGGACCGCGTGGCGGTGATGTACCTCGGCAAAATGGTCGAGTTGACCACGCGCGAGGAATTGTTCCGCAACCCGTTGCACCCATATACCAAAGCGTTGATGTCCGCCATCCCGGTGCCGAACCCGCGCCTGAGGCGTGACCGCGTGATTTTGAAGGGGGATGTGCCCAGCCCGCTCAACCCCCCGCGCGGCTGTCGCTTCCATCCGCGTTGCCCGGTTGCCATTGAAAAATGTTCGCAAGAGGAACCGCAGTTCAAAGAACTCACGCCCGAACATTGGGTGGCGTGTTGGGTGGCGGAGCAGAACGCCCAATAAACGATAGCGACACACAATGACCGCGCCTTGCATTCTTCTCGTTGACGATCAAAAGGATATTATTCGGCTCCTGCATTCAGCCTTGCAGACGCTCGGTCATCAATTGGATATTGCGGACGCGCCCTCGGGCGAGGAGGCGCTGTTGGAAATCTCCCGCCGAAACGTGGACCTGCTGGTCGCAGACTACCTCCTGCCGGGCATCTCCGGCGTGGAGTTGATGCGCAAGGTGAAAGCGCGCAACGATAACCTGAAGGTCATCTTCATCTCCGGCATGACCGAACGCAAGGCGCGCGATGAAATGCTGAGCGCGGGCGCGACGGCGATCTTCGACAAGCCCATTCCGCTGGCAGATTTTTTGGACGCGGTCGAACGCGGTTTGGGGCTGGTGCGTACGATCTTCCCGCCTGAATCCACACAGGAGGCGGAGGAACATCGTCAGACGCTTTCCGAATTGCTGGCGGGTTTCCGCCAAAAGGTCCAAGCCGACGCGGTCTTCCTCATCAGCGACCGCGGCCGCGTGCTCGCCCGCGCCGGCGACCTTTACGACAGCAGTATGGAAGTCTCGCTGCTCTCCGCGTTGATGGGCATTTACAGCGCGGGCTTGAAAGTCTCGCGCTTCAATCGCCAGGAACAACTTGAAAATTATCACGTCTTTCGCGGCGGCGACCACGACCTGATCCTCATCCCGGTGGATGCGGCGCACGCGTTGTTGCTGGCCGGGAAGGAACTGGCGAGCAGGAACCGCATTATGAACACCGTGGAAGGCATGTTGTTCGTGCGCGGCGACGTGGAGAATATTTTGCAGTCGTTGGGGGTGGCGCCGGCGGTAACTGAGGCAACTGTCCCGTCGGAGGAAGAAGCGGGCGGTCACGTCCCGCCGTTCGTCACCGATGAACCGGAACCGGAAGTGGACGTGGACGCGTTGTTCGCCTCCGCCGGAAAGAAATCGAAAGTGAAAGACGTGGACGCGTTTTGGGAAGACGCGGTCGAGAAGACGGGCAACATCCCGCTGAACCCGGATGTAATCTCGTTTGAAGAAGCAAACAAACTGGGGCTGACGCCTGGCCAGGCGGGCGCGACGATTCCGCGACCGGTGACCGGCACGTTGAAATCGAAGGCGGCGAACAAGAAGTGACATTGCCCCGCGAATTTCGCTGTGATACAATGTGCGCCTTACAGGGGCGTGGTGCAACGGCAGCACACCAGCCTTTGGAGCTGTGGATCTTGGTTCGAGTCCAGGCGCCCCTGCC
>JADLBX010000073.1 GCA_020847435.1 Anaerolineales bacterium
AACACACCGTTCGTGCCGCGAGCACGACGGTGCGAGACGGCAGAGAAAAAGAGAATTTCCACCTGCCCCGAACGCAGGTGCGGGGTCAAAGGTCTCTGTGGCTAAGCAAGAAACACTTATGCAAGAGATCAATTCCTTTTTTGGACACGGAGCGCGCAGATTTCACGGATTCTCACAGGAAAAAATCATAGGACTTACGCAGAATGCTCCCGCAGGGTCTGTGACCCTGCGATGCGGCTCGAAGAACACGGCGGTCACAGACCGCCTTTGAGCAAAAAAGTGTGGTTTTGCGTAAGTCCTGATCATAAAAAATTCGCGTAAGTCCGTGCAATCCGTGTACTTAAGAAAACAGACTCTCAAGGTAGGGGAGTCCGACGCCGTGATAAATTCAGTTTTGGAGACCGTGTAATGATCGAACTTTTCAACAAGCCTGTCGGATTTTTCCTGCTCATCATGACGATCATCCTCGTCACGCCTCTGCTTTCGGAGCGCGTGCGCTTGCCGGGCATTGTCGGCATTATCCTCGGCGGCATGTTGATCGGTCCGCATGGATTCGGACTCATCCAAGACGGCGACCGGATGCAATTCCTCTCCACGATCGGCTTGGTCTACCTGATGTTCAGCGCGGGGCTGGAAGTGGACATCAACCAATTCATGCGCGTGCGCGGACGCGCGCTCGTGTTCGGCGTCATCACCTTTACGCTCCCTCAGCTCATGGGCATGGGGCTTGGCTACCTGCTCGGTTTGAACTGGCTCGGCATGATCCTGCTCGGCTCCGCGTTTGCCTCCCACACGTTGATCGCCTTTCCCATCCTCACGCGCCTCGGTGTGACGCGCAACGAAGCCATCGCCGTAACCGCTGGCGCGACCGTGCTGACCGATATCGGCGCGTTCATCATACTGGCGATCGTGCTCGGCGCGAAGACCGGCGAAATCACGCTTGGCTATTTCATTCAACTCTTTGTCTTGCTCGTAATTTTCACTTTGCTCATCGTCTTTGGCTTGCCGCGCCTGAGCAAATTTTTCCTCCAGCGTTTCAGCGGGCGCGCCGTCGAATTTCAATTCATCATCGTCGCCTTGTTTGTCGCCGCGTTCGGCGCGGAACTCATCGGCGTGCACGAAGTGGTCGGCGCGTTCCTCGCCGGGCTGGCGGTCAATGCCACACTTCCGCGCCACAGCCCGGTCACGGGTCACGTGCTGTTCATCGGCGAGTCGTTTTTCATCCCCGTGTTTTTGTTATACAGCGGCATGATCACCGATCCGTTTTCGTTCCTCGATAACTCGCAAACCGTCGTCGTCGCCCTCGGCGTTACGGTGGTTGCCTACATTTCAAAACTCATCGCGGCTTGGATCACCGCGCGCATCTTCAAATACACCCAGGCGGAATTTTGGACGGCATACGGACTCTCGCACGCGCAAGCCGCGGTCACTATCCCGACGCTCGTCATCGGCTTGCAAACGGGGCTGTTCGACTCGACCCTCTTCAACGCCGCCATCTTGATGATTCTCCTCACCTCGATCACCTCGCCGCTCCTTGTGCAACGCTTCGCTCCGGGACTTCAAACTGACTCAGGCGATGAGGCGCCTGCGCCCCTCTTCGGACGGATCCTCGTGCCGGTCTCCAACCCAAAATCGGAGGAACAGTTGATCGGCTTGGCGACCCTGCTCGCGAAAGCCCACGCAGGGAACGTGATCGCCGTCAGTGTGGCGAAAGACCGGGGCGCGCAAGAAAATAGTTTGACGCTTCATCGGGAGTTGCTGGGACGCGTCCGCGAAGCGCTGGGCGACCCCGAAGGCGAGATCGAATTAATTCCCCGCCTCGCCGCGACGCACGCGCAGGGCATCCTCTACACCGCGCGCGAAAAGAACGCTTCGCTCATCCTCATGGGTTGGCGCGGCAAGCGTACCCTGCGCGAGTCGGTGTTTGGCACAGTGCTGGACGAAGTCCTCTGGGGGTCGGATACGCCGGTGATGGTGGGCAAGCTGCCCCTGCCGTTGAACGGGACCCAGCGCGTCGCGTTCATATTGCCTGCGAAGGCGATTCCCCATATCGTCCTCAGGCGGATGCTGGAATCGAATTTGTACCTTGCGAAAGCGTTGAATGTGCCGCTCATCGTCCGCGCGGATGTGAGTTATCTGCAATCCATCGAAGCTTTGCGCGTGGCGCTGGGCGTTGACCATCCATTCGACGTCGAACCGTTGAAAGATCAACTCAAACCCGCCGTGCTCGAGCAGGAAAGCGTCAGCAGTTTTATGGTCGTGCCCGGCTTCGGCTCACGCAAGCGCGTGGCGGATACGCTCGGCAACCTCCCCGAACAACTTGCCGCCTCGTTTGAAGGCAATCTGGCGATTCTGCACTTTGATAAATAACCTGCTGTTTTAGACGCAACCCGGATAAAAAACAGAATCGTAACGCGACATTCATGTCGCTCTTGAACAGGCGCGACGCGGCGCAGTCTTGCGTTACGAACAAAACTGCGTATTAAATCAAAATAGCCGCGCGATACGCGGCTATTTCTGTCGCTCGTCTACTTATCGTCGGATCAATCCCATTGCCATGATCATCACCACCGCGCCGCCGACTGCCACCAAGAAACCAGTTACGCTGAAACCAACGGGCACCGCGATGCCCAGCGTGCTCATAATCCCCGCGCCGATGAACGCGCCGAGAATCCCCACCACGATGTTCGCCACCGCGCCCATCCTGCGGTTCTTGCCGGTGAGAACGCTCGCCAGCCAGCCCGCCAGCGCGCCGAAAATCAACCACGCGATGAAAGTTTCCATTTGTGCCTCCGTTTTGAAATTTCCAGCAGAATATCCTGGAGATCGGGTTCCTTACTTGTCTTGATAACCCGCGCCGTGTGTTTGTGGTGCGGAAATGATTTTATTTGTGGATGGTGTGGAGCATTATCGTAACGGAAAACTAATTTTTGCGATTCGTTCATGAAATGATAGCGGTACTTTATCTTGCTCGTCTTCCCCGTATCTACGACTTCGGTAAACTCCAGAGCATAACCATTGTCAAAGACAATTTTTCCATTGACGCTCCCTTGGCGATTGTTGTAGGTCTTTTTGTTGAGCGCGTAGGATCGAATGTTTGGGAAATCTTGAATAACTTTTTCGATCCGCAGGAAATACTCCTCGATCATCCATCTAATCCCTGCAATTGTTTTTCATTCTCGGTCAACATCTCATACAAACCCGCCCATTGAATGTAGTCCTGCCGGTCGTCCAATTTTCCCTGGCTGAACCGCTTATAAAAACTCTCGCTGGACATGCTGTATTTTTGTTCAAGCTCTTTGAGGTCAAGTTTCAGGTTCAAGATGCCGCGTTTGAGTTGCGCCACCTGAAAGGCGATCACATTCTGCGCGAACGTTTCCTCGTCCCGTGAATTTTCCAACACTCGCTTCAATCGCTTGGCGGTTTTCGAACGGAGGTTTAGATTCAGATTTAACATCTCTGCTCACTTTCAAATGCGATTATACCTCGCCTACTTACACCGCATTCAGCGCTTTGCCCACGGCAACTTCCTCAAATCCACATTCCCGCCGCTGAGAATCACGCCGACCTTCAACCCTGTCAAATCAATTTTCCTTTCCCACAACACGCCCACCGCCACTGCCGCCGACGGTTCGATGATGATCTTGGCGCGTTCCCACACAAACCTCATCGCGTCCGCGATTCCCTGCTCGCTCACGGTGACGATTTGATCCACATGCGATTGAATGATCGAAAACGTTCGCTCGCTGAGCGATGTGAGCAGACCATCCGCGATCGTCTGCGGATGATCGGACGGCAAAACTTTTCCCGCTTGCAGTGAGCGGAACGCGTCATCCGCCATTTCGGGCTCGCCGCCGATCACGCGGATTCCCTTTTTGGTTTCGGCCGCCGCGATGGATGTGCCGCTCAACAACCCGCCGCCGCCGACGGGCGCGATGATCGCGTCCAAATCGGGCGCGTCCGCCAATAATTCGAGCGCGGCGGTTCCCTGTCCCGCGATGACGCGTTCGTTGTCGTATGGGTGGATGAATGCCGCGCCAGTGGCATCCACCACTTGACGAAGAGCCGCTTCGCGCGCCGGTAAAGTTGGTTCGCAGTAGGTAATTTGACCGCCATACCCGGCGACCGCGTTCTTCTTCACCTGCGGCGCGTTCTCGGGCATGACGATATACGCAGGGACGCCGCGCATCCGCGCCGCCAGCGCCAACGCCTGCGCGTGATTCCCCGACGAGTGAGTGGCGACCCCGCGCGCGGCTTCCTCGTCGGTGAGCGAAAACACCGCGTTGCACGCGCCGCGAAATTTGAACGCGCCCACCTTTTGAAAATTCTCGCATTTCAAAAATACCTGCGCGCCGACCCGTTGATTCAAACTTTCATTCGTCAACATAGGCGTGCGCTGCGCGTACGGCTTGATCCGCGCCGCGGCGCGTTGGATATCGTCAAGCGTAACAGCCATCACTTTTCTCCGTGATCGTCATTCCAATTTTCCATCGGTTCTCTTTCCTCTTGTTTCATTTCCGCTCTACCTCCGAATCGTCGCCTCCCGCTCCGGTCCCACGCCAATCCACTTGACGGGGACGCCCGCCGCGTCTTCGATCATCTTCACGTATCCCTGCGCGTTGGTCGGCAACTCATCGAACGAACGCGCGGCGCCGATCTCTTCCCGCCAGCCTTTCACAGACTGAAATATACATTCCACCTCGCCCAACCCGTAGGCGTCCACATCCGCGTAACGGACCGGCTCGCCGCCCAGTTTGTACCCCATGCACACTTGAATTTCATCGAGCCCGCTCAAAACATCCAACTTCGTCAGGCAGAGTTCGGTCACGCCGCTCAACTCCGCCGCCGTTTTGACGATCTCCAGATCCAGCCAGCCGACGCGCCGCGTGCGCCCGGTCGTCGCGGCGACCTCTCCGAACTTTTGATACACCGCGCTTTCCGTGTCGAAGATCTCGGTCGGGAGCGGACCCGCGCCGACGCGCGTGGTGTATGCCTTCGTCACGCCGACGACCTGTGTGATGTAGCGCGGAGGGATGCCAAGCCCAGCCGAAGCGGCCGAGGGAATCGTCGTCGAGGCGGTCACGAACGGGTACGTTCCCCAGTCGGTATCTAAAAATGTTCCCATTGCCTGCTCAAGCAGAAAATGTTTGTTTGCCCTCAACCCATCCTGCACCACCGAATACAACTCGCGCAAATATGGCTTCACGCGCGCGTAATAGCCGCGATACGTATCGCGCACTTCGGCGTAATCCAATCTCTCGCCGCCCAATGCCACGACGATCTTGTTCTTCAATTCCAGCTGCATTTTCAAACGCGACTCGAACGCGTCGCTTGCGAAATCGCTCCAGCGGATACCGTTGTAACTGACCTTGTCGGCAAACACGGGACCAATGCCGCGCCGCGTGGTGCCGGTTGCGCCCGCGCCTTTCGCTTCTTCGTACAAGCCGTCCAACAGTTTGTGATACGGCATGATGAGGTGCGAACGCGGCGAAACCCAAAGCCGCCCGTCAACGTTCAAGCCGGCATCGTTCAATAATTTAATTTCGTCGAGCAACACCGCCGGGTCTATCACCACGCCGCCGCCGATCAACCCCACGGCTTTGCGCGAGAAAATCCCCGATGGCACAAGATGGATCTTGAACGTCCCGAACTCGTTGACCACCGTATGCCCGGCGTTATTCCCGCCGTTGAAGCGCGCCACATAATCGGCGCGCTCCGCGAGAAAGTCCACTACTTTGCCCTTGCCCTCGTCGCCCCATTGCGAACCGATCACGGCTGTAACTGTCATTGCTCCTCCAGGTCGTTGCGCGGACGGTCGCCCGCAACAATCTCCGACGCGGCGGGAGATTGCCCGGCGGCTTCACGGCTCGCAACGACTGAATCTGTAATCTGAATTGCCAACCCAAGATAATTCTCCGGCGTTAGACTCCTCAACTTTTCGCGGGTGGACTCGTCCACCTCCGCCGCTTCAACCCAACGGTGATAGCTGGCGCGGTCCATGACGCGTCCGCGCGTCTCGGACTTGAGCGACTCGTACGCGTCGCCGCGCCCCGCCGCGCGGAGGATGGTCTGCGCGCCCTCGCTGATCGCTTCCCAGTGTTTGTCCAACTCGTCTTTCAATTTCTCCTCGTCTGCCTCCACGCGGCTCAGGCCGCGCGTGAGGTTGTTCCAGGCGAGCAGGGTGTGACCGAGAGCGACCCCGAACGTCCGCCGCACGGTTGAATCGGATAAGTCCCTTTGCAGGCGCGAGACCGATAACTTCTGCGCGAAGTGGGCGAGGAGCGCGTTGGCGATGCCGAGGTTGCCTTCCGCGTTCTCGAAGTCAATCGGGTTCACCTTTTGCGGCATGGTGGACGAGCCGACTTCGCCTTCGACTACTTTTTGTTTGAGCGTTCCGTCGCTGATGTAGCGCCAGAGGTCTTGTGCGAAATCGAGCAGGCAGGCGTTGGTCAATTGGACGGATTGGAAATAGCGGAGCCAGTTATCGTACGGCAGGATTTGAGTGGTGACGAGATTGGGCGCAAGCCCCATGCCTTCGATAAATTGCCGGCTGAACGCAACCCAATCCGTGTTTGGGTAGGCGGCGTGGAGCGCGTTGAAGTTGCCGACCGCGCCGGTTAACTTGGCTTCGAATTTGTGACCGGCGATTTCAGCGCGGCATTGAGCGAGCCGGGCGAGGTAGACGGCGGTCTCTTTGCCTAAAGTGGTCGGCACGGCGGGCTGACCGTGAGTCCGCGCGAGCATGGGCAGGGCGCGGTAGCGTTTTGCGAATTCGCGCAACGACGCGCACAAGTTGTCGAGCGCGGGGAGCAAGACCTGGTCGCGCGAGTCTCTGAGCGCGAGGGCTTGCGCGATGTTGTTGATATCTTCGGAGGTGAGACCGATGTGGATGAATTGATGGAGGGCGGGGGGGAGTTTGTCGCGCAGGAAATATTCGATCGCCTTGACGTCGTGGCGCGTGGTCCGTTCGCGGGCTTGGATGTTCAACGCGTCTTCGTCGCTGAACGCGTCGAGCGAAAGGCTGTGGGATGGGCAAATGCCGAGGTTGGCGAGCGCAGATAAAAAGTCGAGTTCGAGGCGGGCGCGGGAGCGGAAAAAGGCAAACTCGGAGAAATAATCTCGAAGCGCGGAGGTCTCGCTTGCGTAGCGTCCATCCAAAGGCGAAAGCGCGTGGAGTGCCATCGTCACGGATTATAATTCGGGCTGGAGGAGAATTGGAATGAAAATTTTAACTGAAACGGCGTTGACGTACGACGATGTGTTGTTGGCGCCGCAATATTCGGATGTGGACTCGCGGCGCGCGCTTTCGACGAAGAGCTGGCTGACGAAGCGGATCGCGTTGCAAGCGCCGATCGTTTCCGCGAACATGGATGTGGTGACGGAGAGCGAGATGGCGATCGCGATGGCGCGCGAAGGCGGCATTGGCATCATCCATCGTTTTCTTTCGATTGACGAGCAAGCGCGCCAGATCGAACGCGTGAAAAAAGCGGAGACATTCATCGTTGACAATCCGATCACGCTGGCGGAGGCGCGTACGGTTGGCGATCTGAAGCAATTGATGGACGAGACCGGCACGGGCGGAATATTGATTTTGAACGACGAGGAAAAACTCGTCGGCATTGTCACCACCCGCGACCTGCTGTTCGAAGAGGACCACGCCAAGCCCGTGCGGGACGTGATGCAAAAGAACGTAATCACCGCCTCGCCAACGATCTCGTTGAAAGAGGCTGAAAAATTATTGCATGAACATCGCATCGAGAAACTGCCGCTGGTAAACGCCGACGGGCGCGTGGCGGGACTGGTGACGTTGAAGGACATCATGAAGATCACGCAATATCCGAAGGCGACGAAAGACGCGCGCGGGCGGTTGATGGTGGGCGCGGCGGTGGGCGTGCGTGATAAAGAGATGCGCCGCGTGGAGGCGGCTCTGGAAGCCGGCGCGGATTGCATTGTGGTGGATATCGCGCACGGCGATTCGCATTTGGAAATCGAAATGATCCGGAATATCCGTCGTCGTTTTGCCGAGGCGCAGATCGTCGGCGGGAATGTGGCGACGGGCGACGGGACGAAGCGCTTGATTGACGCCGGCGCGGATTGTGTGAAAGTCGGCGTGGGTCCCGGCTCGATCTGCATCACGCGTCTCGTGGCGGGTTCGGGCGTGCCGCAATTGAGCGCGGTGATCGAATGCGCGCAGGCGGCGCGTGACTCTGGCGCTCCGATCATCGCGGACGGGGGGATTCGTCAATCGGGCGACGTGGTGAAGGCGCTGGCGGCGGGCGCGCAGACGGTGATGATCGGTTCCATGCTCGCAGGGACGGATGAAAGCCCCGGCATGATCCTGACGCGCCGCGGGCATCGCTACAAAGCCTCGCGCGGGATGGCTTCGCGTGAAGCGGCGATCGAGCGCAACCTCAAAGAAGGCAACGACCTGACTCAAGACGAGATCGAGGAATACGTCGCGGAGGGCGTGGAGGCGGCTGTGCCATATCGCGGCAAGGTGCGCGAAGTGCTGACGCAATTGGTGGGCGGTTTGCAATCGGGCATGAGTTACAGCGGCGCGCATTCCATTGAGGAGTTGCAACAGAAAGCGATCTTCCTGCGGATGACCGGCGCCGGGTTGAAAGAGTCGGGTCCGCATGATGTGGAAGTGTTTGGATAGCGATGAAAGAGAAAAGATAGTGTGAAGAGATGCGAGCTGCGAGATGCAGGATACGAGATACGAGATACGAGATACGAGATACGAGATACCTGTCTACCTGTTTACTTGTGTACTTGCAAGTATTCCCACTTTGAAACGGAGTCAACATGACCAACTGGTTGGAAAAAGATAAAAAGCAATTGCACCCTGTCTATCATCCCAAATCGCACGCCAACGCGCTTGTCATCGAACGCGGCGAAGGCGTGTGGCTCTACACCGCCGACGGACAAAAGATCCTCGACGGCATGGCAGGCTTGTGGAACGTCAATGCAGGCTACGGACGCGAAGAACTTGCCAAAGCCGCGTACGACCAGATGATGAAACTGGCGTTCACCTCCAATTTTTCAGGGATGACAAACCTCCCGTCCATTCAATTGGCGGACAAACTTGCAGGCTTCGCCTACGAAGGATTGAACACGACCTTCTTCACCTCGGGCGGCTCCGAATCGAACGACTCAGCCTTCAAGACCGCGCGCTATTACTGGAAGCGCAAAGGCAAGCCGACGAAATACAAAGTCATCGCGCGCAAAGGCTCATATCACGGCGTCACCCTCTCCACAACGTTTGCCACCGGGCTCGAAAAATACCAAACCATGTTCGGTCCCGCGCCGGATGGATTTATTCACATCCCCGCGCCAAACCCTTATCGTTACGAAGGCGAAGCGAATCCAGGCGAGACGATCGGTCAAGCCGCGGCGCGCGCCTTGGAAGAGGCGATTCTGCGCGCAGGCGCGGACACGGTCGCGGCGTTCATCGCCGAACCGGTGATGGGCGTCGGCGGCGTGATCGTGCCGCCCGACGATTATTTCCCGCTCGTGCGCGCGATCTGCGATAAACACGAAATCCTTTTCATTGCGGATGAAGTCATCACGGGCTTCGGTCGCACGGGGGAGTGGTTCGCGCTCAAGTATTGGAACGTCAAGCCGGACATCCTCTCGTTCGCCAAAGCCATCACAAGCGGATACGCCCAACTCGGCGGCATCCAAATCTCAGATGAAATCCGCGAGACGATGGAATCCGCATCCGATTCCGAAACGTGGATGCACGGCTACACTTATTCGGGTCATGCCATGGCGTGCGCGGTCGGCTTGAAAAATCTTGAATTGATGGAAGCGGAAAACTATCCCGCTCGCGCAAAAGAACTTGGACAGCGGTTGATGGAGGGCTTGAAATCCCTCTCTGAATTTTCCTTTGTCGGCGATGTGCGCGGGTTGGGTTTGGTCTGCGGCGTGGAAATCGTCTCGGACAAAAATGCAAAAACCGCCGATCCCGCGCTGGCGCTGAAAATTTTCAAAGCGGCGCAGGAACGCGGGCTGAGAACTCGCCCGGTTGGGAACACGCTCGCCTTCTCGCCTCCGCTTTCGATCAACGAGGAAGAAATAGACGAAATTGTAAAACGCCTTGGCGCGGCAATGGATTCGGCGGCGTAGCGTCAACCCGCTTCCAAAATTGTCGAGCGCGTTGGTACGCCTGTCCGATTGGGCTAGTACACCAACAAATTAAAGTTGTAGGGCAAATTGCCAATTTGCCGAACGCAATTTAGCAAATTGCGCTACAAGTTCATCTGGCAGAAGTACTAGTACTTGGCTAACTTGAATATTTTGTATAGATTATACTTGGCGAATGACCACAAAATATCATGTATCTCTGACCAAAGAAAAGCGCCAAGAATTAGAAAGCCTGATCCGAAGCGGCGAATCTT
>JADLBX010000074.1 GCA_020847435.1 Anaerolineales bacterium
CTGAAGGTGTCAACAATAAAATCAAACTGATTAAGCGACGTGCCTTTGGGTACACCAACTTCGACCATTTCCGCTTGCGTATCCTGGTCGAGTGTGCCCCTGACCCCACTTAATCCCAAAGAGCCATTTTAACCCGGGCTGGGAAAGCACGCCAAGCCAAATCGGTATGGTAGAATCAATCGCTTATGAACGCCGAAAGACCTGAAAAAATACCGCCCCCGCCCGGAATCATCGGCTCGTTACGCGCGGGGTTCGACATTGTATCGTCGCGTATTTGGTTGATCCTCCTGCCGCTGCTTTTTGATTCATTCCTCTGGCTGGGCGCGCAGATGAGCGCGGGCAAATTGTACTCAGCCCTCGTCAACGCGATGATCGAAACCTTGAAGACGAGACCTCTGCCCCTCGAAGAGGTGAAGACGCTCACAGATTCCGTCGAGGTTTTCAGTCGTTTCAACTGGCTGAGTTGGCTCCGCACGTTTCCCGTCGGCATCCCCAGTCTTGAGGCATTCGCCTTGCCCGCCGAATCGTTATTGCAGACTCCGTTCGGCTTGCGCGAGGCCATCTCTCTCGAATCGATTTGGGGATTAATGGGCTGGACGATCTTCCTCATCCTTGCCGGTTGGGTGGGCGGCAGTCTCTACTTCCGTTGGGTCTCGGTGGCGGCGTTGGGTGAAGCGGACGCCAAAATCGGAATTGTGCGCGCCCTGTTTCAGACGGCGGTAATTTCCATCTTGTGTGTGATCTGCCTGACGATCATAGCCATTCCGATCATGCTGATCGTCGGTTTGGCGGGATTCGTCAGCCCCACATTGGCAAACGGCGCGCTGTTCCTGATCTTTTTTCTTTCATACTGGCTGGTGGTTCCATTTTTCTTCATGCCGCACGGCATCTTCGCGCGCAAACAGAATGCCCTTTTGTCGTTTTATTCCAGCCTGCGGCTCACGCAATTCACCCTGCCCACAAGTGGATTATTCGTGTTCACAACCTTCCTACTGACGCAGGGATTGAATTTTTTGTGGAACGTCCCGGAAAGCGATACCTGGATGAGACTGGTAGGCATTGCAGGTCACGCGTTCATCAGCACAACCATCCTCGCCGCGAGTTTTGTGTATTACCGCGATATGGGCGCCTGGTTGCAAAACGTCTTTGCGCAATCGCAACAGAAGCAAGGCGTCCCGACACAACAAGCATAGATTTGATTCCCCGCCCTCGCTGTTGAAGCAGAGAAACGGCGGGCATTTTTGGAGGTCACTTTGGCAAAGAAAAACGATGTGGATTATGGCGTAAGTTCGATTCAGGCGCTCGAGGGGATCGAGCATGTGCGGAAACGCCCGGGCATGTACGTGGGCGGCACCGATATCAAAGCCTTGCATCACCTCGTCTACGAGGTGGTGGATAACGCGATTGACGAAGCGCTCGCCGGCTTCTGCACCGCGATCAACATCACGATTCATGCGGACAGCAGTGTCACCGTCGAAGACAACGGACGCGGCATCCCGGTCGGTCCGCACCCTTCCAAGAAGGACGCGAAGGGCAAACCGATGGAAACCGTGGACGTGGTGATGACGGTCATCGGCGCGGGCGGCAAATTCGGCGGCGGCGGATACAAAGTCTCCGGCGGTTTGCACGGCGTGGGCGTCAGCGCGGTCAACGCGCTCTCGGAATGGATGACCACCGAGATCAAGCGCGACGGAAAACTTTGGCAACAACAATACAAACGCGGCGTTCCTCAAGGCGCAATCAAACAGATTGGAAAAGTCGGCAAGGAAGAAAACGGCACCAAGCAAACCTTCAAATTCGACAAGCAGATCTTCACCGAAGAGATTGACTACCGCTTCGATACGCTCGTCCAGCGCTTCCGCGAAATGGCGTTCGTAACGCGCGGCGTGACGATCCAGTTCGTGGACGAGCGCAACGACCGCGAAATGACCTTCTACTTCGAGGGCGGCATCACTTCGTTCGTGCGCTATTTGAACCGCAACCGGGAAAATTTACATTCGGTTGTATACGTCGAAAAAGAGATCGAAAACATCGGGGTCGAAGCCGCCATCCAATACACGGACGCGTACACCGAGTCGGTGTATTCGTTCGCCAACACGATCAACACCATTGACGGCGGGACGCACCTCACCGGTCTGCGTTCCTCGCTGACGCGCGTGATCAACGATTACGCGCGCAAGAACGGTTTACTCAAAGACTCCGACCCGAACTTCTCCGGCGACGATACACGCGAGGGGTTGACCGCCATTGTTTCGGTCAAGCACCCGGGTCCGCAATTCGAATCACAGACCAAAGTCAAGTTGATGAATCCCGAAGTGCAGACGTACGTCACGCAGGTCGTCGGCGACGCGTTCGGCACGTTCCTCGAGGAAAATCCGCAGGCGGCGAAAGCGATCGTGGCGAAGTGTCTTACCTCCGCCCGGGCGCGCGATGCGGCGCGTAAGGCGCGCGATCTCGTCATCCGCAAGTCGGCGCTTGAGTCGCTCACTCTGCCCGGTAAACTGGCAGACTGCTCGGAGCGCGATTCGTCGAAGACCGAACTCTACATCGTAGAAGGTGATTCCGCAGGCGGGTCAGCCAAACAGGGGCGCGACCGGCACTTCCAGGCGATCCTCCCCTTGCGCGGCAAGATCATGAACACCGAACGCGCCCGCTTGGACAAAATCTTGTCGAGCAATGAAATCAAGGCGTTGATCTCCGCGCTGGGCACCGGCATCGGCGACAACTTCGACCTCGAAGGTCTGCGCTACGGGCGCGTGATCATCATGACCGACGCCGACGTGGACGGCAGTCACATCCGCACGCTGTTGCTCACGTTCTTCTTCCGCTATATGCCGCAATTGATCGAAGACGGTCACTTATACATCGCCCAACCGCCGTTGTACCGCATCGCGTATAAGAACACGGTCAAGTATGTGTACAGCGACAAAGAAAAGGACAAGGCAATGAAGGAGATCGGCGAGAAGGCGAACCTTCAGCGCTATAAAGGTCTCGGCGAAATGAACCCGACTCAACTGTGGGAAACGACGATGAACCCGGAGCATCGCACCCTGCTCCTCGTCA